>DCDZ01000068.1:27211-53580 GCA_002316675.1 Tyzzerella sp. UBA1042
CATTATAGACTATGCCCACATAAATTTCAAGAAAAAACGAAAATAAAGTCATTATTTTTTAATCTAATTTTAATATTTCTCTGCGGTGCATATTTTTCCCCTCCGTGTTATACTATACCACACATAAACAAATAAAAGGAGGAACGTCTTATGGCTTTAGACGGAATCACCGCGGCAGCAATTGCCCAGGAGATGAAAAGCAGCTTAATCGGCGGCAGAATTGATAAAATTTACCAGCCTGCGGCGGACGAAATTCGTTTTACCGTTCGCGGTACAGGCGTTGTCCATAGAGTATTGGTTTCTGCAAATTCAAATAATCCACGGATGCATTTTACCCAAACCACCAAGGAAAATCCTATGACAGCCCCATTATTTTGCATGGTTTTACGCAAACATATTGCCGGGGGGAAGATTATAGATATTTACCAGCCTGATTTTGAGCGTATTCTTATGATAAAAATAGAATCAGCCAACGAAATGGGTGATATGACTGTAAAAAATTTGATTCTGGAAATTATGGGAAAGCACAGCAACCTCATTCTGACGGATGATAATATGCAAATTTTAGACTCGATCAAAAGAGTTTCACATGAAAAAAGCTCCGTCCGGGAGGTATTGCCCGGGAAAGAATACACCTTTCCCCCTTCCCAAAACAAGAAAAATCCCCTTTTGTTAGAAAAATCGGATTTTCTGTTTTCCATGCAGCTACAGGCAGGGCAAAAACTGCAGGTTTTTTTATATAAAACATATACAGGCATCAGCCCCATGATGGCAGGGGAAATTTGCTTTCGTGCAGGCTTAGAGCCATCTGACAGCTGTCAGCAGATATCTCCCTCAGAAGGGGAAGCCTTATTTAATGCCTTTGCCGCAGTGATGGAGCTGGTGAGACAGGCCGCTTTTTCTCCAAAGCTTTATTACCACCCAAACTCCCATCGTGTTTTGGATTTTGCGGTCATAGAAATGACAGCATATCATGCCCTTGAACAAAAAGCCTTTCCTTCTGTTTCCCAATTATTGGAAAGCTTTTATCAAGAGCGGGATCATGCCTATCATATTAAGCAAAAGGCCCACGATATGCGTCGTTCGGTCACCTTAAACATAGAGCGCTGCGTAAAGAAAAAAGAAATTCAGCAAAAAACCCGCAGGGACGTGGCGGATATGGAAAGCTGGAGAAAAAAAGGCGAGCTTCTGACGGCTAATATCTATGCCATTGCCCCGGGAATGACCACCTTTCGCACCACAGATTTTTATGATGAAGCCATGAAGGAAATTGAAATTTCCTTAGACCCCACAAAAACTGCGGCGGAAAATGCCCAGAAATATTTTTCCCGCTACAATAAGGCAAAGCGTACCCTTGCCGCCTTGGAAACACAGGAAAAGCGAAACAATGAAGAGCTGCTTTATTTAGAAAGTGTATTAAACGCCTTAGATAGCGCCGCCGACGAGGCGGATTTGGCAGAAATTAGGGCGGAGCTGGCGGAAAGCGGCTTTGTACGCAGACAGACCCCAAAAAAGGGTGCGCCAAAGGCCAAAAAAACAAAACCCTTACATTTTATTTCCTCTGATGGCTTTGACATTTATGTGGGAAAAAGCAATCTACAAAATGACGAATTAACCCTGCGCTTTGCTGACAGTACGGATATCTGGCTGCATACCAAGGAAATCCCCGGTTCCCATGTCATCCTCCGTACCAATGGCACAGGGGAAGCAAGCGATACCGCTTTAGAAGAGGCCGCCAATTTGGCCGCCTATTTCAGCAAAGCCAAAAACAGCAGCATGGTTCCCGTGGACTATACCTTGCGTAAGCATATCAAAAAGCCCAACGGAGCAAAGCCGGGAATGGTCATTTATTTGACAAACCGTACCACTTATGTGACTCCCGAGGAGGAACAAGTACAGGCAATGCAAGCCCTTTAATTCGGTTCTGTTGCAGAGGGTGTCGACAACGTCGGCACCCTTTCAACAAGTGCAGCCATCTTAAAATTTTCTTACAACCAAAAATAAAGGCATTTGATCCGGAGTAATTTTTCCAGACCGTTACCATTCGTATATTTTGAATTGAGGTATTGATATGCAAAATGAACTTGCACAGGAGTTTCGCTTATCCTCTTTACTGCGCTTTACATTACCAACCATTACTATGCTGGTATTTGTTGCTACCTATACCATCGTTGACGGTATTTTTGTTTCCCGCTATGTGGGGACAGACGCACTGTCTGCCATTAATATCATCTTTCCCTTAATTAATATTATGATGGGTGTGGGCATTATGCTGGGCACAGGGGGAAGCGCCATCATCGGCCGCAAGCTGGGAGAAGGCCATACAGAAGAGGCAAGGCGCAGCTTTACATTGATTACCTTATTTACCGCCCTATTGGGCATTTTACTTTCCCTCTTTGCCTTGATTTTTATCACACCCTTGTGCCGTTTTTTAGGGGCAAACGAGACACTTTTGCCTTATTGCATTGATTACGGCAAAATACTGATGTCAGTATATTTCGTATCGGTCATTCAAATATTGTTTCAGACTTTATTTGTAACGGCGGGAAAGCCCCGCCTTGGTTTATGGTTAAATGCAATCTCCGGCATCGCAAATATATTTTTCGACTATTTCTTTATTGTAGTCATGGATTTGGGCATTGCCGGCGCCGCATGGGGCACTGTATCCAGCTTTCTGATTGGCGGGCTATATCCCCTTTGGTATTTTGCAAAGCCACGAGCCATTCTTTATTTTGTGAAGCCAAAATGGATTGGAAAATTGATTCTCAACAGCATTTTAAACGGTTCCTCTGAAATGGTCACCTCCGGAGCCATGGCAATTACCACTTTTTTATTTAACCAGACCATGATGCAGCGGATGGGAGCGGATGGCGTTGCCGCAATTACAATTATTTTATACGCACAGTTTTTATTTTCCTCGGCCTATATGGGCTTTTCCAATGGAGTGGCGCCCATTTTCAGCTTTGTTTATGGCAATGGGAACAGGGTGAGAATACAAAGGCTTTTTAGACTGTGTATTCAAATAATTATAGTATCCTCTGTTGCAATTTCTGTTTTTTCTTTCCTCATGGCAACCCCCACCATTGGGATTTTTACGCCCAAGCATACACAAACCTATGCAATCGCCCTGCGGGGGTATCATATTTTTGCCTGGGGATTCCTGTTTGCTGGCATCAATATTTTTACCTCGTCATTTTTTACGGCGTTATCCAACGGAAAGCTGTCTGCCATAATTTCGTTTTTAAGAACCTTCTTTTTTGTCACCGTCTGCATCCTGTTTTTACCTCAACTGTTGGGAACCGACGGCATCTGGCTGGCTATTCCCGTTGCCGAAGGGCTGACAGTAATACTGGCCATTTCCCTGCTTTTGACGGCCAATAAACAATATCATTATTTAAAATAAAATGGCATTGCAATGATTTTTAGCCACATAAAAAAGGCACAGAATTTTCATTCTGTGCCTTTTTTGTAAAATTTTGCTCCCCCGAGAGGGTGAACTTTTTATTTTGCGTATTCAATCGCTCTCGTTTCCCTGATTAGATTTACCTTGATCTGACCGGGATATTCAAGCTCCTCTTCTATTCTCTTGGCAATATCTCTTGCCAGAAGAGTCATCCCTTCGTCATTCACATCCTCAGGTATTATAACAATTCGCAATTCACGGCCCGCCTGAATCGCAAAGGATTTTTCAACGCCTTTAAAGTTGTCCGCAATTTCTTCCAACTTTTGTAACCTCTTAATATAAGATTCAAGAGTTTCACGTCTTGCACCTGGTCTAGCCGCAGATATGGCATCCGCCGCCTGTACCAAAACAGCCACAATACTCTGAGGCTCCACATCACCGTGGTGTGCCTCAACGGCATTGATAATCAGCTGATTCTCCTTGTAGCGCTTTAACAGCCCTGCACCGATACTAACATGGGAACCTTCCATCTCATGATCCACACTTTTACCGATATCATGAAGTAAGCCTGCTCTTTTTGCCAGTGTTGTATCCACACCCAGCTCGGCAGCCATAAGCCCTGCCAAATGGGCAACCTCTATGGAGTGCTTTAACACATTCTGTCCATAGCTGGTACGATACTTCAGTTTGCCCAAAAGCCTTACAAGCTCAGGATGCAAACCATTTACACCAGTTTCAAAAGTAGCCGCCTCGCCTTCATCCCGAACGATAACTTCAACTTCTTTTCTGGCCTTTTCCACCATTTCCTCAATACGGGATGGATGAACACGCCCGTCAACAATGAGTTTTTCCAAAGCAAGTCTTGCAATTTCCCTACGGATTGGGTCGAAACCGGAAAGAATAACTGCCTCCGGTGTATCGTCAATAATTAAGTCAATCCCCGTCAATGTTTCCAGAGCACGAATATTTCTGCCCTCACGGCCGATAATACGCCCCTTCATTTCATCATTTGGAAGCTGAACAACAGAAACCGTGGTTTCCGCCACATGATCAACCGCACATCTTTGAATTGCATTGGCAACAATTTCTCTGGAGCGTCTGTCGGCCTCCATTTTTGCTTTTCCTTCAATTTCCTTAATCATCAAGGTTGCCTCGTGCTTCACGTCATTTTCCACCATGGCCAGAATATAATTCTTTGCCTCCTCGGTGGTTAAGCCTGAAATACGCTCCAACTCATGTAATTGTTTTGCATGGAGTTCCTTTGTTTCTTCTTTTTGTTTCTCCAATGCTTCCAGTTTTTTGATCATCAGCTCGTCTTTTCTTTCCAGAGCTTCCGTTTTTTTATCCAAGGTTTCTTCCTTCTGGAACA
Organism: Tyzzerella sp. UBA1042; assembly: GCA_002316675.1. Taxonomy (GTDB): domain Bacteria; phylum Bacillota; class Clostridia; order Lachnospirales; family Anaerotignaceae; genus Chakrabartyella. The sequence continues at coordinate 31,984 of DCDZ01000068.1, forward strand.
ATCTTCTTTCATTTCTTTGAAGCTCGCCTCTTCTGTCACGAACTTCCTTTTCTAACTCGTTTTTTGTTCTGATACTGTCTTCCTTGGCTTCCAGCAGTATTTCTTTTTTGCGCCCCTCTGCCTCTTTTGCCGCATCCTCAACAATCTTCTTGGCTCTTTCTTCAGCCACACCGACTTTTGCTTCCGCAATACGTTTACGATAAAAGATTCCACAGGCGGCGCCCACTAGTATGCCAATTACAGCACAGATTACACTTATCGGCTCTATGAAAAACACCTCCCCTTATTCAGTTTTCAAAGTACATTGTCACAATTCTATTTTTGTTTTCACATACCATTAAGTAGTGTTATAAAACACTATCTCATTTTATTACTTTTTACTAGACGTGTCAAGAAACAATTCAACACATTACAGTACCAGTAACAAATAAGTATGGAAAAATTGAGAAAAAACCGCAAATTCGGTTCAAACTAGCCAAATTGCGCCTATTTTTCTTTTATAATTTGATACTGAGAAAAAAGCAGGTCTTCTTTGCTTTCACAAAAAACCATTTTTCCAAATTTTTGAAATAGCTTGTCCAAATATGCATTCTCTTTGCCTTGAAACGCATACAAAAGTCTGCTGTCCGCCTGCACCCGCACCGTATTGTAAATCGTATTGGCCAAAATGCCTTCCACCTCACGCCGCATTTTGATTACCGTCCAGTCAATGGAAGGCACCCTGCCCCGTCCCTCGCATTGACGGCATTTTGTCATCATTTGCGCCGAAAGGCTGGGGCGGGTTTTCTTCCTTGTCATCTGCATCAAGCCAAGTTCCGTCATGCCCACAACAACCGTCTGAATGCGGTCTTTTTCCACTGCGGCCGCCAAAGCCTTGGTCACAAGGTTGCGGTGCTCCAGGCTGGTCATATCAATAAAATCAACGATAATGATGCCGGAAAGATTCCGTAGGCGCAGTTGTCTGGCCACCTCTTGAGCGGCTTCCAGATTGGTTTTTTGTATGGCCTTTTCCAAATCCCCTTTACCTGCGGCCTTCCCTGAATTTACATCAATGACAACACAGGCCTCTGTTTCCTGTATGACCAAAAAACCTCCATTTTTCAGCCATACCTTTTCTTCCAAGGCCTTATGGCTTTGGCTTTCCACAAAATAGGATTCAAACAGGGGCAGCTTTTCCTGATAAAACTGCAATGCCGGCTGATTTGCCCCGTTAAAATCTTTGGTTTCCAATAGAGCATCATAGGCTTCTTTGTCATTGACAATAAATTCGTCTATTTTCTCACTATAATAATCCCGCACCGCTTTTTCTATGGGGCGGCTTTGGCGCAAAAGCAGGGCTGGCGCCATGCGGTACTGTGACTGCCGAATGGTCTTTGCCCGGGCAAGCAGTACCTTGATCTCCTTTTGGAACGCTTCCTCCTCTTGTCCCTCTCCATTTGTACGGACAACAGCACCATACCCTTGGGGCAAAAGCTTCTTTACAATTTGGCGGATGCGCTCCCTTTCTTCCCCTGAGGTAATCTTGCGGGAAACACCGATTTCCCCGTCCTCTTCCACCAAAACAAGGAATTTCCCCGGATAGGAAATCCCCTGTGTTAAAACAGCCCCTTTGCTTCCCACAGCGTCCTTTTCTACCTGCACCAGCACAGTATCCCCCACCTTCGGCTTGGAGGGGTTCTTCCCGCCGTCAGAAACTGCCCGTTTGCTCCCATAATAAAGATATCCCTTTTTCGCACTGCCGATCTCCACAAAGCAGGCCTGCAAATTGGGAATGACATTGTCCACCCGGCCCATATAAATATTGCCAACTAAGCTTTCTTCTCTTTTTGTTTCATAATATAATTCCACCAGCTTGCCCTCCTCAATCAAGGCAACTCTGATCATTCCTTCTTCAATATCCAATAAAACACGCTTCATATCCACACCCATTTCCTCCGATGATCTACTCCATATCATCATACCCGAACTGTGGGGTTTTTGCATCATAATTTTTTTGATCTGCAATTTTCCAGAGCCAATGGGTATCTTTTTCCGCAAATAGTGCCAGCATCACCCGCTCTTGGGAAACACCGCCCTCCTTCTCCCGCAAAAAATAAATGGTTTCATAGGGATTCATATGCAATGCCAGCTCAAAAGGGGTTTCTCTTCCCGAAACGGCCACCTCCCGCAAGGGCTTTTGTCCTTCCTGCAGCATCTCTGTATATAGATTTTTCGCGATTTGGAGAAATTCATGGCGATTCACATAAATCAAGTATAAGCCCACAGGCAGCAGCAAAAATGCGATGGGAAGTACAAGAGAAAGCATCATACCGAAAGCGCATAGGCCATACCCTATACCAGCGCCCGCCTTTGTAAGCCACCCCGCCCCACGCAAGGTGCCTTTCCATTTCCCCAAAAGGGCAAGCCAGATTTTTCCGCCCTCCATCGGTAAACTGGGAAAAAGACGTGCCCCTGCCAACAACAGCGAAAGAAGGGCCAAGTCTCCCTTTTCCAGTGCAAACAGTATCACACCCAAAAGAATGCCAAGGAGGCTTCCCATAAAATGCAGCTTGAGCTTTTGTTCAAAGGAAACGGAAGAATGAAAAAAATCCGCCCGAATGCCCAAAGGGGTAAACAGCCAATGCTTGATCCTCATGCCCTTGCGCCAACAAAAAAAAGCATATCCTCCCTCTTGTATTGCCCAGCAAAAAAGCATATCCCAAAGGATTCCTTGCATTTTAAAGTAATAAAACATGGCTGCGAATACCAAAAACAGCGGATGTACCTTCACCATTGCTTGCTTCATCATATGCTTGCCCCCCTTGCAGCGTATTCCGCCGCAACCTCCTGTGTATATTTTAAATCCACATACTCCATAGGATCCACCAGCTTGCTTTCTTTCCAGATGCTGTAATGCAAATGGGGCCCGGTGGAAAGCCCTGTATTCCCAGATTTTGCTACAACATCTCCTTGCTTTATTTTATCCCCCTTCTGTACCAAAACCTCCGACAAATGGGCATACATCACACGATACCCATCCTCGGTTTCATATTCCAGCACTTTTCCAAAGGTTGACGACGTACGAATTACCGTAACCACACCGCTGCGTACTGCGGCCACCTCCGTTCCCGTAACCACAGCAATGTCTATGCCATTGTGAAATTCTATTTTATCCAGAACAGGGTTTTTCCGCACCCCATAGGAAGAGGTTATGATTCCTTCGGCAGGGTTGATCCACCCTTCCTGCTTTTTCTCCCAATTTAAGAAGGACCATGCAACAACACTAGGGAGACTCCTCTAAATCCGGTTTGTACACCTTATCTTCCTTCGTTTTTTCCTTTTCATTAAATGCAGGCAGGGTAATATTTTTGTCTTTCCAAAGGGCAAACAGTTTGTCTTTTGCCATGGTAATATCCTCTGCGGGCATTTGATAGGCAATGGTTTCCTTGAGCCTGCTGCAAACCGCCTCGGAGGTTTCTGTATGAAAGGCCGAAACCAATAGCAAAGCCCCTGCCAAAATGACTGTTACATATGTACGAAACAACAATAATCCTTTAAAAGAACTTTCAGAAGAATTCCGGCCTTCTCGTCTGTCTCTCATTCTTTTTTCCATTTCTATTCTGCGCCGCTTTCGTTCTTTATCCGTCATACCTCATCCCTCCTGTTTTCAAATATATGCTTTTTTTCAAAAAATATGAACGAGCATACGGATCGGAACAAAAAATAATACACAGGATGAAACATCCTCTCTTTTTCAAGTTTTCTTGGACAACTATGGAATCGTTTTTGCAATAAAATAGGATGGCCGTCTCATTCTTTTTGAACAACCACCCAAATTTATTTACTTCTGTAGCTCCAAGCGCCGCAATTGCCGCCAAGTATTGAAAGCTTCCTTTTCCTTAATCCATAGGAAACAGCTTTTATGCATCACAGCACCTTTTCATTTTGTGCTTCTTATTTCTCCGCTTCCTGCAGGCCTTTTGCCACCGCTTCCAAAACGGCTTGGGCCGAGTATGCATTTTTCTCTGAAACCTGAATGGTCAAAGACTGGGTTTTTACAACCTCCTTGCACACCTCATCGGCGGCCGATTGCAGTAAGGGATAGAACACCATTGTGCTTTCCGAAACCTCGGATAATGCCACATCTTCAATTTTTCCATCCTCAATGGTAATGGAAACCATGGCACTTTCACTGCCCAAGGCCACCTGGGTATGATACACCCCATCCCGATATGTACCCGAATCACGATTGCCCAAGCTTAAGAAAAACCAAATCAATCCTACTAAAATAATCACGCCCAATACAGCAAAAACCACCGTTTTGATGAGCTCCTTCAATTTTACTACCACAAACTTCGTGCCGCTCACCTTGCTCCCTCCTCAAATACATTTCCTTAACTTACCTTATGTTTGTCAAGCCGCCTTTATTCCGCTGTACAAGTTTGCCTTGAAAAAAAGCTCATACTTGGGTATCATGATAAGAAAAAGGAGGCTGTTACCATGGCACTGCGCTTTATCATCGGAACTGCCGGTACGGGAAAAACCCATCTTTGCATGGATGAAATTATAAAAAAACAAACGACTGGCACGGGCCGGCAAATTTTTATTGTGCCTGAGCAGTTTACCTCACAGACCGAGCGGGATTTAATTGCCCGCAGCCCCAACAATGTCATCCTTTTTGCAGAGGTGCTGAGCTTCGGCCGCCTTGCCCACCAGATTTTTGCAAAAAACGGTATGGGGCAGAAGGTGAGCTTAGGGGATATTGGGAAATCTATGGCACTGCAGAAGGTTTTGCTTGGAGAAAAAGAAAACCTCTCTTTTTTCCGCAACGCCATGGATAAGAGCGGCTTTGTGGATCAGCTGGGCCTTACCGTTTCGGAATTTTTTCAGTACTACATTGAGCCAAGTCAGCTAACGGAAAAGGCAAAAACCCTGCCCCAGGGCGTGGCGCAAAAGCTTTCCGACTTAGCAAAAATATATGATGGATATATTCAATTTATAAACAAAGACTATATTTCCGGGGATGAAACCCTTTCTCTTTTGGCGGCACAGCTACAATGTACAGAGCCCTTTCAAAATACAGAATTTTGGCTTGACGGCTTTTATGGCTTTACTCCCCAAGAGTATTCTGTCATCGAGCATTTATTAAAGCTTTCGGCAAAGGTAACCATCACCCTGCCCATGGATAAAAATAGCTTTGGGGCGTCTTTTTACCCCCCTTCCGCCCCTTTTTATGAGCCTTATACCACAAAAAATAAGTTGGTGCGCCTTGCCCAAGAGCGGGGCATTGCCATAGAGCCTGCGGTTTTTCTGACGGAAAACCATCGGGCGGAGACGGCAGCCTTAAAGGCCTTGGAGAAATACTATTTTCAGGGGTATCATAAAAAATGCTCCCTGTCAGAAAGCGTTGTCCTCTGTGCCTGCCCAACCAAGCAGGAGGAAATCGCCTTTGCCGCAGGCAAAATCATACGCCTTGTCAGGGAAGAAGGCCTGCGGTACCGGGAAATTGCCATCGTGACCAATGCCATGGCGGTTTATGAAAAAAGCCTGCGGGGTATTTTGAAGGAATACGGCATCCCCTGCTTTATAGACAGCCGCAGGGAGATTACAGCCCATCCCCTCATCACCATGGTAACGGCTATGCTGGATTGTCTGGTGTTTGATTTTCGCTATGAACACGTTTTTTCCTATCTAAAATCAGGGCTTGTGCCTTTTTCCCATGGAGAACTGGATGCTTTGGAAAACTATGTACTGGCTTACGGCATCAAGGGGTATAAATGGAAAAAGGACAGATGGGAATACGGTGTAAAAAAAGAGGGAGAGGCTGTTATAGAAGAAATGAACCATCTGCGGCAGCAATTTATGGAGCCATTTCTGCCCTTGCTGCAAGGCAATAAAAAAACAAAGCATCCCCTTGGGGAATTGATATCACGCATACTTTTTCATTTGGAAACCTTACAGGTGGCTCAAACCCTTTCCCTCTGGACAGATGAGGCCATAGAGCGTGGAAGTCCTGCAAAAGCAGAAGAGCATCGTCAAATTTGGCAGCTTTTGATGCAGGTCTTGGAGAAAGCCGCAGAAATTCTGGGGGAGGAGCCTATGACCTTGGCGGAGGCCGCCAAAATACTCTCCGCTGGGCTGCAAAAATGCACCATGGGCCTTATCCCCCCTACAACGGATTGTCTGGTGGTTGGTGATATTGAACGCTCCCGTCTGCCGGAAATCAAGTATCTCTTCGTTCTCGGTGTAAACGAGGGCATTTTGCCCGCCCCCTCTCAGCCCCAAGGTATTTTTACAGAGGCGGAGCGGCAGCTTTTAACGGAAACAGGTATGGAATTGGCCGGTGGCGGCAGGCAAAAAGCCTTTGAAGAGCAATTTTTGATATATCGGGGGCTGACCCGTCCTGCAAGGGGCCTGTTTCTCACCTTTGCCAATGGGGAAGTCGAAGGAAAAGCCCTCTTTCCCTCCCCCCTCATCGACCGCCTTTGCCGCATGGACAGCACTTTAAAAATTCAGCCTTACTCAGGGCTTCAGCCCGAGGAAATAGTGCCGCCTGCCGCCTTTCATCTTTTGGGAGAGCATATGCGCGGGCATAAAAAGGGTGCCGCCATGGAGCCCCTTTGGCAGGATATTTATTCTTTTTTTGCCGCTGCACCGCCATGGAAAAAGCGTCTTTCCTTGCTGCGCAGAGGGCTGAACACAGCCAAAAAACAGGAACGGCTCTCGCCAAAAACAATCAAAGCCTTGTATGGAGAAAAATTATTCTCCAGTGTATCCCGCTTGGAACGCTTTGCGGCCTGCCCCTTTTCCTACTTTGTCGAGTATGGGCTAAAGGCTTCAGAGCGCAGGCTTTATCGGCTGCAAACGCCGGATTTAGGGCTTTTGTTCCACGAAGTTTTAGAGTTGTTTTCCAACAAAATAAAAACTGAAAACCTCTCTTGGGAGGGTTTATCCAAAGAAAAAACAGAAGAAATGATCTGCGAAGCCGTAGACCTTGCGGCACCCAAGCTGGGCGAACAAATTTTAATGGACACCGCCGCCAATCAATATCTGATCCGCCGCTTAAAGCGCGTTTCTGCCCGGGCGGCATGGACACTGGTGCAGCATTTGAAAAATGGGGATTTCGTCCCCCATGGCTACGAAGTGGGCTTTGGAAACCATGAGGAATTGCCCCCCATTGTCATTGCATTGGCAGAGGGGAAGCAATTAATTCTTTCGGGGAAAATTGACCGTGTAGATTTATTGGACGCCAACGGCAGTCGCTACGCTAAAATTATTGATTACAAATCCGGCACAAAAGCCTTTAGCTTTCAGGATATTTTCTATGGCCTGCAGCTGCAATTGTTGATTTATTTGGATGCCTATTTAAAACATTATGAAAAAACAAACACCCCCATGAAACCGGGTGGCATTTTCTATTTTAGAATTGCGGATCCCACCCTCTCCCTCAATGAAGAAATGAGTGCCGCGGAAATTGAGGAGGCCTTATATCAAAAAATGCAGATGTCCGGGCTGATTTTGCAGGAGGATGCCGTCATTCAAGGGCTTGACCATATTTTCATGGAGGATTGCAAGGGGAAAAGCTCCGCCATTGTTCCTGTGGGATACACAAAAAAAGGGGAGCCTTCCGCCTCCGCCTACCTTGCTGATCAAAAGCAATACGATGCTTTGCTGTCCTTTGTGATCCATCGGGCGGCGGAGCTTGGAAACGATATGCAAAGTGGTACCATCTTCCCCTCACCCTATCGCAAAAACGATCAAACCCCTTGCGGCTATTGCCGGTTTAAAGCCATTTGTCGTTACGACTACGGGGACTACGAAAATGAGCCGAAATGGAGAAATTTAAAGAAGATAACCAAAAAAGAGTTTTGGGGGCTTCTTGAAGATTCGGAATAGCCCACCCGACAATAAAAGACTGGTACCAGAGAAAATTCTCTCTGACACCAGTCTTTTTTATTGCACTATTGCTTCCCTTCTGGAAAGGGCTTGCATCATGGGAATTCAACCTGCGAAAGCAGGCTTTTTTCTATTTCCCCTCAATGCCCTCAAACTGCATATTGTAATACCGGGCATAGGTCCCGTTATTTTTAAGCAGCTCCTCATGCTTGCCCCGCTCTGCAATGCCTTCGTCCGTCAAAACCACAATTTCATCGGCATTGCGGATGGTGCTGAGCCTATGGGCAATGACAATTGTGGTTCTGTTTTCAGAAAGCCTCTCCAAGGATTGCTGAATATACCGTTCACTTTCGTTATCCAGCGCCGAGGTAGCCTCATCAAGAATTAAGATTTTTGGGTTCTTTAGGAACACCCGGGCAATGGCAATGCGTTGCTTTTGCCCGCCGGACAGGCGGGTGCCCCGCTCCCCCACATAGGTATCATATCCATCGGGCAGAGCGCAGATGAATTCATGAATATTGGCATTTGCCGCCGCTTCCTCAATTTCTGCGTCCGTTGCCTCCAGCCTGCCGTAAGCGATATTTTCTTTGATGCTGCCTGCAAAAATATAAACCTCCTGCTGCACAATACCAATGGCAGAACGCAGGGAATTCAAGGTTAAAGAGCGAATATCCTGCCCGTCAATCAGCACAGCACCATCAGTCACCTCATAAAACCTTGGCAGCAAGGAGCAAAAGGTGGTTTTCCCCCCGCCGGAGGGGCCGACCAACGCCATGGTTTCCCCCGCCTTGATCTGCACATTGATATGATTCAAAACCTTGACGGAGTCCTCATAGCTAAACGAAACATTGCGATATTCAATATCCCCTTTTACATTTTTCAGCACTGCGGCATGGGGTGCGTCTGTAATATCGGGCTCCGTATCCAAAATTTCGGTAAACCGACGGAAACCGGCATAGCCCTTTTGAAACTGCTCAGTAAAATTCAACAACAACTCAATGGGATTCATATAAATGTTCACATATAAAACATAAAGGGCTAAATCCGTAGAAACCAACTCGTCCTTTGCAATCAAAATACCGCCGACTACGATAATGATTGTATAGAAAAGGCCTTGGAAGAAGGAATTCCCCGCCATATATCCCCCCATGGCACGATAGCTTTTGTTTTTGGAATGGAGAAAATGTTGGTTACTTTCTTCAAACTTTTCGTTTTCATAGGCCTCATTCACAAAGGATTTTACCACTCGAATCCCCGCAAGGCTATCCTGCACCCGGGAATTTACCCCGGAAATTTTCATCCGGTTATCTAAAAAAACCGCCCGCATCCTTTTGTTTCTATAAAAAGAAAATAGAATCATGCCCACGGTAACGGCAATTAAAATCAGTGTCAGCTTCACATTTAGCAAAAGCAAAATAAAAAATGCCCCCGAAAGCTTCAGCACCGACATAAATATATTTTCCGGCCCATGATGGGCCAGCTCCGAAATATCAAACAGGTCGGATACAATGCGGGACATCATATCCCCCGTATTGTTTTTATCATAATAAGAAAAACTCAGCTTCTGCAAATGAGAAAACAAATCACGCCGCATATCGCTTTCCATCCGGGCCCCCATAATATGGCCCCAAGAGGTTATGAAATATTGGGCAAAATAACGCACCACATACATAGCCAAAAGGCCGATGCCCACATAACCAATGGTTTTTATAATATTCTGCGCTTCTCCCAGAAAAAGGCCGCGGTTGAGAATATTTAAAATCAGCGGAAACGAAAGGTCTACCGCCGAAACCAGCAAAGCACAAAATAAATCCATATAAAACAAAAACCGATACGGTTTATAATACTTGATAAACTTTTTAAAAATACGCATATTCTCGTTCGTTCTCCTCCTATCAAACCCATGTTATAACCATATTATAAATTAGCCCCTGGAAAAACCGGAAGCCCTTTCCATGCAAATATCTTTCGTCTATAAAGAAAAGAGCCTAAAACTTTTCCCAATATTGCTTTACACTGCCTTCCTCTATGGCATCCATATAGGCATTTGCAATCTCGAAAATTTCCTCTTCATCCTTAATTTTAAAGAAGATCCCACCTTTTTCAAGTAGAATATCCTTGTCCTTCCCCTTGTTTTTCTCCAGCCAAACTTTGAATTCTTTCTCCCATTTAAGGCATAGCTGTTCCATTTCCTCATAGCAAAGCAACTCTTCTTTTACCGTTTCAATAAATTCATCAATGCTTAGTTTCATAGGCTTCTCCTTTATTTTTCTACCATATTTCAGCTTTCTTTCGGCTTCTTCCCAAAATGGGCATAGCCTGCGCCGGTGACCACCCGCCCCCTTGGGGTACGTTGAATATAGCCCAGCTGCAATAAATAGGGCTCATACACATCCTCTATGGTCTCCGGTTCCTCCCCGATGGAGGCCGCAATGGTATCCAATCCCACAGGCTTCCCCTCGAATTTTTCAATCATCATCAACAGCATTTTTCTGTCAATCAAGTCCAGCCCCAATTTATCAACCTCTAACAAATCCAAGGCACAGCGGGCAACCTCACCGTTTATTTTTCCCTGATACCGCACTTGGGCAAAATCCCGCACTCTTTTTAAAAGACGGTTGGCAATTCTCGGGGTTCCCCTGGACCGTCGGGCAATTTCCCCCGCACCGTCCTCGTCTATCCCAACCTGCAAAACCTTCGCCGAACGGCAGATAATTGTTTTCAAGCTATGCACCTCATAGGGCTCCAGCCTTTGTACCACGCCAAACCGATCCCGTAACGGTGCCGTAAGCAGCCCAATTCTCGTTGTGGCGCCAATGAGTGTAAACTTCGGCAAATCCAGCCTGACAGACCGGGCGCCGGGGCCCTTTCCAATCATAATATCAATGACAAAGTCCTCCATGGCAGGGTATAAAATTTCTTCGATCATGCGGTTCAGACGATGGATTTCATCTATAAAAAGAACGTCTCCCTCATTCAAGCTGTTTAACACCGCCGCCATATCTCCCGCCCGCTCAATGGCCGGGCCGGAGGTGGTTTTAATATGCACACCCATTTCATTGGCAATAATATTAGACAAGGTTGTTTTACCCAAGCCCGGCGGGCCATACAAGAGCACATGGTCTAAAGCCTCGCCCCTTTGCTGCGCCGCCTGAATAAACACCTTTAAATTTTCCTTCACACTTTCTTGACCGATATAGCTGTCCAGCTGCTGCGGCCTGAGCTTCGGTTCAAATTCCCGATCCTCCTCACCAAGGGCAGCCGTCAGTATGCGTCGATTCTCCAATGGTAACACCCGCTTCTATCTAAAATGTAAGCATTTTTTTCAATGCCGCCTTCAAAATTTCTTCCGTTGTCATGCCTTCCGCCGCCACCTGTCTGACCGCCTTGGCCGCCTCGCTGCGGCTATAGCCCAATGCCGTCATAGCATCCATGGCTTCAAATGTTTCGCCACCGGCAATCCCCGGTTCCGCCGCCTTCTCCATAGAAATGCCCATGGCATCCTCCGTACTGCACTTATCCTTCAATTCTAAAATAACCCGCTGAGCCGTTTTTCTGCCTACACCGGGGACTTTTGAAAGGGTTTTTACGTCTGCCGATAAAATTGCAATAATCAGTTCTTGGGGCGTCAGCTGGGACAAAAAGCCCAAAGCCCCCTTGGGGCCAACACCGCCCACCGTAAGCAGCTTCAGAAACATTTCCTGTTCTTCCTTGGAAGAAAACCCAAAAAGAGAGATTCCGTCCTCTTTTACACTCATATAGGTAAAAACCTTAACTTCCTGATGCAGTTCCGGAAGTGTTGAAAGCATTCCAGCAGAAACAAAAATTTGATAGCCGATTCCGCCGGTTTCCACAATAATTCCGTTTTCTCCCCGATGCACCAAGACTCCCTTGATATAAGAGATCATTCGCCTTCCCCTCTCTTTCCTTATGCAAGTATTATACTGGAGAAAGGCGCAAAGAGCAACCCAAAGCACGGAAAAAAAGAAACTATGTTCGCTATTGTTCCTTTCCAAAAAGAGATATATACGAAATAAAAACAAAAGGAGTGATGGACATGGAGCGAAAAATTTTACTTTTAGGAAACCCTGTATTATATCAGCCTTCTGCCCCGGTAGTGCCCCAGGAATATGAGGATTTGCCGAAGATTGTGACGGATTTGCATGACACCCTTCTGATCTTCCGCAAAAAATACGGTGCAGGCCGGGCCATTGCAGCACCACAAATCGGCATACTAAAACGTATTTTATATATGTATATCGACCAGCCTGTTGTGTTTATCAATCCTTCTCTGGAATTTCCCGATGAGGAGAAAATGATGGTGTTGGATGATTGTATGTCCCACCCCAACCTGCTTGTAAAGATTCTGCGGTATCGGCGATGTATCCTTTACTATACCGATCTGCATCAAATGCAGCTGGAAGGGGCCTGTCAGAATTATTGCAGCACGAATATGAGCCTTTAGAGGGAATTTGGGCAGTCATGCGCAATATAGATGGGTAATCCTTTTATTGGAGGGAAAGGGAAGACTGAACCATATTTTTTGCAGCTTATTGCTGCCTAATTCCATAATCCTGTATGCTGTCTCCTGCCTCTGCCAGCAGGATAAGGTATTCTTGATATTTATGGGGTCTTATGGGCCTTAATAGCGGCTCGGTCTGAAATACTAACACCAGACATTCGCCAATTTTGGGATACGCCGTACAATAATAGTATCCTCTAAGCTCGCCGTTTTTTATTCGCTGTTTTATTTTGTTGTGATATGGGTACATTTTTGCCTCCCACGACGATATTTTCTTGTGTTTGTTTTTGCCGTGAAGCCGAGAAAAATCAATGTTTTTGTCTTACGCAAGCATTGCAACTTAAAATACTGCTTTAATGGCAATTTTTCTAAAAATTATGCTTAAAATGTTTGACAATTCAGGGTTTATCATGTATAATCAAATTGTTTCGTATATATGATTATTCGCTCTTAAGTTCTAGCCGATAATTATTATCTGACTACAACTTAAGAGCTTTTTATTTATATGACCGAGATAATTTTTTTAGGAGGTACTGATATGAATAACGGTACAGTAAAATGGTTTAACGCAGAAAAAGGTTTTGGATTTATTACACCCGACAATGGTGGGGATGATGTATTTGTACATTTTTCTTCTATCCAGTCCAACGGTTTTAAGTCTTTAAACGAAGGCCAGAGAGTTACTTTTGACACAGAAGCTGATCCCAAGGATAGCCGTAAGACACGCGCTGTCAATGTTAACGCAGCAAACTAAACTCTCAAAAAGCCACCCGCAGGGTGGTCTTTTTTTATGTTTCAAACTTTTCTTTGTCTTTTCAAGCCAGCCCCTTCTGGGTTTTAAGAGGAAATCCTCTCTGCTTCTTCTGTAATTTCCTCTTTTCATAATAAACTGATTCAAAAACTTATTTTTATCCTTTTTTACCGTAAAAACCATGGATTTATTTTTATAGCTCTAAGGCTTTTCCCTCCAGAAGCTTTGCAACTCTTTTTTTGAGTTCTTCGTGCTCCGGCTGCGCCAACAAGGGATCTATTTTCATCAGTTTTGCACAAGCTTTTTGTGCTTCCATGAGTACGGGCATATCTTGATAAAGATTGGCAATTTTAAGCTCCGGCAAGCCATGCTGTCTGGTTCCGAAAAAATCACCAGGGCCCCTTAGCTTTAAATCCATTTCGGCAATCTCAAAGCCATCCTCCGAATCAACCAATGCTTTCAGACGTTGCTTGGCAATTTTCGACTTGGCATCACTCACCAGAATACAGTAGGATTTTTCACTGCCACGGCCTACCCGCCCCCTCAGCTGATGCAGCTGGGCCAAGCCAAAGCGCTCCGCATTTTCAATTAACATAATCACCGCATTGGGCACATTGATCCCCACCTCGATCACCGTGGTTGCTACCAGCACCTGAATTCCACCGTTTGCAAACCCTTCCATGATCTCCTGCTTTTCCTTGGGCTTCATTTTTCCGTGGACACATTGCACAACGCATTGCTGTAATTTTTTTTGCAGCTCTTCAGTATAGTTGAGCACAGATTGCACTTCCAGTTTTTCATTTTCCTCAATCATAGGGCAAATCACATAGGCTTGTCTGCCCTCCTGCACCTGTTTTTCCATAAACCCATAAATTCTCTCACGGTAACCGCCGGTGACTGCCATGGTGTCTATTTTTTGCCTGCCCGGGGGCAATTCATCAATTGTGGAAACATCCAAATCTCCATACAAAATTAACGCAAGCGTGCGGGGAATGGGTGTGGCGGTCATAACCAAAACATGGGGAAATTCTCCTTTTTGGTTTAATGTCCCTCTCTGCCGCACACCAAAACGATGCTGTTCATCGGTAATGGTAAGCCCTAGCTTATGGTATGCCACCCCTTTTTGGATGACCGCATGGGTGCCGATCACCATTTCCCCCGCCCCCGAGGATATCTTCTCCAAGGCCAGCCGCTTTTCCTTTACTCTCTGCCCGCCTGTCAAAAGCACGGTGGAAATACCAAGGCTTTCAAAAATAGGGGAAATGGATTGAAAATGCTGTTGCGCCAACACCTCTGTGGGGGCCATCAAAACAGCCTGATACCCATTTTCAATCACCCAATAGGCCGCCGCCATAGCCACCGCCGTTTTACCGCTGCCGACATCCCCTTGCACCAGCCTGTTCATCTGTATGCCCGAGGTCATATCGTCTTCCAGTTCCTTTAACACCCGCTGCTGCGCCTTTGTAAGACGGAACGGCAGATGCTCCTGAAAGGCTTGGAGCGCCTTTTTTTTCTTTAATAAAAAACCGCATTTTTTTTGAAGAGATACCGCTTTTAAGGAGTATAAAGCCCCTTGCAACATGAAAAATTCTTCAAATACCAGCCTTCTTCTTGCATCATAAAAGCTTTGCTCTGTTTTTGGAAAATGAATTTCCTGGATAGAAAAATTGCGTTCCGCAAGATGATATTCTTTGCGCACCCATACTGGGAGGCCCTCGGTAAGACCACCCTGCACCAGCTCCAAGGCTTCCTCCATAAATCCCCGCAGCATTTTTTGAGAAATGCCTTCCATGCCGGTATAAACAGGGACAATCCGCCCTCCCGCAAAATTCTCTCCAATTTTTTCCCATTCTGAAACAGAAACCTCTTTACGCCCATATTTTTTTTGCAGCTTTCCCGTAAACAGGTACCACTCCCCTGCTTGCAATGCCGTTTTCATATAAGGCTGGTTATACCATAACAAGCCGATCTCCCCGGTTTCATCCTCTACCCGGAGTCTGGTCAGCGTGAAGCGGCCATGCCGCCTTGTCTCCCCCATACCCTTGCAGCAGGCTACAAAAGTACTCTCCGTTTCCGGTTCCATTTCCGCCAGTTTCACCAGCTTACTACGATCCTTATAGTCTCTGGGATAATGGGACAAAAGGTGCTCTATGGTGTAAATACCAAGCTTATTTAATTTTTTCTCCCGCTGTTCTCCAATGCCCTTTAAGCAGGAAATAGAATCCGTCCATTCCACCAAAACACCTTCTCTCTGTTTCATGTTTCGTTTCACATCTAATTTCTACATTATAATAGGCCTTGGTAAAGATGAAAAGGGCTTTTTGATTTTTTCAAGCACACGGCTTCTATTTTCTGCACAATTACACACAATAGATGGCTCGATGATCTTCATTCTCTTTCAAAACGATTTGCTTTCCCAATCTCTTTCGTCTAAAGCACTATAAAATACGCTAATCCAACTCCGCGTTCACTCCGGTAGACAAGAGGGCTCCATCATAGGCATTATAGACATAAAAACCCGAGAATACAACGCTCTCGGGTTTTTATTTTTGCATGAATTTTTCTGAATGCAATGAACTTCAAATATTGCGTGCATACTACAGAGGAGGAAAGCAAAGCGGCAGTATGTCTGCTTCTTCTTGTTTGAGCCTGATTAGAACTCAATGTATTCAACAATTTTCTTAACATTCAACTGTATTTACTCTCTTATTTCTAATTCATACCCAAACGCTGCTTCGGTTCACTAAATAGAACTGCCTCATAAGCATTTGTTTGAAATTTTTCTACCGATTCCTGTGCTATTTTACGCAGAAAAAATTGGTCGTCCTCCGCAAAGGGCATATGATATATTACAACTTGTTTGGGATATAATTTCTCCAATAATCGCCGTCCTTTCGGGTTTTGGAAAAACAGGGGGTTCACAAACACCGTTTTTATTCTTTTTTTAGATATGAGTTGGGCAAAATTATCTTCCTTTACATCAGCATCCGCCGTAAAAAGGTAACTTTGATTATGCAATATCAACTCAATCATATAGTGAACTGTACCTGCATAATCCGCTCCGCCCAAATGCCTGCTTCGATAAAACCTCACTTTGCACAGCTCCTGCAACTGGATTTCTGTGAATTCTCCAAATTCACCTTCATAAACCGTCACCACATCGAAAAAATGCTCCTCCATCTCTCTTCGTGGCTCTAATTTATCCCATTTTTTATTTTGTACTTGCGGCATAAATACGGCTTTTACTTGATTATGGTGCAAATATTCTTTCATGTATTCTAACGAGAAATGATCCAAATGACGATGGGTAAATAGAAAATACTCTATATCCCGATAAACACTTTCCATTCCAAAAACAGCCTTTTTCATTTCTCTTGGAAGCTGGCTGAAATATTGGCCCCCCGTGAATATCCCATCAATTAAAATACGGGCACCTGCGTAGGTTATTAAAACACCCGAATTGCCGATCAGCTCCATG
Source organism: Tyzzerella sp. UBA1042 (assembly GCA_002316675.1). GTDB lineage: Bacteria > Bacillota > Clostridia > Lachnospirales > Anaerotignaceae > Chakrabartyella. The sequence continues at coordinate 48,610 of DCDZ01000068.1, forward strand.
TAGTCTTCCATAAGCATAGCCTTCTATCGCTGTTTCGGTGTAAATACAGGCACACCACGCAATGGGTCAATTGCTCTGGACATAAAAATGCCTTCCAGCTCTCCAACTAGCATCTCCACTGTTGTTAAAACCCGGTTGCCTTCTTTAAAATGTCCCCCATAGCCGACGCCGCTTTTGTCCGCCAATGCACAATGAATATGAAACTGGGTATCTCCCGCCTCTCCCTCACATATAATTCCGTCCAAGGAAATCAATTCAATGGGGGCCGGAAGCGAAATCAAGTCACCATACCCATACAGCCCTTCTTGTCCCTGCAACGGCTCCGGGTCAAAAAAACTGGCGCCGTCCAAGCTGCCCACTGCCGTTATAATTGCACCGTGGGAAATATTGTATTTAGCACAAACCTTTGTTAGTTCTTCCATAACATCTTCCCCCGGTTCCATCCTTACCGCATACACATTTTTAAAATGGCCTTTTGCACATTTCATTCCGTTCTTCCCCCTTTACATATGTACCGCACGCCCCAATGCGTCCAGGCATGCCTCCCTGATGGCTTCTGCGACAGAAGGATGGGGATATATCGTCGCCTCAACATCCTCAAGCATTGCCTCCATCGTAATAAGGGACGCGCCTATTGTGACCAGTTCAGAAGCAGAAGGTCCTGCCATATGAATTCCTAAAATAAGATGATTCTCCTTCTCGGCTACGACCTTGACAAAACCGCCTTTTTTTGCCCCCATTGCCTGTGCTTTGCCATTGCCGGCCAATGAAAATCGGCCAGTCATTACTTTGTAGCCCAATTTTTCCGCTTCTTCCTCAGTCATGCCAACAGAGGAAATTTCTGTATCGAGGAATACCGCTTTCGGAATCGCTTTAAAATTCATTTCTTTTTTCGTATGTACAATGTTTTCAACAGCAACAACACCCTCTTCATACGCAGCATGCGCCAAAAAGCTTCTGCCTGTTACATCACCCGCCCCATAAATACCCGGCAGGGAGGTTTCCATTCTATCATTCACCTGCACATAACCATGCTCCATGGCAATGCCTATCTTCTCCAAGCCCATTCCTGCGGTATTGGCTTTTCTGCCCGTGGCAACCAAAACATATTCCGCCGCCACAGAAATCGGTTCCTTGTCTTTTAAGCAAACCACTTCCTTTTCCCAATCTTCGCTATCCCGAATTTCTGCCACTTTTGTTCCCAGCATCAGGCGAATTCCTTTTTCTTTGAAAGCTTCCTCTGTAAGCAAAGCGCATTCCTCTTCCAAATTTCCAAGCAAATGGGGCAATAATTCAATCAACGTTACTTTCGTTCCAAAGGAAGCCAAAATATTCGCAAATTCACAGCCAATGACGCCGCCACCGATGATTGCCATGCTTTTTGGCAATGTATGCAGCGCCAATAATTGCGTGCTATCCAACACATTTTTACCGTTTATTCCAGGAATCGGCGGTAAAAAATTGCTAGATCCGGTCGCAATAACAATGTTTTCTCCCTCCAAAACCGTGCCGTCTTTTTCGTTTTGTACCTTCTTTGGGGAAAGGAATTTCCCATACCCTTCAAAAACATCCACTTTATTTTTTTTAAGCAGATATTTTACACCACTCACCAACTGTGCAACAACCTTATCTTTTCTATCCTTTATTTCCTGATAGTTCACATACATCGCTTGACTTTGAATGCCGAATTTTTCTGCATACTTTACTGTTTCCATTACTTCCGCACTTTGAAACAGCGCCTTTGTGGGAATGCACCCAACATTCAAGCAAGTACCCCCTACATTTTCTTTTTCAAGCAACGCGGCTTTCAAGCCTAGCTGCGATGCATGAATGGCAGCAACATAACCCGCCGGCCCACCGCCCAAAATAATCACATCATATTGATTTTTCACCATACCGTCTGTTTGCGATACCACTTTTCATGTATCGCCCTCCTTTTTTATTGTATCAACATGAGTTCCGGGTCCTCAAGATAATCCTTTAAATCTCTCATAATCATACCCACTTCAGAACCGTCAAACACACGATGATCATATGTAATATTCAAAACCATTCTGGTCCGAATGGTAATCTGGCTATGATACACCGCCGGTTTTTCAACACATCTGCCAAACCCTATAATTGCAGACTGGGGCGGATTTACAATCGGATTGAATTGATCCACCGGAAAAATCCCCATATTTGTAATGGTAATCGTCCCACCGCCCATTTCGGAAGGCGTAAGTTTTCCGGCTCTTGCCCTTATTACAATATCTTTCAAGGCTTTGCTTAACGCAACCAAGGATAAGCGATCGGCTTTTGGAATGACCGGCGAGGTTAAACCATGCTCTGTAGCAACTGCCATACTTAAATTAACATATGGATATGCCATAATCGTATCATCAACCAATGTTGCATTTGCCAAAGGATGATCCTTTAGCATACGCAGCACTGCAAAAGAAAGCAAATCGTTTACCGTAATACGCGTACCAAGCTTTTCTTCTTTTTCTACCAGTCTTTTGCGTAAATTCACCAACTCGGTCACATCTATTTCAACAGAATCAGAAGTCTGTGCCATGCTCTTTAAGCTATGGAACATATTTTTTGCAATCGCTTTACGTATAGGAGTCATGGGGATCACAATCGGCTCTCCTTTCTGGGGAAAAACCATCTGCTTGCTTCTGTTTGCCAAATATTTCGTAACATCTCTTTCCAGAACTCTGCCATTCGGGCCTGTACCTACGATTAAGGAAATATCCACGGCTTCCTTTTTGGCAATCTTTTTTGCCAACGGCGATGCCTTCACATATCCATTTGTTTGTATCGCTTTTGAAACCGTTGTTTTAACAACAGCCTCCTCTTCCGTTTTTGTTTCCTTCTGTACCGGTTGACTTGACTTTCCAAGCTGGTAAGCTTCTTCTGTCGGAAAAATCATTCCGATGGCATCACCCACTGGCACAACCTCTCCTTCTTTCGCCAAAATGTGTAAAAACCCATCTCCCATGCCATTCACATCCATAGTGGCTTTTTCTGTCTCGATTTCTAAAAGCACCTCACCATTTTTCACTTCAGCTCCTTCTTCTACTTTCCAGCTTCGTACAGTCCCTTCCGTATTTGTCAGCCCTGCTTTTGGCATAACAACAGAAATCGCCTCCTGAGAAATCACGGTTTCCAATATAGCAGTTGTATGGCTCTGTGGCTCCTGAAGGACTTTCAGCTCATCTTTTGAGTCGAAAAGATATGCCATAACACCGCCAACCGCAACAATTGCCCCTTCTTTTTCCACAATATGGATATATCCTTCTACAGGGCTGCTTACCTCCATGGTTGCTTTTTCCGTCTCAATTTCTAGTACAACATCACCCTTTTGAACAAAAGTACCGTCTGGCACCTTCCATGGGCCAACCGTTCCTTCTGTATTTGTTAATCCAGCTTTTGGCATTACTAATGTATTCTTCATATTTATTTTTGCCAACCTTTATTTTGGTTGACAATTCCTCCTTCGCCTCAATTTTTATAACTTAAAGCATAGACTTTACTGCCTCTACAATTTTGTGGGGATTCGGAACACTATATGCTTCTAATTTTAAACTATAAGGCAACGGTACATCCAATGATGCCACGCGCATAATGGGTGCATCAAGCTCATCTATCATTTCTTCCTGAATCATCGCTGCAATTTCGGCGCCAATGCCCATTCTCTTATTGCTTTCTTCCACAATCACCGCTCTATGGGTCTTTTTCACAGAACGCAGCACAGCTTCCTTGTCGAAAGGCACCAGCGTTCTTGGATCAATCACCTCTGCGCTAATCCCTGCCTTTGCCAATTCCTTTGCTGCCGACATAGCCTCTCTCACCATAAGAGAAATTGCAATGATGGTTACATCCGTTCCCGCTCTCTTTATTTCAGCAATCCCCAGAGGAACTGTATACTCTTCTTTCGGAATCTCGGCTTTCACTTTATAAAGCTGCTTATGTTCAAAACAAAGAACTGGATTATCTGAACGGATGGCGCTTTTTAATAGTCCTTTTGCATCATAAGGATTGGATGGGCAGATGATTGTAACCCCCGGTGCATGCATAAACAAGCTTTCAAAACAATTGGAATGTTCTGCTCCCGCCCCGAAAGAATAGCCCATTGCACATCGTACAACCAAAGGTAATTTATACTCCGGCCCGTGCAAATATCTCCATTTTCCGCAGCAATGAAATAACTCATTAAATGCTACCAGCATAAAATCAGCATACATCAGTTCCACGCAAGGGCGCATTCCAGTCATGGCTGCTCCAATTGCGCTTCCTACGATTGCCGTTTCCGAAATCGGCGTGTTCTTAATTCTCTCCGAGCCGAATTCCTCTAAAATCCCCCTTGTTACACCAAAAATCCCACCATGCTCTGCCACATCTTCGCCATATACCATAATGGAATAATCCTGTCGCATCTCTTCTTTGATTGCGTCTCCCAATGCCTGTGCATACGTTATCTGCATCCTTGGTTCCTCCTCGCTACCTTATACATATAAATTTCTGAAAATTTCTTCTGCTTTTGGCTCCGGGCTTTCTTCTGCAAAGGCCACTGCCTGCTCCAAACGAACTTCCAAGTCCTTTTTCTCAAAGTCCATGTCCTCTTTTGTCATGACTCCATGCTCCAGCAAATAGCCTTCCAATTTTTTAATACAACAATTTTGACGTTGGCATTCCGCCTCTTCCGCAGAACGATATTTTGTCTGATCCCCTTCAAAATGGCCTCTCCAGCGGTAGCATTTTGTTTCCAGCACCGCAGGGCCGTTGCCCGAGCGAATATACTCCGTCAGCTCCTTCGTTGCTTCATAAACTGCCAGCACATCCGTTCCGTCCGCCACTTTTGCCAGCATCCCGTAAGCCGAGGCTCTATCCGCACCGGGATTGGAAACCGGAATCGTTGTGCTCTCATGGGTTGAAATGGCAAATTGGTTGTTCGTGCAAACAAAGAGAATCGGCAGCTTCCAAATG
>DCDZ01000068.1:53782-53946 GCA_002316675.1 Tyzzerella sp. UBA1042
AGCTAAATTCATCGCTTCATGCAAGGAGCCTCTGCTGCTTGTTCCGTCCCCATAATAGGAATATACCAGCCTTCCATTGTTAAAATATTTTGCAGACAACGCCGCACCAACAGAAACCACCATGTCGCAGCCAAGGGAACCAGCTGTTCCGATGACTCCCTTAT
>DCDZ01000068.1:54141-88615 GCA_002316675.1 Tyzzerella sp. UBA1042
TTTAAATCTGCAATATGATTTACGCCGCCTCGACCGCCGGAGGTCCCCGTTTCCTTCCCCAAAATTTCGGCAAAAATTTCTTCCAAAGAAATGCCCATCATATGTACCGCGGCAATCAAACGATGATGCCCTTTGTAATAGTCTCCTTCATGCTTTGTGGCCAGCGTTCCCACGAAAGCCGCTTCCTCTCCGACGCCACTATGAATGTGACCCGGAACCTTACCTAATGCATAAATTTCAACAAGCTTCTCCTCTGTCATGCGCAGCGTAAGCAGCTCCTTATAAAGTCCTTCTAAAAATGCCTTATCATATTTCATTTTTTATTCTCCTTTACTTCAGTCTTTCATACGATTAGTCAAGCGTCAGACCACCGTCAGCATCTCCAATTTCCCCGGTAATAAAGCTTGCCATATCAGAAACGTAAAATAAAATCAAGTTTGCAATTTCCTGTGGTTCTCCTGCTCTTTTTAGCAGAATGCCCGATAAAATTCGCTCCTTTGTCGTTTCATCCATATTCGCCGTCATAGCAGTTTTCGTAAATGCCGGGCAAACACCGCAGCAACGGATGTTGTGCGGTGCGCCTTCCTTTGCAATCGCCTTTGTTAAGCCAATGACACCCGCCTTCGATGCAGCATATGCAGCAGTTCCTAAGAGACCGCCGCCAACCTTGCCCGCCACTGAAGCCACATTTACAATTGCTCCATAGTTATTTTGAGCCATATGGGGGAAAATTGTGTGTATTGTTTTATACGCACTTGTAAGATTAGTGGCAACAACTCTATCCCATTCCTTTTGCTCCAAGTCGACAAATTTTTTAGTGCTGACAACACCCCCATTATTTATCAAACCATGGATCTGCCCCATGTCACTTATAATTTGCGTAAACACTGCTTCAATTTCCTCTGCATCAGCCAAATCCATTTTATACGTGCAAATTTTGTCGGGGGAAATCTCCCTTCTAACTGACACTGCTGCATTTTCATTGATATCAACCAATGCGACCTTGCCGCCGCCTTCCACAATGCCAGCAACAACTGCCTTGCCTATCCCGCCTGCACCGCCTGTTACAATATAATTTTTGTTTGAAAAATCCATTCCTACCATGTTTCATTCCTCCTGATTTTATTACTTTCAAATCCCTTCACTTCTTGAGCCTTGAAAATTGCGGGCTTACATTGTTTCCTGTGGCAGGCCTAAAAAATGCTGATTTCTTAGGTGATGTGCATCCGGAATATCCCTGCGCTTTCCTAATACTTTATGTTAATATAGAAGGAAGCCAAGTCGTTAATCCCGGAACATATGTAACCAGCAGCAGAACTATCAGAGCAATCAAAATCATTGGCATTGCAGCCCTTAGGGTCCTCTCCAGCTTTGCGCCCGCCATTTGGTTTCCAAGTAAAATACAAATTCCCACCGGTGGTGTTACCAAACCAATATACAGGTTTACCGACATGATCAACCCAAAATGAATGGGATCAATATGAAATGCATTCATTAATGGCATCAGCAGCGGTGTCATCATAACAATTGCAGCATTCGCCTCCATTAACATACCAATTAATAAGAACATAATGTTGATGAGCATCAGCATCACAATTGGACTGCTTGTAAATTCCTGAAACGCCCCCAACACGGCCTGTGGCAATCGAGAGGTTACAATCACATAGCTAGATGACTTCGACAGACCAACTAACATTAAAATTGCCGCCGTAGAAATTGCAGCCTCAACTAAAATTCTCGGAACTTCTTTTATCGTAAGATCTTTATAAATAAATAGACTTACAAAAAATGCATATGCAACTGCTACAGCCGACGCTTCTGTTGCGGTAAAAATACCGCCAAAAATACCACCTAATATTAAAATAGGCATACATAACGCCCAAATACTACTCTTTATTGTAAGTAAAATTTCTTTTCCGCTCTTTTTCGGCTTCGACGGCAAGTCCATCTTTTTTCCATAGAACAAGGTATATGCCAAAAGTCCGCAGCATAGTATTAGTCCCGGAATAACCGAGGCAATAAATAATTTAGAAATCGAAGTTTCCGTAATACTTCCGTATACAATCAAAGTGATGGACGGAGGAATCATGGGGCCAAGTATTGCCGCCATAGAGGCAATGGCACCCGCAAAATAATCGGGATACCCTTCTTTCTTCATTGCAGGAATCGTTGTTCCGCCGACTGCGGAAACCGTTGCGGTTGCCGAGCCTGAAATGGCTCCAAATAAGGCTGATGCCAATACCGTTACAACGGCCAAGCTGCCTTTGATCCAACCAATAAAAGCATTAGAAACATCAATGAGCTTCATAGTAATACCCCTTGCCATAATATTGCCTGCCAACATGAAAAAGGGAATTGCCAATAAGGAAATCGAATTAATCCCTGCAAACATCTTCTGGGGGATAACAACAAATGGCATCCCCGACATGGTCATTGCAATTACTGTGGCAATGCCAAGAGATAGAAAAATAGGAATACCCAATATGGATAAAAAGATCAATCCGCCTACAACTACTAATCCAGCACTCATTTGGCACCTCCTGCCGCCTCGTATTGTTTTATTGTTTCAATGCTCTTAAGAATAACCTCAATAGAAGAAAGTACCATTAGCCCTCCGCCAAAAGGTAAACATGCATAAACATAAGACATCGGTATCTTCAACCCTGTTGAAATACTGTTTGTGGTACTTTGACAAAGGATGATGGCATATCGCATGAAAAATAATAAAAATGCAATCCCTGCTATGGTTGAAACAATGACAGAAATACTCTTCATTTTTGGATTCAATAAATTAATTAAGAAATCCACTTGCAAGTGACCGCCTTTTCTTGTTGCAAGGGCCGCACCTAACATGACCACATACGCAAAGAGAAAACAAGAAAGCTCTTCACTCCATACATTTGATGAATTAAAAATATAACGCAAAACTACCTGATATAGCATTGCCAAAACCATAGTAACCAACGATACCCATAATAATGTCTCAACAATTTTTTCAACAACATTCATGAATTTTGAATATGCTTTAAGCATCAATCCACAACCTTTCTTTTTCAAAAAATTCTGCGCAGCACCTCTTTATGCAGAACCGGCAGCTTTTATGTCTGTAAAACGTAAGCCGCAATTTAATTATGAATCAAGATGTCTTCAAAGAATTTCCCTTTTGAAGACATCTGACTATTGTGTTTGATCAAGACTTACGCACTTATATCCAATGTCTTAATTTCATTTGTCCAATCCACAAGATCCGGATAAACCTCTTCAACAAAGCCATCGAATTTTGAAATAAACTCTTTCATATCCACTTCAATAATTGTTACACCTTTTTCAATAACCTTTTCTTCCACCTCTGCCTCTCTGTCTTTCATTAATGCATTTCTATATTCCGAAGCGACCACCGCTGCATCAGCAATCATAGTTTGTACATTTTCCGGCAGTTCGTTATAAGTATTACGATCCATCATAAATACATCTTGGCTATATACATGGTTTGTTTTAATGAAGTAAGGGCATACATCATAAAAACCATAGTTGTAGCACTCGCTGATCGGATTCTCTTGGCCTTCTACTGTGCCCTGTTGGATCGCCGTATAGGTTTCTGTAATTGCCAGGGGAGTTGGAGATGCGCCCAGTTTCCTCCATGTTTTTACATAAACATCAATATTAGGAGCTCTTAATTTAAATCCCTTAAAATCCTCCACTGTTCTCATCTCTTTGACAGCCGTAGTAATTCTGGCACCGCGGTACATCCCCCCCAACAGCTTAAAGTTTGCTTCTTCGCCAATTGCTTCACGCATTTCTTCGCCTAAGTCGCCTTTCCAAGTATTAATGAAATGATCATATCCACTATAGAGATACGGAATTGCGTCAATATTCGCCCTCGCACTAAACGGAGCTAGAGTGCCAATACTTTCTGCATAAATATGCGCTACGCCAAAGGAAAGCCCTTCAAGTAGCTCTTGCCCTGAGCCCAAAACGGATCCGCCATACAATTCCGTTGCAATATTACCATCAGAAGCAGATGCAAGTTCTTCACAAAATTTTGCAACTGATTCATAAAGCACATCACCTGCCGAGGTATTAACCGCAACTTTAAAGGTATACTCCGCATCAGCATTTCCAAACATTGTCGCATCACCAGCTTGCGTCTGGTTCGCATTTGCTTCGGTCCCGCCGTTAGTCTCCTCCTTGTCCGTACCTCCTCCGCAGCCAGCCAGTGTGCCCGTACAAAGGATCAATGCCATTGTTAATGATAAAACTTTCAATTTCATAATTCTTACCCTCCTCATATAAGTTTTAATGATATTATCTTGAATCCTTTTGGTATCTCTTTGCGAAAATAAATTCATTTTTTAATTTATGAATCTATTTTAATAAATATTATATCTATATATAAATGATACAAATCAAAAAAATAATTGTCAATTGTAATCTTGTATGAATCTATTTTTTATGAAAAAAGTCGAAAACCAATACTATTTGGCCAAAAAACCAAATATCCCTTATACACTATAACAATTCATGATAACTTTTCTTTTTGTTAATTTCTCTAGGTTTATTCCAGTAATTTTCTTATTTCTTTCTTGCATACTAAAAAAATAAATTTATTCTATTGCATTAATAATTACAAATCCTATCATTCAACAGATTATTAATTTAAAATAGATTTATTAATTAAAAAAACGTATTTTTATTTTCTTATTTATGTGTTATAATAAACTCAAAAATTTGACAATAATAATGAATGCTAGCAAAAGGAGTTTGCCATGAAATCCAAATCCGTATTAGAAGCTTCTTATGAAGAGATTAAAAATCGTATTATATTAGGAACTTATCCCCCAGGAACAAAAATTGTTATTCAAGAACTTTCTGACTCCTTAAATGTCAGCCGCACTCCCATCGTGTCGGCCATTAATCGTTTGCTTGCAGAGGGCTATGTAGAAAAGAATGCGCAAAGCGGTATCTTTGTAAAAGGCTTATCCATAAAAGATATCCGCAATATTCTGGAATTAAGAATTATGATTGAGCTATATACCGCACAAGCTGCAATCAAAAATATCACTTTCTGTCCACACATCATTAAAGAAATGCGTGAAATACTCAAAGAATATGTTGATATTAAAGATAATGATTACGACCATATTTGCGAAGTTGAATGTCGTTTTCACCATCTCTACGTTTCTTTAACCGGAAACGAAAAAATACTGCAATTATATAAGCAAAATCAGTGTGTTACAATTACATATCATATGTATAAAATGGCAAATCTTGCATTATCAAACATGAAAAATACCTATGATGAACATTGTAAAATCGTTGAATATCTGGAAAGTCGAGATGAGGAATCTCTGACAGAATTATTGAAAACTCATATCAGCACACCTATGGAAGCCTTGGATTGGCTAATTAAAAATGATCAATTTGTTCAGATGAATTCTTTTTAAATAGAACCCAATTTTGTATATAGCTTTGAACATAAAGGCCTAGATATGTGGAAGCTTTCGAGCTTTTATGCTGACTTTCTAGTTTAAAGCGAAAAGTCCATGGTTTTTAGGTATCTTTGGATAATGTATACTTAATTGCGCAAATTCAATTTTATAAAAATAGACATGGTCTGTCGCCGTTTGGTAGAATTAAGTTACCACACAAAATTTTTCCATGGAGGCTTGTACGCACTAGACTACGTCATATACCCGGAACCCAATGGAGCGTCCGCCGCTATATGAACATGGGGCATCTTATCAATCCCGGTAATGATCTGTTGTCTAATGACATAGCCGGTTAACCAACGACTGCTAAACGGCAGGAATTAAATTTGCGAAATAATCTTGGCACTATCAGTCTTAACACTATTTCCAGTTTTTTCTTTTCAAAGGTAATGCTTAAGGTTGCTGTTTTCATTTCATTCTTCTCTCTAAAATACAAAAGGCACACCCATAATGCGATGTGCCAGTTAGCTTTTTCTTTTCTCCAAATCAATTTGTGAGGTTACATCTTCCGTTGTTCCTGCATAATTTCTAGCAATTGCTGTACTCTTTGACAAATACAGCTCTCTCAGTTACTGAAGATAAATAGGCTATTACAAATTTGTTTTTTAGTATTAAGTAATTTTAAGTAGTGTTCTTTTTGCTTGGCATTTTCAGGATCATACTGAATATCTGAAACAGATATGCTAATTAGAATGTCTTTATCATCTTCATAAGCACGTCATATTGAACTGCAAAATCTTCTTTCACCTCTTTTTCCCAATAATTTAAATCAAAATAGCCTAATGAAAAAAGCAATCCTCCAGATTCTGAATCTTGAAACTCAACAACTGAGTAGTGATCAAAATTATTTTTCACAGTTTCGTACTCGGACTTATCAGAGCCTTTTGGAATCAGAACACCATAATCCTCATCTTTAAATAAAATTCGTTCAGGCTGTATAACATAAACCGTATTTATCATTTTGTTCCACGCAACATCAAATCCGAGGCATTGGGATAAATATCTGAGAGGAATAAACAAGCGGTTATTTTTTTAATACAGGGATTGTGTCCATTTCTATAGTTGTATTGTTTTTCAAAATTTGAGTACTGTTTAGCTGTAACTTTATAAAATTCTCACCAATATTTACCGTTGCAGTCTGAGAGTCTGCATTCCTCCAATCAACATTATAATTAAGCTCATCTGCAACCCATCTAATTGATATCATAGTCCTGTCATTTTCATCTACAAACGGTGAATATTCTTCATTTTGAATCATCATTCCATTTAAGGATATTTTAATGGTAGTATCTGCAAATGCATAAGTTGTAAAAGTTAGTGTAAGTTTTCAAATATATTGAGAAATAAAGAACGGTGGGTATTTCGATAATGAAAAAAACCGGAAGAACCCGTGAAAGCCCTGAAACAAGCGGTTTTATCAAGCAAATAAGATGGAAAAATAGAAAAAACCTTGCAGTCTTGTGCAAACAGTCCTGCAAGGTTTTTTTATGCCTTTTTTCATAAAATGAGTTGATTTCCCTTTATACTCACACAACAGTTAAACTACCTTTTAAGCACGTTTAAATGCCATTTCATAATTGAATATATAAATAAAACAAAAAGCTTAAAACCCAATATTTATAAGGGGTTTTAGGCTTGTTTGTTTCTTAAATGGTTGTTAAATGGTACGTTTAAGTAATTTGTAAGTGTTAAAAGAAAAAGGCTCAATTCTTTCAATTCTGGTAGCCGAGATTGAGAAAATCGGCAGCCAAAGTTGGCTACCAAATGAAAACAGAAAAAAACCGCATAGATTCGGCGCCTTTTAGATTTATCAATAAAAAAGAATTAAATCCGCATTCAAAAATATTGGCTACCGAAAGTCTTACGCTATGCGTAATTTTCGTACAATTTTAAAGCAATGGATTTGGCTCGTGATATGCTTGTTTTAATTAATTCAAATGAAGCAGTAAAACGTAAAAAGTTAATCTATTTTTTATTCATTTTAAGGAGCTGATTTTCTCGGTATGCATCATGTTTTATGGTTGCCAATGTCTTTGCTTTTAACTGCGCAGATACATTCTTTGTTCCCAATATTGAATTTAACTCGGAAATGATATCAAACAAGTTTTTTTTATTTTCATCGGTAGATTCATTGAAATTGTTTAAAAGGTTTTCAAGCAGTGTCTCAAATTCACTATTAACAGCACTTAAAATTTCTTTATCTTCATAAACCAAAGGTTGAGGATCGTTTGTTTCACACATCAAGTATTCCTTGGAAACACCAAAATACATGGACATCAAGGATATCACAGCAGAAACAGGAGATCGTTGTGAATTCTCATAATTGATGATTGAAGAAAGACTTACCCCTATTTCTTCAGCAAGTTTTTTTTGAGTAATATTTTTTTCTTTTCGCAGTTCTTTTAATCTATTTGCAAAACTAATTGATTTCATAATATCTCTCCTTAATATCCGATTAGTTGTAAATTTATTATATCAGAGAGGTTACTCATTGTCTAACAAATGAAGTAGAAAATCTGTTGACATTGCTCAACGGATAATATATAATACAAATGAAGTTATTCAATGCATAATAAAATTACAAAGGAGGGTAAGTTATGTTACTTATACCAAAACGAGAAGATATAAAACGAATTCGAGAGGACTTAGGTTTGAGCATGAATGCATTGTCCTCAAAAGCAGAGCTATCTCCTCCGAGTATTTATAGGATAGAATCGGGAATCACTCAAAGAGTCAATCCGCATCGTGCCAAGGCAATTGCTAAGGCACTTGGATGCAAAATATCAGATATTTTTGAGAAATAGTAGGAGGTTTTTGTATGGATTTTAGAGAGCTTAAGGCAGAGCTTAAAGAGCTCGTTAAAGGAATTAATTTGAATGATCCCAATTGGAATTGGAAATTAAACAAGGTTTGCAAAGAAAGAGCCTTCATAGAATGGGGATACCTAAATTATCTGAATGAATCAAAAAATTGCTTTTACGTTCAATACAGCAAGGATGCTGAATGCTTGGCTACCTATACTCCAAGCGATGAAATCATTGACATTGCAGATACCCTTGAAGAGGCAGTTTTGCAGATTGCCCATTATGCTCATTCAAGATATTAGTCGAAACAGCCTTCGGGCTGTCCTACGGAATTGACCTACCGTAGCTGAAGATGGCAGGTTAGAAAGGATATTTATGGACAAAAGAATCTTTTTCAAATTATTATCAAGCACATTGGCCATTACAACAAAATATGTAATATTTGTAGAGCCATTATACTCTGTGGAAGGAGGTGTAAAAATTACAGATATTAATAAGTGTGATGAGGTTGCTATTGGCTTACAGGAAGACTCCATAGAACTATCAGAAGCTCGATTGGTTATTGGTGATATTCCTTGCTATGAGATAGCAAAAATAGTTATTGACTATTGCTACAACCAAACCTTTAGGTACTTAAATAGGCAGGATTGCATCAATTTTGATTCTGATAAAAAGATAGATTTAAATACTGATTTATCCTGTGTAATTGAAATTTTATCAGTGCTAATAAGTTTTTTATGGGAGGACTTTGATTTTATTGATTTTAATAAAGAAAGCGAAGTTGTATTCATCTGGTGGGATGATAGTTCTGTAACACATTTAGACGTTAAGGGTATGAGTAGTCTTGATATTCTTTATAAAGTATTCGCATTTTGCTATAACGAACAAACAATGGACAAGTATTTGAAATAGCCGAAACAGCCTTCGGGCTGTCCTACGGAATTGACCGACCGTAGCTGAAGATGGCAGGTCAGAGAGGAGGATGACCATGAAAGATATTGATTGCATGGCACAGCATCTGAAAATATTTCATGAGCAGTCAAAAGAAGAAAGAACAGCAGATTTTGGAGAGCCTTGCAAAACCTGCTGTTATGCGAAAGAATGTGATTTTAACTGGCTCTCTGTGATGAAGCCATTGCTCAACCAGTTAGAGGTTCGGATTAGCATGGTGAAGCAGGGGCATTAAGATATACGGGGCAGCGTCCGTACTCATCACGCTCTGGAAAAGGACACTCATTATGTAGCGGACAAGAATAAGAATCTTTTTTATATCCTTGAGTTAGTGTCCCCATCACAGGGATTTTAAAATAGCTAATTTGAATAGATTGTCTGGTATCTGTGTAGGGACAGATATCAGTAAAACGGTATGTAGCCTTTTTAATCATTAGGAAATCCTCCTTTCAAGATATTTCGGCCAGCTAAGGCTGATATGCATAGTATATCTTAAAAAAGAGTCATATTACAGTGAATTTATTTAAACAATCTATTTGCCGAAACAGCCTTCGGGCTGTCCTGCAGGGATAACCTCCTGCAGCTGATGATGGCAGGTTAGATAAGGCGGTGAAAATAATGCTAATGCTGACAACTAAAGAATATTCCGATTATACAGGAATTAAATTAAGCACTGTGAAAGATAGACTTAAAAAAGGAAAAATAAAAAATACTTTTGAAGTAATCGGAAAAAGCAATTGTCGAGAATATCGAATCCCAATCACCGAGCTGAATGAATATCAACAGCGCAGGTATTATAAAGATCATTCAAAAGAGTCAGCTATGGATATTATCCCCACAAAAGCCGATGCTAAACCTTTTGACCATTATTCTGCCGAAGAACGAGAAGAGATTGTTTTTTGGAAACAAATTCTTGAAGAATGGCAGAGCTTTAGAAACAAGCAAACAGTCAAAAGCAAGGCAGAGGCTGATGAGGACTTTGTAAAATATTGTTCGGTTCAATATAGCGAAGCGAGAATATCCGTTGATATTCTATATCGAAAATACAGCGCATGGAAAAACAATGACCTTGATGGTTTAGTTGATAAACGAGGGAAGCACCGTAAAGGCGCAACAAAAATCCCCGACCTTGCTTGGGATGCATATCTCAGTTTTTATTTAGATGAAGCACAGCACCCTGTTAAGAGGTGCTATGAATATACAAAGCTTTATTTAAAAGAGACAGCTCCCGAGCTAGTTCCTGAGCTACCCCACTATTCTACCTTTTACCGCAGAACTCAAAATGATATTGCAGAAGGAGTAAAGGTTCTTGGTAGAGAAGGCGAAAAAGCATTTAAAGACCGTTGTGCTCCATTTATCAAGAGAGTTTATGACAATATGACAGCCAATGAATGGTGGATAGCGGACAACCATACTTTTGATGTTATCACAATGGGTGAGAACGGAAAGACCCACCGCTTGTATTTGACAGCATTCTTTGATGCTCGGAGTGGAATCTTCACTGGTTGTCATGTTACCCTAAATCCTTCATCCCAAGCCACCTTAATTGCACTTAGAAAAGGCATTTTGAAATATGGCTTGCCAGAAAATATTTATGTAGATAACGGTCGAGAATTTTTAACTCATGATGTAGGTGGGCTTGGACACAGAGCCAAAAAGCCAAAGAATAACCCTGACCGTTATGATCCCCCACCTATTTTCGAGCGATTGGGCATTAAAATGACAAATGCCCTTGTTCAAAATGCAAAGGCAAAAATTATTGAACGTAGGTTCTGTGATATTAAAAATCAACTTTCAAGGCTCTTTGATACCTATGTGGGCGGAAACGTGGTTGAACGGCCAGAAAAGCTTAAAAAGGTTTTAAAGGACGGTAAAATAACGCTTGATGCGGAGTTTATTGAAATGGTTGATACCCTGCTTGAGTGGCATTTTAACCAGCAGGAATACGGAGGAGCTGTTATTGAAGACAGAGGCAAGCCAAGAATGCAGGTTTTCAACGAACAGCTTCATAAAAAGAGAGTCGCCAGTGCAGAAGAGCTCAATCTCATGCTTTTGCGCAGTGCCAGAGCACAGAAAGTTACGAGACGTGGAGTGCACCTCACAATCGGTGGACAACGTATTGACTATTGGAATGATGACTTACTGGCAACTATGCTTGGAAAACAGGTTTATTTCCGATATGACCCCGATGACCTCAGCGAGGTTCGAATTTACGATTTGGAAGACCGTTATATTATGAGCGTTCCTGCTGATAATGAGGCGGTGTGCAAATATGGAGCAAGTCAAGAGGAAGTTAAAAAGGCAATCAGCAAAACCAAGAAGTTTGAAAAACTCACAAAAGAAGCACTTAAGGTTGCAGGAATGCCAGCTTTCGGCAGACGTACTGCCATGGAGCTTGTTTTGGCAGATGCATATGAAAGCAAAGAAGCTAAGATTATTCCACCTGCAAACCCTGCAGTTTATGAAATGCAAAGAGCAGTTGAAGAACCATTGTTTAAAAAAGCTGTCGGAGATATTGATTTTGGCTTAATGAGCATGAATGCACAACGGAAAAAACAAGGAGGAGTTCACTATGAGTAAAGTATATAATTCTCAGCTACAGGAACGTGTAACGCAGTATATCGAACAAAACGGCTTAAGCCAAGCAAAGGCAGCCCCTAAAATGGGGGTTAGCCAGACTGCCCTCAGTCAATGGCGAAACAGTAAGTATGATAACGGAAATATCGAAGAGCTTGAAAGCAAGCTTTCTGAATTTTTTCGCTTAGAGGATGAAAAAAATACTGTGATTGAAAAGTCTTTGCCCTTTCGGAATTTGCAGGACTACATACCCACTTCTATTAGCGAGGATGTATATAAGCTCATTCAGTATTGCCATTTTGAAAAAGGCATGGTAGTGGTTCATGGGGATGCCGGAATCGGGAAAACCAAGGGTGCTGAACGATATGCCAGAGAAAACCCTACCTCCACTATCTATATTCAGGCCACTCCAAGCTCCGGAACGTTGAACAGTATTTTAAAATTGCTCGCAAGAGCACTTAGAATACCTGAAAGCAGGAGCAAGCTGGACTTAATGCTTGATATCAGGGACAAGATGGAGTCCTCCAATAAAGTCATTATTATTGATGAGGCACAGCATTTGAAATACGCAGCTCTTGAGGAAATTCGAACACTTTCCGACCCAAACACAATCACAGGACAAACTGGCACAGGAATTGTATTAATTGGGAATACAGAGGTTTATGATCGTATGGTTGGAAAGCAGGAGGCACGTTTTGCGCAACAATTCAGCAGAATTAGAATGAACCGCCATTACAGCACCAGCAGAGTTACTTTCCAAGCTATGTTTTTGTTGAGCTGACCTATACTGCTGAAAATTACTATAAAATTAAAGAAATTCCTTCCGTGATCCGTTTCCTTGGCAGCAGTCTTTGCCCTGACAGCCTCTCCTTTTTGGAAGTAGAATGGCTTAAAATTCTGGCATCTAATGGAGATGCCATTGAACCAACGAAGGTAAGAATTACTGAAGATGGAAAAGCAGAAATTTTGGAGGGTGTCCTATCCTCATTTAAAAATAAGATTCAGAAGGTTGACAAGCACAAACGGAAAGCTACTTTTGAAATTACCATTTGCAATGTACCAAAAGAGATTGAGCTTTCCATTATTCCTGAAGATGAAATTGAAACAGAGCAAATAAGTCAAGAATAATAAGGTCGGTTGATTCGTCCCACCTTTGAAGATTGACCTAAATATAAGAGAGGAACCGAGCCAAAAATATGGGTTGGATGGCGCAGCATATCCATTTTAATCCAATGTTTTTAGGCAAGGTTCCTTCTTTGGTTGAATTACCGTTTAAAAGCCGTTTAAAATCGTTTAATTTTAATGAAATTATGTACGGCGCACAATTTAATAGGTGAAAAAACAAACGCAACACAAGCCCAAATTATGGCAACAAATTAATAATCAAAGGAGGTGGTATTTTGAAAAAAAGGAAAACCCAAAATATAGGGATTCTTTTAGAGGCGATCAGTGAGGCAGAAAGCAAATCACTAGAGGCAGCAGAATCAAATTTGAACGATTTGAATGAGCTATTGATACAGTTCTTAAATAGAGATGATAACCCTGCCAGGATTAAAATTAAAAAGCTGTATGCAGCCGGGGCTCCGCTGACGGGAGCAAACGGCATCCGAAAAATGCTGGGAGCCATTGATATGGAGTTTTTCGGCAGGGCTTATTTCCCTCATTATTTTTCAAGACCATCACCTGAGTTTCATAGAGACTTAGACAAAATATGGCTTGATGGTGTGATGAAGGGAATGTATCCACTTACCTCCAAGGATGCGAAAACTATGAACAGAACCCGAGGCAAGCGGAGAGTGGTTGCTGCACCTCGTGGCCATGCCAAGTCTACTACCCTTACCTTCAAAGGCACAACGCATTCCGTATTGTATGAATACAAGCACTACCCCATTATTATCTCTGATAGCTCCGAACAGACCGAGGGCTTTCTTGATAATATCAGAATTGAATTTGAAGAAAACGCTGCTATTATTGAGGACTTCGGGAATTTGTGTGGTTCTGTGTGGCGAAGCAATGTTTTGCTGACAAAGAGTAACATCAAGATTGAGGCTATCGGTTCCGGCAAAAAAATCAGAGGCAGGAAGCACAGAAACTGGAGACCTGACTTGATTGTCCTTGATGATGTGGAAAATGATGAAAACGTAAGAACACCAGAACAGCGGAAAAAGCTTGAAAATTGGTTCTTAAAGGCCGTTACCAAAGCCGGTGATGATTACACCGATATCATTTACATTGGAACACTCCTGCATTATGACAGCTTGCTTGCAAAAACACTGCGAAACCCCTCCTATCAAGCTATTAAATACAAAGCAGTCATTTCCTTTTCTCTTGCTGATACATTATGGGACGAATGGGAAAAAATATATACAGAACTTGATAATCCTGACCGAGAACGTGATGCCCTTGCCTATTTTGAAAACCACAAAACCTTAATGCTTGCAGGAACTGAGGTCTTGTGGGAAGAGAAAAACTCTTACTATGATCTTATGGTAATCAAGGTGTCTGATGGTGATGCTGCGTTTAATTCGGAGTTGCAAAATGAGCCTATTAATCCTGATGATTGCATTTTCCTTGAAGAATGGTTTGATTACTACAATGAAGCTGAAATTGACTTTAAGGATAGGAACTTTTTGTTTTATGGTTTCATTGATCCATCCCTTGGGAAAACAAAGAAATCTGATTTTTCTGCCATTATTACACTGGCTAAGCATAAGCTTTCAGGCTATATGTATGTTTTGGATGCGGATATTGAAAGAAGGCATCCTGATCGAATTATTAGTGATACCCTGCATAAGGAAATTTGGTTAAGGAAGACCTATGGCAGAGGTTATAAAAAGCTGGGTGCGGAAACCAACCAGTTCCAATGGTTTCTTAAGGAAGAGCTGGCCAAGGCTTCAGCTAGGGCAGGACTGTATCTTCCTATTGAGGAAATATTGCAAAACAGTGACAAAATTATGCGTATACAGACACTGCAGCCGGATATTAAAAATAAGTATATCAAGTTCAATCGCAGACACAAACGGTTGCTTGAGCAGCTGCAGCAGTTCCCCATGGCAGCTCATGATGATGGTGCAGATGCGCTGGAAGGCTGCCGGAGCTTGGCGAAGAAGTCCAAGCGATTTAGGGTCTTAGACAAGGAAGTTTTAGGTATATAATTTGGAATTTGCAATGGATGCAACGAAAGGAGAGAAAACAGTGCCTGTACTCTACATGGAGAAATCCTCCATTGAATCTTTAACAGAAAGTGATATAAAAGAAATTATTACTGAAAATATGTCCTTTGGAAAATTTAGTGAGCTTAAAAACTACTATATGGGTAACCATAAGTCTCCATATGTGCGAAGCAGAAAAGACCAGACTCTAAATAATCGGTTGGTAAATAATATGGCAAAATATATTACAGACACAGCAGTCGGATATTTCGTGGGAAAGCCTGTAATCTATTCGTCAAACAACAATGAATTTTTAGAGCACCTTCAGGATATTTTTGATTACAACGATGAACAAGACCATAATACAGAACTTGCCAAAATGAATAGTATTTATGGGAATGCGTTTGAAATGCTATATATTGATGAAGAAGTAAAAATAAGAATGGCACGAATAGAGCCACCAGATCTAATCATGATTTATGAAACGGGGTATAGTTCACCCGTTGCAGCAATTCGCCTCATACATTCCAAGGACAAAAAAGGAAATTCGATTTTGAAAGCAGAGTTCTGGAATTCTTCTGAGGTGTGGTATTTTCAGTCAATTAATAACGGAAGTCTTGCGCTTATTGACCTAGAGGAACATTTTTGGGGGGATATTCCCTTTGTTGAGTACATAAACAATGAAGAACGGATTGGCGATTTTGAGGGCATTATTAGTCTTATTGATGCATATAACAAAGTGCAAAGCAATACGGCAAACCTCTTTGAATACAATGATGAGGCTCTTCTAAAGATATCAAAGCTCGGAGATGTCAGCACTGACGATATTAGGGAAATGAAAGAAAAAGGAGCTGTCATTCTGGATGATGGTGGAGATGTTGATTGGTTGCTAAAACAAATAGATGACACTTCTCTAGAAAATTTCAAAAATAGACTCAGAGAGGATATGCATATATTTAGCAATGTTCCAAATATGACCGATGAGGCCTTTGGCGGGAATCTATCCGGTGTGGCAGTTTCCTACAAGCTATGGGGCTTAGAACAAATCTGTGCCATTAAGGAACGGAAATTTAAAAAGGCTCTGCAAAGGCGCATTGAGCTGATTACCCATATTCTCAATTTGCAGGGTGGAAATTATTCATACATGGATATTGAAATTCAGTTCCGCAGAAATAAACCTCAAAATATTCTTGAAACAGCGCAGGTGATAACCATGCTTGCAGCAGATTTATCACGAGAAACAAGGCTTAAGATGCTGCCTACCATTGATAATGTTCAAGATGAGCTGGATAAGCTGCAGGCTGAAAAAGAGGATGATTTAGCTGGATATGGCAACAATTACAGCAATCTCAAGGATTTCGCTAAAGCGTTTGATACCTCGAAAAATAATGAGGAGGTATTTTTAGATGAACATGAGGGATAGGAATTACTGGATTGAACGAGCAAAGGATAAGGTGATCTGGAACGAGGAACAGACAGATGATGTTGTAAAAGAAATCATGTTTTTTTATGATGAAGCTGCGAGTGAGGTCGAAGACCGGATTCTTGCAATGTATCAGAAATATGCTGAGGATAATAATTTGACAGCTGCACAGGCAAGGCAGTACATATCAGGCAAAGAATACAGCGTCTGGAGAAAGTCCATGGAGGAGTATCTTGCTGAAATTTCAGGTGATGCTGCTAATTCCAAAACTGCTTTAGAGTTAAATACGCTTGCTATGAAAAGTCGGATCAGCCGAGAAGAAAAGCTTCTGGCAGATGTTTATCGGAGAATGGCCGAGCTGGCTGGTGATTGTGAAACAAATCTCGGTGAGCTGCTTTCGGATATTATTACATCAAATTATGAGCGCAGCCTCTTTAATCTGCAGGTCGGTATGGGTGTGGGATTCGAGGTTGGTAAAATAAGCGATCCAGTAATCAAAAGCCTATTAGAGTATCCTTGGGCTAAAAAAACATTTTCCAAGGCGGTATGGGCTGATGTGGATACGATTTGTGTCACTGCAAGACGTGAAATCACACGAGGATTTATATCAGGAAGCAGTGTTCAAAAAATGACCAAAGAAATTAATGATGTAGTTGGTAAAGGAAAATATGTGGTTGAACGTTTGGTTCGGACGGAATGCAAATATTTTGCCAATCAAGGAGAATTGTTATCCTATAAAGAGAATGGGATTTCTAAATATGTTTTTATGGGAGGTACAGAAGGAAGTGTTTCCTGCGATTGCGCCTTTTACAATAATAAAATTATTGATGTGGATAAGGCGGTCGCAGGTGTCAACTTTCCTCCCCTGCACCCAAATTGTTTATGCAGCATTCGGGCATACTTTGAAAAAGGGCTTTTTGAAAATAAGGATTTGGTTCCATTGGATGATAGTATCTCAGAGAAAGAATGGAAAGAAAAATTTCTTTTAGAAAAAGAAGATCAAGTCATGAAATCCCTTGAAAAAAATTTAAAAAAAACTATAATGAAAGTAGATAAGGTTACTTCAACGGGAAAACCAAATTCTACGACAATTAAGTTTTTAGGGCGTGGCGGTCAAGATGTCACATTCTATGATAAAAATGGTAAAATGGTAAAACAGGTTAGTAACCATAGCCATGGCAATCCAAAAACCCATCCTTATGGTACGAATGGTGAACATGTACACGATATCATTTGGGAAAAAGGTAAAATTGTTGGAAGGCCTGCGAGAGAGCTTACCCCAGAAGAGCGAAAGGAGCTGAGAACATTATTATGAATAAAACTGAATTAAAAGATTTGATATCGTCCCTTGTTTCGGACATCACTTTCACATATCAGCATAGAGAAGGTTCAATATGCCCCTTTGCTGCTGATAACATAGTAATATCATATGGAGCCAATGTTCTTGAATGTAAAAGTGTAAATGAAGTGATGGCCGTTAAGTTTTTTAACGGCAAATCCATGGACGAAATTTCAAATCAAATAAGTTTTGATTAAAACAAATTTAACTGTAATTTAAACACCTCTTAATTGGGGTGTTTTTATTTATATCTTTTTTCAAATTATAAGGAGGTACATAAAAATGGATGATGACAAATTATTAAACCCTGCTGGAAATTCTTCAGCTACGGAAGAAGGCACTGGTGCTGAAAAAGAGACTCTGAATGCATTTCAAAAATTTATGAAGTCTCTTATGGGTGGTGAAAAGGATGATCCTGCTGACAAAGGAGATCCAGCTGACAAAAAAGATGAGCAGAAAAAGGATGAAAGTAAAAAAGATGAGCCTAAAGGCAAATCATTCAATGAAGATGATTTAGCAAAAGCACTTGAGGCTGAAAAGGTAAAATGGCAGGAGGAACAGAAGGAAAAAGAGCGTCTTGCCAAATTATCACCTGAGGAACGGGAAAAAGCAGAAAAGGCAAATTCCGAAAAAAGGATTGCTGACCTTGAGCAGCGGTTGATGCAAAAAGACTTAAAGGAACAGGCCGTAGCAGACCTATCCAGGGACGGATTTCCGGTGGGGCTCTCGGAGCTTGTAAGCGATACCTCCAAAGAGGATATGTCAGCTTCTTTGGAAAAAACAAAAGAAATTTTTAAAACTTGTCTTTCCGAGGCCATCAACCAAAAGTTAAGAGGTAAAACTCCTGCTGGCCTTGGTGATGCATCTCATGCCGAGAATGCATTCAAAGACCAAATTGCGAAAAATATTAGAGGAGGGTTTTAATTATGGCAAATGTAATTGAGACAGCTGCAATTTTTCAGGAAGAACTGGATAAAGCAGCAGTGGAACTGGCTACTTCCGGCTGGATGGAGCTGAATGACAAGCTTGTCAAATACAATGGTGGCTCAGAAGTCAAAATTCCTAAGCTCACCATGGATGGGCTTGCCGATTATGATCGGGACAATGGGTTTGTAGAAGGCTCTATCAATCTTTCTTACCAAACGAAAGAGTTGACCATGGACAGAGGTCGTAAATTCACTTTTGATGAACACGATGTGGATGAAAGCAACTTTGTTTTAACTGCTTCTACAGTGATGGGAGAATTTCAGAAAGCCAAGGTGGTTCCTGAAATTGATGCATATCGTTACAGTGCGATTGCAGCAGGAGCAATTGCCAAGGAGAGAGCTTCCGGAGGCTATACCCCGTCGGAAAGCGATATTTTGAAAAAGCTTTATTATGATATTGCCCGAGTGCAGGATGTTGTTGGTGACGATACGCCGCTGATTATCACTATGTCAACGGGTGTAGCTGCAATTTTGGATATGTCAACGCAGCTGGGCAAGAGCATTTCAGTAGTAGATTTTTCTCAAGGTGGAATCAACTTTAAGGTAAAAGCATTAAATGGCCAGCATCCGATTATCAGAGTAGGTTCGGGCAGAATGAAGACGGCCTATGTATTTAATGACGGCACAACCAGTGAGCAAACGGGCGGCGGTTTCAAGGCAGCAGCAGGTGCCAAGGATATCAACTGGATTATTTGCCCTAAAAATGCGCCGATTGCAGTTTCCAAAACTGATAAAATGCGTATCTTCGATCCTAGTAGCTATCAGGATAAAAGAGCGTGGGCAATGGATTACCGCAAATTCCATGACCTTTGGATTCCCGATAACAAGTGGGATTCCATTTGGGTAAATGTGAAGGAAGCCTTGGCTTAAGGAGGAATCTAAAATGATTGAATTAATCCGAAATAATGTGGTTAAAGTTGTTGACTCTGAGGTAAAGGCTGAAAAGCTCAAAGCAAAAGGCTTTGAGCTTTTATCTCCCTCTGCTCCTGATATGCCGGAAGGAAAGAAGTCGGAAGAGCTGTTCTATTGCCCTCACTGCAATAAGCCCTACAAAACTAAAAAAGGCTTAGAGGATCATATTGCAAAGGAGCACCCTGATGCAGGAGGTGATACCAGTGGAGGAAATTCTGCAGAGGATAACACTGGAGGTACTCAGTAATTTAGGCCTTACTGCTGATAAGGAAAGCTCTGCGAAAAGATACGCAAAACGAGCAGTAAATCAAATTCTTATTTTCTGCAATAGAGACGACCTTCCCCCACTCTTGGAGGATGTGGCAGCACAGATTGCTGAAGATATGTTAAAGGCTGATAGCGTTGCAAAAACGGAGTCAGAGGTGTCCTCGGTCACCAGAGGAGATACCAGCATCAGTTATCGTGATAAGTCCTCCTCGCTGAAGGATACACTTTCGTTTATGAAAAGCTATGAAAAACAGCTTGTGCATTTTAAAAAGATGAAATTGCCGGAGGACAGGCCATGAATGAAGCTGATATTTTAGCATTGACCTATACAGATTCATGCACCGTTTACAGGCCATTTAAAAAAGTGAAAGACAACGGTGAAAGTACTTTTGAAAATGGTTTAGAGGGAAATAAGGTATATGAGGATATTCCTTGTGCCTTATCTTCTCCCAGCGGTGGAAAGCTTCAGCAGAGCAGCAGCACTGCAAAAATTTCTACGGACTATCTCTTGTTTGTACGACCTGAAATTAATATATTGCCAAATGATACGGTTTCGGTCATTCGCCTCGGCAAGCAGTTTGTATTGACTGCCGGACTTGCTGACCGTCAGCCGTCTCACAATAATGTGCCTATGAAGCTGGGAAAGGAATATGCATAATGGGAAAAACAGAATACTCCTTTGATGGCTTGGACGAAATGGAACAGCGGCTCAGCAAGATGATTGAGCAGGAATACCCTGCTGCGTTTAAAGAAATGGTGAAGAAAATCGCTTATGATCTGGAGGGGAAGGTGAAAGAAAATACCCCCAAAAAAACTTCCCGACTTAGAGATGCATGGACAGTTGGGGATATAGTCAAGCGTGGTGATGAGTACTATGTGGAGGTATATAACAATGTGGAATATGCCGAACCAGTGGAATACGGTCACAGAACCAGAGGTGGGAAAGGCTTTGTAAAAGGAGCGCATATGATGGAAATTTCCCTTAGTGAGGTGAATCAACGACTTCCCAAGTATCTAAAAGACTGGGTACGAGAATTTGTTGAGAATCATGATCTATAAGGAGGCTGAAATGAATCCTTACTTATCAATCAAAGGCAGCTTAAGTACCTTACTCAAAGGTCTCTACCCTGCATTTGATGTTTTTTTTGAAGAAATTTCTAAAACTGAAGAAGATGATTTTCAGAATGAGATGGAAGATTATTTCTTTGTTGATATTATTCCTGTCAGCAACGTCACCTTGGGTAAGAGTTTTACAGAAATGAATTTGGTAATTGATATTGCAGGACACATCAAGGCAGAAAAAAATGAAGAATATTTAATTATGGCCGATGCCATAGACAAAGTAATCCGCCCTGTTTTTCATTTTGAAGACAGGGCAATTACTGTTGCAGAAACTAGTTCCAAAATTGTGGATAGAGTGCTGCACTACACCTTCCCTCTTGTTTTTGTTATTGCGAAGGAAGAAGAATACACTGATCCCATGATGGGTGAGCTTGATGTTAAAATTTAATGAAAGGAAGTGACACCATGGGCTTACCAAGTATAAACATTATTTTTAAAACGAAAGGTGTTACCGCCATCCAAAGAAGTGCCAGAGGAATTGTTGCTTTAATTATTAAAGATGATACCGAAGGTGGAAGTCCATTGGAGGTCTTTAAAAGTGTGGCGGATATTGATTTTACAAAATATACAAAAAGAAATTATGAGTACTTGAAACTTATTTATGAAGGCGCACCAAGCAAAGTGATTGTGATTCGGCTTGCGACTTCGGCAACAGATTATAATGCTGCTCTTCGGCAGCTGAAAAATCTTCGGTGGAATTATCTCACAATCCCGAGCATTGATAGTGAAAATTTAACCATCGTTTCAGCATGGATAAAAGAACAACGGAGTGCTCAAAAGACCTTCAAGGCCGTATTACCAAAGTGTGTCGCAGACCATGAAGGCATTATTAATTTTACAACCGATACTATCGAAAGCACCTTATCTGAAACGGCATTCACTACTGCGGAGTATTGTGCAAGAATTGCCGGAATACTGGCAGGGTTACCCCTTTCTCGTTCCTCAACGTATTATGTTTTTCCGGATATTGTATCAGCTGCTGTCCCAGAAGACCCCAACGAAAGAATTGATAATGGTGAGCTGATTATTGTTTATGACAGTGAAAACTATAAAATCGGCAGAGGTGTTAACAGTCTTACGACCTTTACCACAGAGCATGGTCAAGAATTCTCTAAAATCAAAATTATGGAGGGAGTTGATCTCTATAATGATGATATCCGCAGTACCTTTGAGGATTCCTATATTGGCAAATACAGAAATGACTATGATAACAAGCAAGCATTTGTTGCTGCTGTAAATGCCTATAATAAGGCTTTGGAGGGTGATGTCTTGGATAAAACCTATGACAACAAAACAACCATTGACGTAGAAGCACAACGCCAGTACTTAGAAAGCAAGGGCATTGACACCTCTGAGATGGACGATGTCGCTGTGGCCAAAGTGAATACCGGAGCAAGGGTTTTTGTAGCTGGAAACATAAAATTTGTGGATGCCATGGAAGATTTGGATATGGTGAATCACATGTAAGGAGGAAAATTTATGGGAGAAAAGGTCAGGGGCAATAGAGTCCTCACTGGAACCTATGCGGAGGTTTGGGTAGATGGTGATAAGATTTTTGAATGCTCCAAAATTGAGCAAAAAATTACTGCAAATCGTGAAGATGTGCAAATTGATATTGATGTGGACAGTAAAATTACAGGACTTAAGGGAGAGCTTACTTTGACGGTGAAAAAGGTGTATAGCCGTTACCTTGATGTCTTTGAAAATTGGAAAAAAGGCATTGATCAGAGAGTGCAAATTATCAGCAAGCTCGAAGATCCAGATGCTACGGGTGGTCAAATGGAGCGATACTCTACTGATAACTGTTGGTTTAATGATTTACCACTGGTTAATTGGGAAAAAGGCAATCTCGTAGAACAAGAAGTCTCCGGTGGGTTTACCCCAACAGATATGATTAATTTAGATAAAATCTCAACATAACGTAGGAGGACAATAGTATGAGTGATACAAATCAAATTTTTTCTGCATTTGCCCAAAAGGCTGCACAAAGGCTTGATGATAAAAAGGTGATGAAAAAAGCTCGCCTATATATCCCAAGCTTGGACGAAGAGATTACAATTCGTGGTTTAACCCAAAAAGAAGTCATTGAGTGCATGAATACTGAAGATACAGACACCGATCCTGATCGCAGTGACAACTATACAATCTATCTTTCTGTGTGCGAACCGAATTTAAAGGAGATTGCAAAAGAGTTGAAGGATGCAGGGAAAATTATTGAGTACATAGATGTTTGCAACATTTTTGATATGCATGAACGTGCTTCTATTGCTCGGGAGATCATGAAGCTGTCCGGTGTAATCGGTGAGAAGAAAGTGGCTGTGGTAAATGAATTAAAAAACTAATTATCCAAGACGGTGAGACTTATCTCCTCCACTACTACATACAAAAAGGATGGAAGATTGAGAATTTTCTTGCCCTTGATGATTTCGTAAAAGGCTTTTATGCAGCATCAATGGAGGTGGCTCTTGAAGAGAGAGCAGCCTTTTTTAGCATAAAGGAGGCGGATTAAATGGGTGTTGTAAAGGGTGTAATTGGGATTAAGGATAATGCCACCGTCGTTTTAAAAAGCATCCGCAAGGAGCAAAGCGAATTCCGCAAAGATGTCGAGGCAACAAGAAAAGAGCTTCAGCGTACTTGGGATAAAAAATTCAAGGTAAAGATTGATACTTCGGCAGCCACAGGCCAGATGAAAAAAATCAGCAGAGCAATACAACCCTTTCGAAAAAAAATTGTAACTGCAGTAGCCGTTAAAGATATAGCCACAGCCAAAGTAAAGGCTATTGGGAATAAGGTAAAGTCAATCGGCAAAATGGTATCCAAGCCCATTGTGACAATTAAAGATGCCACAGCTGCTGGCCTTTCTAAAATTAAGGGAGGCTTGGGCAGCATTGCCAAGGGTGTGGTGATTCCGGTAACCGCAGGGGTCACTGCTGTAATTGGGGGTTCTATTTTTCAAGGTGCAAAACTTGAGCAGAGCATCGGTGGTGTGGAAACACTTTTTAAAGGGGATGCAGGCATTGTAAAAGCCAATGCGGACAAGGCATTTCAAACCGCAGGATTATCAGCGAATGAATATATGGAAACTGTAACCAGTTTCTCTGCTTCTCTGCTAAACAGTCTTGGTGGGGATACTGGAAAATCTGCTAAAGTCGCAGACATGGCCATTATTGATATGTCCGATAATGCCAATAAATTTGGCACGGATATGGAAAGCATTCAAAATGCTTACCAAGGCTTTGCGAAGCAGAATTATACCATGCTTGATAACCTAAAGCTGGGCTACGGTGGTACAAAAGAAGAAATGTCAAGGCTTCTCACCGATGCCACTAAGCTTACTGGTGTTAAGTATGATATAGATAATCTCTCAAATGTATACAGTGCCATCCATGCCATACAGGAGAATTTGGGAGTAACAGGCACTACAGCAAAGGAAGCCAGTGAAACCTTCAGCGGTTCTTTCGCTGCAATGAAATCAGCTGCTTCTAACCTGTTAGGCAATTTAGCTATAGGCGGAGATGTAACAAGCTCAATGGAGCAGTTAGTAGACAGTGCGTCGACTTTCTTGTTTAATAATGCGATTCCTATGGTAGGCAGGATTGTAAAGGCATTACCAAGCGCAATTAAAACTGGAATTGTGAAATCAGCTCCTAAAATCAAAGAAGCCGGAGGCTCTATTGTTAAAAGCCTGAAGGAAGGAATGATCAATCTTTTACCCAGCTCCATGGGAGGAATGGTAGAGCCTCTCTTTGACGGTATAATTTCGGTCATTCGTTCTGCTGCCCCAATTATTTCCGGATTAGTGCAAGGTATTGGCACTGTGGTCTCTGCCCTTGCTCCGGTTTGGCTTACAATATTCAGCTCCATTGGTGAAAAAGTTGGCTCTGTTATTGGGTTTGTCAGTGAGCGAATGGGATTCATACAAGAGGTTATTTCTGCTGTGTCCCCTGTTCTTGCGGATATTTTGACTACCTCATGGGGTGTTATTTCACCCGTCATCGATATTTGCATTGGAACTTTTAAGCTCCTTTTTGGAGTCGTTCAAAAGGTTTTCCCCGGCATTCAAAAAATTATTACATCTGTTTGGGACTTTGTTAAGCCGTTAATAGAAGGCATCGGCACAGTTATGCAAGGAATCGCCAGTGGATGGAATTGGCTTGCGGACAAGGTAACAGGCAGTGGCAGCTCAGAGGTAGGAGCAAATGCAAAAGGGACAAATAACTGGAAAGGCGGTTTGACTTGGGTCGGTGAAGAAGGACCGGAGCTTGTGGATTTACCAAGAGGTTCTAGGGTTCTCCCTCATAAGGAGAGTGTCACTTATTCTAAGCCTGACACAAGTAGTGGAAATTATCAAGTACCGCAAGCTGCTCGAAATCAGCAGAACAGTTTGGTACAGCAAGTAAAAAAGGTATTCAGTGTCACGATTGCAAAGCTTGCTGATACTATCATTGTCCGTGAAGAAGCTGATATTGATAAGATCGGCACAGTAGTTGCAGATAAAGTCGTTAAAATAGTTCTGAATATGTCGTAAGGAGTGTGATAGCATGGCAAGAACAATAGAAATTACCTTTAATAATCGTGCTGAGGGTTTTGTACTGCCAATCAATCCCAAGACCTTTGAGCTGACAGAACAAAACTTGAACCAAAAGATAACATTACTTAATATTGGTGAAATAAACCTGATCGGGAACAGAGGCTTGGTAACGTGTACGTTATCAAGCTTCTTCCCTTCTTCAAAATCACCTCATTACAAACGGGCAAACAGAGAGCCTATGGACTATATCAACACCTTAAAAAAGTGGAAAAACAGCAAAAAACCAGTGCGCCTGATTATTTCAGACAGTGATGTAAATTTGGCGATGGCTATTGAAAAAATCTCTCATTCCATGAATGAAGGAGATGGTGATGTCTATTATACATTGGAGTTGAGCGAATATCGGTTCTTAAATGTGCCCTCGGTGAAGGTCGAAGCCTCTGTGCAGTCAAACGGATTAAAGGAACGGCCAAATACAAAGGTTGCGCCCAAAAAATATGTTGTAAAAAAAGGTGACAGTCTGTGGGAGATTGCACAAAAAGTATATGGAGACGGTGCGAAATATACAACTATTTATAATGCGAACAAAGAACTGATGGACACCAGAAACCAAAAAGGAAAAGCTTCTAAGTATACCATTTATTCAGGACAGGAGCTGACATTGCCATGAAACTATTTGTTAACAATTTGGATTTAAGTGAGCTTGTTGAACGTGTTGTTTGGAGTGGTGATACCAGACAGGTAGCCAGAAAGCTGGAGTTTACTATTGTCAGCAAGGCAACAGATTATTACCTCCCAAAGCCGAAATTAACTGCAGGAGATCCAGTTATTTTAAAAGATGATGCTGGTGCGGTAGTTTTCGGAGGCATTTTATTTGACATTGACAAATCAGGAGCAGCCAATACCACAAGCTATCTTGCCTTTGATTTTTTATTCTACATCAATAATTCTGAAATCAACAGAATTTTTGATAATACTGCAGAGACAATTACTGCAGAAGTATGCAAAGAGCTTGGAGTTAATTTTGGCGGCGCAGCACCCACAGGAATCAAGGTTTATATGCCCTGCTTAAATAAGAATGGCTATGAAGCAATTATGATGGCTTATACTTATGCCGGCAGAGCAAATGGGAAGAAATACATTCCAATCATGAAGGATATTGATAAACTTTGGGTGATTGAAAAAGGCTCCCTTTGTGATGTGGTTCTAAATGGAGATTACAATTTAATTGATGCAAACTATAAAATTTCACTGCAAAACCTTGTGAATAAAGTTTTGATTGTGGATAAAACGGGTAAAGTTGTGGGTAAAATTCAGGATTCGGAATCCACCGGAAAATACGGAACAATCCAAAAGGTATATACGCAGGAGGACGGTAAGGATGCCAAGGCAGCTGCTCAAGCCATGCTGCAGTCCATTGAAAGAAGCTCTAGTGTTTCGGGCATTTCTGATATAAGAGCAAAATCAGGATATGCTTTAGTGATTGAAGAGCCCATCACTGGTCTTTTGGGGAAATTTTATATTGAGAGTGATACACATACTTTTGAAAATGGCAGCTCTACAATGGAGCTATCATTAGCGTTTGAAAATATTATGGATGAGAAAGAGATAGAAAATGAAGAGGAATAGGAGGATGTTGATGGCAGATAAGTGGGCAGTTGATCTTGTTGAAGCATTGCAGAAGAAAAAAGGCTCAGCGACCAGTAATGAAGGTATCTCTGGCAGAAACAGTTATGAAATTATGATCGGCAGGGTCGTTTCGGCTGATCCGCTTTTCATTGAAATTAACGGGCAAGTTATAAAAAAATATTTGTATCTCAATCCTGCCCTTACCCTTTTGGCCAGCAATGATAGTAATAAAATTTCAGATGCGTTTGCAGATGCTTTAAAGATAAAAGGCGGTGTGGATGGAATCACAAGAACTCCTAAATCCTCCTCGCAAACGTCTGGAGTTGATCAATTTATTGATGTAGCCTATACCGGAAATCCAATTATAGATGTTGGTTGGTTTGATTTTTTAAAAGAGTTTCATCAAAGGTTCGTAATTAAGAAAGGTGATACTGTGATTGTTCTTCAGGTAGGGGTTTCTTTTTACATTCTTGCAAAGGCGGTGGAGACATGAGCATATTTCCTTTTATGGATGCTGATGTAACAAACACAGCCTCTAAGGAATTAGAGATTTACAAAGAATATGCCTATGATTTTGAAAACAATTGTTTGAAACTTAGAAATGGAACTACATATTTAGTGGAGAAAAATGAAGCATTAAAAATCTGGATTTATAAAGCTTTAATTACAGAACGCTTTCGCTATCTTGCCTATACATCTGGCTTCGGCAATGAAGCGCATACGCTGATCGGACGTTCCATGAACAGTGAAATTACCTTTTCAGAGTTACGAAGATTCATAGTTGAGTCATTGATGGTGAACCCATATATTGAGGAACTGGAAAATTTCACATTTGAGAAATCAGGAAGTGCTTTAAAGGCAAACTTTGATTGCAATACAGTGTATGGAACAATTGAATTTGAAATGAAATGGGATGAGGTGTAGGAAATGGAATTCACTTTCGCAGCTATAAGAGACAGAATAAAAGAACATTTGCAGAATGCTGCAAGCCGTACAGAAGGCAGCTTTTCAATGGATAATATTCAAGCAGTATCCCAAGAATTGGCCAGAATTATGACCTTGGAGGTGTTGCCCATTCCGGATCATGTTTTACTAGATACAGCTGAAGGAATCATGCTGGATAGAAGAGCTGTAGATTTTAACGAAACTCGGAATCCAGCTCAAAAAGCAATCGGCAAACTGAAATTTACAGGTTCTTCAGGAATCACAATCCCTTCAGGGGCAATTGCTGTTATAAGTGACTTGGAGTTTGCTACAACTGCTAATGGTGTCATTGATGAAACACAGGTCATATTTATTTCAGCTGAATGCGTAACCGAAGGGACAATAGGTAATATAGCTTCCGGAGAGATTGCTGATCTAAAATCCCCTTTAAATGGTGTTGATTCTGTTACCAATGAAGATGCCTTTAGCGGAGGAGTTGATGAAGAAAGTGATACGTCATTTCGGAGCAGAATTATTGAAAAAATTCAAAGACCAATTACATCGGGGAACAAAAATCACTATGAATATTGGGCGAAGCAAGTGTCCGGAGTCGGAAAAGCCAAGGTGGTTTCCTGCTGGAATGGAAATGGTACAGTAAAAGTAATTCTTCTCTCAGATGTGTTTGATGTTCCCGATGATGTAGTTGTGGAAAATGTAAAAAACCACATTGAAGCAAATCGTCCCATAGGTGCTGATGTTACAGTATCTAAGGCAATCCCCGTTCCTGTTACCATTCATGTGACAGTCGTCCTTGCGGATGGATATAACTTAGATTCTATAAAATCTCAAGCAATAGATGGCATAAACAAGCATTTGAGCCAGATTGCATTTGATGAAAACAAACATCTAAGCTACTACAAGGTTGGAGATGTTATTTTTGGCATAGAGGGGGTTATAGACATTTCTTCCTATACCTTAAACGGAGGAACGGTTTCCTTGCAATCTGATTTTGATGAATTTTTTAAGCTGCAGGAGGTGATCGTAAATGGCAGTTAACGATATTTACACGTTACCATTGAAAGTCCGCTCAATGCATGAAATGGCTGATTTACTGAATGCAGAACAGAAGGAAATTGCTCTAATTAGTAAAATGGTAAAAACTATTGAAGAGGAGCTGCACATTTATAGTAGTACTTCTCTTCTTGGACGTTACGAAAAACAGTTTGGTTTGTCTACAAATCCTATGGAAGGCCTTGAAGAACGAAGACGGCGCATCATTGCCAAGCTGAATGCAAGGCAAATGACTACGGTGGAATCCATTCAGGAATTGGTGCAGATTATCACTGGTGGTACATCGGAGATTATTGAAAGATTTCAGGAGTATCTCATTGCAATCATAATTTATCTTCCTGAGGATGATAAAAATGTATTCTATAAAACTTTAGTAAAGCAGATTGAAGAGGTAAAACCTGCACACCTTGGGCTATCTATTACATACAATATTGCTCTAAGTGCAGGAGTTTATTTCGGAACAGCAATTTCAGAATATAAAGAGGAGGTAATCTGTTAATATGGCACGTTGGATCTCAAAAATTACAAATGCAGGACTTACGCTTCTGGCCAGAACCCCCAACAATAATTTCGTGTTTACCAAGGCTGAATGTGGCAGTGGAACAGTAAATGCTGCTGTTTTGGTAACGCAGACGCAAGTCACAAATTTCAAAAAATCTCTTTTGATTTCTGGCTGTATCGCAACAAATAACCAAGTGAGCCTACGGGTTCAGTTAAATAATGAAAATGTTTCAGCTGGTTTTTTACTGCATCAAATCGGAATTTACGCAAAATTGGCTACAGACAATACAGATATTCTGTTTATGATTCTTCAGACAGATTTGGCCGATTTCATCCCTTCGGTAACAGAAAGTCCCAACTATGTCTGTGATTATGTAGTGAGTACTGTTATTAGCAATGCTTCCAGTATAACTGCGAACGTAGACCCAGCCGGATATGTTACCCAAGGGCAGTTGGAAGAAATACTCGCTGGGCTGGAGGATGTTGAATTGAAAGATAATGTTGAGCAGATAAAGCAAGAGATAGGTGAAGCTAATGATGCACCAAGCAGCAGCACCACTGGTACGACGATAAGTATTTTTGCGAAGCTGAATTATTTGGTTTTGCAAATTAGCAGTTATTTGAACAACATTAATGTTAGGCTTGGTGGCCAAAATGATACGGCAAGCAGTTCCACATCTTCTTCAGCCCATGCAAAATTGAACTGGTTTTTAAATTTGTTTGGGAAAACAGATGATTCTGGTGGAAGCGTAACGGCAGGAACGGTGATGGCAAAGGAAAATGCTATTTTGTCAGCGGTAAATAAAATTATTGAACATACAAGTGCTGATGTTTTAGATAATGACGTTATAAAAGCGGGTACTAATTTACAGAAGCCAGTATTTGCTAATTTACCAGCAACGTATACGGAAATATTAAATATAAATGGTGGGGGATATCTTTCCAGTATTTATTTACAATCTTCAGCCGCAGGAAATACAGTAAAAGTAAGAATATATATAGACGACGAGCTGTTTTTTAGCTATGGAGTTGTTGCCCACGGTAGCAATAAATATGGTCAAATGCTTTCTTGTTTAGCATCTACTGGTTCAACAATGTTTACGGGAAATATGATACCCAATCTAAATGATTTTATAAACGGAAGAGTTAGAGTTTTGAGTAATACTCAAACTGATTATATTGCAAATAGGTTATTACATTTTGAAAATAATCTAAGGATTCTTGCATATTCTGTGACAGCTACAAATGACGATTATGTTTCAGTCTACTATGCTTTAAAGGAGTGATAAGATGCTAAGTGTTATTAAAGAAGAGACTATTGGAGAATATAAGCATATTCACTATTCTAATGGTACGGTCGTAAGACAGATTGTTGGTGCGGCTGAATCAGAACCAGAGTTACCAGGAGCAACAGATATAGAATTACTCATGCAAGCACAGGCAGATGCAGAATTACGAGATTTTGCAATCCAGCAAGGACAGGAGATGTTAGCGCAGCAGATGGCGGATATTGAATTAGCGGTGTTAGGAGGAGCAGTATGAGTACAGAGGTAAAAAGTCCTATGTTTGATTCTCTGAAAATGCGGTTTGAGAAAAACTTTGTGAGAAAAGACCAGCTGCAAAAATATGCGACGCTTGGAAAAATCACCACGGAAGAGTATAAGGTAATCACCGGTGAGGATTTATCAGAATAATTACATTTTGGAAATGGGCTTTGAAGCCTTTTTTTATTGGTGAAAAAGGTGGCGATAAATTTGTTTTTTTATAGATGGAAACATAGAAAAAAGCGTTTCCGCATCAATGATGACACCATGACAACCATTGTAATATGTTCATTGATATTCTGTGTGTTAGTAGTGCTAATCGGTTTTGCACTTGCTTGTTTTAGTATAGATACTTCATCAATTGTAGACAGTGCATTAAGAGTTTTTGGTACAGAATTAGGCATCTGTGGGTTAATGACGATACATAAGCGTTGGTGTGACTGGGTTGATCGAAGAGATCAGGGCAGACGAGAAAGACGGCAAAAAAAGGAGGAAATGAAAAATGGATCAGACACAGAATGAAACAAACGAACTGCAAAGCGGAGTACTAGAGGGTGAATGGTTAGAAGGCACTGCACTGGCTGAGAGCACAAAAGTCACCATCCAGAATTTATTAACTGTAAAATCAGTAGTCACCCTGCTATTAACGATAGTTTTCGCATATTTAGCTGTTGTCGGCAGAATCAGCGGAGAACAATTTTTAACCATCTTCAGCGTGGTAATTGCTTTTTATTTTGGCACTCAATATCAAAAAAACGGTGGAGGTGATGAATAATGAAAGGTAAAGAATTGGTAGCTTTTGCCCGTTCAAAGTTGGGGACTCCTTATGTTTATGGCATGAAAGGAACCGCCATGACTCAGGCTAATTTTAATTATTTGCAGAAAACCTACGGAAAGAAACTGGTATGGGATAGTGATGAGAAAAAAATTGGGGAAATTTGTGTTGATTGCTCTGGATTGATTTCTTGGGCAACGGGAGTTGTTTTAGGCTCTGCCCAGCTGTTTGATAAAGCTATCCAAAAGGAACCCATCAGTACCATAAAAGAGGCACCAGTGGGTGCTCTGGTTTGGATGCGTGGTCACGTAGGTATATATACAGGCCTGAAAAGAAATGTTCCATATTATATTGCTGCAGATGGATCTGCTTATGGTGTAAGAGAAGTACCACTAAGCAATAACAAGTTCACCCACTGGCTTCTCATGGATTATTTTATCTACGAAAAGGAGGATGATGAGATGATTACCAAGGAAAAGGTTATTGTCGACGGTCAGGATTATACAATGGACGCTATCCGAAAGGATGGTTATGTCTTTGTTAAAGCGAGAGATTTAGCGCAAGCCCCCGGGGTTGCCGTTAGCAACAAAGGAAAGATACCTGTAATTGATATAAAGAAATAACAATATTAATCTCACTAATGAATGCCCCAATATTCATTAGAAGGGAATGTATAATTTATGGATAGTTTTATTGGTTGGATTGGTGGCAAAAAGGCTTTAAGAAAAGAAATCGTTTCTCGTTTTCCTGATGATATACCAAGCACATATGTTGAGGTTTGCGGCGGTGCTGGATGGGTATTATTCGAAAAGGAGCAGATAAAAAAGCAATTGGAGGTTTTCAATGATATTGATGGAAACCTAATTAATTTGTATCGATGCATCCAGCATCATCCTGAAGCTTTAGTGAAAGAATTAGAGTATATTCTAGCCTCTCATGAGCTATTTTATGATTTTAGAGAACAAATCAACATGAGAGGTTTGACTGATATTCAGAGAGCTGCTCGTTACTTTTATCTCATTAAAATTAGCTTTGGCTGTGACAAAAGAAGCTTTGCAACCAGAAAAAAACGCTTAGATAAAGCCTTAGAACGGTTTGAGGATATACAGTCAAGGCTTACTGGTGTTGTAATTGAAAACAGAGATTTTGAGGGTTTAATTAAACTTTATGATAGTGAAAATGCATTGTTTTATGTTGATCCCCCATATCATGGAACTGAAAAACATTATGATAAAAACGGTAAACCTTTTTTAGAAGAAGATCATCACCGTTTAAAAGATTGCCTTTCCAGCATCAAAGGGAAGTTTATTCTTTCCTATAATAATGACAGTTTTATTCACTGCCTTTATGAAGGATTTCACATTGAGGAGCTGAAAAGAAATAATACACTGGCAGCTCATAGCAGCAACAAAGAAAAGTTCTCCGAATTGATTATTAGAAACTATTGAGCCTTACGCATATCGTAATATTCTTCCAAATTCTACATGAAATTACACCTCATGCTAAAATTAGGCAAGGGGCATTCATTATGATAAGAAATTATTTATCAAGATTACTTGGAGAGCGCAGAATGAGCCAAGCAGAATTGTCAAGAATTACAGGAATCCGAGCTGCTACAATTAATGAGATATATCATGAAATGGCAGAAAGAATATCCTTTGAACACTTAGATAAAATTTGTGAGGCTCTTGACTGTTCTCTACATAATCTAATTGAATATGTGCCTAGTAAAAGACGTAAAACGGGCAATAATTTAATTGTAGAATACCATGGAAATCGTAAGAAAAAACCATAGAAAAATAGGCGTAAAAATACCGTTTAAAAGGATGTTAAATTCCATTTTAAACGGTATTTTTTAATTTATTTATTTTGCAATTTATTTGAAAAATTTTCGCAATTAATTTGCAAAGCTACAGTTAGACATATTCCAATGACTGTAACAATTAATTTTTTAATCAAATATATCCCCCTTATATAATAGGCCGTTGGGTCAAGTACTTAACTTCCATTCACTATTTGCCAGCGCTATTCACTTTCTTTCTCTACCTCATCCAACTGTTTCAATAGCTTTTTATATATGCTTACTTCTATTTCTTTAGAATGATTTTCATAACAGTATATTGTATATATTTCTTTGTTTTTACAATTAACTAGATTGTATTTCTTTATATTTTATCCTTGTTCATCTATACAGTCTTCTAACTTAAGACACCTTAAAAATGTGCCTGCGTTTTTATCATAAAAATAGTCACGCTTTACATAATTCTATAATATTTTTAAATGATTATCATTTAATATTGATTTTATTATCCTATTAAAAATGATATCAAAACTATGTCCACGTTTTTTATATTTCAAGATTTCTTTTGATATTTCTAGGTAATGATCCCTAAATAAATTAACTAGGGCTTGTTTGTAAAATCGAAAAGGTTGTGCTATTTAACCAAAATGGCAATGGAAGCCAAATAAACAAATGC
>DCDZ01000023.1:0-13889 GCA_002316675.1 Tyzzerella sp. UBA1042
AATCTTGTGGATTCGCCGATCAGCTCAAGGCCTACGTTCTGCACCTTGCCGCTTCTTTGCTCTATTACTACAAAAATACCTTTGCTCATAGTAGGGTTTCCTCCTTCAATTTCTCAGCAGTTCTCTATGCAAAATCCTGCATTTTAGAGAAATGCCCTGTTGTTTTTTGCAGAAATTAATATTGGGTGTTTCTGCCCCGGAAGGGGTGAGGTGTCTTAGATAATGAACTTCTCTTCCAACTTTTTCACAATGGCTTCTACAGCCTGCTCCGGTGTTAGGTCGTTTAAAACGGTTCCCGCACCCTTCATTTCTTTTGTGAAGGATTTGTATACGTTGGTGGGGGAGCCTTTTAAGCCGATCATATCCAGCTCTAAAAGATTTTTCAAATCCTCAAAGCCGATGGTCTTGATTTCTTTTTTATAAGCATCAAAAACACCGCCGACGGACATATATCTAGGCTCAGCCAATTCTGCGATGGCAGTCAAAAGGCAGGGAGTTTTTACTTTCACAATGTGGTAGCCGTCCTCAAACTGTCTTTTTACAGTCACAAAGCTATCCCCGGCATCCACAATTTCTTCTACATAAGAAACCTGAGGCAGGTGCAGTTTTTCTGCAATCTGGGGGCCAACCTGTGCTGTGTCACCATCGATTGCCTGACGGCCGGTGATGATCAAATCATAGCCTACCTTTTGCAAAGCTGCGGCCAAAATGCCGGAGGTTGCATAAGTATCGGAGCCGCCGAATTCTCTTGCGGAAACAAGGAAGGCTTCGTCGCAGCCCATAGCCAAAGCCTCTCTGAGGGCAATATCCGCCTGAGGAGGGCCCATGGAGACAACGGTTACGGTGCCGCCTAATTTTTCTTTTAAGGACAAGGCAGCTTCAATGCCTGTTTTATCATCATGGTTGATGATGGAGGGAACACCGTCACGGATCAGTGTGCCTGTTTTCGGATCAATCTTTACTTCTACGGTATCAGGTACCTGTTTGATACAAACAACGATTTTCATAGGAAAAGTTTCTCCTTTCATATTTTCAGAGTATGATAAATTACTTCAAGCCTAACCAACTGGAAATAACAATTTTCTGTACTTCGGAGGTACCCTCATAGATTTCTGTAATCTTTGCATCACGCATCATTCTTTCAATGGGGTAATCTCTTGTGTAGCCGTAGCCGCCGAAAAGCTGAAGGCATCTTCTGGTTACATCGCTTGCGATGGAGCCTGCCATATATTTTGCCATAGCGGACAGGTGGGTATAGGGTCTGTGGGCATCCTTTTCACAGGCTGCTTCATAAACCAAAAGCTTCACTGACTCCACCTTTGCGGCCATATCCGCCAATTCAAATTGTGTGTTTTGGAACTGACCGATTTTTCTGTTAAACTGTTTTCTTTCCATAACATATTTTACGCATTCTTCAATGGCGCCTTCTGCGATACCCAAGGCCTGGGAAGCGATACCGATACGTCCGCCGTCCAAGGTCTGCATTGCAATTTTAAAGCCTTGTCCTTCTTTGCCCAATATGTTTTCCTTGGGGATGCGACAGTTTTCAAAAATCAATTCACAGGTTGCAGAGCCGCGAATACCCATTTTTCTTTCTTTATTGCCGATGGTGAACCCGGGGGTGTCCTTTTCAACAATAAAGGCGGAGATGCCCCGGTTGCCTTTTGCTTTATCTGTCATGGCAATAATCACATAGGTGTCTGCATAGCCTGCATTTGTGATAAATACCTTTGTACCGTTTAACACATATTCATCACCGTCCAGCTTTGCCGTTGTTTGCTGCATAGAGGAATCCGTTCCTGCACTGGGCTCGGTTAAACCGAAGGCACCCAGCTTTTCACCCTTTGCAAGGGGAACTAAGTATTTTTGTTTTTGCTCATCGCTGCCAAACATATAGATTGGGCCGGCGCAAAGGGAGGTGTGTGCGGAAACAATAACCGAGGTTGTGGCACAAACCTTGCCAAGCTCTTCAACTGCCATGGCGTAGGTTAAATAATCCCCGCCGGCACCGCCGTATTCTTTCGGAAAGGGGATGCCCATAAAACCGAATCTTGCCAGCTTACTTAACGACTCCACGGGAAATCTTTCTTCTTCATCCAGCTCTTCCGCCAAAGGCTTTATTTCTGTTTCGGCGAATTTTTTGTAAAGATCTCGCAATAAAACGTGTTCTTTAGAATAGCCAAACTCCATAAACTTGTTCCTCCTTAGATCATTTAATATTTAGGCAATTCCCTGCAAAGGGGAGTGTTTTTTACGTCCATCCTTTGTTGCGGTATTACCTGTATTATATTTTGTTATTTCTCTAACAATTATATTTTATCAGCAACTAATGTGCCAAACAAGGTCTTTCTTGATTTTGCCTTAAAAATGCAAAGAAAGCATGGCATCCTGTTGTAATAAATGTTAGAATGTAACAAAGTCATTGTTATAATTTAAATTTCTCACAGAACGAGGTATCTTTCTATGAAGCTGACAAAGGAACTTTTTTTATCCATGAATTTTCTCCCTGATGTGTTGGATCGTATTAATGACGGGGTGAATGTGGTGGATGCAAGCGGCATACTTGTTTACGTCAATGACATCAGCGCCAACTATGCCGGCAAGCGAAAAGGGGAAATGCTTGGTAAATCCATTACCGATTTTTATCCTGCTGCGGTGCTTTTAGCCGTTTTGCAGGATAAAAAGTCTGTATTGGATAAAACCATTCATTTTGTGCCGCCAAAAAAATATATTGTGAATTCTTATCCAATTTTTCACAAGGGGGAATTCATCGGGGCTTTTTCTGTGTTTCAGGATATACAGGAGCTGGATCAGCTGAACAGCAAAATAAAACAGCTGGAGATACAGGTGAAGCTGAATAAGCCTGAGGGGGATTTTAACCATGTGGTGCATTTGGGCACCATGCAAAGCGTGTTCCGTCAGGCCAAGAAAATTGTGGGCTCCTTGGGAGGCCCCCGCCACTCCATCATTACCGGGGCGTCGGGAACGGGGAAAACCATGCTGGCGACTCTCATTTATAATTATGCCAAGGAGATTGGTGTTATCAGCAAAAATGCCCCCTTTATCGAAATCAACTGTGCCCAGTTTACCAATCCGGACATTGCCGCCGTGGAAATTTTCGGCTCTGTAGAGGGGGCGTACACAGGCTCAAAAAAGAAAAAAGGCTTGTTTGAGCAGGCAAACGGGGGAATTTTATTTTTGGACGAGGCCCATACCATTGAAAATTATCAAAACCTGCTGCTTAAGGCCATCGAATCCGGCAAAATCCGCCGCATCGGCGACACCAGAGAAACGGATATTAATGTTATTGTGATAGCCGCCTCCACCAAAAACCTCCATGAGGTGTTCCTTCCCGAGCTGTATCAGCGCTTGGGGCAATACGAAATGTATCTGCCCTCCTTGCAGGAGCGTTCCTTGGAAGAAAAGGAGCAGTTATTTTTGCATTTTGTGAAAAAATATGAAACGGCCGTATGGGAGGCCCGCCGCATTCATTATCATGTTGTGTTTACTCCCCAGGCAAAGCACGCACTGCTGAATGCCGTTTATCCAAGGAATATCAGACAAATGCGGGATGTCATCAATTACAGCATTGATGCCTCCTCGCCGTTGATTGAAGATATTGGGGAAAAAACGGATATTACCACCGTGGTGGGGTTGGAGCATATCCCTTTTGAGGTTTCGGAAAAGGCGGATGCGGAAAAAAGCAATCTTTCCCCTGCCAATAAAATTAACAAAGAGGTGGGGCAGTTTATTCTGGAACGGTACAATAAGGGAGACGGCCCCAGAAAAATTTCCCGCCGCTTGGGAGAAATGGGCTATGATTTGCCCTATTATAAGGTAGCCTACTATTTGAAAAAGAAAAATAGCTAGGGTTTCTGAAAACAAAAAGCCCAAAACGGAGGTGTCTTATGGGCAGAAAACGAAAAAGAAAAAAGAAGGGCGGGAAAGCCTTTCCCATAGGGGTGATACTGGTTGTTTTATGTCTGTATCTGGTTTCAGTTTACGGCAATTCTTCGGGAACAGCTGTTTATATCAATCAAGAGAAGGTAGCCTTTTCTGCAAATACTGGAGAGCCCTTTACCGATGCCCAAGGGCGGATGCAGGTGCCCCTGCGGGCGGTGATGGAGGCCTATGGCTGTACCGTCACATGGACGGGAGAGGATACCACCTTGGAAAAAGGGGAAACCACGGTGCAGGTGCCTGTGGGAAAGACCTATCTCCTTGTCAATGGCGCGAAAAAATCCACGGATACGGCGGCTATGATGCAGGAAGGGCGCACTTATCTGCCCATTCGCCCTGTTTTGGAGGCCTTTGGGGCAAAGGTCCGATGGGATGGAGAGAAAAATGCCGTTATTATTACGGAAAGCCCGGAGGGCTTAGTAACGGTTCACTTTATTGATGTGGGGCAGGCCGATGCCATTTTCATTGACAATAGAGAGTTTGAGGTATTGATAGATGGTGGAAATAATAAGGATGGAACAACGGTGGCGGAGTATTTGAAGGACTATGTTGACGGCACTTTGGATATGATCATTGCCACCCATCCCGATGCCGACCATATCGGCGGCTTGGATGATGTGATCGAAGCCTATTCCGTATCTAAAATCATAGACAGCGGCGCAGGAAAGAAGACCAAAACCTATGAGGAATATTGGCAGGCGGCACAAGATGAAGCAGATTGTGAAATTTTGTATGATGAAGATATAACCTTCGATTTAGGCCATGGTGCCAGCCTAAAGCTTATCGAAACGGGAGACGATTTTCAGGATGTGAATGACAGCAGCGTGGTGGCCCAACTGAATTATGGGGAGGTTTCCCTTTTATTGACGGGAGATATGGGGCGAACGGCGGAACTTGGCTCCCTTTCCAAATTTGAAAAAATAACGGTTTTAAAATCCGGCCACCATGGCTCCAGAACCTCCTCCTCCCAAGCGCTATTGGATATTTTGCAGCCGGAGTATGTGGTAATATCAGCAGGGAAG
The DNA here is from genome assembly GCA_002316675.1 of Tyzzerella sp. UBA1042. Lineage (GTDB taxonomy): Bacteria > Bacillota > Clostridia > Lachnospirales > Anaerotignaceae > Chakrabartyella. The sequence continues at coordinate 4,983 of DCDZ01000023.1, forward strand.
GAAAACACCTACGGCCATCCCCACAGGGCGGTACTGGAACGTTATTTTAACGGCGGCGCCACGGTTTACGGCACCTTCCGCAGCGGCATCATTGTGATGCATACCGATGGTGCTACCGTAACCTTTGATACCGACGACCCGGTTGTGCTCAGTGATGCGGGCGATTCTTAATCACTGTTTTTCACGTGGCCATATTAAATTTTACATAAAAAGCCCCATTGCCGAAAATTGGACAACCAATTTCTGTAAGCAATGGGGCTTCTTTATGGGGTAAGATACTTTTTTATGTTAGCTGAAAAAGGTTTGTAATACGTTGTTCTCTTTTTCCTTGGGGCTTTCCTTTTGAGATTCGCTGTTTAGAATTTTCATAAATTCCTCCCCGGTGATGGTTTCCTTTTCCAAAAGATAAGCCGCAATCTCATCCATTTTTTCTTTACTTGTCGAAATGATTTCATAGGCCTTATCATGGGCTTCTTGAATCAAACGGATGACTGCCTTATCAATTTTTGCGGCGGTTTCATTAGAGCAGGCCAAGGTGGCATCTCCCCCCAGATATTGATTATTTACAGTTTCTAATGCAACCATACCAAATTCATCGCTCATGCCATAGCGGGTAATCATGGCTCTGGCCATACGGGTGGCTTGCTCAATATCGTTGGAGGCTCCCGTTGTTACGGAGTTGAAGCAGATTTCTTCCGCAACACGCCCTGCCGTTAATGTGGCAATTTTATTAAACACCTTTTCACGATCCATAAGGAAAAATTCCTCTTCATCCACCTGCATGGTATAACCCAAGGCCCCGGAGGTTCTGGGAATGATGGTGATTTTATGCACGGGGGCGGAGTTTTTCTGCTTTGCTGCCACCAAGGCATGGCCCACTTCGTGATAAGCGATGATTTTCTTTTCGTGCTTGGAAATTACGGTACCTTTTCTCTGGTATCCTGCCAAAATCACTTCAACGCTTTCCTCCAAATCATTTTGGCTGACCTTGGTGCGGCCCATACGAACGGCACGCAATGCGCCTTCATTGATAATATTGGCAAGCTCTGCCCCCGAAGCGCCGGAGGTTGCCCTTGCAATGGGGCCAAAATCGATGCCTCCTTCCATGGTAACTTTTTTTGCGTGTACCTTAAGAATGGATTCTCGTCCTTGTAAATCCGGCAGTTCCACGGGGATTCTGCGGTCAAAGCGTCCGGGACGCAGCAGAGCCTTATCCAAGGTTTCCGGGCGGTTGGTGGCCGCCAGAATAACCACACCTTTTTTGCCGTCAAACCCATCCATTTCTGTCAAAAGCTGGTTCAAGGTTTGTTCTCTTTCGTCATTGCCCCCCATGCCGCCGCCGTCTCTTTTTTTACCGATGGTATCTATTTCATCAATAAAAACAATGCAGGGCGCTTTTTCGTTTGCCTGCTTAAATAAATCCCTGACCTTGGCGGCGCCCATACCAACGAACATTTCTACAAATTCAGAACCGGAGATGGAGAAAAAGGGTACATTTGCCTCCCCTGCGACGGCTTGTGCCAACAGGGTTTTTCCTGTTCCCGGCGGGCCTACCAGCAAGGCACCCTTGGGTAATGTGGCGCCAACAACGGTATATTTAAAGGGGTTATGCAAAAAGTCCACAATTTCCGTAAGGGCTTCCTTGGCTTCATCCTGCCCCGCCACGTCGGAAAAGGTCTTGCCTGTTTGCGCCTTAACATAAATTTTTGCGTTAGACTTGCCGAAGGACATGGCATTGCCCCCCATGCCGCCCATTTTTCCCATCATCTTGCTCATACCAAAACGCCAGAGCAGGGCAAATACAACAATCATAATGATTGTGCTGATAATCGGCGAAATTTCCTTAGGCTTTACCTCGTTAAATTTCACACCGGCTTGATCCAGCCGATCCACCAGCATACTGTCGTCCATACGTCCGGTGACATATACTTTTTCCGGCTGCACCTCTGTGTCTTCCTCGGTAGTTCCTTTTAAAACAAAATAAATATTATCTTCGTTTACTTGCACCTCATTTACGTTTTGCCCTTTTAATTCACTTAAAAAAACGTCATAGGTCACCTTTTCCATGGCGTCCTTTGTTATTAAGGGCAGTAAAAACATATTGAATAGATACATCAGCAGCAGTACTAAAATCCAATAAAAAATAAACGGTTTCTTTTTATTCTCCATGTCATCACACTCCTTCTTTTCCCCTGTTATGTAGTTGTTATCATGGGGTTATATTCCTGTTTTTTGTGGATACAAAGGAAGAAATCATTTTTTTTCTTCCAAGGCTTTTATATTTTTTTTAATTTTGTCTAAAACGGTATAAAATACAATCCATTCCTCTTCTGTAATGGTTTCTGTCATTTTTTGTTCCAAAAGAAATATATTTTGCAGTATCCCTTGATATAAAGCCACGGCCTTTTCTGTCAGTGTTATTTTTTTCAGCCTTGCATCGTGGGCAACGCTTTGTCTGGAAATAAACCCTTTTCTCTCCAGCACTTGAAGTATGCCCGTTACCGTAGATCTTCTGATATTAAAGTCAATTTCCAAATCCCTTTGGTAAATGTCTCGGCATTGGTTTTCATATAAATAATGCATAATCCAAATTTGCATGGTGGTCAAATGCTCCACCTCAGTGCAAGTGGTTCGCTTTGTGATCTGCCGGCAGATGGAATTTACAATAGACTTCAGCTCTACGCAAAACTTAGAATAGTATTCCACAAAATGCACCTCCGATTGTTAGGTTGCTAACAGTATAACAGCCTAACAATCTTGAGGCAATTAAATTCAGATTAAGATTTGACAAAATTTCTTAATTTTCGTCTTTGCGTTGTATATCCGCACCCAGTGACCGTAATTTTTCGTCTATTTTATAATACCCCCGCTCGATATGGTGAATATCGCCGATTTCTGTTTCTCCCTTGGCCGCCAGAGCCGAAAGAATGAGGGCGGCGCCTGCCCTTAAATCCGTTGCCCGCACCTTGCTGCCTGTCAGCTCCTCCACGCCCTCAATCACCGCATTGCGGCTTTCAATACGAATATCTGCTCCCATACGCTGTAGCTCTCCCGCATGGGTGAAGCGATTTTCAAACACCGTTTCCGTAATCACACTGGTACCCTTTGCTACGGTCATCAGGCTCATAAAGGGTGCCTGCATATCTGTGGGGAAGCCGGGAAAGGGCATGGTTTTTAATTGCAGAGGCTGCAGCCTGCCTTTTCTGAAAACATGGAGTCCCTCAGGGGTGGCCTCGATTTTTACATTGCATTCCGCCAGTTTTGCAATGACGGGCTTCAAATGCTCCTCCCGAATATTTTCCAAAATAATATCGCCGCCGGTAATTGCCGCACCCACCATAAAGGTGCCCGCCTCAATGCGGTCGGGAATGACCTTGTGGGTTGCGCCGCCCAATTCCTTTCCGCCGGTGATTTCAATGGTATCTGTGCCGTCTCCCTGCACCTCTGCCCCAAGCTTTCTTAAAAAATCCGCCAGATCAATAATTTCCGGTTCCGCCGCGGCATTTTCGATCATGGTTTTTCCTCTTGCCAATACTGCCGCCATCATGAGGTTTTCCGTTGCCCCCACACTGGGAAAATCCAAATAAATAGAGGCGCCTCTGAGTCTTTTGGCAGTCAGCTCAATTAGTCCATGCTCCTGCTTACTTTTTACACCCATTAAGTGAAAGCCTTTCAAATGCAGATCGATGGGTCTGCTTCCGATTTGACAGCCCCCGGGATGGGGAAGCTTTGCCTGACCATACCTGGATAAAAGAGGGCCGGCAACAAGAAAAGAAGCACGCATTTTTCCTGCCTGCTCGTAGAAGCTCTCTAAAGAAGTCAACTCCTTTGCGCAAATTGTAATGAGTTCCTTTTCCTGATCATAGGTGATTTCCACTCCGAAGCCTTTAAGGATTTCAAGCATATTCAAAACATCCGTAAGAGGCGGAACATTCTCTATGGTACAAGGCTCCTGTGTCAGCAGACAGGCTGCCAAAATCGGCAAGGCCGCATTTTTTGAACCGCTGATGCGAACCTTTCCGTGCAGCAAATCTGTATGCTGAATGATAAATTTTTCCATACCCATCCCTCGCATTTCTTAAAAAATAATTTATAATTGCGTTTATATTATGTCCCCTTGAAAAAAAAGCAACCGATAAAATAGCAGCCGTTTTTGTAAAAAAATTGTATAAAATTAATGCTTTACAGTTTGCAATCTTATGGTTATAATAGAAGAGATTCCTGCGGATGTAGTTCATTGGTAGAATGAAAGCTTCCCAAGCTTTAGAGGTGGGTTCGATTCCCATCATCCGCTTTTACAGTATTGCCAAAGTATTGCCAAAAAATAGTGGATTTACTAGAAAAGCTTAAAAAATCAAAACTTTTGATTTTTTAAGCTTTCTTTTTTCAAAAATAGAAAACGTGGACGTATTTTTATAGAACAGGCAGGTTGGTGTTTTATAGAAGGGTTTTTTTACAAATAAAAAGAGACACAGCTTCTGTGCCTCAAAATTTTATGTTTTATTTTTCTTTTAATAAATCTCTGATTTCTTCCAAAAGCAATACATCGGCAGGAGGTGCGGCGGGCGCCACCGCCTCTTTTTTCTTTCTTGCGGAAATCAGCTTTACAAAAATAAAAATAGAGAAAGAAATGATCAAAAAGTCCATAATGGATTGGAGAAAGGCCCCGTATAAAATTGCGGCCTCGGGAACCTCCCCTGCGGCAGGGGTAATCACATATTTCAAATCGGAAAAATTGATGCCGCCTAAAATCAGCCCAAGGAGAGGCATAAGAACATCATTTACCAGTGAGGTGACAATTTTACCAAAAGCACCACCTATAATTACACCGACAGCAAGGTCGACTACATTTCCCTTTAAAGCAAATTCTTTAAACTCTTTCAGCATACAGCTACCTCCTATTTATGTAAAAAATGTAAGCCTTATTTTCAGTTAAATATACAATATTCGTTTTGAAATAGCAAGCCATATTTGCGGGAATTCTAAAAAAATTTGAATGCGACGGGAGATTTGGGGGTTTTTATAAATAGTGCTGTTTTTTTTACGGGAAGATGCTATAATAAAAAGGATTGACTTGAAAAAAGGAGAGAATACACTATGATCGCAGCACAGGGTGTCAGCCTTCAATATGGGGGCAGGGTGCTTTTTAATGATGTAAACATTAATTTTACAAAAGGAAATTGTTATGGGCTGATTGGCGCAAACGGCGCAGGAAAGTCCACATTTTTAAAAATTTTGTCTGGGGAAATTGAACCCAATAAGGGAACTGTTTTTATCACCCCCGGAGAAAGAATGGCAGTTTTAAAGCAGGATCACTTCATATTTGATGAATTTGAGGTGGTGCAGACGGTTTTATATGGGCATAAAAGACTGTATGAAATCATGAAGGCAAAAGAGGAATTGTATGCAAAGGAAGACTTTTCAGACGAGGACGGCATTCAGGTTTCCGAGCTGGAGGGGGAATTTGCAGAGTTGGACGGCTGGTCGGCGGAATCCGATGCGGAAATTTTGCTCAATGGCTTGGGCATTACCAATGAACTGCATTATGTGAAAATGAAGGAATTGACGGGTACACAAAAGGTGAAGGTGCTTTTGGCCCAGGCACTGTTTGGCAACCCCGATATTTTACTTTTGGACGAGCCTACCAACCATTTGGATATTCAGGCCATCCGATGGCTGGAAGACTTTTTGATGAACTTTGAAAATACCGTGATTGTGGTATCCCATGACAGGCACTTCTTAAATAAGGTGTGTACAAACATTGCGGATATTGATTACGGAAAGATTACCATGTTTGTGGGGAACTATGATTTTTGGTACAGCTTTACTCAGATGACCCAGCGTCAGCTGAAGGATCAAAATAAGCGGGTAGAGCAGAAGATGAAGGACTTGCAGGAATTTATCCAGCGCTTCAGTGCCAATGCCTCCAAGGCAAAACAGGCAACCAGCAGAAAAAAATTGTTGGATAACCTGCAGATGGATACGATTAAGCCCTCCAGCAGGAGGTACCCCTTCTGTAGCTTTAAGCAGGACAGAGAGGTTGGAAATGACGTTCTTCTGGTGGAGAATATTTCAAAAACCGTTGATGGCAAAAAGGTTCTGAATAACGTAAGCTTTATGATTCGACCCAATGAAAAAGTAACCTTTGTGGGCAAGGATGAGATTTCCAGAACCACATTGTTCCAAATTTTAATGGGCGAGGCGGAACCCGATGAAGGAAAATTCAAATGGGGAATTACCACAAAAACGGGATATTTCCCCAAGGATAACGCCGCATATTTTGAAGGCCGCAAGGAGTCTTTGATTGAATGGCTCAGACCCTTCGCCAAGGAAGGCGAGCAGTATGATGCGGATATCCGCGGATGGCTGGGACGGATGCTTTTCAGCGGAGAAGAGGCGTTAAAATCTGCCGATGTGTTATCCGGCGGCGAAAAGGTGCGCTGTATGCTTTGTAAAATGATGATGAGCGGCGCAAACGTGATGATTATGGACGAGCCTACCAACCATTTGGATTTGGAATCCATCACAGCGTTAAACGAAGGGCTATCAGAATATAAGGGGACACTGCTGTTTTATTCCCATGACCATCAGTTTGTGCAAACCATTGCCGATAGGGTGATCGAAATTTTGCCGGGAGGCCTCATTGACAGAACCATGACCTATGATGAATATTTGGAGGATGAGGAAATTAACGCACTGCGGTTGAGGCTGACAGAGGAGGCGTAAGCCATGATAAACGGAAAAATTGATTTGAGAAGCGATACGGTGACCGTGCCCACCGAGGAAATGAGAAAAGCCATGGCTGTGGCGAAGGTTGGCGACGATGTTTACGGCGATGATGCTACGGTAAATCTGCTGGAGCACTTGGCGGCAGAAAGATTTGGCAAAGAGGCTGCCCTTTTTGTTCCCACAGGAACCATGAGCAATCAGCTGGCACTGTTTACCCATGTGCAAAGAGGGGAAGAAGTGATCCTTCCCGATAACTGCCATGTGGTTGTCCATGAGGCAGGGGCCGCCGCTATTATTGCCGGTGCCCAGCTGCGTTCTGTGCCCAATGGAAAGGGAGAGATGTCCCTGGAATTGGTTGAGCATTATATTAGAAAAGACCCGGAGGATATTCATCAGCCAAGAACTGCACTGATTACTTATGAAAATGCTGATTCCGACGGGCAGGTACGTTCTTTAGACTACATGAAAAAAATCAATGACCTTGCGAAAAAATATGACCTGCCTGTTCATATTGACGGCGCCAGAATTTTTAATGCGGCGGTGTATTTGGGTGTGGATGTCAAGGAAATGGCCCAGTATGCAGATACCATTTCCGTTTGCTTGTCCAAGGGGCTTTGTGCCCCCGTTGGGTCTGTTTTGGTTGGAAGTAAGGCCTTTATTGCCTTGGCAAGAAGAAAGCGCAAAATCCTTGGCGGCGGTATGCGGCAAGTGGGTATTTTGGCAGCGGCAGGTATTTTGGCATTGCAGGAAATGCCAAAGAGATTGCAGGAGGACCATGACAATGCCAAGTATTTGGCGAGACGGCTGCAGGAAGTAAAGGGCTTAGAGGTGTATGAAGCCAGACAGCAGATTAATATGGTGTTCTTTCGTTTGCAGGCATACCCCTTAGACTCTGCCGCATTGGTGGCCTATATGGCGGCCCATGATGTGCGGATAAATGGGGAGGATAACGGGATACTGCGTTTTGTCACCCATTGTTATGTGTCCAGGGAAGAAATTGACCGTGTTGTGCAATTATTAAAGGATGCAAAATAAAATGCATTGCCCTCGGTTACGAGGGCAATATTTATTTTTCCTTTGTGGGAGGGAGCAGGCAATCTGCTTTTCTTGTGCCTTTCATTGAGAATACTCCGTCTTTTGAGGGGGATAAGGCCCGTAATGGTCAGAAAGGGCATAAAATAGAAGAATGAAGAGAATGGATGGAGGGATTGAAATGTGGAAAATTTTTTTGGTGCTGACGGTGGGTTTTTTCATTGGTTTTCATAAGCTGATTCGTGGGAAGCTGATCCAACTCAATAGCCGTATGCAAATCCTGTGGCTCCTTCTCTTGATTTTCTGTATGGGTGTCAGCATCGGTCGAAACGGAGCGGTGCTTGAGAGCTTACCGTCCTTGGGCGGCAAGGCGTTGCTGTTTTCTGTTCTTGCAGTGGCGGGAAGTATCCTTTTTGTGTTTGTACTAAGTAAGCTGTTTCTGGAAAAGGGGGAGAAAAAATGAGTTTGGCTATTTTTGTTGTTTTGGTGTTGGGCATTTTGGGCGGGATGTATATGCCCCTTGGAATCTCGGCTTTTTTAGACCAAGCCTCCTCGTTTATGCTGCTGATCCTCTTGTTTTCCGTGGGCATTGATTTGGGGTTAAACCGTCATGTTTTTGCTCAGGTATGCCGGCTGGGCTTTCGTATTCTGCTGATTCCCCTGGGGGTTATTTTAGGCTCCTTATGGGGCGGTGCCATGGCTGCTTTCTTTATGCAGACACAGATAAAGGAGGGGATGGCCATTGCTGCCGGCTTGGGGTGGTACAGCCTGTCCGGAATTATACTCACAAATGCGGGAAATCCGGTTGCCGGGACCATTTCCTTTTTATCGAACGTGTTCCGAGAGATATTTACTTTTATTTTGATACCCTTTTTGGCAAAATATTTGAACGGATATAGCGCCATCGCCCCGGCGGGGGCAACCTCTATGGATACCACCCTTGGTATGATCAGCAGGCATACCGATGGGACGATTACGGTAATTGCTTTTGTGAATGGTGCAATCTGTACATTGCTTGTACCTGTTTTAATGCAAATGTTCCTTTGAAAGAAAAAAGTTCCCGAAATCCCTTGACTTTTTAGGTTTAATATAGTATCATTATTTAGCAAGTTGTCCATATGCGGATGTGGCGGAATTGGCAGACGC
>DCDZ01000023.1:14028-19963 GCA_002316675.1 Tyzzerella sp. UBA1042
GCGCTAGATTCAGGTTCTAGTCGGGGTTTCTCGGTGCAGGTTCAAGTCCTGTCATCCGCATTCATGTAATTGAAATACCCTATAAACTCAACGAATTTTACACTTGTTGAGTTTTTTTATTTCCCATTTTTCACACTTTCATGTGATTTTCACTCGTTAGACTTTTTAAGAAAAATATAGAGGTTTAGTGAGTGATTTTTTAATTGAAAGGAATGTCTAAAATGAAAAAAATTAGCCTTAATCAAAATGAACCTATCACTATGTCAGAATGTTTTGAGCAATATATTGTTCGCTGTAAAGTAAGAAATTTGTCAGAAAAAACAATAGGTATATACAAGGTTCATTTTTCTGTATTAGAGAAATATTCTAAAGCAGCAAATTGGAGTTTAGATACTATTAGTCCATACCAAATTGACGGATTTGTTCTTTATCTAAAAGAACGTGGTTGCAATGATATTACTGTACAATCATATTTAAGAGATTTAAGAGCCTTTTTCTATTTTTGTATGGAAAATGAGTGGATGCCGCAATTTAAAATTAAGTTGCCTAAAGCTGATAAAAAAATAAAAGAAACATATATAGATGAAGAACTGAGAATATTGCTTAAGAACCCTAACCTTAAAGTTTCTGATTTTACAGAGTATAAAACTTGGGTATATTCCAATTATCTGTTGGCTACTGGTAATAGAATATCTTCAGCATTAAATATAACAATAGGTGACTTGGATTTTAATAATCAGTTAATTCAAATGAATACCAGCAAAAACAGAAAAGCGCAAATAATTCCTATGTCTGATAGTTTAATGATAATTTTAAAAGAGTATCTCACTTATAGAAAAGGTGTAACTAGTGATTATTTATTCTGTAACTCTTACGGGGGGAAATCAGATTTACGAACCTATCAAGAAATATATCTGTATGACGATAAAATCGTGTTGGTTTGGAATTACAAGGATAGCACAAAAACAGTCTCCCTCAAGGACATTGAAAGTTCGGATTTATCATTAAACGCTGCATTCAGCTGAAAGTCTTGAAAATCATTGGTTTCAAGGCTTTTTATTTTGTAATTTTTAAGTATTGTAAAATGAAGTATGGAGATTTCTGACGGAATGGTGCTATATCTGGCTTGACAGGTATTTTCCTCGTCTTTTTGATTTTTTTAAAATATATTTGCCTTAGCCATCTCTAGTATGAACAGGAATTTGAAAGAACATATGTAAAAAATCAGGAAAAAAGCCGGAGCTGATTGTAATCGCTTTTAACGAAGGCATAGTTATATTTTTTGAGGTGCAAACATATGAGACAGAAATTGAAAATGCTTCTGAAAGCAGTTGTGGTTTTGATCATGGTAGTTTGGATATTTTCTAAAATACCCTTTTCTAAAACAATAAATCAAGAAATTTCTGCCCGGATATATGAAAACGGAAGGATAACAGGCGAAACAAAAGTTATAATAGACGGAGCAAGGAGCCACTATCTCTTTACAGAGAATGAATGGTTCCATGGGAAATTTTATATTACTGCCTACGAAAAATCGGGCAGGCAGGATATGACTGCAAGCATTAGGTGGAAGAACGAAGATACTATACAGCATCTAACATACTTTCAAAATGCCGGCTTCCCGTCTATGGACATCATTAATACACTTATCATGAATGATACTATGACGCAATTTGCGTTGATGTTTACCGATGGTACTGTGATTGCGACCTCTGATGAAATATATCAGATTGATATAAAACATATTTCTTATGATCGCGATACAGGAGTTACCTCTATTGACGATGTGGGCAGAATTCCAAAAATAGAAACGCCTTGAGAACATCGCCGCATCCCCAGGGCACTTAACAAAGGCTGCATAGAAAGCCCAAAAAGAACTGCCATACCATAGAGAAGGGCAGTTGCCGCAAGGGGCAGATCAAAAAAAGACAAAAGGGCAAGGGGCGCAAAGGCGGCAAGGCAAAGGATACGAAAGATCTGCGTGATGCTAAATTGTGTTCCCTGATCTGCGGCAGCGGCAATGATTGGCTGGAAAAGTACGGATAAACAGCTGGAAAGGGCAATCAACACCCCGATGCCGCCGGAGGAAAAGCTCTGATCCAAAAGGAAAACCGCAGCAAAGCTGGCAATGCACCCATAGTGCATCCAATAGACTCCCTGCAAAGCACCATAGCAATAAATCAAGGTCTCTTTTTTCATATCCTTACCTCAAGGTTTTAATGGGTGATAATTTCCGGGCCGTCTTCTGTTACAAGAACTGTGTATTCCCATTGGGCGGAAAGGGAGCCGTCCTTGGTATAAATGGTCCAACCATTCTCTTTATCCTGATAAAAAGCCTCTTTTCCCGCATTTACCATAGGCTCAATGGTGAATACCATGCCGGGAACCAAAAGCATACCCGTGCCCCGCTTGCCGATATGGCAAACATAAGGGTCCTCATGAAACCCATTACCTACGCCGTGCCCGCCGATATCCCGCAAAACAGTATAGCCGTTGGCATAAATATATTTGCTGATGACCTCACCGATATCGCCCAAAAAGCCCCAAGGCTTCACTTCCTGCAAGGCCAAATCAACGGATTCCTTTGCCGCCCGAACGAGCTTTTCTGCTTCGGGGCTTACCTTGCCAATGCAGAACATACGGGAGGCATCGGCATAATAGCCATTCAAAATTGTGGTAACATCAACGTTGATAATATCGCCCTCCTTCAAGATTTCATTGGGAGAGGGAATGCCGTGGCAGATGACGTTATTGACGGAGGTACACACGCTTTTGGGATAACCGCAGTAGCCCAAGGGTGCAGGGATGCCGCCGTGGGAAACAATAAAGTTATGCACCAGAGTATTGATTGCTTCTGTTGACATCCCGGCACAAATTTTTTCTTCAACCATATCTAAGGTTGCCGTATTGATAACGCCGGCCTTCCGGATTCCTTCTACCTGCTCCGGCGTTTTAATAATTTTGTGGGAGGGAACCGTGGCTCCGTGTTCCTTGTACTGCGCAATTTTTTCATCCATTGCTGCGTGGCATTGCTTGTATTTTTTACCGCTGTTGCACCAGCAAAGGTCGTTACGACCGAGCTTCATAAATTGTCAGATCCTTTCCTTGTACTCCTTTTCGTGTGTCAGAAAGGGGCGCCAAAGGGATATTTTTAGCAAAAAAGTTTCACAATAGCAGAAGGGTGATTGTTACGGCCTTTCAAGCTGCCTGATTGTGAGCCTTTTATAGAAAAATATACGAATATTGGTTCTTTCAGAACACTGGAAAAATTGATAACTTTAATTTTCATAGTAGCATAAAAGGTGCGGAATAACAATAGAGATATTGCTTGATGAAAGTATATATCAGTGGTACGATTTGTAAAGAGCATAAAGAAAAAGGGAAAGGAATGAAAAAAATATGATTTATAAAAGTGTTGAGCAATTGGTGGGGGAAAATATTGTTGTGCTTTTGCCCGATACCGGAGAACGCTATCTGACAACGGCAATGTTTGCTGAAGCATGATGGCAGAGCGTAATCAATTGACGGCAGGTTTGGCGGCGGTGCTGATGCTGATTGACCATGTGGGGGCCATGTTTTTCCCCGAACAGCTTGTTTTTCGGCTGATCGGGCGGCTGTCTTTTCCCTTATTTGCATACGGCATTGCCCAAGGGGTTGCCCATACCTCTGATTTTTTAAAGTATTTCTTTCGTATTTTTTTGACGGCGGTGCTATCCCAGCCTATTTATAGCATGGCGTTTCGCAATACAAACCTGAACCCGGTATTTACATTGGCCTATGGTGCCTTGGTGGTATGGCTATGGCGCAGAGGAAAAAAGGAAAAGCTGGCGGCGGGGATATTGCTGGTGCTTTCCTATTGGCTGAAAAGCAGCTATAGCTGGTATGGTGTTGCAACCATTGGGCTGTTTGCCTTTTATGAATCGGCAAAAAGCGTTTGCTTTTATGCCCAAGGGGCGCTGCAGCTGGTATATGGCTGTATTACGGGCATATGGGCACAATGCCTTTCTCTGTGTGCCTTTCCTTTTGCAGGTGTGAAATGGAGAAGAAGGTTGCAGCTGCCGAGATATTTTTTCTATGTGTTTTATCCCCTGCATCTTATGATTTTGGTGGGGATAAGAGCGCTGATTTTTTAAAAAAAGAGATCTGCAAAATTGCAGACCTCGGAACTTATTAAACGTATTTTTTTATTTTCGCAAGGCTGGCTTTAATATTGCATCATAGCCGCTTGGAGTTATTTTTTTGCCGAAACCGCAAAATGGTGCGTAATATCACAGCGGCAACGGGGCCGAGAATTAACCCCCAAAAGCCGATGCACTTGTATCCAAAATACATAGAGAATAAGGTGAGCAGGGGATGCATACCGATTTGTGCCCCTAATATTTTAGGCTGCATGAATTGGCGCACCACTTGCACGATGGCGTAAATCGCTAAATATCCGATACCCAGGAAGGTGTTGCCCCAAAAAAAGTGGAGCAATGCCCCTGGCCAGAGGATAAAGCCGCTCCCGAAAAAGGGTATGGCATCGATGAGGGCAATGGTGATGCTCAGCAAGAGGGCGTAAGGCGAATGTAAAACATATAGCCCTATGATACAGATGAGGAAAACATAACCCATGAGAATCAGCTGTGTTTTCAAATATCCCCAAAGGGAGGCGGCCAAGTCTTGCTTGGTGGCCTCCAAAGAGCCGCCCAAAAGTGGCTCAACATGGGTTTTGAACGCCCGGTGAATGCTTTCCTGATCCTTCGTCAGAAAATAAGCGGAAAACAGGGCGATGAAAAAGCCCAATAAAATCTTTGGCACGGCGGTAATGGCAGAGACGGAGCCGCTGCCTTGGGCGAAGGAAAGCAAGATGCCAAACAGACCTTCTTGCAGGTTTGCGGTAATGTCCGTAAAAACATCGGGCAAGCCCACAAGAAGCCCGTCTATCTTCATCCAGAATTGGGTTAGGCCCTTTTCCAGCATTTTTAAATAGGCTGGAAGATCCTCCAGGAGGTTTTGCAGCTGCTCATAAAGCTGGGCTCCGGCGAAATAGCCTAAAAACCCCAGAAGGGAAAACAAGAGCAGGATCCCCAAAAGTGCGCCTGCCCATCGGGGGACGCCGTGTTTTTCCAATCCATCCGTCAACGGGAGGAACAAACGGCTTAAGAGCCAGCCGAAAACAAAGGGTAAAAAAATCGGGAACAGGTAGCGGAAAAAGAGAAAACAGCAAAGAATGCCGCCGCCAAGAATCAAGAAGTTTTGGATTACCTGTTTGTTTTTATTGTAAAATTCCCCCATATTATCCCTCCTCGCCGGCTGGCTTATAATCTATGTATAGTATAATACGAAAGAAGGATTTGGTACAAGTTTTCCGAAGAATTAAAAAAGTTTTAAGCTTTGTTTTTGATCTCAGAAGATAGGTTTACCATTTCGATGGCGGCCAATGCGATATCGTAGCCTTTATTCCCGGCTTTTGTGCCGGCACGCTCGATGGCCTGCTCGATGTTTTCCGTTGTAACAACGCCGAAAAGCACAGGAATATCCGTTTCCATGGAAAGATGGGCGATACCCTTGGAGACCTCGCTGCAAACATAGTCGTAATGGGTGGTTGCACCGCGGATGACAGCGCCGAGGCAAACAATGGCATCGAAGCCGCCATTTTTCACAAGGAGCTTGGCTGCGGCGGGAATTTCAAAGGCACCCGGTACACGGATCAATGAGATATTTTCAGCGTCGATACCGTGGCGGAGCAGGGCGTCCTCGGCGCCTTCAATCAGTTTTCCCACGATAAAGTCATTGAAACGGGAAGCCACAATTCCTACCTTTATGCCTGTTGCAATTAAATTTCCCTGAATGATTTTCATAGTATTTCCTCCTCTTTAAGTCAAGTACCATTTTATCAGTACTTGCATTTATTTTTTATTAATTCTTCCTGTAATCTATTGGTCCGAAATGT
>DCDZ01000015.1:0-2771 GCA_002316675.1 Tyzzerella sp. UBA1042
GTTTCTGACTTGGGTATTGTTGGCGACTTGAAGATAATCCTGCCTAAATTGGCTGATGCCATTAGAAAATACAAAGCAGCAAAAGCTAGTAACTAAAGAACATTTCGCTGAACTGCTCTTTATGCATTTTCATGGCAGTCTATATACTGCAGGGAAGGTGCATAGATGTTGTAGAACAACGTCTTTTATGGGTAAGCAGCAAAAATTACTCGTAATTTACATTCTAAAACAATAAGGGGGTTCGTCAGGATGAAGAGTGATTCTATTTTTTTCCCGGGCTACACCGCCGGCGAGGACGCTTACCACGAAATTGAAGCCGTATGTGCGCCTTTTGGAACAAAGGCAGTGGTAATCGGCGGAAAAACAGCCATGGAAAAAACAAAGGACTATTTGTTGGAGGCAACAAAGGAGAGCTCTGTAAAAATTACGGATTTTATTTGGTATAAGGGAGAAGCAGCCTTTGAATACGCTGAAGAGCTGCAGCAGATGCCTGCAGTAAAGGAAGCGGATATGGTGTTTTGCGTCGGGGGGGGCAAAGCAATTGACTGTGCAAAGCTGGTGGCAGATCATTTGAAAAAACCATATTTCACATTCCCAACCATCGCATCCACCTGTGCGTGTATCTCGGCACTGGGCATTTATTATCACACAAATCATGTTTTCCGTGATTTTTTTCGTGTGGAACGGCCGCCCATGCACGTGTTTATTTCCACAAAGGTAATCGCCGAGGCGCCTGAGGTTTATCTCTGGGCAGGCATTGGCGATGGCATGAGCAAGGAGACAGAAGTAAAATTCTCCGCCAGAGACAAGGAAGAGGAATTGACCCTGTCAGAGCAGGCCGGGGTTGCCCTAAGCAGCTGCTGCACAGAGCCTTTATTGAAATATGGCATCCAAGCCATGGATGATTGCAAATTAAACCGTCCTTCCAAGGCCATTGAAGAGGTTGCGCTGAATATCTTTATCAATACAGGTATGGTTTCTAATATGGTAGATTCCCATAAATACAACACAAACCTTGCCCATGCACTGTTTAACAGTATGACCATGCTGCACCAAATTGAAGAAAGACATCTTCATGGTGAGGTTGTGTCCTATGGCACATTGGTATTATTGACGCTGGATAAGCAGTATGATCAGTTAGAGCGTTTTTATAAGTTCTACAAGGGCATGAAGCTTCCCACAAAGCTGGCCGACCTTGAGGTTTCCGTTGAAGAGTTGGATCCTGTTTTAGAAGCGGCTGTGAAAAAATATGATTTGGACTATATTCCATATGAAATCACACCGGCGATGATCAAGGCCGCCATTCTGGAGCTGGAAGAGTTTAATCAGAAAGCAATGGCATAAGCCTACATAAATAAAGCTGATTTCACAAAATGTGCAACGGTATCCATCAGCTTTTCCAAAAAAAAATTGGGTGTCCCGCAGCTATGTTTTTTTCATAAAAACATAGATACGGGGCACCCTCTTTTTTACAAGCTTGACAGTAGATAAATATACTTTTATACTTGTGAAGAGAAAAAAGAGACTGAAGGAGTGCATAGCATGGTATATTTTCCGAGAGTCGGTATGCGAATGATTAAGACGGCGGTTGCTGTTGGAATATGCTTTTTGGTCAGCCGTTTAACTGGCGGAGATGAAAGGCCCATTTTTTCTGCCATTGCCGCCGTTATTTGTATGCAGCCTTATGTGGAGCATAGCGTGAATGTGGCCTTCAACCGCATCATCGGTACGGTCATCGGGGCAATGTTCGGGCTGCTTGCGGCCTCCTTAAGCTTATACATCCCAGCAGGCTACGAACACCTGCACTACCTGCTTATTTCCCTTACGGTGATTCCCGTATTATACACTACAGTTTTGCTGAAAAAACCCGGTGCCTCCGCCTTGGCGGGGGTTGTTTTGCTCAGTATCACCCTCAGCCATGATGATGCAACGCCCCTGATGAATGCCATTAATCGTTCGGTGGAAACCATTGTGGGCATTCTGGTTTCTCTTGGTGTCAACATGGTTCATCTGCCCCGACGCAGAGAGCAGGAGTTCCTTTTTGTATCCGGGTTTGACGGTGCCATTTCCGCCGATAAAACAGGCATCACCCCCTATTGTGTTTTTGAATTAAACCAGCTGCTCAAGGATGGCATCGCCTTTACCATTGCCACGGAAAGAACCCCCGCCTCTCTTATGGCGGATATAGATAAGATTCATATAAAATTGCCGGTCATTGCCATGGATGGTGCTGTGCTTTATGATATGAAGGAAAAACGATATTTGGCTTGTCAAGGGCTTTCCGACGAAATGACACAGAAAATTGAAGCCTTCCTGCAGGAGCAGGATTTGCACTATTTTTTGAATGTTGTTTGGCAAGACGTTTTGCTTATTTATTATCATGATTTTAAAAATGAAGAGGAAAAAAAGCTTTATCATGAATTGCGGCTGTCTCCCCATCGGAATTATGTTTACGGGGAAAGGCCGGAGGAAGGCATTGTTGTATATATCCTTTTGGTGGTAACTGACGAAACAGCAAGCTTTGTGACCGAACGACTAACAAAAATAGATACCGGGGGCGAACTTCTTTTTTTAACGGATAAATCAGAAACCCCCAAGGATTATTGCCATCTGAAAATCTATCACAAAAATGCCACAAAGGAATATATGGTGCACCGTCTTCTGGAAACCGTGCCCCAGAAAAAAACAGTGGTTTTCGGCAGCAATCAAAAGGATGTTTCTATGATGCAGGCAGCGGATTTGGCGTATGCCACTGCCGATGCCAGCCCAGC
>DCDZ01000015.1:2906-3576 GCA_002316675.1 Tyzzerella sp. UBA1042
CTGCCGATGCCAGCCCAGAGGCGGCAGAAGCCGCCGACTATCAATTAAAGGGCCCCGGAGGGGATAGCATTGTGCGCACCATTTTCCACATCTACGCACCCCTTCCCTGGCAGCGCCCGCCGGCAAAGCTGAGGGGACCCAAAAGGGAATAGATTGTAACGGAAATTCCGCCTATGAACTATCTGCCTGTTCAAGGTAACATAATGCAAACAAAAAAGGCTTGTCATGGGCAATTGCCGGAATGCCCTTTGCTTTTTAGGAAGACGACACCCAGGCAGTCATGTCTGCCGCTTCCTCTCTTTCCTATTAAATTTGTACCGCAGAAAATCAGGAAAAGTGGAGTAAAACACGATTATTTTCTATAAAACATAGAAAAAGTGGAGAGAAGTATTAAGAAAAAAGGCTATTTCTTATATTTTTCTGAAACATTTTAAAATCACTTGAAAGTATAAAAGTATTTAGATAAAATGTAACTGAATAGAAAGCTGTTTATTTTTATGGAAAATAGAAGGAGGTGTTAAGGTGAAAAATAAAACCACGCTTGCAGTCACGGCAACCCTACTTATGACAACTCTTTTGTTTGGCTGCACCCCAAAAACAACCTCTCATGATACGGAAGCGCCGGGAAGTGAAGCTACCGCCGGTTATATCGCATCAGCAAAGGAAAAGC
>DCDZ01000015.1:3774-26163 GCA_002316675.1 Tyzzerella sp. UBA1042
AGCTAGATGCCGCTTCTGGCTTTGCTTCGGATTTTTATGCGGAAATTCAAATGAATGAAGAGGAGCGCGCAACCATTTCCAAAGCCAAGGTTGAGGTTTTGCGCAACCCGCTGACGGTGGGTATCAGTACCCAAGATTTATTCGGTCAATCTTCTCTTGATTCACAGATTTTTTTAGAAAAAGTGAATGACGGTGTTAATATGTATATGTTCTACGACGGGCAATGGACAGAAATGACTCTGGACGAGGGAAATGCCATGAAATCCATCGGTATGTATGATGCGGCAACGGGGATGAGCTTATTATTGGCGGCTGGGGAAAATTGGAAGCAAACCTCTGCAAAAAACGGAATCATCACAATGACCGGAGAGCTTCCCCCGCAAAAAATATACGATGTGTCAGAGGCCGGATATTTCCTGCAAATTGCAGGAATGAACGGTGTTGACAAAAGCTACTATGCTGACGTAGAAGCAGTGCCCATTGAGGTTGAAGTGAAAGAAGACGGCACGCCGCTTTCCTTCTCGGCGGACTTCTCCAAAACGTTGGAAACAGTAACAAACCATGTTTTGCAGGAATTAGGTCAAGAGAGTGCATCGACTGTAACGGTAGAAAAATACAAAATCAGTCAGACCATTTCCAGCTTGGATGAGATCAAAACCATATCCATTCCCACTGAAGCAAGGAATGCCATAAACTACGAAAAGGAAATTTCACTCATTGAAAGCAGTGCGGTAAAATAAGAGGATTTTTGAAAAAGGCTTCCTCCGACAAAAAATTTATTTATGTCTACTGTAAAACCCTTGTGTATACAGGGGTTTTTTCACCCCAAAAAAGGTGGTTTACAATCTTCAAAAACGGAGCCGACCTTCTCCTGTTTTTACAAAGCATTTTTTGCAAAACAATGCAATGCTTCCTTTCAAATGCGTTTCTGTGTTACTTTATAGGCTGATATTATTTAACTTTTTGGATAAAATAATTTTGACAAAGGAGCTTCTTCCTTTTGCTGGTATCTACAATACAAAACCCCTAGATATCAATGTTTTCTCAAAATCCGCAACGGAATAAAAAACTAATCCATGGAAATTATTTTTGACGTTTTTTTGACGGCAAAGCAAAACACTTCAAATCTTGTGGTACAATTAGCTGAAATAAAACAGCCCCCATTCGGGGGCTATCTCATTTATTCTCTTTGCCACGCATGACGACCAAACATTGCTTAAGGAGATACTTTGCATCTTCTTCGGAAAGCTTGTCCACCATTTCATTGCGTTTGGTTTCGTCTTTTTCGGTTATGATGGTTATAAGTATGTAATGGTTATAAATATTTAAACAGTTGTATTAAATATTCACCCTTTAAATTTGTTTCATCACCATCCAATTTTCTTTTTCCAAAAACAGTGAATCCATTGTCATTATAAAATTTTATAAGCCCAGGAGCATCTTCACACTCCAAGTACACTATTCTTCCGCCTACTTCTGCCTGAACCTTTTTTATCTTCTCAATTGCTAACTGCAATAAATCCGAACCGGAAATAAGAGTGTCATTTCCATTATGATAATTTTTGGCTAATTGCCCAATAAGCAATGCAGGCAGATTACACACTCCCGGAACAGACAGGCAATCTCCATGCTTACATATCTTTTTCCATTTGCTTTTAGACATTGTCTCTTTTTTAATTGTTATCGTCTTTGGTGCTATTGAATAGTATCCCACCAATTCCTTGGACTTCCCTCCCCATTTTTCATCGGAAGAACTCCAATAAACTAAGTGCGTCTTTGCTATTCCTTGAGCTGAAAAAACAATTGCTTTTTCTTTAATAAATTGTTCGACTTCCTTGTTTTTATCACACACAAAAGAAGAGAGGATCTCTTTAATATCACTCTCTTCCAGTTGATTAACAAGCTCGTTTAAATTTATTTGAACTAACTCAGAATTTACAATTTTACTCATATATATTATTTAGCATTAAAAAACATTTTAACACTTTCTCCCGTTAATTCAGTGCACTTGATAGATGGCTCATTATTATTGCTATAATAATTTTCTTTTGCATTTTCCATAGAGTCCTCAAGAGCATCGACGAACTGTTCAGCTAATTTCTTGTCTTTGAGCTCGACTTGTTTTAAAAAGCTTTTAGTTGCCATACTCATTCACCCCCAATATATTGTCCTTTTTTTATTTTTTCTTTTACCATAGTAGTATGCCCTACTCTAATAAAATTTAAAAAACATTTAATTTAGCCATATATCACTATTATATTGAGTTTTCAAGAAAAGTCCACTTTTTTCGAATTATTTAATAATTTTTACTATTTTTCACTATATTTTACGCAGTATTCATTTGATTTCGTTGGTAAAGTTTAAACCCCCAAACATAAAAATAGCTAATAATTGGAATAAAATAAGAGGTGGCTTTTACGCCACCCCATCTAACCTAGCCGAATTCAACCAGTTTATTTCGTTTCCAATGTAGGCACACTGCCCTTATTCCCAACTTTCAACCCCAACACATTGGCAATGTCTCTTGTCTTGATATATGTAATGCCGTCCTTACGGATCATTTCCACAACCTGTTCCTCGCCGTCCACGATAATTTTGCCTTTTTCAACCATTTCTACATCCTCCTCTACATATTCAATATCTTTCAACAAGAACCAATGCGTGAAATCTCTCTGCCCTACCTTCGTCCGTACGGTACCAAATTGGCTCCCTCTGGCTTCGATAATTTCACCGTTGCCAATATATACCCCTATATGTCCTTGTCGCCACACAGCCGCACCAATGGGCGCAAGGGAGATTGTATTGATTGGTTGTCGCTTGCTTTCTGCTGCAAATGCCGCTGAACTTTTGATCTTACCTGTGTACCAGCTGATCAGACCGGAGCAGTCCACACAGATTTTGCCTACTTTGGATTCGTCGGAATTCGGGACATACTGCCTATATGTATTCTGTAGGTAGTTGAAATTCGCCTGTGTTAGGACTTTTCCCTTGGCACCATAAACGTAGGGCGTACCCAGCTTGGTCTTGACGAATGCCACCAGACCTATATTAGTTAAACTCATGCCACATCCCCCTTTACAACATCCCGAATCGCCTTATTCTGTGTCAGCATCATCCGCATTTCTTCCAGTGCAGCATCAACCCAAACAGAAAACATGCTGAACGAAACCATTCTGGCCACAGACGGGAAGCGTGTAATAAATAAATCGTAAACGTACCTTAATTTAAGTTGCCCCGTACCATTGCCTAATTCCTTCTCAGCCTCCATACAGGCGTACAACAGCCATTCCTTGATTGTTTCTATCTGCTTCGCTGAGGGAAGCCCATAGAAGCGATAAATGGCTACGGCGACTACCGCACAGCATACTAAAATAGCAATTACAATAAACCAATTTTCAACCAGCCACATCATTATAATTCTCCTCTCTGGATACGACGGAATCATACACAACCCCGCCTGCTGTATTTTCTCTCATGCTTTTCATTGTGTAACCCGTTTTACTTACGCCCCATGCCGCCCAAGGAAGGGATACCATTGCTGTGAGCCACGGAAAGGCTGAATCCGCACCCCTGAAAACGCTGTAATAGGCAAGTCCAATTACACCAATTGTATTCACCCATAGCAGAGCCATTTCCATGACCATGATACGCTTTGAAAACTCAATGCGCCGTGGTCTTCGTCTTTTCGTCTCAGACAATTTTCTCCACCGCCTTCCGATTAAGGAAGTTTTTTAAATCATGCTTTACCGCTGTTGTATAACTTAAAGCAGCCGTCATATCTCCATTGCAATGAGCATCAGGAATACGCTGAACGGCTTTTGCAGTGGCTTCCCCCAATGCGATAGAAGCGTTCACCGCCGTTAAGAGGTTGTACTCCATATCCTCTCTTTCTTTTTCCCTTCTCTCGGCAGCATCATCCCGTCTTGCTAACTTGCGTTGAAGATACCAAATTCCCATTGATGTAACTACAGCTTGCATTAAACCCAAAATTACTGCATCCATGCATCCACCCCTTCCAATAAAAAAGCCCGAATTTCTTCGGGCCAGCTGCCTTATGTATTTGTTATTCCGGCAAATCCTCACCGGTGATTACCTTGTATTCCTCCGCGGTGATTTTCCCATACTCCGCATATTTTTGAAGCTGGTCTTTTCTCACAAAGTTTTTCTCAAATCGCATTTTCAGAGAATCAAACATAGGACTTTTTACCTCTACACTCATACTGCACCTCCCAATACTGTTAATTCAATATCCGCCATCTGCTGCGCTAACATCTCCTGTCCTTGCTGGATTGCAAAATCTCGTAATTCTGCATCTGCCTGTGCTTGCATGAGTAATTCTATATCTGTTGCTCCTGGTAACTCTGGTTCTGATTCAGCCGCACCAACAATCTGTCTTACGACCGTACCATTAGAATAAGTAATTGCTTTATATCCGTCTATTATTTCTTCTTTTATAACCACAATCATTTTTATTCCTCCAAACCATATGTTATTGTAACACGATTGTTATTATCTGATGATGTAGAACTAGCCAATACCCTTAAACTTGTTTCAAATTTTAAAAGCTTAGACAGTCCTGCCCTCATTCCCTCTAAATTGCCGTTTATGTATTGCTTTAGATTAAATATTGCACCACTCCATGCAGTATCTGGATAAATGCCACCATCGAACCATATATCTTTCCGTGTGGTAGAACCACTAATACCAAAATGGAAAAATAATTCATTGTCAATATAAACTTTTATTATTGTTGTATTCCCTGTACCTGCTGTTGTATTTCCAAATACATTAATATGTCCAACATATCCTTTTCCATTTACATTTAAAAGCTCTGTTTCTGTTGGGTTCAAATAATCAAATGTAAGAGCCTGAGTGGAATTCAGACACATTTTAATAAACTCTGTGTCTGTAGGTGTTTCAAAAGATTTGGAAAGAATTTTGTTCAACTTCCCCATGGCAGTTCCAGTTGTAGCCGTAGCTCCAGAATCATCCGTTTTCCCAAACAAATTTAAAAACCAGTTCAATTTTGCATGAACATTTCCAGATGTAGTGCCATTAGCACTATCAGTTGGCGTGCCAAGCCTGTTATAAATATTAAATAAATAGCTTTTAACTTGGTCAACCAAATAATTCAGCTTCGCAAAAATACTTACCGTCGTTCCTGTGGTACTGCTGCTTCCTGCGTCATTGGGTGCACCAATTTTCCCAACTTCCCCAAGAATGGCATTCTCCTTTGCCAAAACCGACCCAGCTGTTTGCGTACCTCCAGTATCAGTGGTGCTGCCAATTTTATTCTTAATTTCCGCCACATCTATCTCCAACTGGGGATTGTTCCCCGCTTCTGCAATGGCTTGATCAATTTTGTCCATGTTCTGGTTCTGCACATCAATATTATAAAATTCATTCTGCGCAGGTTTTTCTAGTCCGTAATTTTCCGTAAATTCAGACATTTGTTAGTGCCTCCTCTCTTAAAGCAAGATGACTATACGCTTTCATTTCCTCATGGGTGAGTTTTCGTAAAAGTTGGTGCTGGTTGTACAACAATTCCACTTTTAGCAACATATTGGCAGGAACAATCCTTTCCAGCATTTCGCCCACAGCTTCCACATTCTTTTTATTGGTCAACTCCAACTTTGCCTTTAAGGAAAATGCGCCGTAGTTAATTTCCAGACGGTACCCGTTTTCACCGCAAAGTATGGAGAGTTGCCCTTGCAGTGCTCTTAGGGTATATGGAATATTTTCGTTATACCGGGCAAGTAATCGGAACTTTCTTTCCTCTAAGGTATCTGAGGCTTTGGGAGAAATTTTGATCATCTTCTCACGCCTTGCAACCCCTATTTTGGAGGCAGTATCAATAAACTGGTTATCCATTACCGCCCCTAATTCATCCCATAAAAAAAGAAGCTCGGGGTTCTCGGCTTCCGCAATTTTTTGGAACTCCCGTACTTCTTTCAGCAAATCAGGAAAATAGCTTTCAACTTTAGCCAACTACGTCACCCCTTTTCGGTATTTCATCTGCGCCCATTACAAAATTTTGCGCGGCTCCATTGAGTGTGGTATTGGCAATGTCAACAATGCCATCCAAGTCCAGCAAGCGTGATTCAATTTGAGAAATTCTTGCAATTAGATTATTGCTGTCAGCCCACTGCTTGCTTAATTCTGCAAAATAATTGTCTATGGTTTCGTTTATATAAGGCTCACACTCTGTGAAATCCCAACCATCGGCATAGGTGATTGTTGTGGCTATATTAACTACAGTTTCTGTTACGCCTGTGATTGTGACCACATGGTCAATGGGCGCAATGCCTAATCCCTCCCCTTGGTTCTGGATGGGATCAACCTCTGTTTGTACATCATTTACAAGGCTTTCTGTCGGCTTTTGAAACTCTGAATTAATAATCACGCACTTTACAGTGCCGCCACCGTTCCACGCCCGATAGACCTTGCACCCACCAATGCCGGGGATTGCTGTTATTTTTTCGATGTAGTCTGCGCGGTTCCCTCCAAAGGCTTGCTTGTCAAAAGTGGCAAGATACCTTTTGCGAATACTTTCCGTGTTTTCCACATCTTCTCCCGGGGTAAGCACCTCTATCAATTCCGCAGAGGTTAGCCCTTGTATGTACTCAATGGGGATTAAGGTGCCTAAGGTGTGGTTCGGCTCACTGCCCACCGTTTCACAGGTTGTTTTATATGTAAATTCTTGCCCTGACAGTGCCTCGGTAACTTTATAGTTGAATTTATCTATACTGAATCGGCTACCAATAGGAACGGCTATATTAAACACAGCCTTACCAATGGCAGGTGTAGCCTTATAGGGTGTAACCCCTCTTTCTCTTGCTCTCAGTATCAAATATTCTCTGCTTGCAGTATCTGCAAAGGTTTCATTCATCACAATATCTAGGTCAATATACATTTGGCATAACTCAGCCGCAGCGGGGGCAAGGGCATCATAAATGATACTTCCTTCTCTTTTGTCCACATCATTAGAGACACGCTCCATCATGCGGCTTAATACCATTTCAAAGGTCATATGTTCATACATTTATACTCAACTCACTTTCGAAATTGCCCTCGGAGGATTCTACATGAAAAGTGATATGCAAGGTGTCTCTGGCAGTCTTTTCATATGCAAAGTCTGATACTTTTTGAATTCTATCATCCTGCAAAAGAGCCTCCTCGATACGCCTTTTTACTTCTGCATACACATAGGTTAATTGTTGGCCAAACAGGTCTTTTAATTCCGCGCCGTAATTCCAACTGTAAATCAAAAAGTCGTATCTTTCTGTATGCAACGCCTTATATGCGGCTTGTTTCACCGCTTCTAAGCCGTCACAATGACCGCCCATAGAATCGGTGCCCATATTGATTTTATACGTCCTCGAGGGCATTTTCTGTCTCTCAATGGTACTTGCTAATTCCTCGTTTACCTTGGGTATCACAATGTACCACCCCCTACTACATCCAGAACAACATACTTTTGCCCGCCCTGCACTCTCAGTAACAGCACATGATCACCAACATTCAATTTATTATGCATGACAAAGGGTTTTCGCCCTGTATATGCATGATTGTGGGTATGAGACTGTGTTGTTCTTGTTGTGCTATCATCGGTGTATTGGTGGGAATGGGTGTGGATTTCCGTCATGTGATCCACTGTCATTTCCACAGAAAAATCAACTACAGCCTTTGTGAGAATAAGAAACTCCTCATCCAGCTTTAATTTTTGATCCAGCTGAATTTCAAGAGGAGACACCGAAACCACCTTGCCGACCATGACGGCGACGGGCTTTGATGCTTCCACCTGTTCTTTGGATGCTTGTTTTATTAACTGCAACAACTCAGACAAATCCATCACTTCCCCTCAAAGTCAAATCCATAAGGTGCATATCTGCTTGAAAGGTATGCGTCACCTTTTCGCAGATAAAAAAATTATTTACATTAATGTCTCCTAAAGCCAAAGTCAGTCCAACGCTACACCCGGCACGAACCTTTGTGGAGCCTATGGCATTTTTAATACTTAGCTGCCTTGTTTTGTGATTGTACAATTCCAGCAGCGCATTTACTTTCTGTTGCAAGCCGACCTCGCTTTTAGCCTTTTCGTAATACTGCAAAACGCCCCACCGTTCAATATTTGCGCTATCCTTAGAAACATAGGTATCCCTGATTCCTGTTTCTTCATTGTCATAGGCAATCTTGATCTGGTTATAGGTCTCCCCGTCAATGCTGCTGGTGTAGTCAAAATCCTCTGCGGAACTATTATCCAAAAGAATATTTAATTTCATGTCCTTAATATTTTTCAGTGTCAACTTTCCGAAATCATCATAGAGAACGTACAGCTTTTTTGTGTTGGTGAGGGTGGTGTCTAAAAGTTCTTGGAACATATCAAACAGAGTTTTGTTGTCCAATATCCCCTTTTCAATGACAAACTGTGTGTTGGCAATATCACCTGTTTTTAACAAGAAATCTTCCGCAACCATAGAAATAAACTGGCTTGCTGTTTTCCCCTTAAAAATATAGCTGTCTTTATTTTTGAGATACCGCAGCTGATCATAAGCGATTACGCTAATGGTTTCGCCCTTACTGCGCTTTTTCTGAAAAACGAACCCATAAAAAATAGGAACCTCATTCACATATAAATGAACTGCGTTCCCTTCCTGAAAGTTCAATATTCCATCCTTGACGACATCAAAGGTTAGTTTGCCCGGTGCGCCTGCCCTTTCTGTTGACCACTGCACATCGCCCACAACGACGGGTATGTACTCCGTATTTCCGTTTATAATTTTAAGATGTACCAAGTTTTATCACCTGCCCCGGGTAGATCAAATTAGGATTACTGATGCCGTTTAGCTTTGCAATCTCACCGTATTTGGAGCCATCCCCCAGCTGTGCCTTGCAAATCTTCCACAGACTGTCACCCTTTTTTACAGTATACGTTTTGGGTATCGTCTTTCCTGCGGGACGCACCTTTTCCTCGGCAACAACAATAACATTCTCTGTCTGTTGGACAACGGTATTCACCAATGTTTTCAGCTCTTGAAACTGTTTCAGCTTCACGCTTGCTACAAGGTCAAATCCTTCCCCTGCATCATCTGTAACCGAATACTCTTCCAAGGATACCGACATATTTGTATCAAACATTACTTTGCCATTTGGCATGGTGCGCAGGATGCTAAAAGAGAATGGCTTTTTCCCCACTTTCAAGGTTTCCAGCAATTCCGTGTAAAACTCAGGAGGCTGAAACCCATTGGGATATACGGCAAAGGGGTATTTTGCATGAGGTAGCAAAAAGTCAAAGCTAAACTCCGTTAACCCCGGGGAACGCAGAAAATTAATCTCACTACCGTTGACCAGCTCCATGGTCTTGTTGTTATTGTTTATTTTCATCTGGATTTTTTGTGGTGCAATGGGGAGCTGCACACTCCCCAGAAAAACTTTATACAAGCACATGCACCTCCTCGGCTTCGGTGTAAACCGCTTCTCTAAACACTTCGGTAAATTTATCCATGACGCCATCAATGTCAAGGTTAGAATTGATGGTAGATTCATTCTTGAAGTCTACTTTAATTTCAGCGGTAGTGAAACGGTTGATCGCTTCACGTTCTGCCATATCACGAAGATATTTCAATTCCTCTTGGGAAATTTCCATGGAACCCGCAATTTTGCCTGTGTTGCCCGCAATGTCGTCAGTGTTATTTGCAAAAGCGTCCCAAGCGCTGTTATTGAAAAGTCCTGAAATGCTGTTGGCAACGTCCGCACCTTTTCGATAGCCCTTATCAAGCATTTCTCTTGGGTCTTTGTAATTCCACCTTTTAATAGAGTCCGTCAAGCCAGCTTTGTCTTTAATTGACTGTGCTCTCTCGCCAAGCTCATCCTTAAATCGTGATAAGCCACTTGTAATATCAATTTGGACTCCTGGTATTTTATTCAAAATCGCCTCAATCGCTGCTGCCATTTTCTCAACATATCCAATTACATTACTGCACATGTCGTAAAAAAGAGCTTGTGCCGCCGCTGTAGGATTTTTAAAGGCGTTTTCAAGATAGTTAACAAAGATAATAAAAATATTCAGGACAAAAGCAACGAGATTATACACATTTGTAAACATCCAGTAAAAATATCCGAAAATAATGCCTGTTGCACTTATTGATGTTCCTTTCCACTTGTTAATAGCTGCTATCACCGCGTAAAAAATTGCAATTAACGCGATAATCGCTAAAATTATCCATGTGATAGGGCACGCTAATATTGCCGCATTAAGCCCGTTTTGCGCCGCTGTTTGAGCAAAAACAGAGAGTGTCCAAGCTCCGTTAAAGGCCGTGCTTATTCCGGTTGCAATCGTATGGGCAGCTTGTATACCTTTCGCAATACCCAGTGTTGTTGCATAGATTCCGACAGCAACCGCAGCGCCTATTACCACTGGCTCAATTAAATCCCAGTTCTTTGCCAAGGCAATGGTAAAATTCAGCAAAGGTTGAGATACTCTAGACACTTTGTTTGTAAACATATTCCAGACTCGGCCCCATGTTTTTGGCATAGCTGCAAATCTAGCTTCTATTTCATCAGCAGAATAAAACAAAGCATTTTTAATTACGTTTGCAGTAAGGAGGCCGTCAGCCGACCAATCTTTCATAGTTCCTCGTGCCTTTTGCACGTTAACCATATACCCTTCAATGCTTTGCGCTAAAAGCGGTGCATTCTCTATAATAGACCGATACTCATCCCCTTGTAATTTGCCTGCCGCCATAGCCTGTGTAAGCTGATACATCGCAGATGATTGTTCAATCGCAGATGAACCTATAAAACTTTTATTCGCTAAATCCGTAAATGACAAAAGCTCATTATTGCTCACAAAAGCTTTTTTTGCTAAAATGCCTAATTTTGATATAGTGGAGGCTGTGTCGAGGTACGAGGTACCTGTTTTTTGAGCCATATTATAAATTCTGTTCTGCAAATCCGCGGTAGTTTGAAGACCATCATTCATCAAATCAAGCCTTGCTGTAGAAAGCGCAAATCCATCTGCAATCTCGGCTATTTTGCGAATGCCTAACACGCCCCCTATCCCTGCAAGTGCACCTTTAAAACCACCTGCCAAACCTGTGCCACGACTTATGTCGTTATTAAGGTTCTTTTGCTGTCGGTCAACATCCCGAATGGATTCTTCTACCTGCCTAAAAGCCACCTCGGCTTTGTTCAACTCTGCCCTTGCCGTCTGTAAAGAAGTTGTATCAATAGAATTTGATGATACTTTTTGCATAGTCTCAAAGCTACTGATTGTGATATTCATAGCGCGAATAATGCCGTTTAAGGGGCCTGTCATTCCGTTAAACATTTGAATTGAAGTTTTAATTGTTGACACTTAATCCCTCCTTCATTTTGACAATTAAAAAAGCACCCATAAGTAGGTGCTCTAAACTCATCTAATTAATTCTTCCCCATCAAGAATAAAGGAAATTACTTCATCCCCATCCGATTTAATTTGAAATTCGCTACGCACCAAGGCGCCGAACCCGTTCTGTGCGTCAACATAGGATTGGATAATATAAATACCATCCTCTTTCCATATACTCCACTCTAATATATTGGGGAATTTTGCAGTAGATGGAGATTTTAATACGCCTTTCACATAATCCATCGCTTTAATTTGATACTCTGTTTGCTCATCCCCGCTAATTATGAAGTCTTCAAAGCTTAACAGTTGTTCACCATTCTTATAAAAGTCCCTATCTGCATATCTTATTGAATTCACCGATAGGTCAGGATTTAGGTATAAAATAATATTAGGAGACAAATTGTTTTCTATTCGATACCCTTTTTCTCCTTCTACCTCTGAAATATCTAGGTTTTCATCATAACTAATAGATTTTATATCTCCCACTTTGCACAACTCCAAAATATCAGAAATTTTTTGTGCCTCTGTTTCGCTTGCTCCTGTTGCAGTAACAATCTTTTCTTTGTTTGTTGTAAGATTTGTCATCGCAATTGCAAAGCACACTGAAACTACAGCTATAAAAAAGATAAAAACAATTAAACATCCTGATTTTTTCTTTGGTTTTTGAATCGGGTTGCTATAGTCAAAAGTTACATCATTTGATTGTGGTGTTTTTACGGTCTCAGGTTCTGAGGAATTACTCCAACCTTCTTCTTTCGCCTTCGTCCCGCATCCATCACAAAACAAATCTTCATCTTGCAGTCCCTTTCCGCAATTTGTACAGAATTTCCCCACTTATACCGCCCCCAAAGTTTTTAATGTAATTATATACCATAACCTAAAAACTTTCTACCGCCTTTTTCCATTTTGCTTCATTTTCTGCGCTTCCTTCTTTTCTTTTTCTGCTTTTAGCTGAATGGAGGCAATGATAAAAGCCTTTTCTTCTCTGGGAAGTGTTAAAAACTGCGAGGGCAACAAGTGCAGCTGATGCAGGCAGTAGTGAGCATAACTGCTTTCCCCGTCGCCCCCGTCAATTAGTTTTTTGCTTCTTCTACCAGTTCATCCATAGAGGAATCAAAACCATTCAGTTCCTGCACCTTTCCAAGGTAGGCGGTGTATTCTCCTGCATGAAGCATCTTTTTTAACAAGCTGTCTGCACCCATCACGCCATAACCGTTCTGTAACTCTGCATCATTCAAATTAGGGCTCACAGTGCAGGAAACAGCCAACAATCCCAAATACTTGTTTACCTCAATTTCCTGTGTGAACTGCCCTTTCTTGCCTGGTACCTGTACATTTCTGGTGCAGGATTTTCGCAATGCTTCATCCTCTTCCGCTGTAATGGTCTTGATCTCCCATTTGATGGGCTTCCCATCATCCCCAACAAATCGCTTGCTTGCTACCACTTTCTTATTTTCCTCTTTGATAGGGTTTAAAAATGCTTGCAAATTCATATGTAATCCTCCTTATTCCATTCCCACTGGTAAAGTAAACTGTTCCGGCATTTCAAAGCTTTCAAATGTACCTGAAACATCCTCTTCTAAAACTTCCTCTCCTGCATCAAACTTGGCAAGAATGATGGAATCAAGCAAGCACTTTTTGTGGATAATGGTTTGCCTGCCGATCGTAGAACCTTTATCCTCATTGGTTACCATAATATCAAAGGGCGTCATAACTCCCTTGTTTTGATAGTCCAGCATAATTTTGCGCATAATGCTTTGATTATAGTGCATCGTCCCCGACCAGGTACCTTTGCCGCCTGCTGGCTTATGCCCCTTGTTTACCTGACCCAAAATAGATACCTCAACGATGTTGGGCTCATACTTGGATTCAAAGTTAGTTAGTTGCATGAAATTGTATCTGTTCCCATCAATGATAACAAAGCATTCAGCCAATGCACCATAAATGGAATCCGTGGCTAACATTGTTTGCCCCATAAAATCTCCTCCTTATCTTACAAATACAGTCATATATAATTTCGCCATAGCAGCAACAGGGGTTACTGGGTTAATTACTGTCACCGACTTTTTGTCATTACCTTTTTCTACCTTCAATTCATCGGAATCAAAGTTCTCAATTGCTTGAATCTGCTCCATTTGCTTGTTGTAGGTTACTAAGTCATTCCAGAAAGCAATGCGCCCTGCATCATTATTCTGCACCTTTCCTAAGTATCTGGTATTGAACAGAACAGCGATGTCATTGCCGATCTGATCAAGAACGCGGATTACCTGATTACTCTGGAAATCCTCGTTTTTATCCACAGTTACCGATGTAAAGCTATTAATATCATCCAAGACACGAACGTCCTCGCCGACCTTGTGAAATACGAGCTCCCCTGATTTGATTGCTGTTGACAGTTGGCTTTGCTTGTAGTCTGTAAAAACCTCAAACTCGCCATCGTAAAGCTTGTTTTGATTGCTTTTATTTACCGCACATCCTGCTGATGCACCCGTCAGCCAATACACCAGACTGGCGGCATTTGCACCAACATCAAGCACGGCATTCTTTAGGTTGATAACGCCCTCATAGTCAGCTGATTTATTATAGATAACCGTCTGAAACTTAACGCCCATTTCATCCCGTAGGCGCTTCGTGAATGCTACAAATAAGCTTTTCACCGTTTCCTCGGTGGATAAACAACCCAGCGTATTAAAGCTGTAGGCCTCCACTTTGTCCAAAAATGTTTGATATGCTGTGCCTGTCACTGTCCCGTTGGTGCCGCCTGCCAAAGGCATTCCTGCGGTTGCTTCCAATGTCGCTGCTTTCTTGAAAACTACAAAATCATTGTCTAATAATTCCGTTGCCGCTGTTACTGTCTGAGTGTCCAAAATTACAGCCTCAAGCAGTGTGGTAACATCAAACTTTGCGGAATCATCCACATTTGCGGAAACAATTATTTTAAGATCATTCCCACGGATACCACTACACTTCGCTGTTGCATACTCATTTTCAGCCTTAACACCGCTGTTCAGACGGTAGGCATACAAAGTCTTGGCATTGAGGAACAAGTCTCTCAGCCCCTTTAATTTGGGGCTTGTAAAGTCATACCCAAATACCTTTAAGGAATCTGTCTGGAAGTCTGCGTTTTCCACAGTGAAGATTTCGCCATCAATACCCCAGTCTAATTCCAACGCCAATGCGGCATAGCCACGATCGGACAAATTCGCGGACGCTCTGGCCGCCGAAACAAAATTAATGTACGCCCCTGGGAGGACTTTATTTTGTACCAAAAAGGTACCGCCGCCTAACCCCACTTAAATCACCTTTCCTTTCTGAAATTTATCAATCAGACCTTCAACCTCTTCATGCGTGTAAGACTTGCCGTCCTCTAGTAATGCAGATAACAAATCTCTATAATCAGCATACTTTTGACTTCTAAGCAAAGCCTCCTTTGGGAATTGGGCCTGTGTGTTCTCAGTTTCCTGCTTTGGCAATTTTGCCATTTACCTTCACCTCTTCCATATATGCATAAGGTTCTTTTTTTGTATCCATGTTCAAATTGTAATCAACAAAAAAATGAAGTGTCCCATCTTCCATCTTATAATTAATACTGCTGCCTCGAATCAGGGCATCATCTATGGTGATCCACTCTAAAAGTGACCGTAACTTTTCAGCAACCTCCCAACCCTCCGCGTTTCCTGTTTTAGGGAAATAGTGAATATCGAAAGAGGTATTCAGCCGAAACCGATCCTTTAATTTTGGATCATGCCATTGGGTAATGCAGAGAATAAAAAAGCAAGACTCTTTCATGCCCTGCTCTGTTTTCTCTGTATAAATTTTATGAGTGGATACCGGGAACTCTTTTCGTATCGCTTCGGCTATCCCTGTGATTAGTTTATTTACCATGGAACGCCTCCCCCAGCATCTTCATGAGCCTTTTTTCAATGATTTTCTCTGCATCCCGTTCCAGTTCTTTTTCAGAAATCAAAAGCATAAACCGCCCCGGCACCCATCCCGTGTGATCCTTGGTGCGGTGTCCTGATTCCACATAGGACGCATATTCCGTATTGTTGTATACCTCTACTTCATACACGCCATTATTATAGTGGGTACCACCGATAAACCAGCCTTGTTTCAACCACCCTGTGGCGGTTGGCGTTCTTTTTACGGCCTTACGCAACAATCTGGCCGCAAGTTCATAAACCATTTGTTCATTGAATTTCTCTAGGTCTGCCTCTTGCAATTTCACCAGACGGTCCCGAAGCTTTACCAGCTGCTTATAGTCAACCTTGCCCCATTTTGCCATTACGCCCACACATCTTTCAATGTCAGCTCAACCTCTTGATGGGACACATAAACAGCAGGCTCCCCAGCTGCTTTGTAGGTTTTGGTGGCACCGTTTTGAGTGACCGTAATTTCGCCGCCTGCCTTGATGGCAACCTCGGGGGACAAAAACAGCTTTGTGACTTGTGTGACAGCTGTTGCGGTATCTGTCTGCTTTGCGCTGGATAAAGTTTTGTACGACACGCGGCAGGGGACATTTTCTGCAACCACAACAGGCGCGGTATTGTTAATCGGGCCCTCTTGCTCTTGGAATTCTGTAATAGTACATCTGCCATCATATAAGCTTTCTGCATGATTCCGTATCAAATGAAAAAAGGACATTACCACCCCACCTTTCGGTATCGATCAAGCTGCTTCGTATAGTCTTTTAAAAAAGCCATGCCGGGGTTTTCTGAAACAGAGGACGCAGAGGAAAAGGAGACGGCAACGTCCCCCTCCGTAATACTTTTTACTGTTCCCTGTAACTGCTCCTGCCCCAAACCCTCAGCGCGGTACATATCTACAGCCATGTTTAAAGTAACATTCTCCAGCCCCTGCGGAATCTCTTGGATATTGCAATAATTGCATACCATATCGGATACCTTGTCAAGGATGAACTGGATAATGAAATCTTTATCATTCGTTGTGATCCCCAGCAGGTTCTTTAGCTTCTCCGTTCTTGTCATCGCCATTTTCATCACCACCAATATCTTCTTGTAATGCTTCTGTAATTTTCTTCAAAATCCCATCCGCACTGGTAGATTTCCCGAGATCAATGCTATTTGCTGCTGCAAACGCCTTTAACTCCTCTACTGTCATATCGGACAGATCAACTTCGCTGTGTTGCGGCGCATCCGTAGCCACAAGGGTGAACCCTTGCGCAATGTATTTATCACACTGCGCTTTGCTCTCTGCAATTCTTTCAACATTGTCCTTTTTTACAATATACATAAAGGCCTCCTTAAGCTTTGGCATCCTTGATATTTACAAACAAGGAATTTTTCTTGTTATCCAACACCCAAATATCATGGTAACGTCTGTAATCCATGCTCCAAGAATTGGCTTTCTGGTAGGTTTCAGGAGTAAAAATTCTCATTTTATCCTGCTTTGTTACAGCAATAGGAGTTTCTCTTGCTACAATGATGAAATTAATATCCTTCGCAGAAGTCCCCTTGATAAAACCACCTGCCTCTTGACCTGCTGTCTTGCCGTCGTACAAAGTAATTGCTGTATACATGCGGTTGCTAGGCACTGGAATTAATGGACAACCATCAATCTGAGGCACCTGTGTGTTAATACCCGCCTGAGAAAATGTCATTGCTGATAATTTCCCTAATGCTGCTTCTTCAACAGCTCCTACAACGTCATATGTAGCAAGAACATCAAGTTCGCCGTCATAACCTGCTGAACGAATTGCCTTAATACCTTTTTTGATCTTCACAATAATATCGTTTCCTACTGTATAGCCGTATTCGACCTGTGTATCCCCAGCCACACCCATGGCGGTTGTAGCAAGCTTAGAAATTCTGTAAGCGTCAATTTCAGGTACAAGCCTTGTTCTCTGGAATTCCCCCATTACTGCGCCAGCTGTAGCAATAAAATTGGTTTCGTCTACATCCATGGCATCAAGAAGGAATTTTCTACCTCTATCCTGTGTCATGGTAAGTGTCTGGTATGCAAGAGACACACTGCCATCGGTATAGCCGTTTTCCCTTGAATAATCACCAAGTCCCTGCACGCTCATTTTAGGAACCTTGACCTCATTGCCACCGCTGTACTTCACTTTACCGCTATTGCCATCCATAAAACCTGTTTTCAGAGTTTGAACAGCCACTAAATCTAAATTTGTTTCAAAAAGCTTTGCATATTCCAATACATTTGGCATTATTTATGTCTCCCTTCTTATTTTGAAATGATTCCCATAGCCTGCGCAATCTCCGCATTGATCTCTGCTTCACTACTTCCGCCAGTACCCCTAGCAGCACCGCCACCGCCACCAGTACCCAATGTCTGCGTTTCCTCAACATCAAACAAATAACCATCTGACTTTTTCAGACCTTCAAGGTCAAGCCCCTCTAAGGTGCCATCCTCTTTCAGCTTAATTTTATCTGCATCAAGCAGCGCTTTAATTGCCTTGGGGTTTCTGCCCTTTGCCTGCATAATCGCCATATCAATAGCACTGTCACGCTTGATATTGGCAACATCAGTGTTATACTTCGTCTCCCAATCTTTTGCATCTTTTTTCAGCTGTTCCACGTCCACACCATCGAACTTTTTAATAGCACCTTGCAATGTGGCAATGGTGGTATTGGCTGTTTGTAGCTCAGTCAGCTTCGTGGTATGGGTTTCTTTTTCCACATACCCCTTTAATTCCTCCGTGCTGGCAGCCGCCACTTTTGTTGCGGTTTCTTCATCTAAGCCCAGCTTGATTAAATCTTCTTTTTTCATATAAATGCTCCTTTCTATATTTTCCCCATCAAAAAAGAGCCTGTTTAACGTCTGTACCCAAAGACGAGATAAAGGGATCACCTCCCAACATATTCTTTGTACCAATCATTGTATGTGATGCTTGATGGAACATAGCGCAGTTTATTGTTCTCCGTACGCGCCGCCCGTTCCTCACCATGCGTAAATTCATCATCGAAGAACGGTACTGTGGTACTGCGGCAATACACATGCAAGGGCGGTGCATTCAATCCCACCTGATACTCCGATAAGTCAAATACCCTACCATCCATACTACGGCATAAGCTGCTGGTTTTTAAGTCCAAGGTAGCAACAAATTCATATTGTTCAACATCCATAGCCTTGTAGGCGTCCAGCCGTGAAGCTGACGCAAAGTAAGCACCCTCTGTTAATATCAGCCTTTTCGCAGCCACTCTTGATGTATTGAGCACCTTTGTAACATCCTTTATAATTTTTTCTGCGCTCTCGCCGCGAATCATGCCTTGTGTCAGCCTTGTTTCCAACTGATACAGAAGGTTTGTTTTATCATCGCCCCATACCCTTTTAGAAAAATTTTTCCCGTCAGGTGCCCAAGGCTTAGATAATACTTTTTCTAGCTTCGTGGCATCCAGTACGGCAAAGGCACTACCTGCGCCAACTCTCTTTTGGATTTCATAAGCCGTGTGATAATATCCCTGTTCATAGGTTTTTCCTAACGCTTCATGGAGTTTCTTATCCTTTTCAGCTTCAAGTAACTCAATTTGTTGCCGCATTTGAAGCTGTAACGCTTTCAGTCGATCCATACGGTAAATGGTGCTGGCGTTCTCCAACTCCTTCATCCAGCGTTGATCCAAGGCGTTCTCTTTGCCCATGCGAATATATTCTTCAAGGGCAAGCTGAAACTCCTGCCTTTCGTCGGAATCAAGTATTTTCTTTGCATCCGCATAGGTGAAATCATTTTCTGCTGCAAACCTACGGTAAAACACTTCGATTTCTTTCTGAATGTTGGAAATTGCCGTGTCATAACGTTTTTCTATGTAGGGGATACTTTCCTCACCGATATTGAGCAGTCGTTCGTTAAGGGCTTCAAATCGTGCTTTCCAATACTCACTACTCTTCACCGCCATCACCTAAATTCTGATATTCAGCATATTTTTTGATGCTTTGCTCTTCCTGCTGCTCTAATTCTAAAAGCTCCGCATTTACATCATCCACAAAGGGGTGCTTGCTCAGCAAAGTTTTATCGGATACAATGCCCTTACTCTGCATGATCATTTGAACCGTCTCGGAATCATTGGTAATCATGGTTTTATTGATAGATAGCTGAACATCGGAAACGCTATACTCTGTCTTGCTCCTACGGTTGCAATGATCTGTATAAAACCACAACAATTCTTTAATGGCCCTTTTTAGTTTAGAGACAAGGGCATTCGCTTTCAAGTCCAGCAATGTATATCTAAATTTTAAGCTTACCCCTGAGGGAGCATTGCCAAAGGTGTCTGAATCCGTATCAATGCCCTGCCCAAAATGGTAAATATCCCTACGGAGCATTTCAAGATATGCGATTCTGCCCTCTACAGGGAGAGACACTTGTTTTGCTTCAACTTTCCCTGTGGAATCGTTGACATGTACCGCCCTGTTAATGCGCAATCTCTCAGCTATGGCATTAGCTGTCTCTCCACCGTACCCCTGGATCACCCAGTATAGCTCTACCAAGTCCAAGAAGTTGTTTGTACCCTCGCTAGATAACAGGTCGTAGGCATCAATCAAGCCCTTTATAGACTGTAAGTCAGTAGTTGACTTGCTATTGTTCCGCAGTATGATGAATGGTACCCTGCCCCAGGAATGTTTCTCCCGACGTTTCTCAAAGCCATTAAGCTTTACAATGTCCCACCAATGGGGAGCGGGGTTATGTGGCTTCTCCGTGTCCTTGATGAACCTTTTGTTTTCGATTTCGGTGTAATAGGTGACATCTGTTTTCGTCCACCACTCAACCCGTTTTCTGAGGTACTTTTCCTTTCCCTTGATCACCGTAATGTCATAATAGCGAATGACCTCTTGCAAATCCGTTTCATGCAAGGAATCATAAATAGGGATAATTTCATTTGCAGGTGCAATATTGTACCGAAATTCTCCTGATTCATCATAGTACACATGAACACACTCAAAGCCTTTATTGCTGGCACCGATTACCCAATCCGAAAGCAGCTCATTAAAACCCTCGTCTGCGAATTCTGATAACAGGCTTTCGTATATCTTTTTCCCACTGTCCTTTTCAGCTCCTATAACGGATATGGTAGGCTCACGCCCAATCATGTAGGAGGCTTTCTGGTCAACTAAGATTTTGTGGAAAGGGTTTATATTGTGATGGTTACTCCTGTTCGGGTTTACAAACGGGATTCTGCGTTCTTCGTCCCCACTATCACTTTCGGAAATGATTGTTTTGCTGAAATCCTTTTTCATAACATCATGTTCGCAAACATAATATCGCTCGCCCTCTGCCATATGAAGCTTTTGAGGGCTCATAATATCATCCCGAAGCAACGCTTCAACAATTTCACTTTCGTTAAGCTTGCTGCCGATGGTCAGCCTTAAATTGATTAAGTCCGTCTCTGTTAAAAACACTGTATCACCTCACCCTTACATTTCTCATATCCATTTCACGACTATAACGAACCGCATCAATGCTATGGTTATCCTTATCAGGGAATTTTGCTTTAAAGCCGTCATTGCCGTCACTTTCCAGTTCGTAGGCGTTGAATTCCCTTGCGGTATTCGGACAGCGCACAGGATCAATAATAATGTGTTCCAAATCCTGCAACCACTTGATCCCATATTCTACACTGTCAGGGCCTTTTCTGGCACCGATTACCCTTAAGCCGTATTCCGATACCTCGGAAATACTTTTCGGCTCTGCGCTATCGCAAACAATGAGCGAATTGCTTTTATTCTCCTGCTTAATCATTTCTGCAGCCTTTCGGTTGCTAAGGCTTACTAGCTGGATTTCATGGAAAATATACAGCGTTCTTCTTGTTTTATCGTAATGGTTCACCGTATAGTGGAATGGATCGGAAGCATAGCCCCAGTCAAGACCACGGGCAATTCTGTCAAAGCGCTTGATTTCTTCTTCGGAAATCTCCCTGATCGTAAGATTTGTGAACACTTCACCGCCTGTGCCTGTAACATCACCCATATATTCATGGTCATACGCCTGCGGTTTTGTCTTTTTCAAATGCTCAGCTTCGGAAATAAATTGTTTCCCCAACCACTGCTCAGGTGCCTGTAGGTAGGTACTGTGGTGTACCAGTTTATCACTTTTCTTTTCGAGGACTTCTTTATTCACCCAGTTTCTTTGGCTTTTGGGTGGATTGTAGGAATAAAAAACGCAGAAGCTTTCGCCTCCACGCATTAAAGATTGATTTATAGTTCTGATTTCTTCCATTCCGGCAAACTCGTCCACTTCCTCATACCAGATATATTTACAATACCCTTGACGGAATTTTGTAGACTTAATTTTCTTGGGCTTATCAGCACCACGGAAGATGATGCGTTGCCCTGTGGGTATGTACACAAGCTCCAGGGGGCTTAGTTTTGATTGCCAGTAATTTTCTACCCCAAGAACCTTGATGGCCCATTCCAGCTGCTCATACACACTATCCTTAAGGTTCTGGCCAACCTTACGCAAGGCAAGGCAGTTTGCGTTGGGGTCTTTCATGATCCCCGTAATGATTTCAACAGACACAAAAGAGGACTTCAAAGAACCACGACCCCCCTTGAGCCAATAGTGTGTATGCCACCCTTGTTTTATATCGTGATGCACCCCGTAAAAAGAGGGGCCGATTATATTATCCAGCTTTATCATCGTTTTCTCCTTTCGGGATGTTGTCAAGAATTTGTACGGCGGCATTACCTTCAACCTGAATTTTTTCAGTTAATAGGTTATAACGTTTGGCAAGCAGCTCCGCGGCTTTTAACCGCTCTTTTTCATCCGGGGCCTTTTCAATTCTCCTTGCTTCTGAACACCCATCGCCACACCCTTCGACTACAACCACCTCTGCCTTACTTTCGCCGCGCAGTACCATTGTAAGATACTGCATCACTTCTGTAGCATCAGCAATCTTAGCATCGGAGATTTCCTGAAGCTGTTCATCAACATATTTTTTGACCTCAGCATTTCTAAGCAATTTACCTCCGTTTGTAGCTGCTACGGAATCTTTTCTTACTTTTGGATACGCCGCCTTATATGCTCTGGT
>DCDZ01000007.1:0-1007 GCA_002316675.1 Tyzzerella sp. UBA1042
TTTTGCAAAAATGTAATTTTTGCGTGTAAGGTTTCAGTCAAGCCTTCGTAAAGGCTTGCGGAGTTTGGGGCGGTGCCATGAGGTCTTGTTTTTAACCTTGCTTGCGGGGGTCGGGGCGACGCCTCAGAGCCTTGCCTGTTCTTTGTATTGAATGAATATGAATAAGAAAGGGGGGCGTTTTTTGGCAGTGGAATTTTGTACCCTCGTCAGTGGAAGCAGTGGAAATAGTACATATATCGGTACAAAGCATACCCGTATTTTGATCGATGCCGGGGTCAGCGGAAAAAAGCTGGAGGAAGGCCTTGCAGAGCTGAAGCTTACGGGAGAGGATATAGACGGATTGTTTATTACCCACGAGCATTTGGATCATATTAAGGGGGCCGGGGTTTTTTCAAGAAGGTTTCATGTCCCCATTTATGCCACCTATGAAACATGGCTGGCCATGGAGGATACCCTTGGCAAAATTGCCCCCAGTAATCGGCGGTATGTATATCTCGGGGAAAATTGCCTAATCAACGATATTTGCGTGAACCCTTTCTCCATTCCCCATGATGCGGCGGACCCTGTGGGGTTTAATGTGTTTGCCGAAGGAAAAAAGGTGACTCTGGCCACGGATATTGGGCATATTACCGAGGAGATCAGAGAACGGATTGCTAAGAGTGAAATCCTTTTGCTGGAGGCCAACCACGATGTGGATATGTTGCAAAAGGGCGGCTACCCTTGGCACTTGAAAAAACGTATTTTAAGCGATGTGGGCCATTTATCCAATGAGACTGCCGGGGAATTTCTTTCCTCTGTGGTAGATGGCAAGATGAAACACGTTTTTTTGGGCCATTTAAGCCAAGAAAATAATGAGCCTCATTTGGCCTTCGATACGGTGGACCAGATTTTGCAAAAACATAAAATTAAAGTTGGGAAGCACTTTAAAATGGATATGGCCTATCGCCATACCATTGGGTTTAAAGTGGAGCTGTAGGTGGGAAAATGAAAATTACAATTGTGTGCGT
>DCDZ01000007.1:1132-10203 GCA_002316675.1 Tyzzerella sp. UBA1042
ATTACAATTGTGTGCGTGGGCAAGCTGAAGGAGGCCTATTGGCGGGGCGCGGTGGCGGAATACAGCAAGCGTCTTGGCCGCTATCATAAGCTGGAAATCATTGAGCTGGCCGACGAAAAGGCACCGGAAACCATGAGCCCTGCCCAAGAGGGGGAGGTGCGGCAAAAGGAGGGACTGCGCATTTTAAAAGCAGTCAAAGGGGAAGCCTTTACCGTAGCCCTAGCCATAGAGGGCAAGAGCCTTTCTTCGGCGGACCTGGCTGATTTTATGGCGGAAAAAGCGGTGCGCGGCGTTAGCCATATGGCATTTATCATCGGCGGTTCCTTGGGCTTGTCCCAAGAGGTGATGGAACGGGCGGATTTTTGGCTGAGCTTTTCTCCCATGACGTTTCCCCACCAAATGATGCGGGTGATTTTGCTGGAGCAAATTTATCGTGCTGAAAAAATCAATCGGAAAGAACCATACCATAAATAAAAAAAGCAGAGAGATGCTCAAAATAAATAGAGATCCTCTGCTTTTTTCGTTTAAAATCAAAAAAGGTTAAAGGGAAAGAAAGGCTTCGCCGATTTTGAATACATCCCCAGCGCCCACAGTAAGAAGCAAATCCCCTGCTTTGCTGTGCGCCTGCAAATAAGCCAATATTTCGCCAAAGCCGCCTACATAACGGGCGGATTTCCCTGTTTTTGCAATGCGCTCCGCCAACTGGGCTGCACTAATGGTGCCGTCGTCTGTTTCTCGGGCGGCATAAATATCCGCAACAATGATTTCGTCGGCATCAAAAAAAGCATCGCCGAATTCTTCAAACAAAAATTTTGTGCGGGAATAGGTATGGGGCTGAAAAACGCACCAAGTGGTGTTGTGCTTTACTTTTTTTGCCGCAGACAAGGTTGCCCGGATTTCCGTAGGGTGATGAGCATAATCGTCTATCACAAGGACGCCGTTTTTCTCACCCTTTTTCTGGAATCTGCGGTCCGTTCCCGTAAAGTGAGAAAGGCCCTTCGCCCAAGCCGCAGGAGAAATTCCAAGAAAGCTGGCGGCGGCAATGGCCGCCAAGGCATTGCTGATATTATGCTCTCCGGGAACATTTAAATGGATTTGCGCCTTTTTTTCGTTGTTATAATATACATCAAAGGTATTTCTGCCATCTTCATGATGAAGGATATTTTGCGCCGTCCAATTTGCGGTTTCCGTCAGGGAGAAGGTCTCCACGGTACAGGATAAGCCGTCTATGATTTTTTCAAGCCGAGGAATGGTTTTGTTTATCACCAAAACACCGTTTTGTGGCACCCGCTTTGCAAATGCATGGAAGGAACGATAGATATTATCCAATGAGCCGAAAAAATCCAGATGATCGCTTTCAATATTCAGTATAATGCCTGCCAAGGGGGTCAACTGAAGAAAGCTGTTAAAATATTCGCAGGCCTCTGCCACAAAATAAGGGGAGTGCCCGATTTTTAAATTGCTCCCGATGGTGGGCAAAACACCGCCAACGGTAATGGTGGGGTCTTTTTCCCCCGCCAAAAGAATTTCTGAAACCATAGAGGTTGTTGTTGTTTTCCCATGGGTGCCTGATACTGCAACAGAGTTGCTGTAATCCTCCATAATTTGTCCCAATAAATGAGCCCGGTCTATAATGGTCAGCTTTTTTTTCTTCGCCGCCGTAAGCTCCGGGTTATCCTCATGAATTGCCGCAGTAAATACCACATGGGTAATGTCGTCGGTAATGTTTTCGGCCTGATGGCCATAGTTTACTTGAATGCCAATGGATTCAAGATGCTTTGTTACAGGTGTTTCCCGAAGATCGGTGCCGGATACCTGATGCCCGCTGCTTGCCAAAATTTCCGCCAAGCCTGACATACTGATGCCGCCGATGCCAATAAAATAAATATGGTCTGAATCTTTAAATAAGGTTGTCATATATACCCGCCTCTGTTCGTATATGCTTCAATTCCAAATGAAACATAATTTTGCTTTCCATTATAGTATACTAAAATAGGAAAGGCAATCATTTACAAGGAATTCTATATTAATTTTATACCAAAACAATAGAAATAAACCAAAAAGTTTACTATTTTTTAAAAAGAGAGGAAAATGTAAAAATCCGTGGAAGGGAAAGGCAAATTGTTATTCTTTTCGTCAATCTTCTATGGTATAATTATAATAAGAAAATACCATTGCCTACTATAAAGTTTAATGCTGTAAAAAAAAATACGAAGAACAATGAAAAATATCTGCGCTAAGGTAAGTTTTAGGCATTATATTGTGAATTGTAAAATATATATTTGATTTTGGAGGGGTACGTTGGACAAATTAAGGCAGGGGGTAGATACAGATGCGTAAAAAAGAGATGATAGCAATGCTTTTGGCAGGCGGACAGGGAAGCCGTCTGGGTGTTCTGACGCGCAAAGTAGCAAAGCCGGCGGTGGCTTATGGCGGGAAATTTCGGATTATTGATTTTCCCCTTAGTAATTGTATCAATTCCGGCATAGACACGGTGGGTGTGCTGACACAGTATCAGCCCCTTCGGCTGAACCAGCACATTGGGATTGGGATCCCATGGGATTTGGATAAGAAAATCGGCGGGGTTACCATCTTGGCCCCCCATGTAAAGGGCGGTGATTCCGGTGAGTGGTTTATGGGCACGGCCAACGCCATTTACCAAAACATTGATTATATCGACAGCAATAATCCGGAATATGTGTTGATTCTTTCCGGAGATCATATCTATAAAATGGATTATTCCAAGATGCTCTCCTATCATAAAGAGAAGGGTGCGGCGGCCACCATTGCCGTGCTGGAGGTACCCTTTGAAGAAGCCGGACGCTTCGGTATTATGAATACGGAGGAGGATGACAGGATTTATCAGTTTGAGGAGAAGCCAGAAAATCCAAAAAACAATCTGGCCTCTATGGGTATTTATATTTTCACATGGAGCAGACTAAGGGAAGCCTTGATTGAGGACAGAATCATACATCCTGACAGCGATTTTGGAATGCATATCATCCCGAAGATGCTGGATGAAGGGCAGGCCATGTTTGCCTACCGCTTTCAAGGCTATTGGAAGGACGTGGGAACCATCGAGTCCTATTGGGAGTCCAATATGGAATTGATTAAGGCATTGCCTGCGTTTAATTTATACGATGATTTTTGGAAAATTTATACGAATTCCGATCATC
Source organism: Tyzzerella sp. UBA1042 (assembly GCA_002316675.1). GTDB lineage: Bacteria > Bacillota > Clostridia > Lachnospirales > Anaerotignaceae > Chakrabartyella. The sequence continues at coordinate 4,309 of DCDZ01000007.1, forward strand.
AACCCCCTACATATACTGCGCCGAAAGCCATTGTGGAGGAATCTCTGGTGACAGACGGCAGTGAAATTTACGGGCAGGTATATCATTCTGTTTTAGGCTCTCAGGTGATTGTGGATAAGGGTGCCGTTGTGCGGGATTCCATTATTATGGGAAACACGGTCATCGGAGAAAATGCAGTTGTGGAGCGCTGTATTGTGGATGAAGAGTGTGTGATCGGCAAGGGTGTGCAAATGGGCGTGGGGGAAAATAAGCCCAATGAAACCAAGCCAAATATTTATAATACGGGAATTACCGTAGTGGGTTGCTGCAGCAGCGTGCCGGAAGGCGTAATCATCGGGAAAAATTGTGTAGTCTACGGTAAGACGAAGAGTGAGGATTATGAAAACGGCAGATTGGAAAGCGGAAAATCGGTAGTGCGGGAGGGGAAATGAGTATGAAAGCCATTGGTATCATATTAGCAGGCGGTAACAATGAGGGACGGCTCGGTGTCCTGACCGACCATAGAGCGGCGGCGGCGCTGCCCATTGGCAGCAGCTATCGTGCCATAGATTTTACATTAAGCAATATGTCAAATAGCGGTATTGGGAAGGTGGCTGTTTTGACCCAATATAATTCACGCTCGCTTAAGGATCATTTGACCTCCTCCAAGTGGTGGGATTTTGGCAGAAAGCAGGGCGGGCTGTTTGTATTTACGCCGTTTATCAGCAGTACGGATTCCAATTGGTTTCGGGGGACGGCGGATTCCATTTATCAGAATATGACGTATCTTTTGCGAAGCAATGAGGAATATGTGGTCATCACCAGCGGGGATTCCATCTATAAAATGGATTACCGCAAGCTGGTGCAGAGCCATGAGGACAATGGCGCAGATATTACCATTGCCTATCAGGAAATGGATCGCACAGATTTAAAAAATTTCGGAATTATGCTGATGGATGACACAAAACGCTTGATTGAATTTGAGGAAAAGCCGGAGCATCCCAAAACAAACTATGCCTCCTTGGGGATCTATGTTATTTCAAGGAAGCTTCTGATTACGCTTTTGGAGGAAATTGCTTCCCGGGGAGAGTATGATTTTGTAAAGGATATTTTAATCGCAAAGCGGAAAGAACTCAAAATTATGGGATATGCGTTTCAAGGCTACTGGAACACCTTGAGCACGGGGATTGGTGCATACTACGCCGTCAATATGGATTTTTTAAAAAAAGAAATCAGAGATGTGTTTATGAACAAATTTCCGTATATTGAAACAAAGGCCAAGGATGAGCCGCCAGCAAAATACAATAAAGATGCGGATGTACGGGATTGTATTTCCGGCAGCGGCACAATTTTTAACGGCAAGGTAGAGCGTTCCGTTATTTTCCGCAGAGTTTACACAGGGGAAGGCTCGGTGGTGAAAAATTCCATTGTGATGGAGGGATGCAAGATCGGCAAAAATTGTGTGGTGGAAAATGCAATTTTGGATAAAGAGGTTGAGCTTTCCGACGGACAACAGGTTATTGGAAAATCGGTTTCGGAATTGGCGATTTTGAAAAAGGGAACGAAGCTTTAAAATAAGGGGTGTCGACGAAGTCGGCACCCCATTTAGGCTGTGAAAGAACCTTTGTGGGGCGCCGCCCCACACCCCGCATAGGGATACTTCCCTATGTACCCATTATGAAAATGCCCATACATGGGCATTTTGCGTATTGACATCGGAAAGCTCTTTGAATACGAGGGATTCAAAAAGCCTTTGTGGGGTGCCGCCCCACGCCCCGCATAGGGATACTTCCCTATGTACCCAGCATGAAAATGCCCATAGGGGCTTTCATTTGCAGACTGAAAAAGGCAAATTTTTTTTGAAAAAAAATATTTTTTAGTAAAAGCGCATATTGCAACTTTTGGTGAGAAATGAGAGAATATCCAAGGTTATATGCGGCTGGGGAGGAAAGCCGTCAGAAAGGAGAATGATATGGAAAATTTGAAGGCGATTATTTTGGCTGCGGGGGAAGGCTCTCGCATGAAGTCAAAAAAGCCCAAGGTACTGCATGAAATTTTGAATAAAAAAATGATAGACTATGTGATAGATGGGGCAAAAAGCTGCGGTGCCGCACAGCTCTGCGTTGTGGTAGGCCATAAGGCAGAGGAGGTAAAGGCGGCCATTTCCGGAGAAGGGGTTTCTTTTGCTTTGCAGGCGGAGCAGAAGGGAACCGGCCATGCAGTGATGATGGCAGGGGAGTTTATAGACCAACAGCAGGACATATTGATTCTTTACGGAGATACCCCTTTGATTCAAGGGGACACATTGGAAAAATTGGTGAAAACCCATCGGGAGGAGAACTTTAGTGCCACGGTAGTTTCCGCCATTGTTGAAAATCCCGAAGGGTACGGACGGATTATCCGGGATGCCCGGGGGAATTTTTTGAAAATCGTAGAGCACAAGGATGCAACTGCCGACGAACGCAAGGTGAAAGAAATCAATACAGGGATTTATATATTCAAAGGCCTTGCCTTGGCTGCGGCCTTGGGCGGATTGAATAATCACAATACCCAGGGGGAATATTATTTAACAGACTGCTTGGAGTTGATTTTGAAAGCCGGCGGAAGGGTTGGCGCAGTGACGGCGGCGGAGGAAAAAGAATTCTTTGGCGTTAACTCCCGGGTACAGCTGGCAGAGGCTGCGAAATTGATGCGGGAACGGATTAACCGCCGCCATATGGAAAATGGCGTTACCCTTGCGGATCCGGAAAATACTTATATAGATGCCGATGTGAAAATTGGTGTGGACACGGTGATTTTGCCGGGGTGTGTGCTGGAGGGAAAGACGGAAATCGGAGAGGACTGCAAAATCGGCCCCAATTCCCGCTTGACGGATATGCGCATGGGAAACGGTGTGACCTTCCAATCCTCCACAGGCATGGAATCGGAAATTGGGGACAATACGACTGTAGGGCCTTTTGCATATATTCGTCCTAACTGCAAAATCGGGCAAAATGTAAAAATTGGTGATTTTGTTGAGGTGAAGAACTCAACCGTTGGCAATGGGACAAAAATTCCCCACTTGGCGTATATTGGCGACACCGATGCGGGGCAAAAAGTAAACTTTGGATGCGGAAGTATTATGGTAAACTATGACGGAGAGAAAAAACACCGCACTGTGGTGGAGGATCACGTTTTTGTAGGCTGCAATGTCAATTTGGTTGCACCTGTTACGGTAAAGGAAGGCGCCTATATTGCCGCCGGCTCCACCATAACAAAGGATGTTCCTGAGGATGTGCTTGCCGTAGCAAGAGCCAGACAGCAAGTGATTGCAGGTTGGAAAAATAAGAAAATGAAAAAAGATTCGTAAAAATGGAGAATTACGTTGAAATAGAGTTGAAATTGACGCAGGAAGGGTGTAACATATAAAATGATGGGCTTTGTTCAGCCATAGACCATAAAATGCAAAAGATTATTAGGGGGATATTGAAATGATTAATTCTAATGGTGGCAACATCAAGATTTTTGCGTGCAATTCCAACCGTACTCTTGCGGAAGATATCGCAAAAAAACTGGATATGACACTGGGAAGCGCACAAGTTGAACAATTTAGCGACGGTGAAATATCCGTAAAGATCAACGAAACCATTCGTGGTGCGGATGTATACATCATCCAATCTACCTCAGCTCCTGTCAATGATAACTTAATGGAGCTGTTGATTATGATTGATGCAATGAAGCGTGCTTCAGCCGCAAGAATCACTGCGGTAATGCCTTATTACGGCTATGCAAGGCAGGATCGTAAGGCGAGAGCGAGAGACCCGATCAGCGCAAAGCTGGTAGCCAATATCTTGACCTCGGCAGGTGCAAACCGCGTTCTTACTATGGACTTGCATTGTGCACAGATTCAAGGCTTCTTTGATATCCCTGTAGATAACTTAATAGGGAGCCCGCTTTTGACAACCTATTATATCAACAAATACGGTGACGATTTACAGAATTTTGTAGCGGTTTCCCCTGACCTTGGCAGTGTGGGCAGAACAAGAAAGTTTGCCGAAAATTTAAATATTCCCATCGCGATTATTGATAAGCGCAGACCAAAGGCAAATGTCAGTGAAATTATGAATATTATCGGCGATGTAAAGGGAAAAAAGGTTGTTTTGGTGGATGATATGATTGATACCGCCGGAACCATTGCCAATGCCGCCAACGCTTTGAAGGAAAGAGGCGCCATAGAGGTGGATGCCTGCTGTACCCATGCCGTATTAAGCGGCCCGGCCATCAAGCGCATTCAGGATTCTGCGATCAACGAGCTTCTTGTGCTTGACACCATTGCTTTGCCGGAAGAAAAGAAAATGGAAAAAATCGTCGTGGTAACGGTTGCGGATATTTTTGCAAATGCAATCAGATGTATCCATGAGGGAAGATCCATTTCCAAGCTTTTTGACTAATTTTTTCTGACAATAAAAATTATAAAATGAGAGGCTCTTGCTTTCCTAGTTGGAAGGTAGGCGCCTTTTTGTCTCGTTTTGGGTAATCTTTTACGACGGGGAAGGGCGTGTATTTGGTAGTTTTTCAGCATAGTTTTTTATCGGCAGAGGGAAAGTAGGCTTTTGTTCTAAAATGAGTAGAAAAACGAAAGGGTTTCTCATTGTTTTTTAAGAAAATTGTCACCAGAGATTGGTCAAACTGACAGTTTTATGAAATGCCGGTTGACAAATTGAAGCAAATAGATTATATTGTTAAAAGTAAGACAAGTGTATTGCTTCTCTAACTTTCTTAGAGAAAACAAATTTGTTTCCTAACTAAATTTTAAAAATCTATATAATTTTAGGAGGAGTTTTAATATGAAAATTGCTTTTTTTGACACAAAACCCTATTGGAAAGATTCTTTTGCTCCCGTTGCGAAGAAATACGGCTATGAAGTTACGTTCTTCAATGAAAGATTAACACCTGAAACTGCACATTTGGCAAAGGGCCATGATGCTACCTGTTCTTTCGTAAACGATGAAGTACCCGCAAAGGCAGTACATACATTGAAAGATTTAGGCATTAAGCTTTTGTTGTTACGTTGCGCAGGGTTTGACAGTGTTGATTTGGCAGCAGCAAAAGAATGTGGATTACCCATCCTCAGAGTTCCTGCATACTCCCCTGAGTCCGTTGCGGAGCAAGGCGCTGCTTTGTTAATGGCGGTAAATAGAAAATCTCACTTGGCTTATGAAAGATCCACAAAATTTAACTTTGACATCGCTGGTTTAGATGGTATTGCTTTGGTTGGCAAAACTGCCGGTATTATCGGTACAGGCAAAATCGGCCAGTGTATGATTAATATTTTGAAGGGCTTCGGCATGAAGATTATTGCATATGATGCATTCCCTAACCCGAACCTTGGCTTGGAATACGTGGAATTGGATGAGCTTTATGCTCGTTCCGATGTTATTTCTCTTCACTGCCCTCTGATGCCTGCAACACGCCACATGATAGATGCAAAGGCAATTGCAAAGATGAAAGACGGCGTGATTTTGGTAAACGTTGCTCGTGGCGGCTTGGTTGATTCCGTTGCTTTGGCTGATGCAGTTGAGGCAGGCAAATTCCGCGGCGTTGGTATGGACGTTTGCGAAGTTGAGCATGAATATTTCTTTGAAGACAGAAGCGACAAGAAAGACAAGGATCCTACCTTGGCAAGATTACTTGCTAGCGAGAAGGTTGTTCTTTCCGGTCACTTGGCATTCTTAACAGAAGAAGCTTTGACCTCCATGGCAGAAGTAACCTGCAACAACGCAAAGGCATTCTTAGACGGTGCAGAATTGGTAAACGAAGTAAAATAATTCTAATAAAATAGAATTTTGTCTGAGGCAAATACGAAAGTATTTGCCTTATATGCAAAGAACAGCAGTTTTCACAACCTGAAAACTGCTGTTCTTTGCATATAAGGCA
>DCDZ01000002.1 GCA_002316675.1 Tyzzerella sp. UBA1042
TTGCCAAGGTGGAGGTAGCGAGTTCGAGCCTCGTCAGCCGCTCCATGTTCGGCGCCATAGCCAAGTGGTAAGGCAAAGGTCTGCAACACCTCTACCCCCGGTTCAAATCCGGGTGGCGCCTTGCAAGGGACACGTCTTGAATTAGCATTAGCTGATTTGGGGCGTTTTTATTTTTCACAAAAATGGTTTACTTCATAATAAAATATTATATTTTTACAACAAAATGGTAAATACTCTTGAAATATCTTACAAAACATACTATTTTATGACATAAAGCAATGAAAAATCTTTACACAAATAGAAACTGAAATTTTCAAATATAAGAGGGTGAGGGAGAAGCGTGAAAGGAGAAAAGAGGATATGTTTGGCGGTTTTTACTTTGCTTATCAGCAATGCTGTGCCTGCATCTGCAAATAATGTGGAGATAAAAAAGGAAATCAGGCAGTTTTCGTTTCCCAAGAAGAGCAGGATCAGCTGGCGGAGATGAGGCAGAATGCTAAAAATATGGTGAAAGAAATTTATCTGAATGGCGTAAATGCCTATTCTTTCATGAAATATCCCGCTGTGAAATCGGAAACCGGCGTACTCATTTATATCAGAGATTTTTGCACCCTAACTTCCGGCACTTTAACGTGGAATAAAACAAAGAAAATGGCGACCATTGAAAACCACAACAGTTCGATTTTTTTTTATGAGGGAAACAGAAGTTGTAATGAGACAAAACTGCCAGACATACAGAAAGACTATGAAAAATCCCCCGGTCATTCGGGAGGAAAGAATGTTTCTTCCTATTAATTTTTTAGGCGAGCTCATGGGGATGGATGTAGCTTGGGAAGAAGAAAACATAGATGAAATTGTGGAATATATCAAAAAAAATATGACACGGAGCCATATTATGCGGTTGTTACAAATATTTACAGCCGGGAATATAACTTAGGCTATGAAGAATATTTTGAATACAGACCCAGCGAGCACAAATAATTTGATTCAAAGTTTGAATGAAAGAGACGACTGTTAGCAGCAAGCGTCTTTTTGGTTTCATAAGGGATACACCGTGCCCATGGCATTTCTTTGCGAAATAGAATTGCATAGGAACCAAAAGGGCACAGAAATCCTTCTATGGGATGGTGGGGGAGCAGGGATGACTTTTATCTATGTTTCATAGTTTATGAATTTTTCCAGAAATACGGAATATACTTTCAATATCCCGTAAAAGAGAGCCGTGGATTTTTCGCAGAAAAGTCTTTATTTGGGGAATCAGCGGGGAAAAGGGCTTGACGTTTCCATGGGATACGACTATAATAATTTATATGGCGCCATAGCCAAGTGGTAAGGCAAAGGTCTGCAACACCTCTATCCCCGGTTCAAATCCGGGTGGTGCCTTAAGCGGAAGGGCAAGTTTTCTTGGGAGAGCTTGTCATTTTTTTGTTTTAAAAATAATGTAACTCTACGGAGCATGGATTGGATTTTATGGAGAATTCATCTATAATCATATATGGAGGTGGCGGTGGTGGATTGCAACAAGGTAGGAAAGCTGATATTTGACTTACGGAAAGAAAAGAATATGACGCAAAAACAGCTTGCAGATAGGATGAAGATCAGTGATAAGACAATTTCAAAATGGGAGCGGGGCTTTGGCTGTCCGGATGTTTCCCTTTTGCACGAATTATCGGAAGCATTGGATGTGAATATTGAAAAAATATTGATTGGCGATTTAGAGCCAAACAATACGGACGGGGGAAATATGAAAAAGATAAAATTTTATATGTGTTCCCATTGCGGAAATGTGATTACCGGCACAGGAGAGGCGGAGGTTTCCTGCTGCGGGAGAAAGCTGGCGCCCTTGGTGCCCAAGCCAACGGATGATGCACACAAGCTGAAGGCGGAAAATATAGAAAACGACTTTTATATTACCTTTCAGCACGAAATGAAAAAAGAGCATTATATATCCTTTGCGGCCTATGTGACGTATGATAAGGTTCTTTTGATGAAGCTCTATCCCGAGCAGGATGGAGCCTTGCGTATTCCAAGGCTGCATGGGGGCAAGCTATACTTCGGGTGCAGCAGGGACGGTTTATGGGTGGAGAAGATATAAGCCTTCGGCAGATGATCTATCAAAATAAAATCGTGGCCGATAGAAAGAGGTAAATGAAGCAAAATGCCTTGGAAAATTCCAAGGCATTTTTTGCACGTAAAAACCGTTGACTGCTTCGGACTAGCCAAGGCTTGCGGCGGCCTTTCAGATTAATATTTAGATTTCTATCTAAATATTATTGATGTGAGTGCCGATCTGTGTTATCTTATATTTAGATGAATGTCTAAATATAATGGGGTGAAGCATTGGGAATTCAGGAAACTTTAAAAGCAATCAGCGATCCTACCCGAAGGGAAATTCTGGTACTATTGAAATCTGGAAAAAAGGCGGCGGGGGAAATCGTGGAGCATTTTAATGCCACCGGGGCAACCATTTCCCATCATCTATCCGTATTAAAAAATGCAGGGTTGATTATAGATGAGAAAAAAGGGAAGTATATTTATTATGAACTAAATATGACTGTCTTTGAAGAAATTCTAAGTTGGATTACAACCTTTACAGGAGGGGATAAAAATGAGTAAAAAAAGATTTGGTATTTATATTTTTGCGGCATTGCCGCTCATTATGGTAAGCATGGTTTATCAAAAATTACCCCCGTTGGTGCCCATACAATGGCAGGCGGGAGAAGGTATTCGTTACAGTGAGAAATGGCAGTTATTTATCGTTGCGGTGCTATGTCTGGGTATGGGGATTTTGATGCCTTTGATGGCAAAAATTGACCCGCGACGAAAAAATTATGAAAAATTTTTTGGTGTGTATGAAAACATTATTTTAGCCGTTGAAATTTTTATGACGGCAATGGTGGCAATTCTGCTCTCCGAAAGCATGAATCCCAGCAAAATCCCTGTGCCCCGGATTGTGAGCTGTGGTGTAGGGCTATTCTTTGTTTTTCTGGGGAATGTGATGCCAAAGGTAAAATCCAACTTTTTTACCGGTATCAAAACACCATGGGCATTGTGCAGTGAATCGGTTTGGAATAAAACCCAGAGGCTAGGGGGAAAGCTCTTTTTTTTCGGCGGAGTGTTTATGGCAGTGAGCGCAATCTTTATGCCTCTCACGGTGATGCCCTATGCCATTGGCACGGTTCTTTTTGTAGTCATTCTTTTGCCTACCATTTTGTCTTGTTTTTGGTATCAGGAAGAGGGGAAAACAAGGGAGAAGTAAAGAAAATTTTTACGGAAGCCTATCTTGTGAAAATTAGGGAGTATGCGAACAAAAAATATTGACGATAAAGGGTTTTACGGCTATACTAAATTCATCCATAGCCGGCTGCCGTTTGTCGTCATTTTTTATGCGGGAAGGAAAAATGGCGTTGACAAGGAGGAGTCCTTATTCTGCTGTGGGCGAAACGGAAAAAGAAAAATACAAATCCTTGGGGTTACAAGGCTCCGGGAGAATATTTTTAGTATAAATTGGAGATGAAAATTGTTTTACGGTGCGCCGGTTTCTCATTAGGGGGTTAAAATTTCATGCAAAAAGAAAAAACTGTTTATGTGATTGGGCATAAAAATCCTGATACGGATTCTATTTGTTCCGCCATTGCGTATGCTGAACTGAAAAATACTTTGGGAGAAGGAAACTTTGCGCCCAAAAGAGCAGGAGAAATTAATAATGAAACAAAATTTGTTTTAGAGTGCTTTGGGGTGGAAGAGCCCGGCTTTCTTGGACACGTGGGCACACAGGTGCAGGATGTTACCATTAAATCAACGCCGCCCATCAGCAGGGGGTTTTCCCTAAAAAAGGCTTGGAATACCATGCGTGATTTGGGGGATGCCACTATGCCCGTGGTGCAGGAGGGGAAGCTTGAGGGAATTATTTCTGTAAAGGATATTGCCACGGCCAACATGGATGTATATGAAACCCATATTCTTGCCATGTCTCACACCAGCTACACCAATATTTTGGATACCATTGACGGCATCATGGTTGTTGGGGATGCGTCGGATATTGTGACAAAAGGGAAAATTTTAATCGGTGCAGCCAACCCTGACCTTTTGGAATCCTACATTGATGCGGGAGATATTGTTATTACTGGTAATCGTTTTGAAAACCAGCTCTGCTGTATTGAAATGAAAGCCGGTTGCATTGTGGTTTGTATGGGAGCGCCCATCTCTAAAACCATTCAAAAGCTGGCAGAAGAAAATAACTGCAAGGTGATCAGCACACCCCATGATACCTATATGGCGGCAAGGTTGATCAACCAAAGTACGCCGGTGGGCTATTTTATGCGCAAGGAAGGGCTGGTTTCCTTCCATAAGGACGACTTTATCTCCGATATAAAATCTGTATTGGCGAAGATTCGCCATAGGGATTTCCCTGTTTTGGATCGGGATGGAAATTATTGCGGTATGCTCTCCAGACGGTCGTTGTTGGATATGGAAAAGAAAAAACTTATTTTGGTAGACCACAATGAGAAGACCCAAGCCGTAGAGGGCATTGATGAGGCGGAAATTATTGAGATTATTGATCACCATCGTCTAGGTAACTTGGAAACAGCCATGCCCGTTTATTTCCGCAATCAGCCGGTGGGCTGTACAGCCACCATCATTTATGGTATGTATCTGGAAAACGGCGTCACTGTGCCTAAGGCCATTGCAGGCTTATTATGTTCTGCCATAGTATCCGATACTTTAATGTTCCGCTCTCCTACTTGTACGGAGAAGGACAGGGCCGCTGCGGAAGCACTGGCGAAAATTGCGGACATTGAGATACAGGACTATGCGGAAAAAATGTTCCGTGCAGGCAGCTTCTTGGGTGATAAGGCACCTCAGGAAATTTTTTATCAGGATTTTAAAAAGTTTAGCAGCAACGGCTTGACCTTCGGCATTGGACAGATTTCTTCCCTAGATCAGGAGGAATTAAGCCTGCTTCGTCCCAAAATAACCGAATATATGGAGTCCATTCAAGGGGATTGGGATATTTTGTTCTTCTTATTAACCAATATTTTAACGGAGTCTTCCGAGTTGGTTTTTGTGGGGGAAAAGGCAAAGGAGATTGTGGATGCGGCTTTTTGTGGCAGGACGGAGAATACTTGGATTTCACTGCCGGGGGTGATATCCAGGAAGAAACAATTTGTGCCAAAAATTTTAAATGGAATGCAACAGGTGCTTTGATGAAAAATTATAAAATCATTCTTTCCTATGACGGCGGCAGATACAACGGCTGGCAGAAGCAGGGCAATACGGAAAATACCATACAGGAAAAATTAGAGGGCATTGTTTCTGCTTTGGCAGGCAGCCCCGTGGAAATTTACGGCTCCGGCAGGACAGACGCAGGAACCCATGCTTATGCACAGGTTGCAAATTTTCATATGGAGTGGAATAAAACGGCGGCATCACTGATGGAGGCCATTAACGAAAGGCTTCCCGAGGACATTGCAGTGCGTTCCATGGAGGAAGTAAATCCCAGATTTCACAGCAGATTAAGCGCAAAGGGAAAAACCTATGAATATACCATCTGGAATAGCAAAAAGCCGCCTGTGTTTTGGCGGAAATATGTTTTTTGGTGCCCAAAGCCCTTGGATGTAGAAAAGATGCGACAGGCGAGCCAATTCTTCCTTGGGGGGCATGATTTCAAAAGCTTTTGCGCCAATAAGCGCATGAAAAAGTCCACAGTGCGCAAAATTTATGAGATACAGTTTACTTGTGCAGAGGAAAAAATCACCATTGCCTATCGGGGGAATGGATTTCTCTATCAAATGGTAAGAATATTGACGGGAACGCTGATTGAGGTGGGGGAGGGAAAACGAAGCCCCCAGGAAATCCCTTCTATTTTCGCCGCATTGGATCGAGAGAAAGCGGGGTTTACCGCCCCGGCAAAGGGTCTTGCTCTAAAAGAGGTTTTTTACGGAGAGGGGCGGGAGAATGCTTAGAATTACAGAGTTAAAACTTCCGTTGGGAGGAACGGAGGAGCAGCTGCGAAAAAGGGCGGCAAGGGCCTTAGGCATTCCCAAGGAGGAAATCCTTCGGTTGAAAATTTTCCGCCGCTCCTTGGACGCCAGAAAAAAAGACCAGATTCATTTTGTTTATGTGGTGGATGCGGAGGTTGCCGATGAGAAAAAAATCCTTGCAAAACAGAAAAATATCTCGGTAACACCTAAGCTTTCGTATGCTTTTCCTGCGGGCGAGGCAGAATGCCACAACCGCCCCGTGGTCATCGGCTTTGGCCCCGGGGGGATGTTTGCCGCTTTGCTTTTGGCGGAAATGGGTTTAAAGCCCATTGTGCTGGAGCGGGGGGGCGATGTTGAAAGCCGCAGAAAGGCCGTTTCTCTTTTTTGGGAGAAAGGAACGCTGGATACGGAAAACAATGTGCAGTTTGGTGAGGGCGGTGCAGGCACCTTTTCCGATGGGAAGCTGACCACCCGGATTAAAGACCCCCGTTGCCGCAAGGTGCTGGAGGAGTTTGTGGAAGCGGGTGCGCCGGAAGAGATTTTATATGATGCCAAGCCCCATATTGGAACGGATTTGTTGCGGGGCATTGTGGAGAAAATTCGTGAAAAAATACGTTCTCTCGGCGGAGAGGTGCGCTTTTTTGCAAAGGTAGAGGATATTTTGGCAGAGGACGGCAGGGTACGAGGCGTTGTGCTTGCCAACGGAGAGGAACGATTGGCCGATGATGTTGTTCTAGCCATTGGACATAGCGCCAGAGATACCTTTGAAATGCTGTATGAAAAGGGCGTTCCCTTGGAGCAAAAGCCCTTTGCCATGGGTGTGCGTATCGAGCACCCCCAAAAAATGATCGATGCCGCCCAATATGGAGCGGCGGCGGAACAGCTTCCCCCCGGGGAGTACCGTCTGACTTATACCACAAAAAAGGGCAGAGGGGTGTATACCTTTTGTATGTGTCCCGGCGGTTATGTGGTGGCGGCGGCTTCGGAGGAAGGCCGGTTGGCGGTAAATGGTATGAGTGAGTATGCCAGAGACGGAGAAAATGCCAATTCTGCACTATTGGTGCAGGTATTCCCCGAGGATTTTGCCTCGGCGCATCCCTTGGCAGGAATGTATTTTCAAAGAGAATTAGAGGAAAAAGCCTTTGCCTTAGGCGGCGGAGACTATACCGCACCTGTGCAAAGTGTGTGTTCCTTTTTAGGTATAGCAGAAGGTGGTCCCATGGTGCCGCCCACCTATTCCCCCAAAACAAAGGAGGACAATCTGGCGGAGATTTTCCCTGATTTTATGACGGAGGCAATGCGTGAGGCCATTCCGGAGATGGGTAGAAAATTGAAGGGATTTGACAGGGCCGGCGCTGTTTTAACGGCAGTGGAAAGCAGAAGCTCCTCCCCGGTGCGCATTTTGCGGGGAGAGCAGGGCACAAGCCCGTGGGCGATGGGATTGTATCCCACAGGAGAGGGTGCCGGCTATGCCGGGGGAATTGTTTCTGCAGCTGTGGATGGGATTTTGGCGGCGGAAAAAATATTTCAGCGGAATTTGAAGTAATCCTTAAAGAAAGCACACTTTCTTTAAAGGCTCTTATAGTAGGAAATGTATACAAGAAAGGCCTGGGCAAGAAATAGTTTATTGCTCAAGCCTTTTTCTAAATTTTAGAAATATATTTTGCGGCGGGCAAGGGTTTTCCGCTGAAAAAACTGCATTTGTTGTGCAAAGAATGCGACAACAAATGTAGTTTATGGGATCAATATTTTTTTAAAAAGTTGCCAAACTTCGTAAATTGTCCCAACCATGTTAAGTCAACGGTACCGGTGGGGCCGTTTCTCTGTTTTGCAATAATTAATTCCGCTTGATTCTTTTTCTCTGTTTCGGGGAAATAATATTCATCCCGATATAAAAACGCCACTACGTCAGCATCCTGCTCTATGGCGCCGGATTCACGCAGGTCGGAAAGCATAGGTCTATGCTCGCTTCGCTGCTCGCAGGCACGGCTAAGCTGAGACAAGGCAATCACAGGGGCTTCCATCTCTCGGGCAATGGCCTTTAGATTACGGGAGATTTCGGAAATTTCCTGCTGACGGGAATCGGTTTTGCTGTTGCCGCTCATAAGCTGCAAATAGTCGATGACAATCAGCCCCAAGCCCTTTTCTACCTTTAATCGGCGGCATTTGGAGCGCACATCCATGGGGCTTATGCCGGGGGAATCGTCTATGTAAATAGGTGCTTGGGAAAGAGGACCCATGGCGCGGATCAAATCCTCCCAATCCTTATCAACCAGTTCTCCTGTTCTGAGCTTTTGGGCATCCAGCATGGCCTCGGAGCAGAGCATACGGTTGACCAACTGGTCCCGGCTCATTTCCAAAGAGAACACAGCCACAGGCACGTTGTTGCGTATGGCGGCATTTTGAATCACATTCAATGCAAATGCCGTTTTTCCCATGGAAGGGCGGGCGGCAAGGAGAATCAAATCGGACTTTTGCAGGCCTGCCGTTTTTGCGTCAAAATCAACAAATCCCGTAGGAACACCGGTGAGCTTACCCTTTGAGCGATAAATTTCTTCAATTCTTTCGATGGAATCTACGGCAACATCACGAATGTGATGGAATTCTTCGGAATGGCGTTTTTGCATAATATCAAAAATGCTTTTTTCCGCCTGATCCATAATACTGTTGATGGATTCCTTTCCCTCATAGCTCATTTGGGAAATACCCGCCGCAGTGCGGATTAACCTGCGTAAAACGGATTTTTCTTCCACAATTGTGGCATAATGGCGCACATTGACAGAGCTGCCCACGGCAGTGGAGAGGGTTGCCAAAAAGGGCACGCCGCCAACTTGGGCAAACACCCCCTTTTCCTCCAGCTTATTTTTTACTGTAATCACATCAATGGGTGCTGCTTGGCGGTATAATTCCTCGGCGGCTTCAAAAATCATCCGATGGTCAGGGCGGTAAAAATCTTCCCCTGTAAGAATTTCAAGGGCAACCGCCGCCGCCTCTCTATCCAAAAACATAGAGCCTAAAACAGCCTGTTCCGCTGTTTCATCATGGGGCGGCACGCCACGGATGGATTCCTTTTGTTTTTCTTGCTGTTCCATGTATTCCGCCTCCGTTGTCCTTAAGCCTCTACAATTTTAATGGAAACCTCTGCTACCACCTTAGGGTGCAGCTTAATGGTTGCCGTTCTTTCCCCCACCATTTTAATGGGATCGCCAATGGAAACCTTTTTTTTATCAATATCCTGCTTGGTTTGCTCCACGATGGCGTCAGCAACCTCTTTATTTGTAACGGAACCGAATAATTTACCGTTTCCGCCTGTTTTTACTTTAATTATCACAACCTGATCTTTTAAGGCATCGGCGATTGCCTGGGCCTTTTCCAATTCCTCTTGTTTCCGTTTTTCTTCTGATTTTTTCTTTAAGGCAAAGTCGTTTAAGTTTGACTTTGTTGCCTCTACAGCAAGCTTTCTGGGAAACAAGAAATTTTTTGCATAGCCCTCGCTTGCATTGATTAGTTCCCCTTTTTTTCCGATACTTTTTACATCCTGCAATAAAATTACCTTCATGCTACGCTTCCTCCTCCAAATACTCTTGAATGGCTGTGCGGATCTTCTCTTTTGCTTCCTCTAGGGTGACTCCCGTAAGCTGTGCCCCAGAAACCGTGAGATGACCGCCGCCGCCTAATCTTTCCATAATTCGTTGTACATTGATTTCTCCAAAGCTGCGGGCACTGATATAAACAATTTCCCCCACCTTGCAGCAAACAAAGGAGGCTTTAATTCCCGTTACGTTCATCAAATCATCCGCTGCCTGTGCCGCCGTCAGCGTGGAGTTTTCCACATTTGCAGGGCAGACGGAAATCGCCATATTGCCCATAAACAGCTCTGCATCCCGTACTGTGGTCGCCTTGGCTTTATAGGCATCCATATCGTTTTGGAATAAGAGCCTTACCCGAATGCTGTCTGCACCGTTTCGGCGCAAAAAGCCTGCGGCCTCAAAGGTGATGGCACCGGTTTTTACACAGAAATTTTTGGTATCCACCGTAATGCCCGCCAAAAGGGCATCGGCCTCAATGCTGGTCAGCTTCACCCGTTTGCCGATATGCTGAATCATCTCTGTGATTAATTCTGCCGTTGAGGAGGCATATGCCTCATGGTAAACCAAAACGGCTTGCTCAATGGCGTCTGTGCTTTTTCTATGATGGTCAAACAAAACAATTCGTTTTGCCGCATCTAACACTTGGGGGCTTTCCACCATGGTTTTGCGGTGGGTATCCACCACGATCACCAAGGTCTTATCATCCATCAACTTTAATGCCTCCGGCGTTTTTATGGTCAAATTGGGATAGCTGCCGCTGGCCTGTATTTTATCCCAAAGCCTGCGGATACCATCGCCGATTTCATCCATTACAATAGTACACCGTTTATCCATGGCTCTGGCGATGGCACAAACCCCCATGCAAGCCCCCATGCTGTCCAAATCCCCGTTTTTATGCCCCATGACTAAAATGCCCGAGGATTCTCCCATCAATTCCCATAGGGCGTCGGCTTTCACGCGGGCACGAATGCGGGCATTTCTGCCCATTTCACCGGCTTTGCCCCCGTAGAAGAGGTAGCTTTCCCCCTCTTTTACAACAACCTGATCTCCGCCGCGGCCTAAGGCTAAATCAATGGCGGCTTTGGCATTTTGCATGGCTTCATCCAGAGAGTTTCCGCCGATGCCGATGCCCATGCTTACCGTAACGGGAAGATGCTCGCCCACGCTGGTTTCTCTGATTTCGTTTAATATATCAAACTTTTTCTCCTTGAGCTGAGACAGCATCCCTCTCTTGAGCAGAAAGAAATAACGGTCTTTTTCCAGCTTGCGGATGACCCCATCCACATCCTGTGCCAATTGATTCAGCTTGCGGTCAATCAATGCGGACAGGATTGGCCAGCGGCTTTCCTCTAAGCTATCTACAACCTCTTCGTAGTTATCCAAAAAAATCATGCCCGCCACGGTTTGCTGTTCCTCCAGCCGTTGTAGAAGCAGCTGCTTTTCTGTGGCATCCACCAGTGTCATGGTCAAAACATTCCCAATGGCGCCGTTTTCCTCAACAATATCACAGGGCTCTAAAGCCCCTTGGAAAAATCGATCGCAGATTTGGAGCAGCACTTTTTCACCGCTGTCTTTTTGTTTTAACAGCTGTTCCGCAAAGGGTTTTGCCTCTTCCGCAGTTTCAAATAGTTCGGAAAATTTTTCATTATACATGAGAATGCGCCCACGAATATCCAAAACCGCATAAGGGATTGGAAGGTTGTGGGGAATTTGAAAATTTTCCTGCAAAACGGTAGTATCCAAAAAAGAAAGGGACTCTTCCTTTGCCCCTTCAAAGGGTGCGTGCAACTCCTTTAAGGCAGGCCAACCGAAAAAAACGGCGGCGCCGCCGATCAAAGTGCCGATTCCCAAATAAATATCCACCAGAGAACAAACAATAACAATAACCACAATGAGCGAAACTGCAATAATTACGTTATCCCGCTTTTTTAATTTAAACATTTTTATGCCTCCAAAGCCTCACGGTTACGTTCACATCTTTTGCCCCAATTCTTGGTACAATTCTAAGAGTGAGTTTTTCCATTCTGGCCTTTCTTCCTGTAAAAGACCAAGCTTTAGTTTTGCAACGGCCTTTTGATCAAGAGTTTCTTTTGAAATACCCATTCTTGCCGCCAGAAGATACATTACAATTTCCAAATCAGCAAGTATTTCTGTTTTTTCGGCTTTTACCGCATTCTCCTGCATCGCCGTATAGAGCTGTGCGACCACAGAAAGCATACGGCATTGTAGGTTTTCCGTCATTTTGATGTTTTTTGCAACGTCGAACTCTTTTCCGTTCATTCAAAAACCGCCTCCTAACAGATGGTTTTGGTTATATTCTGCAATGATATATTATAGCATAAACTTGGGGCTATCTCAATACGATTTTGTCCTGCAGAGAAATTGGGGCGGGAAAAATAAAAGGCGGCATCCTTACGAAAGAATGCCGCACAGGGGAGCCAGTGGCATGGAACTTGCCAGGGCTGGGAAGAGGAGTACAATTTTTGAAAGGGATTATTCAATATTCATAATGGTCAGCGTGCCTGTTTCTTTGTCGTTGATATAACCAAAGGTAAAGCTGTCGCCTTCCTTCAGGGCCTGCAGCTGCTCTGCCACGGGGGCTTCATAAAACTGAAAGGCTTGCATGGTGCCGTCCTTCAGGGTTGCCTCAACGGTATGGCCGTCGGATAAACCTATAAATGCGGCGGTGGTTGTTTTTACTTGGGGGGCAAAGCCGCTCACAACGGTCATTTCCGCCACACTGTAAAAGTATCTGGGGTTTACAATTCCATCGGCGAAGGCATTTTTTTGCATTGTAACGGTGCATTCCCCGAAAACCTCTTTATCCTCTTGGGTAGAAACCAGCTTTGCCGTAAGGGTATACCCGTTTTCTGTTTTTTTAAAGTCGGACAAAACTGTTTCCATCAGAGGGGACTCTGCCGGTGTCAGGAGATAAGCGTCCCAATCCTTATCATATCGTATATATTCTGCCAAGGTTTCGGGCAAAGGCAGCAAATTATCATAGTTTGCAAACAGGGCGATGGCATATTCCTGGGCAACCTTTTTGGGAACTTTTAGTGCACTGTCCTCTGTTTTTGTGACAAGGGTATTTTCTTCTCCGTAGCTTCCCAGAAAGTAATACAGGGAGCTCCAAAAAAAATCCGGATCACTAGGGTCATATGCGGTACCGTTTTCCAGCATATTGCACATCAGTGCGTCTATAGGTTCTTCCATTGTGGTCATGGTTTCTTGGGAAACTGTTGTTTCCTGCTCCTGCGCTTGGAAGGTTTGGGTGTTTTTTTTATCACAGCCCACAAGGCCTATGCAGCATAGGGCGGTAAACAAAAACAATAACGTTTTTTTCATATACAATCCTCCTTAGGATAAATGTCAAAATTCCTTAGCTTATAGTATATTCCTATATTGTAAACGAAAGGTAACAAAAATCTTTCATATTTATAAATTTTTATTGCAAGTCTTTACCGTGTATTCATAGAATATGAATAAGTAGGAAACGCTTTACCCCTGCAAAAAAAAATGGTATACTATCAAAACGGTATGATCTCTGGTAAAAAACAGAGGAACCCGGGCCTCCTATCGGTTAGAATAAAGGAAAGGACGGTAGTTGCAGCAAAAGCGCCAGAACCGCAGATAGGGCGGTTGACGAGGTAGAAGTGATCGAATTTTTCGGCGGATGCTTCTCGCCCATTCGTTCAGGGACGCAGGTCTTTCTACAAATAGGAGAAGAAAATTCTCCTGACAAAGGGAAAGGCAACGGACGAATAAAAGAATAAAGGAGACTAGAAACTATGTGTGGAATTGTTGGATATATCGGGAAGGATGAGGCGGTTCCCGTTCTTTTGAACGGCCTTGCCAAGTTGGAGTACCGTGGCTATGATTCAGCAGGCATTTCTGTATATCATAATGGAATTTACACCATTAAAGCCAAAGGTCGGCTGAAAACACTGGAGGACAAGATTGCGGATACGGGGGTTGTATCCTCCCACATCGGCATTGGGCATACCAGATGGGCAACCCATGGCGCACCCAGTGACCGCAACAGCCACCCCCATAACAGCCAAAGCGGAAAAATTTCGGTGGTACATAATGGGATTATTGAAAATTACATGGAAATTAAGGCTTTTTTGGAGGAAAAGGGCTATCACTTTGTATCCGAAACGGATACTGAGGTTGTGGCCCAGCTGTTTGATTTTTATTATGAAGGCGACCCTGTGGCAACACTGAGAAAGGTAATCGGCAAAATTCGCGGGGCATATGCCTTGGCCATTTTGTGCTTGGATCACCCCGATAGTCTGGTTGCCGTTCGCAAGGACAGCCCCCTTATTGTGGGCTTAAGTCAAGAAGAAAACTATGTTGCTTCCGATATTCCCGCCCTTTTGGAATACACGAGAGAGTATTATTTGCTTGAGGAAAACGAAATTGTATTTTTGACCAAAGAAGGGGTGACCCTTTATGATTTGGACGGAAAGCAGATTCATAAAGACGTTTTCCATGTTACATGGGACATTGATGCGGCGGAAAAAGGCGGCTATGATTATTTCATGATGAAGGAAATGATGGAACAGCCGGAAGCGCTGAAAAAGACCATTTTCCCCAGAATGACAGAAACGGGAATCCGTTTTGAAACCCTTTCTTTAACGGAAGAAGAGATTAAGTATTTTAACCGTATTCATATTGTTGCCTGCGGCAGTGCGTGGCACGCAGGCATTGTAGGAAAATACGTGATGGAGGAGGTCGGCAGAATTCCTGTTGAGGTGGATATTGCTTCGGAATTTCGTTACCGCAACCCAATTTTAAATAAAAATGACCTTTGCATTATTATCAGCCAGTCCGGCGAAACGGCGGATACCTTGGCGGCCTTGCGAGAGGCAAAGAGACAGGGCGTAAAGGTGCTTTCCGTTGTGAATGTGGTGGGAAGTTCCATCGCAAGAGAAAGTGACGACGTGCTGTATACTTGGGCAGGGCCTGAAATTGCCGTAGCCACAACAAAAGGCTACACAACTCAGCTGTCCTTGCTATATTTGGTTTCCCTCTATTTTGCTAAGGTACGGGGGACATTGGGAGAGGAAGCTTTGCAGAACTATTTGGCGGATCTGCGTCTGCTGCCCCAAAAGACCGAGGAAATATTAAAGCTTGACGGAAGAATGGCAGAGCTTGCAAAAAAATATGCCAACCGTAACAATGTTTTTCTCATTGGCCGTGGGCTGGATTATGCGGCGGCAATGGAGGCTTCCCTTAAATTAAAAGAAATTTCTTATATCCACAGTGAGGCCTATGCGGCGGGAGAGTTAAAGCATGGCACCATTTCCCTGATTGAAGAGGGCACACTGGTGATTGCCATTGCAACCCAAGAAAGATTATTTGAAAAGCTGGTAAGCAACGTAAAAGAAGTGAAGGCAAGGGGGGCCAAGGTGGTTGCCATTACCACGGAGGGCGGCCTTGCCATGGAAGAGGTTGCCGACGAGGTGATTTATTTACCCCCATCGGGAGATATTTTCACAAGCTCCTACAATGTTTTGCCCATGCAGCTTTTTGCATACCATACCGCAGTGGAAAGAGGCTGCGATGTGGATAAACCAAGAAACTTGGCAAAATCGGTAACGGTTGAGTGAGATTACTCCCAAGCTATGACGGAGGGCGCCTTTTTCTAAGAATGCTTTAAAGGAAAAAAAGCTGCAAAAAGACAGATAAATGAAAAAATAGGGCAGGCGTATGCAGTGAAAAGCTATATGCGCCTGCCTTATTTGTGGGGCAAGGAAAGAGGCAAACTTTCTTTGCACTATAAAATTGCAATTTTCCTCATAAAAATCCCTGCCGCATCCTGCAATTTCACAGGAAGGACAGGGGAATGCTTTGACGGCGGTGCTTATTTTATTTGTGAAATATAGTTTTTGCCAATGAGCATATCGTAAGTTAACAGCTCATGAAGGTCTTGCATTTCCTCCTGCTTGGTTTTATCCGTATTTGGGGTATAAAAATTATAATATTTACTCATAATGGGGCAGGTTCTATACAGCTCCAGCAGGAAGTTTGTTTGCAGGCACTGGGGTGCATCAATATAATCCGCCATGAGGGCGGGAAGCAAATATGGAGAAACGGATTCTTGGTCTGCCAGATATTCCCGCCCTGTATCGTAATTTGCAAACATTAGATAAGGGGTGGAAAACATGATATTTTTTTCCGCCTCTGTCCATTCGGCGGCAGTTTTTGAAGAAATGGTGCCGGTAGAAAGATAGGGGTCAAAATCATCCCCCAAGGTAGGCAGGTGATCCCCATACCAAAGGACAATGGTGGGTTTTTCCCGCTGCATCACATAATCGTAAATGGTTTTTAGGGCTTGGTCGGAATGGCTGACTCCTGCGGCAAAGTTTTCCAAGGTGAGGATTTGCTTTGGTGTCAGGCTTTTCCCGCTCACTTTAATTTCTCGATCCTGTTCTTCAAATTTTTCCTGATACATACTGTGGTTTTCCATGGTAATGGCCATAACAAACACACCCACATCATGGGGCTGTGACAACTGATAAATGACCTCCTCGGCAATGGTTTCATCGGTGATATAAGGGCCGCTGTTCCAATGCTGCTCCGCATGGAGGTCATATTCCCCCAGAAATGTATCAAAGCCCATCAAAGGGTAAGCCTTGTCCCGATCATAAAAGGTTTTTTGGTAGGTGTGCAAGCCCACGGTATCATAGCCAAGATTTTTATAGGTTCTTGGGAAAGAGAAAATATCATGCTTTAAATACTGCTGATAGGGGATGTTTCCGGGAGGCAAAAGACTGGTAGACATCCCTGTGTGAATTTCAAACTCGGGACGAACGGTACCGCCGCCAAAGGTGGGAGAAATCATTTTACCGCTGGGGTTGGTTTTTGCAATCTCTCTGAAATTCACCATGGGATCGGCGGAGAAGGACACGCCGTTTAAAACGGTAGGATCCCAAAAGGCCTCGGAAAGAACCACCACAATATCGGGATTTTGGAAGGTTGTTCCGCTGTTTTTCTCGGGCAGATATCTCTCAAAGGTGCGCTGCATATAGCTTTTGCTGTAATGCTTTGGTTCGCTTAAAGTTGAAGAATCCAAACTTAAAACAAAGGCGGTCAAAAAACCATTTTCCGCATACAGGGCATTTTGCTCTGCGGGCGCTTCTAAAGAGATGCCCAAGGCTTGGGCAAAGCTTTGCCGTATGCCGTGATTTGCTATTATCAGAGAAAGCAGGAGGAAGAATACCGGTGCTGTGAGCGCCCGGAATCTCAATTTTATAGGAAGCTTAGGGCCAATGAGGTAAAGAAAAACACAGTACACAAGTGTGCCGAACAGAATCTCCAAAATATTTTGGGGAATGGAAATAGAGGTTAAAAACTCCGTAAAGCTTTGGGCATTTTGCGCCAAATAAATATCCCAAGGCACAAAATGGGCCTCTAAAATGGCAAATTTAAAATAATCAACCAAGGATAACCCAAGAATTACAATGGATACCACCAAGGCGGCGGCGGAAATATTGGGGAGCAGTGCCGCAAAAAAGAGAAATGTAAGGTACACCAGCGTAAGGCCAAAAAGGAACGCTCCCATGTTCCCGGTCAGCAGTGTATACAATCTGCCTCCAAGAGACAGGTAGTTGGCGGTTAAAGTGAGATAAAAAGGAAATAAAAAAACAAAAAGCCACTTGATGCCTTTCAGAAGAAAATTAAGATTAAAAAATGCTGAAATTTCTGCTTTCATTTCATCAAAAGCGTGCATAGGAAGGACCTCACTGTTCAAAAAATTTATGTATGATTTCTGTAAAATTTGGAGGAAATATTTTCTGCGATAAAAAAGTATAGCACAAATACGTCTTTTTTTCAAGGAGTGCCTACTTCTTGAGTTTCCGCAAACTGTAACAGAAAATAAAGGCAGTTACTCAAAGTACCAATCTGTCGCTTTTTGAAGAAACTAGAAAGACAGTCTTTGGATTAGATGTACTTTAATAAACCCTATCGGAATCGGGCTTTGGAAGAAAATATTCTTTCATACCTCAATGGCCCTAGCCTATTCAAGCAATTAGC
>DCDZ01000060.1:0-15101 GCA_002316675.1 Tyzzerella sp. UBA1042
CTTTCAATGGCGCTTGCGGAAATTAGGCTCTTTATTACATGAATCTTAAAGGGTCGGCTTTGCAAAATCTGTATATTTTGATAGTAGATTGTAATTTGCGCTTCCACATACCCCACCTTTGCCAATGTTTGCTCTGTCAAAGGAAATTGGCATCTGCCATTCACTGCATCCGTAATTTCGCCGTTATTATAGATTTCACCGCCATTTTCCGGCTTTCTGCAGTATATGCGCACCTCATGCCCTGTGAGATTGATGGGCAGCCCATTATCTTGTAGCAATACATCAAGAAACCTGCTATTGCTGTCCTTCTGCACCGCCGTAATCATGTCTGTCGTTTCCGTCCGCACATCCACACACAGCCGATTAAAAACCTGTGCCACTATAACCACCTCCATTTTGGCTCAACTTCTATTTTTATCACATTTCCTGTCCAACCAATCCTGTTTTCCCCAACTTCAAATCGTGGAAAATCCAGGGCGGCATATTTGCTGTTTGCATTCACCCCATCCTTGTAGACCTCCATCATTTCACTGTCAATGGTGATCGCTCCGTCCACATCGGTGAAGCCGTAGCTTATATCATTTATGTACAGCGTAATATTTCCCGACCCATAAATCGTGATCGTCGGCTGGGAATACACACTGCCCTTGTTATTGATTGACGTTGCCGAGGTTATGATAAAATCCTCCCCTTGGGACTTTACACCATTCAAGGAATACTTAAAGGGGAACACCTTAAACTGCACAAGAAATGAAGTGTATAA
The DNA here is from genome assembly GCA_002316675.1 of Tyzzerella sp. UBA1042. Taxonomy (GTDB): domain Bacteria; phylum Bacillota; class Clostridia; order Lachnospirales; family Anaerotignaceae; genus Chakrabartyella. The sequence goes on from DCDZ01000060.1 coordinate 764, forward strand.
ATAAATCACATCGGAAATGGAAATGGCATTGCTGATTTTTGCCTTGTAAACCTTGTCCGCCTCCGTGGATAAAATCAATTCCCCGCTGCCGTCCAGCCACGCCGTAATCTCACGAAGCCTTGCCGGCCCTCTCGTGCCGCAGGCAATGCTTAGGGTGTACTCTTCATAGGTTCCCTCATCAAGGGTAAGTATGCCGTTTCGCCCGGGAATGGTGATTTCCTCTTCCCTGCGCTTGGGCTTTACAATATCGGGCATGGAAGAAATGAGAATCCCCATATCCTTGCTGTTTTTTCCTTTAAAAATAAAATAAGTCTCCAGAATTATGCACCTCCCGTTGCCGTCACTTGCTGTCTTCTATAAAATTCAAATTCCTGCATTGCTGATTTCACAGAACCCTTGCCATCATTGACTATTTTATCTACCATCACGGTCAAATTTCCACCATTATTGTAAGTAGCACTGCTTACAATGCTTGAGGTGTTTAAATAAGAAACACTCTGCGCCGCCTTGGCCTGTGAATGCCCAATGTCAGCCATCATTTTGTCCGTGTAGGATTGTAACTCTTGAGGGTTGTAAGCATCATTCATCCCCTTGATGATACCTTGCGTTAGGGGCTTGCCAACCTCTCTAGCGGCTCTCTTGGAGGGGCTGGCGGTTTCTGTGGCTCGCTTCATTTCTGCAATAATGGCATCCGCAATACTTCTGGCTGTGGCAACTGCCTCGCTTCGTCTGCTCTCCATTCCGCTAACAACACCTCTCATGGCATCCACACCCACCTCTTGGCAAAGAGCTGGAATGTCATTTAATGCTTGATTCAGTTCCGCAGTAAATTCCTCGTCCAAGGTTTTCAGTTCCTCATCGTAAAATTTTGCGGCAATTTCCTTTGCTGTCTCTTGTTTTTCTTCCCACAATTTGGAATATTCCTCAAAAAATGCATCACTTTTAGCCAGCAATTCTTCTCCCAAGGCCGTCCCATCTTCCAAACTCATGCCAATAATTTCATCAAACAACCCATCGGAAATGCCTCTTTCCTGAAGCTTGTCCAACATTTCCCCATATTGCTCTATGGTTTCAATTTGCCGCCCAATTTTTTCAAGCTGTACCTCTCCATCCTCATCAAAGGAAAAAAGGCTTCCATGGGACGAAAGCTTTTCCTCCAGCCGCTGCTTTTCATTGAACAAGGCGGCATATTGCACCTGCGCCGCATCTGTAATACCCTCCAGTCTTTCGGAAACCAACCCATAGGCTTCCTCCATACCGCTATTTAAAGCTTCCTTATAAACCGCCATCAACTCCTTGGCGGCCTTTCTGTATGCCGGAACACCCTTTTTATTTGCCGCCGCAAAAGCCTCCACATTTTCGTCAACCTGCCATTGCATACTTGAAATGCTGTCAGATCGCTTTTCTTCCATGCCTTCCTTCATATATTTCAAATACAGGTTCCCCAGTTCCTTATAGGAAGCTGCCTGCTCGCGGGCTTTTTGTAAGGATGCCTCTGAGATAGATAAAACCGTTTTTTCCAGTCCGCTCATGGCTTTTCCCGCCTCAAAAGAGGCTTCGGCAACATTGTCTTTTGTAAGGTTCAAAAGAAGCACGGCCTGTTCTGTTATTTTTTCCATTCCCCGGGCCACTGATGCCGCAAAAACGGAGAGCTCTCTCCCCGAACCAGCGAAAGATGCTGATACTGCCTTCGCGCTAAGATTCGCTAAATCCTTCATCCCCTGTACTCCCTTTTCAAACCCCGTTTCATCTATTTGGGTTCCAAAGGTCAAATACCCATCATACTGATCTGCCATTTTTACCCTCTTTTCTGTGCATTATAATAATCCCGTTAAATCTCCCTCACCCAATAATGCTTTTTCAATAGCGGCAGCCTTCTCCCCTTCGTTTTTCATGGAAGGAAGCCGATATATGGCTTTCATCCGCCTGTAAAAAGCCTTCTGCTCTTTGCTCATGCTCTCTGTAATTTCAATGGCCCGGTAGCCCATAATTTTACTGAAGGTGGTGTCCTCTCCAAGCCCTTGAAATAACGCCCGAAATTTCCACCAGTGAAGTTCTTTTTCCTCCGTCAAATCCATACCATATTTCTCCCAAAAGGCACTGAAAATATATGCCCCATCCTCCGCAAAGGAATAGATGCGTTCCTGCTTTTTTTGCGTCTGCCTTGCCTTCTGTGTCCTGTCTGCTTCTCCCAAGCCGTAAAACCACCGAATGCCTTCCAACGCACCCTTCCTATTTTTCGGTATTTTCGGATAAAACAAACGGAGTGCCAGAAGGGGCTTCTCCGTCCCTTCCACCTCCCTATCCAGCATCAATAATTCGTATACTATGCCCACACGAAAATCCCAGCGAATGGGATATTCTGCCTCGTCAATCCAAATTTTTTTGGGTAAAGAATCAATAAAAAGATTCATATCCTGCAATCCTTTCTATGGAATAGGGGGATTTTGCCTGCATAACGCGGATATATTCCATGGCCAAGTAAGCATACATATCCCTGTATAAAATCAAAGAATCCTTCTCAACAGAAAAGCCCGCCTCATCAGCGCAGCATAAAATTTCTCCTATGGCCTTTTTCAGCAGCGCCTTTTCTTCCTGTTGCACACAGAGCAATTTTTCCGACGCAGTGAAACCGTCTCTGTTTTTTTCCTGCATCCGTGTCAAGCCTTCTTGTACCCGCTGAAAAACAACAGCCGTTTCATCCTTTCCAAAATCCACCGTATACCCTTTGCCGCAAAAATTCACTTCCCGTGTTGTTACTCTTTTCTGAAACGTACTCATAAAATCCCCCTTATTCCTCATGCCCTAAACAGTTTCCGTAAACATCTTTGTTGTTGTGTGGAATGTGCCGCAAATGGGATCCCCCACACCGTGGAGAGTACCCGTCACCTTCACCGCTTCTCCCCCTGCGCCGGCAATGCCGGTTACAGCTACAGCAACCTTAAATTTTCTGGCTCGAAATGTGTTTTCCTGTGCCTCCACCGGTTGGAACAGCTCTACCCGCACATACTCCAGCTCCGCCTCCGCTCCTGTTTTTTGGTTGCGTCCAATGTCGTATAATGCCATCACTGCAGCTTCCGAAGCAATTAAATCCGTATCAAAGGGAAACTGCGTCTGGTAGTTTTTAATCTGACTTGACTGTGCCTTTTGGTGAATATACGTTTTTCCGTCTGTCTGTGCATTGGGATTTTCATCTAAAGTATTAAACCCCACCCCCATCAATGAAAATTGGGGCGTCTCACTGCTTCCTGTGTTTAAATAATCTGCAATTTGATGTCTCATCACTGTTTCATTTATCATTTTCTTTGTCTCCTTCCTGAAAATAAATCAATCGGCATTGTATCTGATACCTGGCCGCATTCTCCCTTGCATCAATCACATAGCCGTCGCCGTTCGTTTCAATCCGCAAAGGCTGACGTCCCTCTCCTAAGTCGGGCAACTCCTTTTTCTTGCTCTTTTCTTTCAGCCAATGAGAAAATTTTTCATAAAATCCGCTGTTCTCAAGGTTAGTATCCACATCACCGCCATATTTCTCAACACTGCCAAAGGTAAAATAAAATTGGCATAGACCGCTTCCGTCAATGTATGCTTTTATCTCTTTTTTTGTGGGTACAGCGTCAATGCTGTACTCTGTGGGACGAATGCCTAAATAATCCACATGAACCGCACCCTCCTTTAATAAAGGGCACGTGCAGAAAAATGCACGCACCGCCTCTGTCAAGCTTTTATGTTCCAATGCGTTTCCCCGCCCCCTTTAAAATTTCCTGTCCGTATTGTGCTTTCATGCGCAAAAACCAGTATGCCCCTCTCATGGGTGCCCCCTTATACCGCAATGATCGCCCGGTCAACACTTTTTTTTCCCCGCTTTGTGCCCAAGGGCCCCCTGTACTGGGGCTCACCATTACCTTTCCGTAATATAAATATCTTGCATAGGGCATCTTATATACCACTACTCCGTCCTTTGCGTAGGCATTGTTTTGCAGTTGCCCTGTATCAAAGGGGGTAAAGGGAGCCATAAGCCTGAGTACCTCGGCATCAACATACCGCTGCACTCTGCCGTCAATAACCAATCCCTTGCTTTTTTTCAGCTTCTCTATGCTTTCCAAGCTCACCGAAAAACTCATTTTGCCACCACCTCCCAGTGTTTTACCCCTCCACTCCCATAGTCAAAAGTATGAATTTCTAAAATGGTAAGGCTTTTCCCCGAGGAAATGCCCCGCATAATTTTATCCTCGGGAGAAAGCGTATAATATGCGGTGGGGTTTTCTTGAAATTCTGCATAGGTTCCAAAGCTTCGGGTCGCCTTCGCAAGAAAGGGGATAAAAATATGTACCTCATTGTTTTCATAAATCCCATCCTGCAAACGGCTGGCCCTTGCTTCTTCCTGCCAAAAAACCCCTTCTATTACCGTGGGCTGCAAAATGTACTTGCGAAACACCGGGTCGTAAATTCTATTAAACACTGTGCAAACCTCTTTCGATTTCACAACTCACACCCCCAGATATAGCAGTCCGGTATGGATCAAATAGCGGCAAGCAGCAATGGCAAGCCGCTCCTCTTCATTGGGCGTGTTGGTTACGCCGGCTGCATAGTTTCTCGTTATCTTGCCAACACTTTCCGCCACAATGCCGCCGCCCTCTTCGTTTACTTTGATCGCCTCCGCCACGGCACAGCAAGCTTTTTTTAATGCATCCTCTCCGTCAGCATAGCTCTTTGCGCGGGTAAGAGTCACCAAGTCAATATAGTCCGATGCTCGTTTTGCATAGCTGTCAAACTCAGCTTGGAGGATGGCATCTCCCCCATAGCCGCCACAATAAAATTCATAGGTTGCATAAGCCATCCCCAATTCCTCCTTTTATCTCCGGGCTTTTTCCTGTTCCGCCCCGGATTCCTCCTCCGAATGTAATTCCTGAAATGGAAGCGCCTCTTTTTTGTCTTCTGCTTCCGTTTTTCTTTTTCCTCTGGATACCCTGCCTGATGGTGCTTTTTGAAGCTTTACATCAGTCCGCTTTTCCCTTCGTCCAATTGTTTTCGCCATACCTTTTTCCTCCTTACGCCTTGTGAGAGAGATAAATGCCTGCCGTCTTGTTTTTATAAACGTCCACAATACCATATTTGCGGTATTTTACAATGTAGCTGTCCGCATCAGGATTGCCAGCAGGGTCAATTACATCCCCCACAACGTGCTTGTCAAACTTAATGACTGCCCCTTTATGTACAATCATGAAATTAATTTCCTTCCCTTCGGCGGCTTTTTTATAATGCCCAAGCTCTTCCCCCGGAGTTTTTCCATCCATCAAATCAACGGCTGTATAAAAACGACTTTGTGGTACCTTGCGCACCACCTCAAAGCTTGTCAATACTTCTTTTGATTTTGTAGTGTCCAAAGCCATCACGCTGTTTAAAAGTGCATGGGTGGCATATAAAATCCTGCCCTCTTCAGGCACCTCATCCTCGTCCATCTTACTTTTTGCCGCCATCAGCGCCGCCAAGAAGGCCTCCGCCGTTGCGTATGTTGCCTCCTCTGCCACAGAAATTCCCTCTGTGCCTGCTAAGATTGCAAAGGTAAAAGCGTCTGCCTCCGGTGCAACCTTTTCTCTTTGCAATGTTGCGCCGGCCATGTGAAATGCAACCTGAAATGTCTCAGCGTCATCCATCGCATCAATGGAAAGCTTTGTCCCTCTATCGTAATTGAACACGGCAGTTTTCCAAACAACATCCACAGCGCCGTTGGTATAACCGCTGTTTCTGTCATAATTGCCCAAGCCGGAAACGCTGATCTGAGGGTATAAAATTTCGTTTCCGTTTCCTCCGGCCTTCATCATGTTGCTGTCGCTGATTAAATCCGCCGTTACCGAAGCACTTTTGTATACCTCGTCAATCAAATTTGTATAGTTTTTTGCCAATGCAATACCCATTTCTATTCTCTCCTCTCAATCCTTTAAGCCTAATCCCATTAATGCTCTCATTTTGTTTTCTTCCACCTTGGTTAAGCTGACATGGCCCATGCCGGGCATTTCAATCTGCTTGTTGGGGTTTAAGAAATAGTTTTTGTCCTTTGTTAATTTCTCCAAAATCTCCTTGTCGTCTTTCCCCTTGTTTACCGCCATAGCCACAGCAGCAGCAAATTCAGCAAAAACGGCTTTTTCCGTCAGTTCATCCCGCCACTTGCATTCACCGGCAGCCTCGGCAAAACGCTTTTTCAGATAAGCCTCCTGCGCCGATTCCTGTTCCTTGCGCAGCAATGCTTCCTTTTCTGCAGCAATTTTCCGTTCCAATGTTTCCAAGCGTTGTTTCATATCCTCCTCACCGTGAGAGCCTTGCTGCAGCTGCAAAAACTGGGCTTCCAAGCTTTTTTTGGTGCTGTTCAGCGTGTTAAAATCTCCTCTTGAAACAAAATTTTTGCCGATTCCTTCGGCAATCCTTTTTTCCAACTCCTGAGCATTCTCCAAGCCCTTTAAAATTTCTTTTAACCAATCCATACTCTTTCTCCTCCTGTTTTTTTCATCTTAAAATATCTCATCCCGACTCTGTCCTTTTTTATTCGGCCAGTCCCGATACCGAGCCGCCCGTTTTATCCCCGGGCAAGGGTACAAAAATAAGCCTGTTTTACGTCTATTGCTCAAAGACAAATAAAAAGCCGCAGATACAGTATTCTTCATTCTTTTGCAAGCCCTGTTTCATACACAGAGCCTTCCTGCATGGAAGCCTGCAAAATATTGTTAGGCTCAATTCCCTCCAAAATCCGTTCCGCCTCTTCCGTTGTTTCGTTGGGATTCAGCCATTGACGCAGTTCCACCTTGCTTTTAATGCCTAAACTCAAGGCATCCTTCAACTGCCCCCAGGATTCACCGCTACTTTCTATCATTTCGTAGGACCAATCAAAGCGCACCCCATAGTCCCCTAGGGGTGCAAGTTCATAGCAGTTTGCAAAAACATTGCAGGCATATAAGTAATCCCGCACCCCTTTTTCAATAACCCCGCGAATATCCCCCATCATAGCAAAGGTGTCATATAAACCTGCTTTGATCTCTGTGGCTGTGGCTCCTCTGCTTTCCGGTGCCGTCAAAATTCCCTTGCTGGTACCAATGCTTTTTTCCAATAAACCGAATAAATATTGCAGTCTCTCATAATAACTGCTGCTGCGAATTTCCGGACTGAACACCTCAATCATATCTCCGTTTTCCTTGCCATGGGCTGCAAAAAAAACCTTGCTTGGCATACGAAATTTCCCTGTCTTGGGGTCTTTTTGGAACATACGCTCGTCGGCAAAAATTTTAACCTCCTTCAGCTTGTATTCATCCCTTATTTGGGCAAAGCACTCAAAAATTTCTTCTATCAAACTGTCGCATCCATAGGTAATGGGCACGCCGTAGTCATCGCAAAACCTTCGGTTGTCAATGGAAGATTGAAAGTAAGCAAAGAGCACCCGGTCTACATTGGCAATGGCACAATCCTCAATTTCTGCCCACTGGTCAAGCATTGCCTCCTTCCCCCATTGGTCCGTCACCTTGTTGGTAATGTAAAGATTCCCTTCTGCCACTTGGTAGTCCACCCACCGAAAATATTCTTTTTCCCGTTGCTTCACACTATCCGCAAGAACAGTTGCTCTTGTAATACATCCCCCCTGTTTTTCATGTATTATCAATCGTTCTTGAGATAACGTATCAAATTGAATGCACCCACCTTTGAGATAGGGCACAACAATACACCCGCCCGTGCCGAGCATACAGGAAACAATCCGCTTCATCCGTCCCCACACCTCTCCAAGGCATTGGTCCAGAAAAGCCACTCTGGCGTTATTTCCAACCACATCCGCCGTGCTTTCATTGATTGCAAGGGTCGCCAGCCTGTTTGCAAAAATCGCCGTAAAATTTATTTTCTCTATCCTCTCGTATTTCTGGGTAAAATTCACATTTTCACTTAATTGCTCTCGTGTAGCATTGCTGCCCCCTATGCCAAATATCCTTAAAATGTATTCCCAAACTGCTTTAAGCATCCTCATTCCCCACCAATCTATACATATTGTATTCAAAGCTATATTCATCGGCATCCAGTATATCAATGTCGCTGCTGCCGTTATCCAGCCGCTTGTCCTCTAGCGTTTGGCTGTCCCAAACAGCAGTAGAAAGCCCCTTAATCAAATCCTCGCACTCCCCTTCCACAATGTGGTATCTTTCTCCGCCCATAAGCAGTAGTGTACAGCGAATTCTGTCATTAATGGGCCGCTTAATGCTGTTATAAATGGGGTATGCAGTATGCTGGCGGTAGCTGTTAATCATCGTCTGCTCTGCGCTGTCACAATAAACACCGTCGGGATAGCCGTAGTCCCGAATGATCCCCTCAACAAACCCAATCATTTCCTTTTCCAGTGCATGAAAGCTCATTCCTGTCGCCTGAATGCTTCTGGCTCTTAACTTATACATATGATTGTCAAAGGAGATTCCTGTTGCTACAAACGCATGGTTTGATTTGTTTCCGCCAAAGTCATGGCCAATGCCGATATAATCAAAGTGCTTTGGCAAATCCTCCTTAGCAATCATAAATTTCGTAGGGTCGTCCGCAAATTCTTTATAAATCAACCCTTCCGCTAAAGCCCATTTCCCCAGTATGTATCGGTCATATAAAACCGTACCCTTATATTCCTTTTTTAAATTTTCCACAAATTCCTTGCTTAAAAATGGATTGTCCTCTAGTGTGTAGTTCTGCAAATAAATATCCGCATCGCTCAGTAAAAATTGATGAAACCAGTGGTATGGGCTTTCCGGATTGCAGGTTCCGTCGAAACAGCTGTAAGACTTGTCCAGTCGGCTTTTCAACATATGAAAAACCCCCTCATGCCATGTCACAACCTCATCCCCGTAGCAATACTTGATGCTGGCCCCTCGAATTCGATCCACTTGATTTTCTCTGTCCGCCCCCAGACAATAGCATTTTTCCCCAAAAAGCATGGCCGTGTTGTCGGCCCGAATGTCTGAAACCAAAGCGGGTGTAAAAATTTTCTGTAACGGCTCAATAATGTTTCTCTGCAACGTTCCCTTTGTGTTGCCAAGAATCACCACAATCCCCTCTTTCCCATGTACCGTCCGAATTCTGCGTGGAATCATATAATAATCCAAATACGTTTTACCCGAACGCGTTGCCCCCGATTTAATGTTCCAGCGGCAGTTGGCATGGTTCCAATATTCCTTTTGCTTACTGCTTAGCTGCATTGCTTATCCCCTCCAAAATACCATCTAACTTCTCGTAAATTTGTACATCCATATCCTCCCTTGTTTTTTCCGCCCAGCCTTGAAAGTTGTTAGTCAGCGTAAATTTCGCCCCTTGCAAGCCATCCTTATCATAAAGGCGTTCTTCGGCATACTGCTCCAGCATGAGCCTTCCTCTGGCAATCACCTCCGCAAATTTTCCTTTGTACTCCAGAAAATCTTGCCTTGATAAAAACCCTAGGGCATGGGCAAGGCCTGCTACTGTAGGCGGCTTCGCCCCAACCATGGTAGGCTCTCCATTCCTTTGATAAATCATATTTCCTTCTTCGTCCAACAAAGGTTCTCCCCTGCATTTTTCAAAATAACCCTGTATCAATCTCTCCACCATCACCTTACTTTCATATTGAGGTAAGCCTTTTTTGTCCCATCTGGGCATTCACATCACCACCTTTCACCCCAAAGCCGTCCCTAAATCCTCACCGGTAAGTGCATCTGTATTTTAAAGAATAAAAAAAGACACCCTTTCGGATGTCCCAGACTCTAGACAAAAAAGACTTTATGAAGGAGAATAGTAGAAAACCATTGGTTTTCCAATACAATCGTTTTGCAGCCTTTATTTCTGCAAAACGCAAAAGCCCCCTTGTAAGGATTGCGAAGCAAATCTTATACGAAACAAGGGGCCTTTCTTCCCTATTTTCTTCATTTGCCGAATATCCCTTTTTTTATCTTTTGGTATTCGGCCCCAGGCCCTCTTTTATAGAGTTATGGGTTGCATTTTGGTTCTGCACTTTTTGAGAATTTGTCTCATTGTTAAATTTATTTTTGCTGTCTTGCTCTTCCTGTCTTTTTTTTGCCTGATCCATAAAATCACCTCAATCAATTTTTTCAAAACAACCATAAATTTAATTGATTCTGCCGGCCTTTTCATGCCCATGCTTTGCTTTTCCCTGAATTTCAGGCACAGGTGGCACATCATTTTTTTGTTTTCCCGCTTTTGGGTTGCCCTCTGTTTGGGCATCCAAATTTGAGCGTTTCATTCCTGCTTTGGCCATTTTTCTCACCTCAATACTAGCGTATCCCACACAATCAAACGCCATACTGGAAGGTCATTCCTTTTCCCTGTCCTACCTTGCCACGCTATTACTGTAACACGTTATCTCGTCCCTTTTGTCTAAACTTGTCCTTTCCCGTAAAAAAAGCCCCTTCGGTAAATATCAGAGGCCTCACAAAATATATTCAAAAGTATTTCCTCGTATTGCAGCTTTTCAAGAGCCTCGGTCTTATCCACGCTTTTTCTTCTTTTTGGGTAAGGGTAAATCCTCCGCAATCAACCGAACCGCCTCGGTCAAAAAATCTTTATTTTCGATATCCTCAATCACATAAGATGGCTTTGCCCCCTCATAAGCACAGCCCATGGGCATTCTCTCTAATTTTTTTTGCACAGATGGTGTGTTTTTTAAAAAAAGCTGATCATCACATACCAGCCCTATGACCTTTTCATCACAATATAAGCAATAATCCCCCATCATCTTGCGGTAGCGAATATTCCCCGCTTCTTGCATTTGGTCGGCAATATATTGCACAAGTCCCTCGTTAGATGCCATTTTTCCTCCTCCTTTTCATGCTCCCTCTTTTCATAAAGAATACCATTGATCCATAAAAAAACAACTGCCTTTCGGCAGTCGTATTTGGGAGTGGGAAGGAGCCAAAGCCCTTTCCCGAATAAACCGATAAAAGAGGGACTTTCACCGATTTATTTATGGAAACATATAATAATGTTTCTTCTGTGTTATAAGTATATTATACACAATTGTGGTAAAAAGAAACGTAAATAAAGTGTTAAGGATTCTTACAATCCCTCATGGCTTCAGTTTTCTCTTCCCTACAATTAATTGTTTGCATACGAATTAAAATACATAAAGTGTTCTCTTTTCAAATTTTTTCATTATATGAAACCCATGCCCCGCAACATATAAATAAAAAAGAATAATGTAAATGCTGAAAAAACCATGGAATAGATCAAGTAATCTCCGGCCAATTCATAATCTGCATCAAATTGAATGGCCATCTGATAATTAGTAATGGCAGTTGGAGCAGACAGAAAAATAAAAACAGGAATCAGTTCGGTGCCCCTTAAGCCAAGCATATATATTGCAGGTATTAAAAAAATCGCTGGTATCACCAAAAGCTTTGTCACCAGCCCGGCAATCAGTACGTTTATGTTCTTTTTTGCGGAACGAAATTCAAACTGTCCGCCCAAAAAAAGGAATGCCAAGGGCGTTGCAATTTTCGCTACATCACTCCCGGCGGAATGTAAAAAATCCGGCATGGGAATTTTCAAAATATAGAAAAACAATCCCAATATCACGCCCCAAATAATCGGATTTTTTAATGCATTGATAAAAGCTTTTTTGGTACTGGGTTTTTCGTCAATATCCGCAAAGGCGGAATAAACGAATACCCCCAAGGTATTTAGAATGGGTAATGTTGCCGCCATAATGGAGGTTGCCATGGCAACGCTCTGTGCTCCGCCCAAACTTTTAGAAAAGGGAAGTCCGTATAGCATAAAATTTCCCCGATACATACACTGTATGATCACACTGATTTTCCGCCGATCCTTCACTAGCTTAGGAATCAATACTGTCAATATAGCAAGAGAAATAAAAATAAAAGCAATACAAAAAAAGATGATTTTAATATACGTAAAATCAATGCGCTCCGCATCGTAAAGATTAAAAAAAACCAACAACGGAAACAGTACATTAAAGCATAGTGCATTGCCTTTCGCCACAAACTCTTCTGTTAAAATACCCCTGTGCTTCAAGAAATTCCCTAAGATTACAATGCTAAAGGATGGTGCAACTGCATTAAAAGCAAATAAAAGATTTTCCACCAAAGAACCCTCTTTCTTCATTAAAAGGAGATGTTTTGGCCGCTTTCATTCCAAATGATAACCGTTTCTCCTTCTTGCGCATACTTTTCAGCATCTCTCTGCGCCATTTTGAAATACATAAACCGGTCATCCTCCGGCGAAGGCAAGTGATAAATAATTATTTTTTTCGCCTTTAAATTTTCCTGCAGAATTTTTCTGCCCTTTGGATGATTATAAAAAATAGGCGTCACAAATACAATATCTGCTGCAAAATCCTGTTCCTTGTCAAAGGCTTCTTCATAATAATCCACGTCAGCTAAAAAAGCAAGCTTTACCCCATCCAAATCAAGGCGAAAGCACTGGTTCGGAATATCATAAAACTTTTTATCCACATGCCGGGTGGTAAAAACCTTGAGTCCAATTCCCTGCTCTAATACCGCTTCGTTATTTTCATCCAAGAGAATTGTCTTATCCGCGAACTCTGCCTCTGCCGCCGCCAGCCCCATGGTATGGTCAATGGGCGGAAAGCAGATGCCTTTTACATTGTTTGCAGCCATATATTCCATAAAATAAGGGGAGTAATAATGATCGTAGTGAGAATGAGAAAATAGCAGATAATCAACATTTGCTAACTCACCCTTTCCTTTTTTCATCATATCCCATGCCCACTGGGGTAAATCCGTAAAGTTTTCCCCCAAATCTTTATATAGTCCGTCCAGTAATATCCTAACACCCTTGTGAAACACAATCACAGCGGCGTTGGCCACCAGAACCGCATAGCTTTTTTGGTCCATAAATACCCCCAAGCCTTTTAAAATAGAGGCGGCCAAAAGCCGCCTCCAAATTTTCATATTGTTACAAATTGAATCTCTTGTTGAAATTGTTTACATTCCACCCGGATTATTTCTGCTTTGGAGCAAAAATAAACACTTCCAAATCTTCGTCATAGCCTCTACCCATTTCAATGCCGTCAACCTCAGCAATAACAACATCCACGGTCATAAGCACTTTGTTGCCTTCAATCAGATGGCCGCCATGGCCTGTGCCGTATTGGTCAGAAAGGCTGTAGTGTATATGCAGCAAGGTTTCCCCCTTGTCGTCATGACAAATCATACCTGATAATCCAACCAATTCAATGGCACCCCGCAAAACAATGGGTTCGCTGTATCCGTAACCTGCTTTTTTATCCTTCAATGGTACAGGATTAAAGAACTGCGCACCGTTTAAGCTACCGATACCGCTTAAAATAATACCGTCCTTGATATCGTAATCCTTGCAGATTTTCTCAAGTCCTAAAAGTACGTCTTCGCCGGGGCTCATTCTTGCAGCAACGATTCTTTTGATATTACCCTGTGCTGTTGAAATCATAGTTTTGCTCCTTTCAAAGCTCATCTTCTGCAAAATATCATAAACGCATCTCAAATATTTATTTTATTTCAATGCCCATATCCTGTTCAAACATTTTTACAAGGGCACATTGATCCTCATTGATTAAACCGGCTTCTTCCATCCTGTTCATGTACCCCAAAACAAGAGCAGACATAGGGATTTCCACGCCCATATCTTCCGCAAGCTTCGTTGCGTTTTTCATATCTTTCTGATGCACTGCAATTCTTGCACTTGCAGTAAAATCCCTGCTGATAATTTTGGGCACCTTCAAGTCCATAACTGCATTCTGGGCAAATCCGTCCTTAATCGCATGGAATAATACATCCGGGTCCAACCCTGCTTTTACTGCGAAAGCATACGCTTCGGAAACTGCAATCAAGTTGCAGCCAACAATCATATTGTTTGCAAGCTTTGCAACATCACCGCACCCTGTTGTACCCATATACGTCACCCGGCTGCCCACACAAGCAATCAGGTCTTTCACTTCCTCAAAAATTTCCTTGTCGCCGCCGCACATTACCACTAAGGTGCCTGCTACGGCGCCGGTTTCTCCGCCGCTCACAGGGGAGTCAATCAAAGACATCCCTGCAGCCTTCACCTTAGGATAAAGTTTGCGAACTACGCCGGGGAAGGTAGAGCTAAAATCAACAATAACTGTGCCCTTTTTCCCGTTATCAATAATGTCAGTTACAATGCTTTCCACCAGTTCATTTTTGGGAAGGCATAGAAAAATAACTTCGCTGTTTTCATAAACTTCCTTTGCCTCTGCCGTAGCAACACCACCGGCCGCAGCAAACTTTGCTCTGGATGCCTCGGCAACGTCAAAACCAATCACAGGGCAGCCGCTTTTTTTCAAAACGTTGATTGC
>DCDZ01000060.1:15276-15911 GCA_002316675.1 Tyzzerella sp. UBA1042
GGAAGGCCCATAATGCCCATTCCAATAAAACCAAGCTTTTTCATTGGGCTTCCTCCTAATTATTTATTGGGAATATGAATTGCTCTCTTTTCAGCCGCCAGTGCCGCTTCTCTTACTGCCTCCGTTACAGTAGGATGTGCATGGATTGTTGCAAAAATATCTTCCACTGTAGCTTCCATTCCAATTGCCAGAGCGCACTCGCCAATCAGGTCTGTTGCGCGGGGGCCAAGAATATGAACACCCAATACCTCTTTGTATTCTTTTCCGATAATAAACTTAATCATGCCAACGCCGCCGTTCATAATTAAGGACTTGCCGTTTGCCATCAGAGGGAATTTACCAACCTGGAAGTCGATGCCCAATTCCTTTGCCTTTTCTTCTGTTAAGCCAACGCCTGCAAATTCGGGGTCCGTGTAAACACAAGAAGGATTTGTTGCACCATCATAAAGGGCCTCTTCACCCAGTGCATTCTCTGCGGCAATTTCGCCCTGTGCGGATGCAACGTGGGCAAGCATAACCTTGCCTAAGCAGTCGCCAATGGCATATACATTTGCAACGCTTGTTTCCATTTTATCATTTACAGAAATACGGCCTCTGTCGTTGGCAATACCAACTGCATCCAAGTTTAAGGCCTC
>DCDZ01000060.1:16096-54724 GCA_002316675.1 Tyzzerella sp. UBA1042
CAAGTTTAAGGCCTCTGTGTCTGTTCTTCTGCCAACAGCAACCAATACCTTTTCTGCTGTGAAAGCTTCCACCTTGCCGCCAACCTCAACATTTACCTTTGTCAAAGCGCCGCCTTCTACAGACTGTACCTTTGCATCCGTCATAATCTTGATGCCACGGGCTTCCATCATCTTGCGCAGTTGTGCTGTCAATTCTCCGTCCATCATAGGCAGAAGCTTGCTCATTGCTTCCACAACGGTTACTTCTGTACCAAAACGGGAATATGCTGTTGCCAATTCAATACCAATTACGCCGCCGCCGATTACCAAAAGGCTCTTTGGTACTGTTTCAAAGGAAAGTGCTCCTGTGGAATCCACACAGCTTGCGTTTTCCTTTACACCGGGAATGGGAGGAACTGCGGGAACAGAACCGGCCGCAATAATAATCTTGTCAAAAGTCAGGTTCTCTTTGGAACCGTCTTTCTTTGCTACTGTCAAAGTGTCTTTGGATGCAAAAGAAGCAACACCTTCAATTACCTTGATTTTGTTTGCTTTCATCAGTCCTGTTACGCCGCTTACCAGCTGATTGGTTACTGCGTTTTTCTTCGCCTGTACCTTGTTCCAGTCAATGCCCTTCACTTCAACATTGATGCCCAAATCAGCCATGTGGCTTGCTTCAGCCAGTGCCTCTGCGGAATGAAGAAGAACCTTGGTGGGGATACAGCCCACATTCAAGCAAGTACCGCCCATTTTGTTTTTCTCAATTAATGTTACTTCGCCGCCCAGCTGTGCAGCACGAATTGCCGCAACATATCCGCCGGGGCCGCCGCCGATAACAGCAACTGTGGTTTTGCCTTCTTTTTTCGGTGCAGGTGCCGCTGCGGGCGCAGGTGCTGCTGCAGGTGCTGCCGCACCAACTGTCTCTCCTGCCTGTCCAATATATGCCAGAACACCTTTTACAGGAACATCTTCGCCTTCTTGTGCAACTACTTTGATCAGTGTGCCTTCTTCTTCACTCACAACTTCGCTGGTCAGCTTGTCTGTAGTGATTTCCAAAAGGATGTCGCCCACCTTAACGGAATCGCCCTCTTTCTTGACCCACTTAGAAACAGTACCCTCTTCCATGGTCAAGCCAAGCTGCGGCATTTTTACCTCTACTGCCATTTGAATTCCTCCTAATCTTTTCGTACTAAGCCAAATTAGCTTTTTTTATCATGATTTATGGGGATTTCCCCGAAAATTTTGAAAAAGTCCTCCTTAGGCAGAACCTGCGATAAGGAGGACCTCCCAACAGACGTTTACTTTATAGAGGTTTGGGATAATAAAAACACTATATATCAGCATTTTAGGTTGATAGACTATAAAGCCGTCCTTCTGTTGTGTTTTATGAAATAAGCCGCAGCCCGTTCCATTTCTCTTTTGTAATTTCATGCTTCAAGCATTTTATCCTTTGTAGAACGATAAAACAGACTATATCCAAATTAAAGTAAAATTTTCATAGGATTTTCCAGCAGCTCTTTGATGACCAATTCAAACTTCGCTGCTGTTGCACCATCAATTAATCTATGGTCAAAGGTAAAGGAAATACGCATAAACTGTCTCTTGGAAATATTGCCTTCGTCATCCATAACCAATTCATCCTGTGCGGCACATACGCCCAAGATGCCGGAATCCGGCTGATTCACAATGGGGTCGAAGGTTTCTACGCCAAACATACCCAAGTTGGAAATGGAGAATGTGGAACCCTTGTACTCGTCCATACCAAGCTTGTTTGTTCTTGCTCTTTCTGCCAAATCCTTTGCAGTTGCAGAAATTTCTTCAAGGCTCATTTTGTCAATATCCTTCAAAACAGGAACGATCAAGCCTTCATCCAAAGCAACGGCCATACCCACATTCACGTGTGCACGCTGAATAATTTTGTCGCCGTCCAAGGAAACAAGGATGTGTCTGTTGTTTTTCAATGCCTTGGCAACTGCCTTCAAAATGAAGTCATTTACGGAATATTTCACACCAAGCTCTCCATTGATCTGCTTGCGGAATTTCATCAAGTTTGTAACATCAATCTTCACATTCTGTGTTACACTAGGGATCTCTCTGCGAGACTGGGCCATACGTTCTGCTACAACTTTTCTCATTCCCGAGAGTTTTACAACCTCGTCGCCTTCCATCAATTCAATGTTACCGGAAGCTGCAACAGGTGCAGGAGCTGCTGTAGCTACGGGTGCTGCCGCTGCAGGTGCATTTTGTGCTGCCGCTAAAATATCCTTCTGAACAATACGTCCTGCGGGGCCGGAACCCTTTACATTTGTATAGTCAACTCCCATTTTGGCTGCGGTCTTTCTAGCCAAAGGAGAAATACGAATTCTGCCGTTTGCTGTTGCAACAGGCGCAGGTGCTGCGGATACCGCAGGTGCTGCCGCCACAGGTGCTGCAGGGGCTTCAGTAGCCGCTGCAGGTACTGCTGCACCGCCAACCTCTTCACCGGGCTCCCCAATATATGCCAACAAGCCCTTTACGGGAATATCTTCGCCTTCCTGCGCAATGATTTTCAACATTGTGCCGTCATGCTCACTTTCCACTTCACTTGTCAATTTATCTGTCGTAATTTCTAAAATAACGTCGCCGGCCTTCACCGCTTCGCCTTCTTTTTTTACCCATCTGGTTACGGTACCTTCTTCCATTGTAAGGCCCAGCTGAGGCATCTTTACTTCAAAAGCCATGACTTTCCCTCCTTTGATTACTTATTCAGAACTTTTTTCACTGCTTTAACAATATCTGCAGGGTGAGGGAAGTTTTCATCCTCCAGTGTGGGGCTGAAAGGTGAAACAATATTCAGTCCGCAAACACGTTCAACCGGTGCATCCAATTCGTCGAACAATTCTTCTGCAATCTGCGCAGAAAGTTCACCTGCATAGCTGCCTCTTTTTACTTCCTCAGAAACAACAATAACATTGTGTGTCTTTGATACGGACTTCACAATTGCTTCCCAATCCAGGGGAACTAAAGTACGAAGGTCAAGCACTTCTACATTGATGCCTTCCTTAGCCAATTCCTCAGCTGCTTCCAATGCAAAATATACTTCACGGCTCCATGTGATAATTGTTAAGTCAGTGCCTTCTCTTTTCACATCTGCCACACCCAAAGGAATGGTGTATTCGCCTTCAGGCAATTCTTCCTTTTTTGCGTATAACAGCTTGTGTTCCATAAACATAACAGGGTCGTCATCACGAATTGCTGATTTCAAAAGACCTTTTGCATCAGCAGCTGTGGAAGGTGCAACAACCTTCAAACCAGGTGTATGGCAGAATACATTTTCCAAGCACTGGGAATGCTGTCCTGCATTTCTTCTGCCGGCACCCATAGGCAGTCTCAATACCATAGGTACTGTTGCCTGTCCGCCGGTCATATATCTCATTTTTGCCGCTTGGTTAATGATTGGGTCAGCAGCAACGGTAATAAAGTCGTTATACATTAATTCAACAACAGGGCGGATGCCTCTTAACGCTGCACCTACAGCCATACCGCAAAAACCGGATTCAGAAATAGGTGTGTCGTATACTCTGTGTGCGCCGAATTCTTCCTGGAAGCCTACGGTGATGCCAAAAACGTTACCCATCTTCCCCATATCTTCGCCAAGAATAATTACATTTTCATCTCTGGCCATTTCTTCGTGCAAAGCTTCACCAATTGCCTTGCTGATGCTTAATTTCTTGCTCATCTTACAACACTCCTTTCATTATCAGAGCTATAAACTTCTGTTGTAGCTTCGGAAGGATCAGGATATTCGGATTTATCAGCAAATTCATAAGCTGCTTCTAATTCTGCATTTACTTCTTCTTCGAGAGCAACCAATTCTTCTTCCGTTGCCACATTCTCGTTTAATAATCTAGCTCTCATGTTAGGAACTGCATCGTCCTTATGTGCATTTTCCATATATTCTGCAGGACGATAGTTTGCGGGGTCACCGCAGTAATGTCCCTGATGACGATATGTCACGCACTCAACAATGGAAGGACCGTTTCCTGCTCTTGCAAAGTCAACCGCTTCTTTCACAGCTTCATAAACAATGGTAGGGTCGTTGCCATCAACTGTTGTTCCGGGGATATCATATGCCTTTGCACGCACTGCAATGGTGTCTGTGTTTGTTACAGAGTGGATATTTGTAGATACGCCGTATCTGTTATTTTCGCAGAGGAATACAACGGGGAGCTTCCAAGCCGCCGCCATATTGATGGCTTCGTGGAAAGTACCCTGGTTGGAAGCACTATCACCAAAGAAGCAGAGTGTTACATGATTGTCGCCCCAAACCTTAGAAGCCAATGCAGAGCCTGCACAGATAGGAATGCCGGCACCAACAATACCATTTGCACCCAAATGATGCAAACCTTCCACATCGGCAATATGCATGGAACCGCCTTTGCCTTTGCAGTACCCTGTCTTTTTACCAAACAGTTCTGCAAGCATTTTGTCTAATTGGCCGCCCTTTGCAATTGTGTGTCCATGACCCCTATGTGTTGTTGCCATGTAATCTTCTTTGTCCAGAGCATAGCAAGCACCTGCAGCAACTGCCTCTTGCCCGATGCACAAGTGAATATTACCCGCAAGCATACCCTTCATGAAGCATTCAGCTGCTCTTGTCTCAAACATTCTGATCCGAAGCATCATACGATACAGATCAATGAGCATTTCTTTTGAATATTTCTTTTTAGCCAATGAAATCACCCTTTTCTTAAGTTTAGTAGTTCGTTATAGTATGTTGTTTTACACTGCTTTCAATTCTGGAATTGGCACTTATAACTTATCATCTAACTTCACCTTGTACCCCTATCACCTGTAATACAAGTTGGTGGAAAATAAAAAGTTGTTGTTTACGGCCAATCAAAATGTTTTCTTTCGTTCCCTAGTTGCTGTTTATCCGTTGTAATTGAAAACTTTATCTTTAGTATGTTATTTTATTGGGTGCTGCTGTTTTCGCAGCACCCGCAATTCTAACCGATCTTAAATTTGCCCAATCAATTTGGGTAAGAACAAGGAAATTTGAGGAATATATGTTATTAAGAACAATGCAATCAAACCTGCAATGAGGAAAGGTATAATCTTCCTGATAATATCCGATACAGGAATTTCCGCCACATTACAACCTACATAAAGGTTAATACCAACAGGAGGCGTAATCATACCAATAGCCATATTGATTGTTAAGAAAACACCTGCGTGCAGCAAATCTACACCAATGGCATTTAAAACAGGAACAATAATTGGTAACAAAATATAGAAAGCAGAGTTTGCATCTAGGAAGCAGCCTGCAATCAAGAAAATAACGTTGATAATCAGTAAGATTGCATACCGATTTTCGCTTACACCCAGTACTATCTGAGACAGCTGGGTTGCGATCTGGCTTGTTGTCAAAATCCATGCAAATACCGCTGCTGCTGCAATGATAAACATTACCGTTGCAGAAGAAACTGCGGATTCAATAAAAATACTATATAGGTCTTTCCATTTAATCTCTCTGTATATAAATACACCTACAATCAAGCCGTAGATAACTGCAATACCTGCAGCTTCCGTCGGTGTAAAAATACCTGCGTAAATACCGCCTAAGATAATAACAGGTGTCATCAAGCCCCAGAACGCATCTTTAAAAGCAAACAATCTGTCTTTGCCGCTCATTTTAGGCTGGGCAATAATTTCTTTATTATTTCTGGAATCCCAAGCAGCTGCAAAATAATATGCAAAGCCTACCACAATACCAGGGATAATACCCGCTGTAAATAATGCACCCACAGAAACGTCTGTACAAGAAGCATATACTACATATGCAATACTTGGAGGAATAATAATACCGATTGCACCGGAAGCACTAACCAATGCAGCAGGCAAATTTTTACCATAACCAGCTTTTACCATTGCAGGAATCAGTACAGGGCCAATTGCTGCTACAGTTGCAGGGCCGGAACCGGAAATTGCTGCAAAAAAGCAGGCAACAATAACTACTACCGCCATTAAGCCGCCTTTTCTGTGGCCTACGCAAGCATTTGCAAAACTAATCAATCTTTTAGAAATACCAGCATATTCCATAATACTACCTGCTAAAATAAAGAATGGAATTGCAAGTAACGTAAATTTCGCCGTACCTGAATATAAAATACCGGGGATAACGGAAAGAGGAAACTCTCCATACATTAAGCCGGCTGCCGCTGCCAAACCAAGGGAAACTGCGATGGGCACATTCAAAAATACCAGCAGGAAAAACAGCCCGAAAAGAATTAAAATCATCATGCCTGTGTACCTCCTTCCCCTTCATTCCATAAGCCTTTCACCTGCAGATAGCCTGCCTGCAAAATGCGAATGATAACAAATACTGCACCCACGGGCATAGAGAGTCCCTGCACCGCCTGGGGCATTCTTAATACGGGGGTAGTGGCACCCATACCAATCTGACCTTGTACCATTTCAATGCCATAAATCAAAACCAGTACCATAAAAATCAAACCGCAAATCACGCCAAGCAATGCAAACATTGCTTTTGTTTTACCGTGAAATAAATCAACCACAAAGCTCATACCCAAATGCGCATATCTTTTAAACCCAGCTGCGACACCTAACATTGTAACCCAAACAAATACTGTAACTGTCAGTTCTTCCGTAAAAGAAAAGGAGTTCGCAAAACAATATCTAAATACAACGTTGAGGAAGTTCATAACTGCCATATAGGTCATCATAAGGATGATAACCGACTCTTCAAAATAATCAAGTATTTTGCCTAGCAATTTCATCTTTCTCCACCTTTCTTTCGTTCTTTTCATGACGCACTGTTGCCCATATGGGATTTCATAAAAACATAAAAACCATCTCCATATTCCAACGCATCTTTTTCTCATTAAAGTATTCAAAAAATTAAAATATATTATTGCTTTTTTTATAAGTGGGCAGGCAGTGACAGTGTGCCGCTGCCTGCTTCATAAAACCGCTCAGTTCTTTTCAATTTAGAGATTCGTTTTACTCAAAGGTGTAGCCGAACGCTGCAAATGCTTCATCACCAAAGTCTGTTCTGTAATCTTCGTAAATAGGAGCAACAACGCCCTTCATTTCTTCAATTGCTTCGGGAGACAATTCGTTCACTTCTACACCAACACTTTTGAATTCTTCAATAATGCTAGCATCCAAATCTCTGGAAGCAGCAACCTGTGTTGCGCAGGCTTCCTTCCCTGCCTGATCAAAAATTGCCTTGTCTTCATCGCTCAGCTTGTTCCAGATGTTACCGCTAACGCTTAAAATGATTGGATCATAGCAGTAATTCCAAATGGTCATGTATTTCTGAACTTCCTGAATTTTTGCAGATCTGATCGTGTCATAAGGATTTTCCTGACCATCAATTGCGCCCTGCTGCAAAGCCGTAAATACTTCACCGAAAGGCATCTGCGTAGGGTCAGCACCCAAAGTCTTGTAAACATCTACCAGCAAAGAAATTGCGGGCACTCTAACCTTCAGCATAGACATATCTGCTGCTGATGTAATAGGACGCTTGTTGTTTGTAATCTGGCGGAAACCGTTTTCACCGATACCTACTACATGAGCACCCTTTGCTTCCATTGCTTTTTTGATAAAATCAGAGCCTGTGGAGCCTTCGTTGAATATATATTCATCAACGCTGTCATAGCCATTGGGGAAAATCCAAGGCATACTGATTACGGACAATTCAGGCACTACATTGGAGATAATCATTGAAGAGTGAAGATCAACGTCTGTCGTGCCGTTGAATAGCATTTCAACACCCTTTGTCTGATCGCCGGCCGCAAGCTGCTCGTTGCCATAAATCGTTACTGTGTATCTGCCTTCGGTGCGTTCCTCAATTAATTTCTTAAATTCCGTTGCCGCTACCATCCATACACTGGTTTCTGAAGGTGTTACAGCCATCTTCAGATTTACTGCCTTTGTGGAGCCGCCCTCATCACTGCCGCTGTCACTGCCGCCGCAACCTGCAACGCCCAAAGCCATAACAGCACACATAATGCCAGCTAATAATTTCTTTTTCATTTTTTACCCTCCTCGTAATTTTAGACTGTTTTCTAACTTGTCTTTTTTGCTGCCAGCTCACTACCCCTTCCAAAGCAGCCCGCACAGCCCTTCTCTTTCGTATTTTTTTTGCGCAGCAGCGCAATCTTTCGCGTATACGCTAAAGCACATACACTGATTTATAAAAAGTCCCCTATTTCGGCCAAAAGCCTCTTAAGTTCCCTTTTTATCAAAAAGCAATTCTGAATAAAATATCTTTAAGAATTTTAACGTCCATTAAAGTATGCCACATGATAGTATGTGTTATCACAGAATAAATAATCCTTCGCCCATTTTGGTTTCTTTTCAACCAAATATGTGTATAATTCCACGTGCTCCTCTGCAAGCACAGACAAAGGTTTATCTGTTAATCGGGTAATTTCTTCCATATAGTGAAAAAATATATCTTGGTAAGCTAACATGGCATTATAGAGAAAAAGATTTTTTGCAGCCCGAATAATTTCCATATGAAAATCCAAATCATATTTTGTAAATGCAGCTCTATCATCAATCTTTGCTGCCTCCTGCATTTTCTCAACCAAGTCTTTTAAAGCATCCTCGTCTTCTTTTGTTGCTCTTCTCACGAAAAACTCAATTGCTTTAAACTCTATGGCCTGTCTAAACTCAAAAAATTCTTTGAATTCTTCGCTGGTAATATCAGAGCTTTTTAAAGTTTCAATGGGTTCTTCTATGATTGTATTCTGTTCCGGGTTTTTATGTACAAAGGACCCTACGCCTTGCATTGTAACTACAATTCCGCTTCCTTGTAAATTTTGCAGCGCCGCCCTTACGCTGGTTCTGCTTACACCGAACATACTGCATAGCTTGCTCTCAGAAGGAAGCTTATCTCCAACCTTCCATTCTTCACTGGTAATTTGATTTAAAATCTGGTTATACACCTCGTCACTCAATGATAATCTGCCTTTATAGTAATCCATGATTCTCTCCCCTAATCCGCTGTTACATGACCCCTTTTCTTCTAAAAAAACAGCAAAAAAAATTTCAAATTCTCTCGGTAGAAATTTGTCATTCCTGTTTTATTCCTGAGTCATAATACTTATCGTACACCATGTATTACTTGTACTATAAGTTATCATACAACTCTCCAAAATGCAATTTCCGTTTTGTACAAATATTTAAACAAAAATTTGTAAATATATCCTTAGACACAAAAAAACTTGTACAATTGTATTAAAAAAGGGCATGATTCGCATTTAAATTTGATTATAATTGTAAGTATTCCACTATATTTCATAAAAATTCACACAAATAAACATTTCGTTAAGAAACGCCGTTGCCATTCAATTCTTATCCTCCTCTCCTCCTTTTTTTCTAATTTTATCATAAAAAAATATCCCGATTCATATATTATCGGGATATTTTTTTAGATTGTCAATAAATTATTTATAATATTCTACTGCAGATTCAAGCAATTGCATATTATAGTTTCCTTGTACGTTCTGATACAAGTTGTCACCAATACGCTCCGAATGCCCCATTTTCCCTATAATTCGGCCGTCAGGAGAAATCAATCCTTCAATTGCATATACAGAGCCGTTGGGATTAAACTGAATCTCGTTGGTTGAATCTCCCTTTTCATCCACATACTGGGTAAGGATTTGACCCTTCTTTGCCAATTCTTTCACCAATCCTTCCTCTGCCAATAGCCGCCCTTCTCCATGAGAAATAGGTACGGTAAAAATCTCACCGGGCTTCACCTTGCTGAGCCAGGGAGAGTGATTGGAGGCAATTCTTGTGCGAACAAGCTTGGATTGATGCCGGCCAATTGTATTATAAGAAAGGGTAGGGAATGTTTCATCGGTATCCATAATTTTACCAAAAGGAACAAGTCCTAGTTTAATCAACGCCTGAAATCCATTGCAAATTCCGCACATCAGCCCATCTTTGTCTTCCAAAAATTCTGTTACAGCCTCTTTAATTTCCGGATTTCGGAAAAAAGCCGTAATGAATTTGCCGGAACCATCAGGCTCGTCCCCACCGGAAAATCCCCCAGGAATAAAGAGCATCTGGGAAGTGCGCACCTTACTTGCAAATCGTTCCACAGACTCTGTAATACCCGATGCCGATAAATTATTCACTACAAAAATTTCAGCCTTTGCCCCTGCTCGTTCCACTGCCTTTGCAGAATCATATTCACAATTTGTGCCCGGGAATACAGGTATGATCACCTTCGGCTTGGCAAACGCTGTGCTTGCCTTAAATTTCTTCTCTGTAACATAGGTAAAGGTAGGAATGACTTCTGCCTTTACCGGGATATTGCAAGGATAAACCCTTTCCAGCTTTCCTTCATAGGCATCCGTCAAATCCTTCATAGCAATTTCCTCATTGCCAAAGGCAATGACCTGCTTCTTTGTTGTCTCTCCTAAAAGAATACCTGCCTCCACCTCTTCGGACATTTCTAAAATAAACCCGCCATATTGATACCTAAATATGCTTTCCAAAGAAATACCCCCGTCAAAGGCAAATCCTAGCTCATTGCCTAGGCCCATTTTAAATACAGCCTCAGCCACACCGCCATAAGTGGATGTGTATGCACTGAGCACCTTTCCATTCTTCATTAACTTATGAACAATATCAAAATTTTCTTTTAAGCTGGCTGCAGTGGGCAGTCCGCTTTCATCATATTTCGGCAATAATAATGCAACCTTGTGCCCGGCACCTTTCAATTCAGGAGAAACAATATTGCCAATCTCCTCTGTTGTTACCGCAAAAGATACCAAGGTGGGAGGCACATCAATATGCTCAAAAGTGCCGCTCATGGAGTCCTTTCCGCCAATGGCCGCAATTTCCAATCCTTTTTGCGCCATAAATGCCCCCAATAAGGCTGCCAAAGGTTTCCCCCAGCGCCTTGCATCCTTCATAGGCTTTTCAAAATATTCTTGGAAGGATAAATATACCTCCTCAAACCTTGCACCTGTTGCCACAAGCTTTGCCACCGATTCCACCACGGCCAAATATGCGCTGTGATAAGGGCTTGCTTCCGCAATAAATGGGTTGTATCCCCAAGACATCAAGGAGCAAGTGGTTGTATCCTTTTTCTCCACAGAAATTTTGTTTACCATAGCTTGAATAGGTGTCCTTTGTGTTTTTCCGCCAAAGGGCATCAAAACCGTACCTGCGCCAATGGTCGAATCAAAACGCTCAGAAAGCCCGCGCTTTGAGCATATATTCAAGTCCCCCGCCAAGTCCAGGAAGCCTTTTTTAAATTCCGCAGGAATCTCTTTTGCAAAGGCTTTCGGCTGTGCCGGCGCAATAGAAATGTGCTTTTCCGCACCATTGGAATCCAAAAATTCCCGGGAAATATTCACAATTGCTTTTCCGTTCCAGTACATAATTAAGCGTGGCTCCGCCTTTACCTCGGCAACAACACTTGCCTCCAGATTTTCGCTGTAGGCCAGCTCTTGAAAGCGCTTCACATCCTCTGCCGCAACCACAACCGCCATTCTCTCCTGAGATTCGCTGATTGCCAATTCCGTTCCGTCCAGTCCTTCGTATTTTTTCGGCACTGCGTTTAAGTTGATTACCAACCCCGGCGCCAATTCGCCAATGGCAACGGATACACCCCCTGCACCAAAGTCGTTACACCGCTTAATTAACTGCGCCGCTTCGGCATTGCGGAATAACCGCTGTAGCTTTCTCTCTTCGGGTGCATTTCCCTTTTGTACCTCGGCACCGCAGCTCTCTAAGGATTCAATGGTGTGAGATTTGGAAGAGCCCGTTGCGCCGCCGCAACCGTCACGTCCGGTACGTCCGCCCAAAAGAAGAATCGTATCTCCGCCAACAGGTTGTTCTCTGCGTACATTTTCCGCCGGAGCCGCACCGATGACTGCGCCGATTTCCATGCGCTTCGCCACATATCCGGGATGATAAATTTCATCCACCTGCCCCGTAGCCAGCCCAATCTGGTTGCCGTAAGAGCTGTAGCCTGCCGCCGCCGTTGTCACAATTTTACGCTGGGGCAATTTCCCCGGAATGGTTTCGGAAACAGGTACCAAAGGGTCCCCTGCACCCGTCACACGCATTGCAGCATAAACATAAGACCGCCCGGATAATGGATCACGAATGGCACCGCCCACACAGGTAGCCGCACCGCCAAAGGGCTCAATTTCCGTGGGATGGTTGTGGGTTTCATTTTTGAATAGCAACAGCCATTTCTCTTTTTTCCCCTCAACATTCACATCAATTTTCACCGTACAGGCATTGATTTCCTCAGATTCATCCAGCTTATCCAGCTTGCCCTGCTTTTTCAGAAGCTTCGCCGCAATGGTTCCCATGTCCATTAAATTGATGGGCTTTGTGCGCCCGATTTCTTCTCTTGTTTTAATATATTCCTCATAAGCAGACTGTAATAAGCTGTCCTCAAACTGAATGCTGTCAATGGTTGTCAAAAAGGTAGTGTGTCTGCAATGGTCAGACCAATAAGTGTCTATCATCTTAATTTCTGTGATGGTAGGATTTCTGTCCTCTTCCTTAAAATAAGCCTGACAAACCTTAATATCGTCCAAATCCATGGCTAAGCCCATCTGTCTGATAAAAGCATCCAGTCTCGCCTCATTCATTTCTAAAAAACCGTCAAGGACTGCCACCTCTGTGGGAATTTCATACTGCATCTCCAAGGTTTCAAAGTCATTCAGCGTTGCCTCTCTGGCTTCCACAGGGTTGATCACATATTTTTTGATTGCGGAAATCTCTTCTTTCGTCAGCTTTCCATAAAGAAAATAAACCTTTGCCGTACGCACCAAAGGTCTCTCCTTCTTTGAAATAATCTGAATACACTCTGCCGCCGAATTTGCTCTCTGGTCAAACTGCCCGGGCAGATATTCCACCGCAAATACAACGGCCTCCTCTTTGGGCAGCTCTCCATATACATGATCCAGCTGCGGTTCAGAAAAAACCGTGGTCTTGCAGTATTCAAATAACTCCTTTTCTATATTTTCCACATCATATCTGTTGAGAAGGCGTAAATCAGTCAAATTTTCAATGCCTAATAAATTTACAACATCATGCTTTAATGCATCCGCTTCCGCCGTAAGCCCTTGTTTCTTCTCTGCATAAACTCTGTAAACCATGCTTATCCCTCCGCCGCTAAGGCCTTTTTGCCAATGTCACTGCGATAATACGCATTTTCAAATTTTACGTTTTTTACTGTTTCATAAGCCTTTGCAATGGCTTCTTCCAAGGTGTCCGCAATCTCCGTAACACCTAAAACCCGGCCGCCGCCTGTTACTAAAGTGCCGTCCTTCATTTTTGCCCCGGCAACATAAATCTGATTTCTTCCTTCAGGCAACGAAATGGGGAATCCCGTTTCATAGGCCTTCGGATAGCCTCGAGAGGCCATAACCACACAGCAAGCGGCCTTGTCAGCAAATTTCACTTCCGCCTCTGCCAAGGTGCCCTTTGCAATAAGCTGCATAATGGTCAAAAGATCGCTCTCCAATAGAGGTAATACAACCTGTGTTTCGGGATCACCGAATCGGCAGTTGTATTCAATGGTCTTCGGCCCCTGGGGTGTCAGCATCAACCCAAAATATAAGCATCCTTTAAAGGTTCTGCCCTCTTGATTCATTGCCTCCATGGTAGGCAGGAAAATGGTTTTCATACATTCGGCGGCAATTTCCTCCGTATAATAGGGGTTTGGTGCAATGGTGCCCATGCCCCCTGTATTTAACCCTTTGTCCCCATCCAAAGCCCGTTTGTGATCCATGGAAGAGACCATGGGAATCATGGTTTTGCCGTCGGTAAAGGTGAGTACAGAAACCTCAGGCCCTGTCAGAAATTCCTCAATCACAATATGGTCGCCGCTGGCGCCGAAAATTTTGTCCTCCATCATGGAACGAACCGCCGCCTTGGCCGCATCTCTTGTCTCGGCAATCACGACTCCTTTGCCCAGAGCCAGCCCATCCGCCTTCACCACCGTAGGAATGGGTGCTGTTTCCAAGTATTCCAAGGCCTTGTCTATGTCGTCAAAAACCTCATATTGCGCCGTGGGAATATTGTATTTTTTCATTAAATTTTTAGAGAAAACCTTGCTGCCTTCTAAAATGGCCGCTTTTTTGTTGGGGCCAAAGCAGGGCACCCCAATTTCCTCCAATGCATCCACCATGCCTAAAACAAGGGGATCATCGGGAGCTACCACCGCAAAGTCAATCTTTTTTTCCATTGCAAATGCCACAATTTTTTCAACGTCCTTGGCACCAATCTCAACACAGGTTGCATCCAATGCAATCCCGCCATTGCCGGGCAAAGCATAAAGCTCCGTTACATTGGTGTTTTCTTTGATTTTCTTCACTATGGTATGTTCTCTGCCGCCGCCGCCAATTACCATAACCTTCATTGCTGTATCCCCCCTTTCTTAATGATGGAATAAACGCATTCCCGTAAAGGCCATCACCATGTTATATTTGTTGCAGGTTTCAATCACATTGTCGTCACGAATCGAGCCGCCGGGCTCTGCAATATAGGAAACACCACTTTTTACCGCTCTTTCAATATTGTCACCAAAGGGAAAGAAGGCATCACTGCCCAATGCCACCCCTTTGATGGTTGCAAGATAAGTCTTTTTCTCTTCTTCTGTCAAAGGCTCCGGCTTCTCGGTAAAAATTGACTCCCAATCACGCAATACATCCTCAGAGTCCTCCGAAATATAAATATCAATGGCATTATCTCTGGCCGGACGACCCAACGAGGGCAAAAAGGGCAGATTTAACACCTTTTCACACTGGCGCAAATGCCAATGATCCGCTTTGCTGCCCGCCAGACGGGTGCAATGAATGCGAGACTGCTGTCCAGCGCCAACCCCAATGGCCTGTCCGTCCTTGGCAAAGCATACGGAGTTGGATTGGGTATATTTCAATGTAATGAAAGCGACAATTAAGTCTCTCTTTGCCTCTTCTGTCAATTTCTTATTTTCCGTCACAATATTGTTTAAAAGCTCTTTGTCAATCTTAAAATTGTTTCGCCCTTGTTCAAAGGTAATACCGAACACCTGCTTTATTTCTTTTTCCGCAGGAACAAAATCTTCATCAATTTCAACAATATTGTAAGTACCCTTTCTCTTACTTTTTAAAATTGCAAGGGCCTCTTCGGTGTAGCCCGGGGCAATAATGCCGTCGGATACCTCTTTTTTAATTAAAGTTGCCGTTACCCCGTCACAAATATCGCTCAAAGCAATCCAGTCGCCGTAAGAGCATACCCGGTCTGTCCCTCTCGCCCTTGCATAGGCCAAAGCAATAGGAGATTCCTCCAGCCCCTCAATATCCTCTACAAAGTACGCTTTTTTCAAGGCCCCGCTCATGGGTGTGCCTACTGCCGCAGAGGTGGGGCTCACGTGCTTGAAGGAGGTTGCCGCAGGCATCCCTAAGGCTTCCTTGAGCTCCTTCACCAATTGCCAACTGTTAAATGCATCCAAAAAATTGATGTAGCCCGGTTTCCCGTTTAAAATCCGAATGGGAAGTTCACTGCCCTCCGCCATATAAATTCTGGCCGGCTTTTGGTTTGGATTACAGCCGTACTTTAATTCAAATTCCTTCATATTTAAAAAGCCTCCTCCGTATCAAACCTTTAACTCCGCTTCTATTTCACCGGCATACCACTTTGTAATGATAGGCTGGGCAATTTCTTTTATAAATTCCTCTACTTGAGACGCACTTCTACCAATATAAAGGGCAGGATTTAACTCTGCATTAATTTCTTCCAGTGTCAATGGGAATGCGTCATCCGCCGCAATGCGTTCAATCAAATCATTCTTGCCGCCCTCAAGCTTCACCTTTGCCGCCGCCGCATGGGAATGGGTACGTAGCTTTTCATGCAATTCCTGTCTGTTGCCGCCTTTTTTTACAGATTTCATCATAATGTTTTCCGTTGCCATAAAAGGCAGCTTCTCCATAACCCGGCGTCCCACAACCTTGTCATAAACCACCAGGCCTGCCGTTACATTCATATAGATATTGAAAATAGAATCCACCGCCAAAAATGCCTCCGCAATGGAAATACGCTTATTTGCAGAATCATCCAAGGTTCTTTCAAACCATTGGGTGCCCGCCGTTAATGCGGGGTTTAAGGAATCTACAATCACATAGCGTGCCAAAGCGGAAATTCTTTCGCTTCTCATAGGATTTCTCTTGTAGGGCATGGCAGAGGAACCAATCTGATTTTTTTCAAAA
Organism: Tyzzerella sp. UBA1042; assembly: GCA_002316675.1. Taxonomy (GTDB): domain Bacteria; phylum Bacillota; class Clostridia; order Lachnospirales; family Anaerotignaceae; genus Chakrabartyella. Next base: position 32,317 of record DCDZ01000060.1, read on the forward strand.
GGCTCTTCCATTTCCTCAAAAGACTGCAAAATACGCATATCGTTGGAAAATTTATAGGCACTCTGGGCAAAGCCGGAAAGAACTCCCAAGAAATAAGCATCCACCTTGCGGGAATAGGTCTGCCCGGAAACAGGAACGCATCCTTGGAAACCCATCTCCTTGGCAATCATTTCCTCCATCTTTTTGATTTTTTCCTCGTCCCCTTCAAATAGCTCCATAAAGCTCGCTTGGGTACCCGTTGTCCCCTTGGAACCCAACAAAAGCAGTTCTTCCAAACGATGCTCCATTTCACGAATATCCTGGCATAATTCGTAGACCCAAAGGGTGGCTCTTTTCCCTACCGTTGTCAGCTGTGCCGGCTGCAAATGGGTGTAGGCCAAGCAAGGAAGATTTTTATATTCCTCTGCAAACGCAGATAAATTTTTCACAACCTGCGCCGCTTTTTTCAATATAATATGAGATGCCTCTTTTAGTATAATCACATCGGTGTTGTCCCCCACATAGCAGGAGGTTGCCCCTAAATGGATAATCGGCTCTGCCTTGGGGCATTGCTGTCCATAGGCAAACACATGGCTCATAACATCGTGGCGCACAATCTTCTCTCTGGCTTCCGCCACATGAAAGTTAATGTCATCTTTGAATTTCTCTAATTCTGCAATCTGTTCATCCGTAATTTCAAGGCCCAAAGCCTTTTCCGCCTTTGCCAAAGCAATCCAAAGCTTTCGCCATGTGCGGAACTTAAAGCTTTCAGAAAAAACAGCCTGCATTTCCTTGCTTGCATATCTGGTTGAAAAGGGGGAAATATAAATTTCCTTTGTGGTATCCATATCTCAAGCTCCTTCTTTGTTCTTATTTATCATCCGATTTTCTATGGTTCCTGTTTTCAGATCGATATATCTCACATAAAGGGAAATTTTATTTTCCTTGTTCAAATTTCCCCAAATTTCCTGCACAAAATCATCAATCCCGTCGGGAATTGCCACTCTCTCGGGTTCCCCTTGGAAAGTGGGTAAAGGATTGCCGTCACAGGCATAGGTGTGGAGAAAATGCCCTAAGCCATGGATAGGAGAAAACGCATAGGTATAACGGTTGCAGGCGCTTCCCTTTGCATCGGCACTTTTTAAAATGCTCATTTTATAAGAGAAGTCCTCCTTGCCGAAGGTAAGCATACCGCTGATTCTGGGTGTGAAATTGGGGGCATCCGGCTCAAATTCTCTTGCTTCCAAGGCTGCCTCAAAGGTTTTTCCATCCTTTAACCCACTATAAATGGTATCTGTCTGGTCCCCGTTGGTCACAATCAATTTGTTTTCCAGCCTTCTGATGGGCGCATAAATAATCAAAGACGGATCCTCAACCTTTGACGCATCAAAGGGCTGAATGAGCACTTCTTCGTCGTTTTCCAAAAAAACACGGTTTCGGCTGTTTTCACTGCGCCCCATAATAAAATACGCAACCGCCGCCTTGCTTCCGTCCGCCGTTTTTCCAATTACAATCCCTCTGCCAACATAAGGATTTTCTTTTACCAAATCCTTCATGGCGTCAATTCTATAAATATCCATATCAATTTCCTTTCTGCAATCTTCGGGCAACCATTTCCACAGCCTTGGGTAAAAGCACCCACTCCGCTTCCTCCATCACTCTTTTCTGCAAAACCTCGGGGGTGTCCCCATCTAAAACCGCTACTGCCTTTTGTAAAATAATTTCGCCGCCATCGGGTATTTCATTCACATAATGCACCGTGGCGCCGGTAACCTTCACACCGTATTCCAATGCCGCCTCATGTACATACAGGCCGTAAAACCCTTTGCCGCAGAAAGCGGGTATCAAGGAGGGGTGAATATTCACAATTCTTTTGGGATAAAGTCCGGTAAAGTCCTCACTGAGCAAAGCCATAAACCCTGCCAAAACCACCATTTCAATCCCGTTTTCCTCCAAAATAGCCTTCATCCTCTGTTCATATTCTTTTTGAGAAGGAAATTCCTTTCTTTTCACAACAACACTGGGAATATCGTTTTTTTTCGCTCTGGTCAAAGCATAGGCCTTGTCATTACTGGACAAAACCAAAGCAATCTTTCCGCTGGGAATTTCCCCTCTTTTTTCCGCATCAATCAATGCCTGTAAATTGGTGCCGCCGCCGGAAACAAAAACCGCAATTTTTGTTCTCAGCATATGACAACACCTTCCTCGGAAGCAACAATTTTACCCATGATATATGCGTCCTCGCCGTTTGCCTTCAGAATTTCCAATGCCTTCTGGGCATCCTCCTTCGCCACAACAACGCTCATACCAACGCCCATATTAAAGGTGTTAAACATATCTCTTTCGGGAATGCCGCCTTTTTTTGCAATCAAATCAAAAATCGGCAGAATCTTTAATGCATTTCGGTCAATTTTTGCACCAAAACCCTTGGGAATACTTCTGGGAATATTTTCGTAAAATCCGCCGCCGGTAATATGAGAAACCGCCTTTACCCTTACCTCTTCAAATAATGCCAGCATCGGCTTTACATAAATTTTCGTTGGGGTCAGTAATGTCTCTCCCAAAGACTTGCCCCCTAATTCCGCAATGGGCGCCTTCATGTCTGTGTGCTCCACGTCAAAAACACGGCGAACTAAAGAGAAGCCGTTTGAATGCACACCGCTGGAGGGAAGTGCCAAAAGCACATCTCCCCCTTCGATTGTTTTCTTATCTAAAATTTTTGCTTTATCCACAACACCCACAGAGAACCCTGCCAAATCATATTCCTCTTCGGGATAAAAACCGGGCATTTCCGCAGTCTCCCCGCCAATTAATGCCGCCCTCGATTGTACACAGCCTTCGGCAACACCGGAAACAATGGCCTCAATTTTTTTCGGAAAATTCTTGCCTACGGCAATATAATCTAAGAAAAACAAAGGCTTCGCCCCAACACAGATAATATCGTTTACACACATGGCAACACAATCAATGCCCACAGTGTCGTGCTTGTCCATCAAAAACGCAAGCTTCAGCTTTGTACCCACACCGTCGGTGCCGCTGACCAAAACCGGCTTTGTGATGCCCGTCATGTCCAGTTCAAACAATCCGCCAAACCCGCCAATATCAGACATTACGCCCGCTGTCATGGTTCTGGCAATATGCTGCTTCATCAGCTCCACCGCCCGGTACCCGGCTTCAATGTCCACACCGGCTGCCTTGTAGCTCTCACTGTGACTTTTCATCATGTTTTTTTCTCCTCTCGCTGAGCTTGAATTCAAATCTGTTTTTATCCGTTTCCGTAGGCTTCTCCGTTGGATATTTCCCGTCAAAGCAAGAAGCACAGTAGCCCTCTCCGTTGGGTGTGCCAATGAGCATACTCAAGTGGTCTAAGCTTAAATATCCCAAGCTGTCAACCCCAATAATATCTCTGATTTCCTCTATAGAATGATTGCAGGCAATCAAGTTTTCCTGAGAATCCACATCGGTGCCGTAGTAGCAGGGATATAAAAACGGCGGTGCGGAGGAGCGCATATGTACCTCCGTGGCGCCGGCCTCCCGCAAAAGCTTTACAATACGGGCAGAGGTCGTCCCTCTTACAATAGAATCGTCCACCAAAACAACTCTTTTTCCCCTTACCGTATCCGCAATTACATTCAGCTTGATTTTCACCTTGTCCTCACGTACCTTCTGCCCGGGGGAAATAAAGGTACGCCCGATGTATTTGTTTTTTATAAACCCAATGCCGTAAGGAATGCCGGACTGCCTTGCATAGCCGATGGCGGCATCCAAGCCGGAATCGGGAACACCGATTACCACATCCGCCTGCACGGGGTGCTCCATGGCAAGACAAGCCCCAGCCTTTACTCTGGCATCATGCACGCTTTTTCCCTCTACCCTGGAGTCTGGTCTTGAAAAATAGATGTATTCAAAAATACAGATGGTAGGTTTTACCTTATTACAATGGTCTGTAATGGTACGAATGCCCTCTTGGTCAAAAATAACAATTTCCCCGGGCTGAATGTCTCTGATAAATTTTGCTCCGACAACATCCAGCGCACAGCTTTCTGATGCCACAATATAACTGCCGTCGGCGGTAACACCATAGCAAAGGGGTCTGAATCCGTTCTCGTCCCGTACCGCAACCATTTTTGAAGCAGACATAATCACAAGAGAGTATGCCCCCTTGATACGGTTCATGGTGCGGTTCACCGCCTCCTCAATGGAGGGTGCCTTCAACCGTTCCTTTGTAATCATATACGAAATCACTTCCGTATCGCTTGTCGTATGAAAAATAGAACCTTGCATTTCCAATTCCTGTCTTAGTTCAAAAGAATTCACCAAATTGCCGTTATGTGCCAAGGCAAGCTTTCCTTTAATGTGGTTTACAACAATCGGCTGGGCATTGGAGCGGTCGTTGGCACCCGTCGTGCCGTAACGCACATGGCCAATGGCCATATTCCCTTCCCCTAAAGAATCCATCACTTGGGGTGTAAATACATCGTTTACTAAGCCCGCATCCTTATGATAACGAAAAATACCATCATCGTTTACTACAATGCCGCAGCTTTCCTGCCCTCTGTGCTGTAACGCAAACAGGCCATAATAGGTTGTTGCTGCAACTGTGGCGGTTTCTTTGCCAAAAACACCAAATACACCACATTCCTCATGAATTTCATTCATACACATATTAGCACCTCGTCCATTCGCTCTGTATAGAAACCGGGTTATTCGCCCATCAAACGCTTTAATACCTCTTGGTAAGCATCCTCAACATGGCCCAAATCCCGGCGAAATCTGTCCTTGTCCAGCTTTTCTCCCGTTACCGTATCCCAGAAACGACAGGTGTCGGGGGAAATTTCATCCGCCAAAACAATCTGTCCATCGGCGGTTTTGCCAAACTCCAGCTTAAAATCAATCAATTCAATGTTTGCATCCTTCAAATATGTGCTCAAAACCTCGTTAATTTTAAAGGAGTATTTTGCAATTAAATCAAGCTCCTCCTTTGTGGCAAAGTCCATTGCCAAAATGTGATATTCGTTTACAATAGGGTCACCCAATTCATCGTTTTTATAACAGTATTCCAATACTGTACATTTCATTTTTGTGCCTTCCTCCAGGCCAAGACGCTTGGCAAGAGAACCTGCGGCAATATTTCTAACAATCACCTCAAGGGGTACAATGGTCACTTTTCTCACAACGGTTTCTCTGTCGGAAAGCTCTTCCACAAAATGGGTGGGAATGCCGCTTTTTTCCAAAAGCTTCATTAAATGGTTCGTCACCCGGTTGTTAATGGCTCCCTTCCCCATAATGGTACCCTTTTTCAGCCCATTAAATGCCGTTGCATCATCCTTGTAGGCTACAATGCAGAAATTTTCGTTGTCGGTTGCGTATACCTTTTTTGCCTTGCCTTCATACATCTGAACTGTTTTTTCCATGATCCCTAATTCCTCCTAAAAGAATCTTCTTTTTCCCTTTTGCCTTGTTGATTTTTTCAACAATACCTTTACTTGTTATATTTACCCGCCAGTTTGCGGTCTTTTTCCAATATTTTCTTTGCATTTTCTTTTCTTGCTTCAGAAAGCTTTTCAGCCAAAGCGTCCTCTGTCACAGCCAAAATCTGCATTGCCAGTAGCGCCGCATTCTCCGCACCGTCAATGGCAACGGTAGCCACAGGCATACCTGCGGGCATCTGCACAGTAGACAGAAGGGCATCCAAACCATCCAGCGTAGAAGATTTCATGGGGATTCCAATCACAGGAAGGGTTGTATTCGCTGCCATGGCCCCTGCCAAATGGGCAGCCTTTCCCGCCGCCGCAATGATTGCGCCAAATCCGTTTTCTCGGGCACTCATTGCAAAAACCCTTGCTTCTTCCGGTGTTCTATGGGCAGAATAAATATGCACCTCAAAGGGCACGCCATACTTGTCCAATGTTGTCAATGCCTTTTCCACCACGGGAAAATCACTGTCACTGCCCATAAGAATCGCTATTTTTTTCATGGATAACCTCCTAATGATTAAAAAATATAATGATTTGAACAAAAAAAGGGCATTCCTATTCCTTGAGTTAGAAACAGGACTGCCCAGACGGTCGACAGAAGCAGTATTCTCTCCCGATTTTTTACTCATCGGGTCAGCGTAATAAAACGCTAAAATCTTCCTAACTGCTTTCATTCAGGCTTTTTATTCCCTTGTGGTTTCCCACTGATCCGTCAGTTACAAAAAGCCACTTAAATTGACACCCTAAGTCTAACACAAAGAATTTGTTTCTGTCAATTCAGCCGATCTAAAAACCCATGAAATAATTTTCTTGACACATTAAAAACCATATGCTATACTACTGACAATTTGTAAAGAAATACTTGCCGCCATCATGAAATAGAAAGGAGCTGATTCGATTGAACTACATTTTACCAAACATTACAGTGTTTGATCAAGGTAGATTCGTCAATTCCAACATATTTATTACCGATGGTCTCATTTCTAAAATTTCCGCAACAACGCCTTCCTATTCTTCCGATACACTTGTTGATATGGAAGGTTGCTTTGTATTTCCCGGTTTTATTGATGTTCATGTACATCTAAGAGAACCGGGATTTTTTTATAAAGAGACTATCAAAACAGGCACAAAAGCAGCCGCCCGGGGAGGCTATACCACCGTTTGCGCCATGCCCAACCTTTCCCCCACGCCAGATTGTAAAAAAAACCTTTTACCCCAGCTGGAGCTCATCAAAAAGGATGCCTGCATTCATGTCTGGCCCTATGGAACCATTTCTGTGGGAGAGCAAGGGGAAGCCTTTGCTGCATATGATGAAATCACCGATGAGGTATGCGCCTTCAGCGATGATGGACGAGGTGTGCAAAATGATGATTTTATGCGCGCCGCCATGAAAAAAATCAGTAAATACGGCAAAATCATCGCCGCCCACTGCGAGGATAACACATTGCTCCGCGGCGGCTATATCCACGATGGGGAATATGCCGCAAGCCATGGGCATAAAGGCATCTCCTCCGCCAGTGAATGGAAGCAAGTAGAACGTGATTTGGCATTGGTAAAAGAAACGGGCTGCAAATATCACGTTTGTCACGTTTCCACCAAGGAATCCGTAGCTTTGATCCGCAAGGCCAAAGCCCATGGCGTAGATGTCACCTGCGAAACAGGCCCCCATTATTTAGTGATGAATGACCAAATGCTCCAAGAGGACGGCCGGTTTAAAATGAACCCTCCCATTCGCAGCGAAGAGGATCGGCAGGCATTAATAGAAGGCATACTGGATGGCACCATAGATATGGTTGCCACCGACCATGCCCCCCATTCCAGCGAGGAAAAATCCAAGGGTCTGCAGGGCAGTATGATGGGCATTGTGGGCTTAGAGACGGCCTTCCCCGTATTGTATACAGAACTGGTAAAAACAGGCATACTTTCCTTGGAAAAATTAATTGATCTCCTCCATACGAACTCAAGGAAACGCTTTGGCATCGGCACCCCGTTGGCGGTTGGACAACCTGCAAACCTGACCGTATTCGATTTAAAGAAACAGTATACAATAAACCCGGAAGACTTTCTCTCCATGGGTAGAAGTACCCCTTTTGCCGGAAAAGAGGTTTGGAGTGCTTGTAAGCTGACCCTTTGCGACGGAAAAATCGCTTATCAGGAACAAAAATAAAAATCAAACCCCCTAAGGAGGGCTTTTTTTGAAACAATCCATCTATACCATCATAAAAAACGAACCACTCACAAGCGCAGTCTATCGCATGGTGCTTGCAGGAGATACCTCAGCCATCACAAAGGCAGGACAATTTATTAATATAAAGCTGGAGGGGCTTTTTTTGCGCCGCCCCATTTCCGTCTGTGATTATGACGAAAAAACAATTACCATTTTATATAAAATCGTGGGTAAAGGCACAGCCGCCATGGAAAAAATGCCGCCCCAAACCCATCTGGATGTTCTGACCGGCTTGGGAAATGGGTATGATACCGCAAAAAGCGGATCTGCACCCCTGCTCATCGGCGGCGGCGTGGGCGTTCCCCCCATGTATCGTTTGGCAAAGGAACTCCTTGCCCAGGGAAAAATCCCAACGATAATCCTCGGCTTCAATACAAAAGAGGAAGCCTTTTATGTAGAAGAATTCACACAGCTTGGCGTAAAGGTAATGGTTGCCACTGCCGATGGAAGCTTGGGCACAAAGGGCTTTGTCACCGACATCGTAAAAACCCTTTCCGAATATACTTATTTTTACACCTGCGGCCCCGAGCCCATGCTCAAAGCCCTGTCTGCCTGCACCTTAACCAGCGGTCAGCTTAGCTTTGAGGAGCGTATGGGCTGCGGCTTCGGGGCCTGCATGGGCTGCTCCTGTGCAACAAAATACGGCAATAAACGTATTTGCAAGGAAGGCCCCATTTTGGAAAAGGAGGAAATTCTATGGTAAACACAAAGGTAACCCTAAGTAGCATTCTATTGGATAACCCCGTCATCCCCGCTAGCGGTACCTTTGGCTACGGCTATGAATTTGCAGAGCTTTACGACATCAATATCTTAGGCTCCTTTTCCTTTAAAGGCACAACAAAGGAACCCCGCTTCGGCAATCCCACCCCCAGAATTGCGGAATGCATCAATGGGATGATTAACTCTGTGGGTCTGCAAAATCCCGGCATCGAAAAAGTAATCAGCGAGGAATTGCCAAAAATGCGGAAAGTATTTCATAAACCTGTCATCGCCAATATCAGCGGCTTTTCCGTAGAAGAATATGCTTACTGTGCAGAAAAAATAAACAACGAGGCCCAAGTGGGTATGATTGAGGTAAACGTAAGCTGTCCTAATGTGCATCATGGCGGCATGAGCTTTGGCACCACCCCGGAGGGGGTAGCAGAGGTAACCCGCGCTGTAAAGGCCGTTACCACAAAGCCTGTGTATGTGAAACTCAGCCCAAATGTCACAGATATTGTATCCATCGCAAAAGCCTGTGCGGAAGCCGGTGCCGATGGTATCAGTCTGATTAACACCCTGATGGGTATGCGCATTGACTTAAAAACCCATAAACCGGTCATCGCCAATAAAATGGGCGGCTTTTCCGGTGCCGCAATTTTCCCCGTAGCTGTGCGTATGGTTTATCAGGTTTATGAAGCAGTCCGCCTCCCTATTATCGGCATGGGCGGTGTTTCCACCGCCGAGGATGTTGTTGAAATGATGCTTGCGGGGGCAACGGCCGTGCAAGTGGGTGCCGCAAATTTAGTTGAGCCCTTTGCCTGTAAGCAAATTATTGAAGAATTACCCAGTGTGATGAAAAAATACGGAATCAACGCGTTAAGCGATATTATTGGAGGTGCCCATAAATGAATAAAGATGTAATCATAGCCTGCGACTTTAACAGCAGAGCCGATCTCATGGCTTTTCTGGATCATTTTAAAGAAGAACGACCCTTTTTAAAAATCGGCATGGAGCTTTTTTATGCGGAAGGCCCGGCCATTGTGCAGGAAATCAAAGCAAGAGGACATAAAATTTTTCTGGATTTAAAACTCCATGATATTCCCAATACCGTAAAAAAAGCAATGTCCGTTTTGTCCTCCTTAGATGTGGATTTGTGCAATGTCCATGTAGCAGGCACCATTCCCATGATGGAGCGGGCCTTGGAGGGCTTTACAAAAAAGGACGGCAGCCGCGGCTTGTTAATCGCCGTAACACAGCTTACTTCCACCAGTGAAGAACGTATGCAGGCCGACCTCTTGATTTCTAAATCCCTTGAGGAAACCGTATTGCACTATGCACAAAATACAAAAATAGCAGGTTTAGACGGCATTGTTTGTTCCCCTTGGGAAGCAAAAAAAGTAAAAGAGGCCTGCGGCAGCCAATTTCTTACCATTACCCCGGGCATACGCTTTGACGATGGCGATGCGGGAGACCAGGTGCGTATTGCAACCCCCGCAAAGGCAAAGGAATTGGGTTCAGATTATATTGTAGTGGGCCGTCCCATTACCCAAGCGGCAGACCCTGTTGCCGCATATCGAAGATGCTTATCAGAATTTTTAGGAGGTACTGCGAAATGAAACATCTCATAGCAAAAGATTTATTATCCATCGGTGCGGTTTTTCTGCGCCCCGAAGCCCCTTTCACATGGGCCAGCGGCATCAAAAGCCCCATTTATTGCGATAACCGCTTAACCCTTACCGCCCCCGAGGTCAGAAATCATGTGGAAAACGCTTTGGCAGATACCATCCGTAAAGAATATCCCTCATGCGAAGTGCTGATGGGAACCAGTACCGCCGGCATTGCCCACGCCGCAATCACCGCCCATATTTTGGGGCTGCCTATGGGTTATGTTCGCTCCGACGCAAAAAACCATGGCCGGAATAATCAAATCGAAGGGAAGTTGGAAAAAGGCCAGAAGGTCGTTGTGGTGGAGGATTTGATTTCCACAGCAGGCAGTGTCCTTGAGGTGGTGTCCGTACTGCGGGAAGCAGGAGCTGAGGTTCTGGGCGTTGTCAGCATCTTTACCTACGGAATGCAAAAAGGGCTGAATCGCTTGCAGGAAGCCAATGTAAAAAATATCAGTCTGTCAGATTTTGATGCGGTTGCGGAGGTTGCCGCAAAAGAAGGCTATATCCAACAGTCCGCGATCAAAAAACTCCTTGCATTTCGCAATAACCCAAACGATGAAGGTTGGAGGAATGTAGAATTATGAGAAGCTTAATTGATATAGTAGATCTCTCCGTAGAAGAAATTAACAGCTTAATCAATACCGCCAATGATATTATTGCAAACCCCGTAAACTATAGCAAAAAATGCCATGGTAAAAAGCTGGCCACATTGTTTTTCGAGCCCTCCACAAGAACACGTCTTAGCTTTGAAGCGGCCATGATGGAATTGGGCGGTAATGTTTTGGGCTTTTCCGCCGCAAGCAATAGTTCTGCCTCCAAAGGCGAAAGCGTTTCCGATACCATTCGCACCGTAGGCTGTTATGCCGACATCATTGCCATGCGCCACCCCAAGGAGGGTGCGCCTATGGTTGCGTCCCTGCATTCCACAGTGCCCATCATCAACGCAGGCGACGGCGGCCATAACCACCCCACCCAAACCCTCACGGATTTGTTGACCATTCAGCGGGAAAAAGAACGTTTCAATTCCTTAACCGTGGGGCTTTGCGGCGACTTAAAATTTGGCAGAACCGTCCATTCCTTGATTCACGCTTTATCCCGCTATCAAAATATCCACTTCGTTTTAATCTCCCCGGAGGAATTAAAGCTGCCGGAATATGTCATACACAATATTTTGAATAAGCAAGGCATCACCTATACCGTCACAACCAGTCTGGAGAAGGTTATGCCCGATTTGGATATTCTTTATATGACCCGTGTGCAGCGGGAACGCTTTTTCAACGAAGCGGATTATATTCGCCTCAAGGATAGCTATATCTTGAATAAAGAAAAGCTGACAACGGCAAAAGCCGATCTTTGTATCATGCATCCCCTGCCCCGGGTAAATGAAATCTCCGTAGATGTGGATAACGACCCTAGAGCCTGCTATTTCAAACAGGTTCTCAACGGCAAATTCATCCGTATGGCACTCATTTTGAAGCTTTTGGAGGTGAAATAATATGAATATAGACTCTATTCGCAATGGCATTGTCATCGACCATATCAAGGCTGGGCGAGGCATGGAAATCTATCATCTGCTCAATCTGGAAACCTTGAACTGTTCCATTGCCCTCATCAAAAATGCCTCCAGCGGCAAAATCGGCAAAAAAGATATCATCAAAATTGATGCCAATTTGGAGCTGAATCTGGATGTTTTGGGCTATATCGATCCCGACATCACCATCAATCTCATTCGGGATTGCAAAAGAATCAAAAAATTTCATCCTGACCTGCCGGAAAGACTGACCAATGTCATTCAGTGCAAAAATCCCCGTTGCATCACCTCAGTAGAACAGGAAATTGACCATGTATTCAAATTGACCGATCGTGAAAACAGAATCTATCGTTGCATCTATTGCGAATCAAAAGCAAAAGGCGAAAATAATTAATCCCTGTACAAGAGGCGGCCGTCATCATAGACACCGCCCTTTTTGATATGCGTGATTTCAAAGCTTTCTTCCCCCGCTTCTTTTTCCCCCGCAACCCGCATAAACTGATAAAAAATTCAAGGGAGCGTTCGTATGCAAAACTCCAATGTAAAATATCTAAAAATGTCAGACGGATTTTTTTCTGTTTTTTACCGGGAAAACAATATTCTGTTTTTCAAAACCAACCTAAATCGAGGGTGGTCCTCGCCTCAGGTTTTAGCAGAACGTGCTGGGAGTGCCTTTTCCGTTTCCCAGTATGCACAGGTTTGTTATGTTCTTTATTCCTCGTTGGAAGGCAATCTATACATACTCTCTTCCAAGGATTTTGTAAATTGGGAGCGCAAATCATTGCCGGGCAGTATCGTCAATGCCTCCAGATTTTTCTTGGTTCCCGATGAAAAAACCCTCCATCTCATTTATAGCCTTCCCACCGAAACCAGAGGCATAGAGTCCCTGGTTTATATGGCTTTTATCCAAGGCCGCTGGGAAAAGCCCTATTACATTGATCGTTTTATCCCCTTTGGCAAAACCGCCTTTCTCTCCCGCCGCCTGCGAAAAGAGCATATCATTTTATATTATAGAACGGCAAGAAATGTATGGAGCGCACGGGAAATGCTGTTGTCCCCTTTCACCATGGGGAGCCTGACCCCCATGCTTCAAGCGCCGGCCAATTTTGCTGATATTTCCATCGTAAATGATACGGAGCGTATTCATTTTTTATATACCATACGCAATATGTTCCGAACGCAGGTAGTCTACCAGTATAAACAGGCCACCGCCATGAGCACCCCCCGGGTTTTGTGGGAGGATTCCAATTGTGATAACTGCCTTCCCCGTCCGGTGTACAAAAGGGGAGCTATGCGGCGCAGAAAATATAGCGCTGAACGCAACAGAAACCTATGGAGATTTGTCCAGAAAATTCCAACCTTTTCTCTTGGTGAAGGATGCCCCCGCCAAGCCGTATTTTCAAGCCCTGCCTTTTGAAAGAGAAGTGGAGCCAATGCCTCGCATACAAGAAAAACAGCCTCGGCCGACACAGGAAATATGGCCAAAGCCTGTGTATTCTCCCCAAGAAAATCGCCCCCAGCCCCCAAGGTTTACGCAGGAAAACCAGGATGAATTCCCCCGGGAGATGCCACCTCAGCCGACATCTTTTGAAGAAGACCTGTGGCAGCAGCCTCTTTGGGCCTCCTCCGAGATCCACCCTTTGCAAAACACACAGATGCCCTCCGATGAAGAACTGTTCCAGCAGCCCTTTTCGTATCAGAAAGAGCCTCCTGCGGCAGGGCAAACGCAGCAGCTGGAAGAATTGACCGCCCTTCTTGCTCAGCGCAGTGATGAAATCAGCGCTGTCAATGCCAAATGGAAAACACAAATTTCCCGTTTGGAGTCCGAACTGGACACCTTGCGTGCAGAAAATAAACACCTCAAGCACTCTCTAAATACTCACGCTACGGAAAAACCACAGCCCCCCGCAAACTCTGTCCCACAGGAAAAACCACAGGAGGCTTCTAAAATGCAGGAGGCGCCTGAACCCCTTGCAGCTGCTGAAACCACGCTGCCGCCCCATGAAGCAGAGGCACAGGTGGAAGACCCCATGGATGGCAGTATCGAATCTGAATATTTATAAAGAATCGCCTTGCGGCCCCAAAATCAGCCTTATTTTCCCCATTTATTTCATCTGCATGAAAGAAACAAACAGCTCATATCACAAGAAAGAATTACCTTTCTGTGATATGAGCTGTTCCGTTCCCATGGAATTGGTTATAAACTCTGTTCTTTTATCCCTCACGAATAACCTCCTCCAATAGCTCTGCAATTTGTCCAATCAATTCGTTGCAGTTCTCTCTGTTTGCAGAAAGCCTGCAGCAGTCCACGCAGTTCCAGTTCTCCTGCACCTTAAAAAATAAAAGCAAGCTTTTTTGCTTTGCCTCCTCTGTAGGGAACAAAATCCCCAAAACCATCACACCGGCCACTAAGGCACTGCACATACCACCAATGCCAAAGCCCGCGCTGATTGCATTGCAGCTGTCCATCATTTCTTCTGATAAGGAGAACCCAAATTCCTCTGCCGCTGCCACTAAAATAGCACGAGAGCAGTTTTCTCCCTCGGCACAAAGGGCCATCGCCCGCTCCTTCATATCATCATCTCCTTTTCTTCATAGTATGAAAAAAGGGGGACAATGGTTCGTCCTACTGTAAAAAAAGAAGGCATCGGCAAGCCGATACCCTGAAAAAACAGTTGTATCAATTTATTTTATTTTCCGTTATTCCGTGTATCCTTCCGAGGTTAAACGCACAGCCAAGGGCAAATAACTGCCTGCTTCCCATCTGCTGTTTTGGCTCTTGATCCACCCATAGCAAATGAGAACACAAATCATACCCAAGCCAAAGGATACCAGGCTTTCCGGTAGCGGAACAAAAGGACTTACCACATAATACCCTAAAAACAAGCCAATAAAAAATCCAACCAACGGGATTGCGTAGCTGATCAAAACTGCTTTCATAAACGCATTGTCCTGCAATTCCAACTCAACCCAATCCCCTACCTCTGCGTCGCAAAGGTTTTTTGCCTCAATATCCATATCCTTTTTTGAATATCCGGATAAACAAGCCTTGCAGTGACCGCAAGCCTCTTTCCTGATAATATGAACCTTAACGAAATCCCCGCTTTCATTCGTTACCAATCCTTTCATTGGAAAAACCACCTTTCTATTCAGACCCTACTGTCGGGCTATCTCCAATCTCTACCTCTCTATTATATACAGAACTTCTCTTTATTTCAACAATCTTTCTCATGAAATATACGGAAAGGTGTTCGTTTCTGCATATTTTGCCCCAAGAAGGTATTCTTGCACAAAATTGAGGACGAAATTTCCAAATTTATACGTCCTCTCTTGCCTCCTGTTTTCGTCCCATCAGCCATAGAATAAAATTTTTGATCAAAGCCCCTAGAGGCACCGCCACCAAAAGCCCCCAAAATCCAAAAAGCCTCCCAAAAATGGCCAAAGAAAGTAATACCAAAACAGGATGCATTTCAACCTTTTTCCCTACCACCCTTGGTACAATAAATACACTGTCAATTTGCTGCAAAACTAAAATCAATATGGATGCATATAACGCCCGTATAGATTCCCCACTGAATAGCCCTGCAAATATAGCCAGAACAAAAGCCATGATCGCTCCAAAATAAGGAATTAAATTAGAGAAGCCGGAAATCAACCCCAGCACAACACCGTAAGGCAGCCCTACCATGGTAAATGCAATAGAAAACAAAACAGCCATAATGGCCGCATCCGTCAGCTGTCCGCCCAAATATCCCATGATTACCGTATTTATTTCCAGAAACGCCCTTCGCATCCGCCTTGTGACTTTCGCTCCAAAAAAGACCATTGAAATCTCCTTGCAAGCCTCCAATATCCGCTCCTTCTCCATCAGGAAATAAAACGCCGCCGTCAGCCCAATCACAATATCAATCATGCTGTTTCCTATTTTGGGAATATAGGTAGTGATGCCCATGATTTTTTGCTGTATCCAAAGGGTAGCATTTTCCGTCCATGCCGATAATATCCCCTCCACATTCTGTAAAACCCCAAGCTCCGCCAGCTTCAAGTTTATTAAAACCAGATAATCTCCTATTTTTTGCACGAAGGATGAGAGCTGCTCCGCCAATCCTTCCAAATCGGCGGCGCCTAAGCTTTTTGCCGCCCAGCCTCCGCCTATGAATAATAAAATACCCATGGTTAGGTATGCCCCCGCCGTACCAACCTTCCTGTTTGTTAGCTTGCTCCTTTTTAATGCCGGCAACCGCACCTCATACTGCCGTTGATAAAACCCAGTCATGGGTTCAAATAGGATAGAAAAGAAAATCGCCCATAAAAGGGGCGCAAAAACGGCGAGGGTAGCCCTCGCCGTTTGTATTATGACATTTTTCGCCTCAGAAAGCTGAAACATAAGCATCCCCATCACCGCCAAAACAACAATGGTAAAAATCACATGAAAGGAGATGACCAAATATTTTTTGTTCCAAGGCAATTTCATATCTCATCCATCCTTCAAATTTAGTGATCCATTTTTTTCAAAACCGCCTTCAAAAATCCCCAAACCCGTATGGCAGAAGAAATGGACAGACGCTCGTCAGGGGTATGCACATCGTACATTTCAGGCCCAATGGAAACCATATCCAGCCCCGGAATTTTTTCTGAAAACAGCCCGCACTCCAATCCTGCATGAATTGCAGAAATTTCTGCTTCCTTGCCGTATCGTTCAAGATAGACCTCCGCAAATAATTTCAGCATAGAAGACTCCGGATTAAAACGCCAGCCGGGGTAATCATTCACCTCTTCACACCTTGCTCCCGCCAAACTCCCAATGGCATGAATCTTCTGGCTGATCAGCTCTTTTCGGCTTTCCACCGAGCTTCTGACTGCATTGTCAAAATAAATATACTCGTCGGTTGTTTTCACAATGCCAATATTGCTGGAGCTTTCCACCAGGCCTTCCATTTCCATGCTCATGGTTTGCACCCCATAGGGAAGCAGCAGCAATGTGGAAATCGCCTTGTTTTTCGTCTCCTCGGTAAAGACTTGAAATACCTTTTCCTGCAAAACCTCCATTGTTATAGTTATAGACGCTTCGGCGGAATTATATTCCTCTCTAAGCACATCTTCCGCCTTTGCCAAAACTTCTCTTGCTGCATCCGCCCCACTCTTTTCCAAAAGAACAATGGCCTCCGCTTCCCGGCAGATAGCATTGTCCATGTTTCCGCCGTCAATACCGGCCAAAGCAAAGTCCGCTTTTTCCCGAAGCATATATAAAATTCTTCCCAATAGACGGTTTGCGTTGGCCCTTTGCAAATGAATATCCGCACCAGAATGTCCGCCTTTCAATCCCCGTACAGAAATCAAGTAGGCCTCTCTGTCCGGGGCGCTTTTCTCCCGTTCTGCCGGCAGATACAGCCTTACCCGCCGTCCCCCTGCGCAGCCGGAAAGCAAAACCCCTTCTTCCTCTGTGTCCATATTTAAAAACCGCTTGCCCTCTACGTCAAATACATCAAAGGCTCTCGCTCCGCCCATCCCCATTTCCTCATCCACGGTAAAAATAGCCTCTATGGGAGGGTGCTCCAACGTGGTGTCATCCAAAAGAGCCAACATATAAGCCACAGCAATGCCGTCATCCGCCCCCAGCGTTGTCCCCCTTGCATGAATAAATCCGTCCTCTGTATAGATGTCAATGGCGTCCGTTAAAAAATCAATCTCCGTCCCTGCATTTTTTTCGCACACCATGTCAATATGCCCTTGCAAAATCACCGGCGGTGCCTCTTCGTAGCCCTTGCTCCCCGCCTTCTTAATCAAAATATTATAGTGGTCATCTTGGCGGCAATATAAGCCTCTTTCCTTGGCAAAGGCCGCAATATAATTGCTTAATGCCATTTCGTTCCCACTGCCGTGGGGGATATTGCATATTTCCTCAAAATAGTAAAATATCTTGTCCCCACCGAGACCTTCCAGTTTTCTCATGATTGCTCCTCCCTTCGGCATCGCCTTTTCATTTTTCCCAGTTTCCTTGTTCTTAGTATGTGTAAAATGAACCCTGCCATGCCTGTTTCCTTGTTTTATCATTTTATGCCGTATATCGCCAATCTGTTGCGTTGATGAAAACTATGAAATTATAAAAAACTCCGATAGAATGGATTCTCATCGGAGTATTATACAGCGCCCTCGAGCATATGCCGTTGTCAGCCGTTCATATGCTCCAATGCGTTATTTGCGGCAGTCTGTTCCGCTTCCTTCTTGCTGCGTCCGCTGCCCTTGCCTAAAGTCTTTCCATCATGAATTACCTCAGCAAGAAACATCTTGTTATGATCAGGTCCCTGCTCGTCAATAATTCTGTATTCTAAGGGAATCTTGCTGATTTTCTGAATTACTTCCTGCAAATGGGTCTTGCCGTCCAAATTTTTAAAATTATTTTTGGTATGAGCAATTTGTTCCTCCATAAAGCGCATCACATAGCCCTTGGCCGCATCAATGCCGCCATCTATGCAAACCGCGCCGATAATGGCCTCAAAGGCATCCGCCAAAATAGAGTCTCTGTTTCTTCCCCCGGTGCTTTCCTCCCCCTTACCCAGCAAAATACACCGGCCGATGCCAACCTTTCTGGCAAGTCCTGCCAGTGACGGTTCGCAAACCACAGCGGCACGAAGCTTTGTCAGCTCCCCTTCGGGCATTTTAGGGAAAATTTGATACATATATTCACTCACAACCATATCCAAAACAGCGTCGCCCAAAAACTCCAATCTCTCATTGTTTTCATGGTTGCCTTTTTTCAATTCGTTGGCATAGGAGCTATGGGTCAGAGCCAAAATCAAAAGACCTTTATCCGAGAAAGAGTACTCAATTTTCCGCTCGAACTCCTCCAGATTTAAATGATTCATACTTAGTTCTCCAATACACTTTTAATATATGTCATAGCATCTCCAACGGTCTTGATTTTTTCGGCCTCATCGTTATCAAATTCCATGTCAAAGGCTTCTTCCAAAGCGGAAATAATTTGGAATAAGTCTAAGGAGTCCGCACCCAAATCCGCAAAAACCGTATCTGGCGTTAAGGTTTCTGCTCCAATGTTTAACTGTTCCGCAATTACATTCATTACTACCGATTCATCCATATTGTTAACCTCCTCAATATATCAGTATTTTTCTTTTTTCTTTCAATACTATACCCCATTTATTTCGGTTTGTCAGCAGAAAAGCAGAAAAAAAAGGAAACTTTTCCGCCAATTTTGGCAAAAAACTGAAGGGGAACAAAGGATGTGGGCAAAGATAAAACCCTTGCCTAAAATCATTTTTAAAAAATATGTTACTTGTTTTTTTGCCCATTTTTGGCTAAATAAGTTTGATCGTTTAAAAGTGATTTAAAAACTGCCTCCAAAAAGTGGACAGTTCTCAGCCATTGCTCATCTGTCAAAAATATCTTTCACATTCTTTACTAATTCTTCCATTGCTCGAATCAATCGATTTCCAAAGGGTATCCAGAGTATCCAAAACAAAATAACAGATCCTAGTATGCGAAACAGATATGGGTGCTCATAGATCCATTGCTCCATAGATACTTCCCCCTCCTCCATTTTATTTTTCAACGCAGCGCCTGTCAGTTTTCTGCCCCAATGATACTTTTATATTTTATAAGGTGGTAGCGTCAACATTTTTCCAATTCCCATATTGATAATTTTTCGACAATATCATGCATTGGATACTTTCCCGTTTCTTTCCTTGCTTTTTCTTACTTTAAAATAAGAAATGCGCATACATATTTTATAAAGATATACTCTATCTGTATTTAAATCCCTTGCTCACGCCCGTATTTTTATGAAAAAAATAACAAAGCGCCCCTCCTTTCAAGATATTATAAATATATGTGAAATGACAAAAAAAACCAACAGAAAGATTAAAAAATCGTTAAAGTTTTATCTGGAAATATTTCAATAAAAACGATATAATTGATAATGAATCGTAATAGATATGAGGATGATAACGTGGAAAAGTTTTTAGAAAATCCGGACTTCCTGCAAGATATTTTTGTAGAAGAAACTTGGAAAAACATTGATAAAATTGACAGCTTTATAGAAGAAAAAACAAAGGATGAAGACTTTTCCGTATCCATGGAGGAAGTGAATGGTCTGATGCGCACCATGCATAGCGTTAAAGGCTCCGCCTCCATGATGGGATACCCCTCCATTTCAGAAACGGCCCATAGTGCGGAGGATTTGTTTGCGTATTTGCGTGAGGAGGAAAATCCGGCACAAAATGATTTGAAAACCATATTGCAGCTGCTACGCATGGTTTCCGGATTTCTGAAAAGAGAGCTTCGCCGTATGGAAACGGATGATGAAGTGACGGATTTCGGCTGGGCTGTGGTGCGAAGAATCAAAAATTTTCTTGCCCACGTTGACAGCGAAAACGAGCCTGAGGGCCCAAGCTATCAAATTTCCTATACCCGCAAGGGAAAGCAAATCATTCCCTACACAAACTTTGCCGCTCTCATCCCTCAGATGGAACGCTTGGCAATTGTGATGGGCAGAGAATTATCAAAGGAATTTACAGTGAAGGTTTCCGGTGCGGAAACGGAGGTCCCCAGGGATATTTTTGAAAAGATTTCCATGTCCGTGCTGCAAATGATGAAAAACAGCATGGATCATGGATTGGAAAAAACCGCCGTGCGAGAGCAGATGGGAAAGACCGCCGTGGGGGAAATTTCTTTGGAAATACAAAAGGCCGGACAACGGGTTTTCGTGGTTTTCCGGGATGACGGACAGGGGTTGGATAAGCACGGAATTCTGCATACTGCAAGAGAAAAAGGGCTTTTAAAAAAAGCGGAGGAAGACTATGAGGATACCGAAATTTTTGCCTTCTTGCTGCGCCCCGGCTTTACTACAAAAAGCAGAGCCACCATGTTTTCCGGCAGAGGTGTGGGGCTTGATGTTGTAAATGCAACAATTTCCTCTTTGGGCGGCACCATCCGCATTGAAAGCTGCGAATATATGGGGACTACTTTTTTTATAGAATTCCCCGTTGTTGCATAATGCATTTATATTTTTAATGATAATCAAGAAGCAGACCTAATTTTATAGCATAAAGTTGTGAGATGGCTGAAAAAAAGAGTAAAATTCAGCCATTTTTTTATGTCTTTTCCCTTGTACCGGTGGGACATTTTGTTTATAATAATAGAGATGTGGGTAACAAAAGAAAATTCTACAATCAATTTAGGAGGTTTTTTATCGTGGACTTTTTGACATTAATGAAAGAAAAGGCGAGAGCCAATAAAAAGGTAATCGTTTTACCTGAATCCTATGAAAAAAGAAATCTGGAGGCGGCAGCTGCTTGCTTGCGGGATGAATTGGCAGAAATCGTATTGATCGGCAATAAGGAAAAAATCATCGAAGCGGCAGGCGGTTTTGATGTTTCCAAAGCAATTTTTGTTGATCCCGAAATTTATGATAGAATGGATGAAATGGTTGCAGGCCTTGCCGAAGCAAGAAAGAGCAAAGGCATGACCTTAGAGGAAGCGAAAAAACTTCTTTTGGATGACTCCATGTTTGTAGGTGTAATGCTTGTAAAAATGGGCGTTGCAGACGGAATGGTTTCCGGCGCAATTCATTCCACAGCAGATACCCTTCGCCCCGCACTGCAAATTTTAAAAACCGCACCGGGAACAGAATTGGTGTCTTCCTTCTTCATCATGGTAACACAGACACCGGAATACGGCGATGACGGTATTTTATTGTTCGCTGACTGCGCATTGAACCAGAACCCTACACCTGCTGAATTGGCTTGCATCGCAGGGGATTCCGCAAAATCCTATGCGGCTTTTGTCGGCAAGGAAGCAAGAGTTGCAATGCTCAGCCATTCCACAATGGGCTCCGCAAAGCACGCTGATGTTGCGAAAGTCGTAGAAGCTGTTAAAATCGCAAAAGAAAAATATCCCGAAATCAAGCTGGATGGTGAAATTCAGTTGGATGCCGCTATCGTAAAAGAAGTGGGTGAATTAAAGGCACCTGAAAGCCCTGTTGCCGGCAAAGCAAATTGCTTGGTATTCCCCGACATTGATGCAGGTAATATCGGTTATAAATTAGTACAGAGATTTGGTAAGGCAGAAGCCTTCGGTCCCGTATTGCAGGGCATCGCAAAACCCGTAAACGATTTATCCAGAGGCTGCTCCGCAAATGACATTGTTGCAGTTGTGGCAATTACAGCCGTTCAGGCTCATGTAATGGGTAAATAATCCCCTTTCGTTTCATGCCCGCCTCCCAAAGTATCAAAGGCGGTGACAATATAAAAAGTACGAAAAAGATACACTGTGAAGGAGAGAAAATAATGAAAATTCTTGTATTGAACTGCGGCAGTTCCTCATTGAAATACCAGCTTTTCGACATGGAAGGCGAAGTTGTGTTGGCAAAGGGTCTTTGTGAAAGAATCGGTATCGAAGGCTCCAGATTAAAACATCAGCCTACCGGTAAAGAGGATGTCATCTTTGAAGACTATTTGGAAAACCATGATGTAGCAGTCAGCAAAGTTATGGAAGCTTTGACAAACCCCGAACACGGTGTTGTAAAAAGCATGAAAGAAATTAATGCCGTTGGTCATCGTGTGGTACATGGCGGTGAATATTTTTCAAGCTCCGTCATTATCGACGATGCCGTAAAAGAAGCTTTGGAAAAATGCAGCGAACTTGCGCCCCTGCATAACCCTGCAAACCTCACCGGTATTGCAGCCTGCGAAAAAATCATGCCCGGTGTTCCTCAAGTAGGTGTATTTGATACCGCTTTCCATCAGACAATGCCGGAAAGAGCATACTTGTATGCCATTCCTTACGAATATTATGAAAAATATAAAAT
>DCDZ01000060.1:54873-55264 GCA_002316675.1 Tyzzerella sp. UBA1042
GAATATTATGAAAAATATAAAATCAGAAGATACGGTTTCCATGGGACGAGCCATAGATTTGTTTCCGAGGAAGCAGCAAAAATGCTGGACAGACCTTATGATCAGACAAAGACCATTACTTGCCACTTGGGCAACGGCGGTTCTATCTGTGCGGTAAGAAACGGAAAATCCATCGATACAACCATGGGCTTCACACCTTTGGAAGGCCTTGTTATGGGTACCAGAGCCGGTGACGTTGATGCTGCCGTTGTCACCTTCTTGATGGAAAAAGAGCATCTTACTCCTCAGGAAATGGATAATATCTTAAACAAAAAATCCGGTGTTTTGGGTATCTCCGGCGTATCCAGCGGTTTTCGTGTTTTAGAGGATGCAAGTGAGCACGGCAATACAA
>DCDZ01000020.1:0-133 GCA_002316675.1 Tyzzerella sp. UBA1042
CTCGCGCCGCGTTAACGACCTATCCGCTTTCCAGGCGAACCCCTTCAGCCGCTTGGGTACTTCTCCATAATGGTTCCAAAATTAAAAAAATTGCTATGAAATTGCAGAAACGGAGAGAGTGGGATTCGAACCC
>DCDZ01000020.1:386-8286 GCA_002316675.1 Tyzzerella sp. UBA1042
GCTCCTTAAACCACTCGGACATCTCTCCACTCGGGTTCTCAACGCTTTTCTTGAGCAGCGAAACCTTTAATATTATATCCATATTGATACGATATTGTCAAGGACTTTTTCTACTTTTTTTCACTTTTTTCGAGCCGCCTGCTTCTACATCAACTGCGGTGCAACTTAATATATCCTAAAATAGCCTGTCTGTCAACCCCATTCGCTGTTTTTTATATATTTCCCCAGGCAGATAGAAAATCCTCAACCTTGCTGTTAAAATCTGATGGTTGGGATGTACTATGAACGACAGGCAATTTCCGAAGTAAAGCAAATGGACGCATTCCCGGTACCCTTTTATTTGACGCTATACCGCCGTAAATTTATCATGTATAGCCATTTGTATAAACAGTAATCAATCTACGAGAAAAGAATACACCATTCTTGCGTCGTTACAACAAAGAAAAAGGCTCGATTCTCATGGAATCGGCAGCCTTTTTCTTTGTTTATATTTATGAGAGGGGGGTCAACTATAATTATGATACAAAAGATTTTCTTATTGGGCAATCAAGCTGTACAGCACCTGCACCATTTCCGCTCTGACTGATGTGTCAGTAGGGGAAAGCTTTCCTGCGCTGCCGCTGACCACTCCGGTTTTCACCAGCGTGTTCATGGCATTCTTTGCCCAAGGATCTATTTCATCGCTGTCCGTAAAATCGTCAATGGTTTTTCCGGATTCGCCTGGGGGCAACTGTCCGAGAACGTTCAGCGTATTATACAGCATTGTAAACATCTCTTGGCGGGTAATCTCCTGTTGCGGCGCAAAGCTGTTGTTACCAATACCATTTGAAATGCCTAACTGCTTTGCCGCAGCAAGATAGCCGGTATAATAGCTGTCGCCGGCATCGGAGAAATTATCCTCGGCATTTTCCTCCGGTGCGATGTCATAAGCCCGGAGAAGCAGCGTAATAAACTGACCGCGGGTCAGGCTCAGGTCGGGGCCGAAATTGTTGCCGTCAATGCCTTGAGCGATGCCACGGGCTGCAATGAAGCTAACAGCGTCATAATACCAATCCTCGGCGGAAACATCCTGAAACGCCACCTTATTATAACCCACAGCGTAGCTGCTAAAATGCTGAGTGGTGAATAAAGTCATTCCGGATTTCGTGTCGTAGTAGCCATTTACAACGATTTCCAGCTTGCCGCTGTCAGTTAGGTAATAGAGCACAACGGCATTGGGGTCCTCTCCGTCTGCCAAAGTGTAGGGTATACCAATTTGTGCGCTGCCGCCTTGAAAATCAGAAATCTCCTTGTTGCCTGCCGTCACGCTAAAGTCATAAACGGGGCGCTCCCCAATCTTAGCTTGAACATCGGCAGGCAGGGAGGCAATCTCCACAGCCTTAACGGAAACCTGAACATCCTCCGTGGTATCCGCCGCACTGACAGCCTCTATGGCTTTGCTGTCAAAGCGCAGGATGGCAAGGCCCGTGTTCAGCGTCACATCCGCCAAGGTTTCCTTTGCGATAGCATCAACAGAGCTCTTGGGAAGAACAAGCTGCACGTCCTTTGCATCGTTAGGCAATGTCACTTTTATCTCGATAACTGCATTTTTCTCGTCCTCTTCAGCCTTCTTTGCACTGTCGATCAAATTTGCCAAGACGGAGGCTTCAACCGTCGCTACTGCCGTGCCGCTTGCATCTGCCTTGGCGTTTATCTTGGTCGTGGTCGTCACAGTGTCGCCCTTTATGCTTGTATCTTCCTTGGATGGTACGGTGGTTTCATCGACTTCTTTTGTTCCGCCGCTAGTTCCTGTTCCACCGGAGCCGCCGGAAGAAGGAGGCTTCATTTTTCCTTCATTGACCTGCAAAACAGTCACGGTACCAGAAACTTCATTGGCAACAAGAACCATGGGGTAGCCTGTGGGGCTCTGCTTCGCCGAAATGGTACAGATGCCCTCGGCACCAAGATCACCCGAATCAGTCAGAGTACCGCCTTCAACACGGTTGTTGTAGTAGTCTACAAATGCGGCCTCCGCCGGGTTTGTAATGTCGTACATCATTAGGCCGCCGATGCGCTCCAAGCCGATGAACGCATAATACTTATCATTGATTTTCAATGTCTTGATATCCTCCGGCTCGGGGCCCTTTTTGCCGCTTCTATTGTCCAGCTTGACTTCTTTATGTGAGCTGTTGAACATATCGGGGAAAACCTCGGCGGTAATGCGTTCAAAGTCGGCACCGCTGTCATAGACCTGTGTCATGCTTGCGGCATTCCAGATGGAGAAGGAGCGTCCGCCCAGAAGGTAGGTGGTGTCATCGGTTAAGCTCTCACGCTCACTGCCATTCAGGCCCTCGATGTCCCCTACTTCTTTAATATCATTGTAGTCACCCCATTCACGAGAGTCGCCTTCGTTGGGGGTCAGTACATACTGCGTGCCGCCAATGTTCGCAGCGGCCAGCCCATCGGGCATATAAACACCCTCATATGCTTCATTTTTGATGTTAATCGTTTTATCCTTAATCAAATCCAGCTTATTATTCTCGTCGTTGTGGTCCTTAAGGCCAAGGCCCTTAATTGCGGTAAAACTCTTGTCTGCAATATCAAAGGTAGCAATGGCATTGGCCTCCTGCAGGGAGACATAGGCAGTCTTGCTATCCTCAGAAAAAGCGATGTACTCCGGCTCCAAATCCACTGAGGGTGCAGTGTTCGGCTTTAAAAGCACCTTGTCTGTAAGAAGCTGTGCACGGGCATCACCGTCAAAATCTTCAAAGCCAACGGTGGTAATCTCGTCCGAAAGTGCCTTTAGTCCGGCATGATTGCTTACGCCGCTCAGATCAACAATTGTAACGGAGCCCTGCGGGTCTGTGGAGCTTTCTCCATAGCCTGTCCGGGGCTCGCCTTCGTTGGCAGTCATGACATAGTTGCCGTCGGGGGAAAAGCCGATCATGTCCGGCTGATTACCGGCTTCATAATGAGCGATGTAATTGCCGTCATAATCAAGAAATACAATATTCCCATTTTCATTATATTCCTTGTGCTGCACACTGATGGCCACGATATCCAGCTTTGTGTTTACATCCACACTGGTGATATCTCCGGCAGAGAAGCCTTGAACTTCCCCCATAGCTTGAACCTCCACCCGTGTATCATATGCATAGCTATGTTCCGTTCCTGCCTTTACTTTGGCAAGGGGCACGATGTCTACCGACTGAAATGCACCGCTGACAACGTACATCTTCTTGTTCTCTGCGTTGTATTTAACGATTTCGG
Organism: Tyzzerella sp. UBA1042; assembly: GCA_002316675.1. Taxonomy (GTDB): domain Bacteria; phylum Bacillota; class Clostridia; order Lachnospirales; family Anaerotignaceae; genus Chakrabartyella. The sequence goes on from DCDZ01000020.1 coordinate 3,636, forward strand.
CAACACCGCCGTCCTCGCTGGTTTTACCTGTGGAATAACTGCCCAGATAGGTCAGCATATTGCCGAAGGTATCCGGAAGGGCAGATTGAATGGCAAAGTTTTTTTCCGCAGAGCCGGAATATTCGCCTTTCCCCTCTACGGTAACGGTAGCACTTCCTACATTGGTATTGCTGCTATAGGAAAGGGTGTAATCCGCGTCCTTCACAAGGGGAGTGTCACCCTCCGTCACGGTAACCTCCGGTTCGATGGGCGCACCGGTAAAGGTTTGGTCGCTGATGGATCCGATCATGGCTTGGGTAATCACCTTAGCCGAAGGATCAAGCACGTTATTGGTAACAGCATCTCCCACAAAGCGATAGCCCTCTTTGGTGATTGTGAGGGTATAGGTCTCACCGTAAACAGCAGGGGAGGTTAGTGTAATTTCGTAGTTTTGCTCGTCTGTTTTTGCAAACGTCCAGCCGGCAACAAGTTCCTCACCCACGCTAACGCCAAAATCGCTTTCTTCAAGCGCCGGTACCGCCTGATCGAAGGAAACGGTAATAATACTCGGTGTTTCCGCCTCAATAACGCTGGTTACATTAATTTCATGAGTTTCATCGTCATTGTTGTAAGGGCCGTCCGCAAGGCTGCGGGGTGTTGTTACAGTATCAAGGTCATCGGAAAAGTCAACAACCATAAAGTCTTCAGCATTATTATCTGTATCCACATTTCGGTCTTTTCTGACAAAACCCTTCTTCTTGGAGGAACCCTCTTTTTTGCCCCCTAAAAAGGCTGTCTCATATCCGTCAATCTCATCGGTTTCATTATCGTCGTTGCCTGCGCCGCCGAACATATCGACATAGCCGTCAATTGTTGTTCCACTTTTGTCGGTATCAAAGGGATTGACCGTACCCGCAGGGATGGTCACATCTCCGTATGTAAGCACATATTTTGCACCCTTGGATACAAAGCCCGGTAGATTATCAGACCACTTCTGATCAAAATCTTCATCTGTCAACGTAAGGGATGCCTTGCTACTCCCTGTCTCACCGCAATGAATCAGGTAAGAGCCTTTGGCGGGAATTTCCGCCGCCGAATCAAGCACTAGCTTGGCCCAATTTTCGGCATCGCCTCTGTTTCCTATGTAAGCTTCATTGGATGGATACCCCTGATAGTGCAGGGCATAGCCGCTAAGGCTGACCGCCTCGGTTCCCGGGTTATAAATTTCTATAAAACTGTGTGAAACAGCCGCCTTGTCAGTAGCTTCACCCGCCTCGTCCAAATTACCGCCGTAAACTGCGGCAATCAGCAATGGCTGGGGTTCCGCCGCCTGTACCGGCAAACTGAAGGCCGGCAGGATGCTAAGGGCCATACACAAGCTTAACAATAAGGATACTGTCTTCATTTTCTTTTGTTTCATGCACCATTCCTCCAAAAAATAATTTTCCGCTCAAGATTCCGGAAGTATTTTTAGTTTGTCACTTTTATGTAAAATGCACTACCGCCATGCCGTTAAAAATGAATAAATTACAGCCGAAAAATGGCCTCCTATTTTGAACATACTACCGCCCTTTGGCAATATGGCCGCCGCCCTTTTTCCCATACCCTTTCTCCTCCACTCCTCCTAATTCTTCTTTAAGGGTGGTATTTCTACAGAATGAATGCTACAATAGAAAAAGCTGTTTCATTAAAAACCGGTTATAAATAAATATGAATCGTTTTCGTTTGATAGGCAATCATATTTGAAATAAATCAAAGCAAGCATTTCTGCCAAGGAGGCGTCCCATGAAAACTGTTACCGAACGCTTATTAACCTATGTTAAGCATAATACAACCTCTGATTATAATTCCGCAACCTTCCCCAGCACACGAACACAACTGCATTTTGCAGACTATCTTGCGAAGGAATGCCGGGAAATCGGCCTTGTGGATGTTACCGTAGACCAAAACGGCTATGTTATGGCCACAATGCCCGCCACTGCATCCGGCGGCCCCGTCATCGGCTTCATCGCCCATATGGATACCAGCCCCGATGCAAAAGGAGAACACATTATGCCAAATATTGTTGAACAATATGACAGCGGCAATATTCCATTAAATAATGTAAGCATTTCGCCGGAGGACTTCCCCGTATTGCAAAACTATATCGGCGATACGTTGATCACCTCCGACGGAACTACCCTGCTGGGAGCCGATGATAAGGCGGGTGTGGCGGAAATTCTTACGGCTATGGATTATTTAAAAAGACATCCGGAAATTCCCCACGGAAAAATCCGCATCGCCTTTACGCCGGATGAAGAAATCGGCCGAGGTGTGGATTTTTTTGATGTAGAGGCCTTCGGTGCAGATTTTGCCTATACCATTGACGGGGGCGAGGTGGGAGAGCTGCAATATGAAAATTTCAACGCCGCAAGGGCCACCATCCATATCACCGGAAAAAATGTGCATCCGGGAACGGCAAAAAACGTCATGATCAATGCGGCTTTAATTGGTACGGAAATTTGCTCCTTGCTTCCCGAGAAGGAAATCCCGGCAAAAACGGAAGGCCGTGAAGGCTTCTTCCATCTTTGCTCCTTCCAAGGTACCGTTTCCTCCGCAAGCCTTACCTATATTATCAGAGATTTTGACAATAATACCTTTGAGCACCGCAAAAATATGCTCCAGATGATTGTAGATCGAAAGAAGGCCCAGTATCCGAACGCCATCACACTGGAGATTCGGGATGAATATCACAATATGCTCTCCGCCATTTCAGAGCATATGTCTATTGTGGATTTAGCCAAGGAAGCCATGGAAAAATCTGGCGTCAAGCCGATCATCCGCCCTATCAGAGGCGGCACCGATGGCGCAAGGCTTTCCTATATGTCTCTTCCTTGTCCGAATATATTCACCGGCGGGCATAACTTCCATGGGCCTTATGAATTTATTCCCGTATCTTCCATGAATAAAGCAATTAAGACCATTCTGAAAATTGCAGAGCTGGGAAGACATCTTGACTTTAAAAAAAAGGTGTGATAAAATATCGCCATATTGAATAATAGCGTTGATTGAGTTATATGGGCAAAACTGGTTACAACCCCAGAGAGCAGCTTGTTTGGTGAAAAAGCCGCAGCACAGTATTTGCAAATTACGCCTCATGAGCTTTGTGCAGGAAATGGCACAGCGGTTGCTCCTCGTTATCGGAGCCGGAAGATGTTTGTCTTTTTGTCATGATAAACATGAATTAAGGTGGTACCACGGGTTCTCTCGTCCTTTCGGCGATAGAACCCTTTTTTTGTCTGTTTTCAGATAAATTCATGCGCAAAAAAAGAAAAAGGAGAATGAATATGAATGCTTATGAAGTATTAAAGGAACGCGGTTTTATTGAACAGTTGACCCACGAGGAGGAAATCAAAGCCCTCTTTGAAAAAGGCGGCGTTACATTTTATATCGGTATTGATCCCACAGCGGACAGCCTCCATGTAGGTCATTTCTTAACGGTTATGGCAATGGCCCATATGCAGCGCTGCGGCAACCGCCCCATCTGCCTAATGGGCGGTGGCACCGGCATGATCGGCGACCCCTCCGGCAAGGCCGATATGCGTAAAATGATGACCGTAGAAACCATTGACAGCAATGTTGCCGCCATCAAAAATCAGCTTTCCCATTTTATTGACTTTCGCAACGACAGCGCCTTGATTGTCAATAATGCAGACTGGCTGAGAAACTTAAATTATATCGAATTCCTGCGGGATGTGGGCGTGCATTTTTCCGTGAACCGTATGCTCACCGCCGATTGCTTTAAGGTTAGAATGGAGAAGGATGCCGGCCTTTCCTTCTTGGAATTCAACTATATGATTATGCAGGCCTATGATTTTCTGGAGTTGCATCAGCGTCATAACTGCATCATGCAGCTGGGTGGTAACGACCAGTGGTCGAATATTATCGCTGGTGTTGAATTGATCCGCAGAAAGCTGGGGAAACCTGCTTATGGCATGACCTTCCAGCTTCTCACAAACAGCGAGGGTGTGAAAATGGGAAAAACCGTAGGCGGCGCCGTATGGTTAGACCCCGAAAAAACAACACCCTACGAGTTTTATCAGTACTGGAGAAATGTAGGGGATAAGGATGTTGAAAAATGTCTGGCACTTTTGACCTTCCTTCCCATGGAGGAAGTGCGCCGTTTGGGTGCTTTGCAAGACAGCGAAATCAATAAAGCAAAGGAAGTTTTGGCCTTTGAATTGACAAAAATCGTTCACGGAGAGACAGAGGCCGCAAAAGCCCAAGAGGCTGCCCACGCTCTTTTCGGAAAAGGCTCCGCTGCCGGCTCCGCCCCCACAACGGAACTGCCCGCTGCTGATTTTGCCGATGGCATGGATATTCTTACCCTGCTCACCACCATCGGCGTTGTGCCTTCCCGCTCCGAAGGCAGACGGGCTGTGCAGCAGGGCGGCGTAAAGCTTGGTGAACAAGCAATCAGCGATGTGGGCTTTAAAGTTACCGCAAAATTATTCACCGATGGAAAGCTGTTGGTGCAAAAAGGCAAAAAGACCTTCCATAACGTCGTTTTAAAGTAATCTGCGTTAAAAAGAGCTGTTCCTATGAATGAACTGCCCCAGAATGTACGGACTGTACAAAAAGCGCCCCCGAATGCAAGGAAAAGGAATGAAGCAGGCTGGCACCGAACTTCCAT
>DCDZ01000020.1:8364-8942 GCA_002316675.1 Tyzzerella sp. UBA1042
AATATACGGACTGTACAAAAAGCACCCTCTAATGCAAGGAAAAGGAATGAAGCAGGCTGGCACCGAACTTCCATTGGTGTCAGTTTTGTTTTAAGTTGGATGCGTTCATGATTGTAAAAGTAGATATACTCATCAATCAAAGATTTAGCCATGTCAAAATCATGGATTTTCTGGCGGTTAATACACTCTGATTTCAAAATACCAAAGAAGTTTTCAGCCATAGCATGATCATAACAGTTTGCGCGCCTTGATTATGCCGTATTCTTTGGCTAGGTTGCAATAGCCGTGTGAGGTATATTGAAACCCTTGGTCACTGTGGAGTTGCAGCTCTGCGGTGATCACTTCTTTTCTTTGGCAGCGCGAATGGTGTTTCAAACGAGGCTGACGGTTTGCTCCGTACTTGTTTTGTAAGAAATAATGCTGCAATCGTATAAATTTCTGATAACCGATAAATAAAGAACACCTTGCCCAGTATGAATGTACGAAATCTCTGTTACCCATTTTGGGTTTGGCCGTTCAGCGTGGAAATCACGATTGAAAAAATTTTCGGCTTTATTCCTGATATTCGATGATTTGTC
>DCDZ01000020.1:9218-63251 GCA_002316675.1 Tyzzerella sp. UBA1042
TACTTCAATTCCGTTTTCACCTCTTTCCGGTGAATTGAAGAAAATCCCACAACAATTCATTCTCCATTTTCAACCGTTTGATTTCAAATTTATATTCTTTTTCGCTTGTCGGCTGGCTTTCCCGTGATTTGCCACGCCGTTTTGGCTCCAGTCCGGCTGCCAGCCTTGCTTGTGATTTGTTATGGTTTAATCTGCTGTTCCGTAAACCCTAATTCCTCGGCGATTTCCTGCCGTGTTTTACCTGATTGCCGCAGCTCAATCATTTGATCTTCTATTGCTTTAATGTGCGTATATGTTCGTTGCATAGCAAAGCCCCCTAGTGTAGTTTATTATCCTACATTAGGGGGCCTTTGTCTATTGTCCGTTTTTACTGGTTCAGTTCAAAAGTAGGGGCTTTTCTTTCTAGGCTCTTGGGTGTGCCTTGGCATACACACTTTTTAGCTTTTGATTTGTCAGCTTCACATAAACCTGTGTGGAGGATATATCAGAATGTCCCAGCATCTGCTGAACGGATTTTAAATCCGCACCGTTTTCAATCAAATGAGCGGCAAAGGAGTGCCTTAACATATGGGGCGTAATTTCCTCATCAATTCCGGCTTTTTTGGTATAGCTTTTGATGATTTTCCAAAATCCCTGCCTGGTCATGGGTTTGCCGTTGCAATTTACAAAAAGTATCTGTTCCTCGGGCATCTCAATGAGCTTACAGCGGCCCTTTTCCATATATTTTTTCAACGCAGCCTTTGCCTGAGAGCCGATGGGAATCATTCTGCTCTTTTTCTGGGTGCCGCAACGAATATATTCCAACGACAGGTTCAAGTCAGAAACCCTTAAGGAAATCAGCTCTGACACACGGATGCCCGTAGCATACAGCAATTCCAGCATTGCCTTGTCTCTAATTTCCTTGGGCTCAATGCCCCGGGGCTGTTCAAGCAATTGCTCCACCTTGTCCAAGGTAAGGATCTCCGGCATTTTCTTTTCTATTTTTGGCAACGCCAAATGGGCAGCAGGATTATCGGAGATTTTTCCCTGCCGAATCAGATAATTATAAAAAGCCCGAATAGAGGCAATATTCCTAGATACGGTAGCGCCTGCTTTTTTTTCGCTTTGCAGCTCATAGAGATATGACATGATATTGGTATAGTTCACCTTAACTGCATCATTGATACCGGAAAGGTGCATAAACGCACTAAAACCCCTTAAATCTCTTATGTAAGAAAGCACCGTATTTTCAGAGGAATGCTTGTCATTTCTAAGATAGCTGGCAAATTCATTTACTGCTCTTTCCATCCCTAAAACCCCTTTTTGTCATATATTTCTAATTATACTTAGTTTTCTCAGGGTTGTCACTATATTTTGTAAAAAAAACCAAATTCCACCGCTTTTTTCTCACTCTACAGGCGTAGTCGTCAAAAAACAACAGTATTTTCTTAGCTTTCTGTTTATAATGGATATAAAATCACTTCTATGCCCGCCCCAATGGCAATAAATACAATAGAGGCAAGGAGCAAAAGACAGTATTCTGTTTGCTTTCTTCTGCGCTCTCTTTTTAATCCTCTTTTCCCACTGCCCTCATTCCAGGTCAAAAGGTAATAAATGGCAGCACACATGGTAAAAATATAAACAGGGATCAAAATAATATTTTGCGGCAGCAGGGTAAACATGGCACTCCATACACCCTTGAAGCCATAGGTAACCATCATCATGGCCGAAGCAAAGCCGATGGAAATGCTCCGCAGTAAAAATACCGCCCCAGAAAGAAATACCCCCAGCTGCAGCCATCCTCCAAGCCAAATAATAAGGTCATATTTTAAATATTTCCAAAATGCGGCGGAAAAACTCCCCGATTGCTGAATCTCACCGGCCTGCCGAATCACACCGGATAACTCAGTTTTTGCATCAGTACCCATCAAATTGGCCGCAATGGCCCCCCCCAGTACTCCAAATAAAAAAGAAAGACAAACGATAAAGACTATCTTTTGCCCTCTTTTATCAAACCATTTCTTCCGTTTTACCATAAATGCCATCCTCCCTCGCAGTCCTCTGCTAACAGGATATGGCTCGTCTTTGTTAAATATACTTGTTTTTATATGCAAATAAGGTAACAATGGTCTTTGCGTCTTTGATTTCGCCTGCATAAACCATTGCCAATGCTTCCTCCGGCGTATAGCTTTCCAGTTCTATAAATTCATCGGGATCCAGGCTTTGATGCCCCTGCGTTAAATCATAGGCAAAATACAGGAAAATGGTTTCCGAGCAAAAGCCCACCGTGGGATATATTTCGCACAGATACTCCATCTTTCCCGCCTTATAGCCCGTTTCTTCCTCCAGCTCCCGGCGGATGCATAGCTCCGGCACTTCACAATCATTCAAAACCCCTGCGGGAATTTCCAACAGGGAAGCAGCAAAGGCATGGCGGTACTGCCGTACAAAAAGTAATTTTCCATCGTTCATGATGGGCAGAACTGCCGCCGCACTTTTTTCTCGGATTACCGTCTCCCGAAAAGCCGGCTTACCGTCCGGCATTTCAATTTTATCAATAGTCACCCGAAGAATTTTTCCTTTGTAAGTTTCGTTACTCTCCAATACCTCATAACCCATGAAAAGAACCCCTTTCTACAGGAAAAACATTCAAAATAATGCCTTTGCACAGAAATCAAACCAATTCCCGAACCATTGCCTCAATGCGGTCCATACCTTTTTCAATCAATTCCATGCTGGTTGCATAGGAAAGCCTGATGTAATCCGCCATGCCGAAATCGGCGCAAGGAACCACCGCAACAAATTTCTTTTCAAGCAGAATTGCGGCAAAATCAGCCGCAGAGGAAATTTCCACACCCTCGTGCTTTTTGCCATAGGTTTGGGAAACATCAACAAACAAATAAAACGCACCCTCCGGCTTTAAGGCATGAATCAAAGGAATAGCCTCTTCTCTTTCAAAAATATAATCTCTTCTTTTGCTGAATTCCCGTCGCATCTCTTCCACGCAAGTCTGGGAACCGTTGAGGGCCTCCAACGTCGCCATCTGGGCAATCGTGTTAGGGTTTGATGCCATGTGAGACTGCAAGGAAGCCATTAGCTTTGCAACATCCAAAGGGGCAGCGGCAAACCCGATTCTCCACCCCGTCATCGCATAGCTTTTAGAAACACCGTTGATTACAATCGTTCTTTTATAAATTTCTTCCCCCAAGGAAGCAATGCTCATATGCTTTTTCTCATCCTCATAAATCAGCTTTTCATAAATCTCATCTGAAATTACAAAAATATTTTTTTCCACCGCAAAATCGGCAACCATTTTTAAATCTCCATAGGAGGTTACCATGCCCGTAGGATTGGAGGGACTGGTTAAAACCACCGCCTTTGTTTTTTCCGTATAAGCCGCCTCTAATTCCGCCTTGGTCAGCATGAATTGATTCTCTTTTTTTGTATGTATCACCACCGGCTTGCCTCCGGCAATCTTCACCATTTCAGAATAGCTCAGCCAATAGGGCGCAGGGATAATCACCTCATCCCCCTCATTTAATATGGCCATAAATACATTCATCAAGGAATGCTTTGCACCATTGCTAATGATCACCTGTGCCGGCGTATAGGTTAATCCGTTATCCCTTTGCAGTTTATCGCAGACGGCCTGACGCAATGCCATAACCCCTGCCGCCGGGGTATATCTTGTTTGGCCGCTTTTTATGGCCGCAATGGCAGCGTTGCAAATATGTTCGGGGGTATCAAAATCAGGCTCTCCCACTCCGAATGTAACAATATCCTTGCCTTCTGCCTTCAACTGTGCCGCCATAGACGAAATTGCTATGGTGCTGGAGGGTTTAATGCCCAATGCCCTTTTCGATAATTCCATAAAATCTACACCTCATAACTGTACTTTTAAATAATAGAAATGCTTATTTTTTATCCGAAAAAAATGTTTATTTTTCTGAAAAATATTGTATACCTTCTTATACATAGTATCAAAAAGCATCTTTATTGGCAAGATATTTCATGATTTTGCTTCCCTCCGGTAACAATATTTTTTGCAATCACAAGCCTCTTTTCCGTTTTCTGCTTACATTGACTCCCATACTGTTTCCCATGGATACAATCCTTGCAAATGGGGATCAAAGAACCTCCTCCAATACCCGCAATAAATTCTTAGAAAAAATTTTTTCAGCCGCCTCCGCTCCGAATTCTTTTTCTACGCAGGCAAAAACCGCCTGCAGATCACCCACGTCGCGGATCCCCCCAGGGGTCGAATCAATGCCGTCAAAATCTGTGCCCAAAGCGATAGAATCCTCACCCATGATTGTAAGCATATGGGAGATATGGCGTAAAATATCTGCCATTTCCGCAGGCTTCTCCTTGGCCAAAAAAGGCGGGTAAAGATTGATTCCCACAATGCCTCCCCGTCGGGCAATGGCACGCAGCTGCCCATCCCGCAGATTCCTTGGTACATCGCAAATACTTCTGGCATTGGAATGGCTGGCAATAAAAGGCTTTTCTGCCACCCTCACAACATCCCAAAAACCTGCCTCTGAAAGATGAGATACATCCACCAGCATCCCCAAACGTTCCATTTCCTTTACAACCTCTCGCCCAAATTGCGTCAGCCCGCCGTAGCTTTTTTCCTCCGCCACGCCGTCCGCCAAGGGATTTCTATGGTTCCATGTTAAGGTCATTGCCCGGACACCCAAGCGGTAATAGATACGAACGGCAGATAGTTCCCCCTCTAATGCTTCCCCGCCCTCAAGGGCAAGCAAAGCACTGATTTTATTCTTTTTTTTATTTTCCAGCACATCGGCAAAACAATTTACATGACCAATTGTTTCTTTATTTTTCGCTATCTGCCTTTCATAAAAATCAATATATTTCATTGTTTGGCGCATAGAAATGGGGTAATATTGGGGGTCTAGCCAAATGGCAAAAAATTGCAGGGGTGCCCCAATTTTTTTGAGACGTTTTACATCAAGGTGCCCGTCATTTTGAAAAAGCTCCTGCTTCTGCTCAAACAGCTTTACAATGGTATCACAATGCCCGTCAGCGTAACCGTTCACACCTTCATCCCTTTCTTTTTTATATAAGTATGGAAGGTGCTGGGGTAAAAAGAACAAAAAACAGTATGATCGTAATAAAAAAAGTTGAATTACGGCCCCAATGGTTCAAATTTTAGAGTAAAGTGTTTTGAGATATGTAAAGGAGCAACACAGTCCCTTTTTTCTCCAATATTCCTCTTTTATCAAGCAGTGTTCAAATTTTTTGGTAAATACCGCCCTCTTTTTATGCATAACAAACCCCTCTCTGCAAGGAACAAAGAGGGGAATCGCATATAAGAATATTTTTTAAAATGCTTTTGTAAAAATATTAACTGATTTTTTTTGAAACTTCATTTTGGCGGATACGGAAAAACTCCGTCAAGGCAGCAATAAACTGTCCGTTTGTAGGCTTGTCCGGTGTCAAATATCCAACAACTTCAAAATAAACCTGCTGGCCGTTCTTCTTCCATGCACTTTCTATGGCATGGCGAATTGCTCTCTCCACCTTGCTTGCCGATGTTTTGTAAAGCTTCCCGATATCAGGATACAGCCCCTTTGTAATACCGATTAAAGCCTCTTCGTTATCTACTGCCATCAAAATTGCTCTTCTGATAAAATGATAACCCTTAATACTTGCCGAAATGCCCATACGGCTTAAGGTTGCAGAAATATCTGCTTCCAAATTTTGATAGCCCACTTCCATTGTGTAGGATGGGGTCTCTTCTTTCAGCCCGGTATCCTGCATTTCGTCCTTATCGCCTTCGATGAGCTGATGAATACGCTCCAACAAAAGCTCCCCTTGGATTGGCTTTGCCATGTAATAATCGGCGCCAAACCCAATGGCCCTTCTTACCAGTTTATCACTGTCCATGGCTGAAATTAAAATACAAATACAGTTGCAACCTAATTTTTTCAAGTTTTCCAATACCCAAAAACCATCTCGATCGCCTAAAAGAATATCTAGGAGTACAACGTCTGCATTTAACTTTCTAACCAATTCCAGAACTGCGGGTCCACTATCTGTCATACCAACAACAGTCATGTCCCCCTTGCGTTCTAAGCAGCGTTTTAACTTTTGCAAGTAAAAACCGTCCCTGTCTGCCAGAACAACCTTTAATTTTTCTGATTCGTTCAAATTTGACTCCCCCATTCTTATTGTTTTTGCAGAGAAAAGGCTTCCCTTCCTTTCTCCCGCAAGCAATATTATACCATGGAAATATTTATCCGTCAGTATTCGAGAACATTTCGCAAGATTTTCACCTTTCACAGTTTTTTGTCAAACCTTACTGACCAGTCATTCCTGAATACTTACAGCTGAGGATTTTTGAATAAAAAAAACTGGATGAATGAAATTAATTTTCAGTTTTCTGTAATGATCTACAGTTTTTTTCATTCAATTTCTTGCAAATTGTTCAATAATTCCTTTTAATATAAATTATAAAATTATTTAACAAAGATTTAAAACTATTTTTTCATAAATTCCTTCAAAATACTCCATATACTACAAAAAAGGAGATATTCCGTTTTAGAATACCCCCTTTCCCCCGGACTTTTTTACTTTTTATTCATTTGCGCCAGCATGGTTTCAATGAACGTCCCATAGCCTTGTTCCGGGTTGTTCACAAGCACATGGGTCACCGCACCAATCAGTTTGCCATTTTGTATAATCGGGCTGCCGCTCATCCCTTGGACGATACCTCCGGTTTTCTCCAGCAATCTTTCATCGGTCACACGCAGCATCATATCCTTGCCGTTGGTTTTGCCGATTTTTTCGATCTCTATTTGATACCTTTCGATGGTATCTCCTTCAATATTTGATAAAATTTCAGCCTTACCCACCTTCACATCCTGCTTTAAGCCAATGGATAAGGGTGTTTGGTCGTAGGTGTTTCCTTGCAGGAGAGCGCCGTAAATTCCCACCTCGGTGTTTTGATTTACCTCTCCCAAAATTTCCTCCCGATGAATCACCCCAGTTAATTCCCCCGGTTCGCCTTTCTTTCCTTTTACGATCTCCGTTAGCTCTGAAGAAAGAATGGAGCCGGTCTTTATGGTCATCAATTCCCCGGTGTCAACATCGTAAACACCATGTCCCAATGCACCAAATTGATCTGTTTTCGGGTCATAAAAAGTAATTGTCCCGATGCCTTGAATGCTGTCTCTGACCCATACTCCCAGCTTAAATGCTTGTTCCGCCTGACTGTAAACCGGGGATACGGAAATTTTCTTTTTTTCTCCATTTCTTTCCAGCAAAACAGTAATTTCTTTTCCCTTGCTTTGGGAAACTACATCAATAAAGGTTTCTTTATTGATCAGCTCCTTGCCGTTTGCCTGTAAAAGAAGATCGCCGGATTTTAATATTCCCCGGCACGGCTCTGCTGTCTCATTCTCTTCCATGGACACTTGCCCGGTGCCTAATACCAATAAGCCCTTGGTGTCCAGGCTGATACCGACGGTTTTGCCTACGGGCACAAGGGTTGTTTGGGGAATCACCTTCGCCTCTATGGTTTTAATGGGCAATGTGTTACATAAATAGAAGGTTACTTTTGTTGTTCCTGCCTGAATAGGATTTGCTAAAATGGAAGAACCTAATTCCAGATGAAAAGCATCTGCCAGCGGTTTTGTTGTAATACCTAAAACACCGACACTTTCTTCTGTTTTCGCAGAAATGGGAAGCTGCGTGGCGATTTCTGTTTTTTCGCCTTCCAATAATGTCAAATCATTGGGCAAGAGCCAACTTACACTGCACCAGAGCAGTGTTGGGATTAGAACCGCCGTGACAGGTATCAATAGACGGCGTTTTGTTTCTTTTTTTAGACGCATATGCCCCACTCCCGACTGCTGCTGATTTAAAATAAATTTTTGTTTCATAAGTAATTTGACCAAATAAAAACCCTGCTATACAACCTTAAAATACAAAAAAAGAAGAACGCTGTATCTAAAGTATTTTCAGCATACTGCCACATTTTTCGCTAATTGGATGTCTAGGGTTTACAATATGAATGCCAGGCTTTATAATAGGAAGGAAACATTTTGAATTCTATTTCATTTTTTTCATTAAAATTTGCTAATTTCAAAGAAAGAGGTACATTTATGGAACATGCGGAATCTCTGTTAGACTACGCTTGTCGTGAAATTCGCTCACGCATACAAAATGGCACATATCCGCCGGGTTCAAAATTATCCACCCAAGAAATCTCCGACTCTCTGGGAATCAGCAGGACCCCAGTTGTTTCTGCAATAAACCGCCTGGTGGCACAAGGTTTAGCCATCGCTTTACCCAGACGCGGTGTGATTGTTGCGGATTTTTCACCGCAGCAGCTCAAGGAAATTATCGAAGTGCGGGAGATGTTTGAGCTTTATGCCGTGAAGGGTGCCATACAAAATATTGATTTTTCTCAAGAAATCTTAGAGGAAATGGAACAAGTAGCCGCTAAGCTTGCCCACATAGACAGCCAAAATTATAATCTTGCAACAGAGCTGGAAATTCGTTTTCATACCCTTTTTGTTACCCTGGCGGGAAACTCCCAGTTGACCAAGCTGTATGTAAACAATTGGAATATCGGGGCAATGTTTCAAATTTTTATGCTCTCAAAAATGCCTTTATCGAAGCATCAGCCTTCCTTTGATCAGCATTTAGAAACCATACAGCTTTTAAAAAATAAAGATGAGGCCGCCTTGTTGGAGTTTATCCCCTATCATCTGACGCCTGTTTATAGTGCCATAGACTGGATTATGAGAAATGGCAATATGGATATGCAAGATTTATTTAAAATCATGGCTGCCAAAGCCGAGGAAACAAAAAAAACAAAAGCGTAGTTCTCGTATTTTTCTCAAAATAAAAAGGGATCCTTGCCTGTATGAATTGATCCCAAAAAGTTAGACAAATAGTTTAGTTAAGCAGCGGAAAGGGCTTGTTGTCTGTGAAGAGCAGGCGGCAAGCCCTTTACCTTGGCACGTCGGTTGTTGTAGTAATCAAGATAGTCAATCAGTTCAGTTTTGAAGTGCTGCATAGACTCAAATTTCTGTAAATACAGCAGTTCGCTCTTATGCAGACCAAAGAAATTCTCAATTACAACGTTGTCCAAAAAATTGCTTTTGCGGCTCATGCTCTGCCGGATTCCTTTTTCCCGTAACATTTGCTGATAGTGTTTGTGCTGGTATTGCCATCCCTGGTCGGAATGCAGAAGAAGATTTGTCCCATCGGGTATCCTCGCAAAAGCCTTGTCCAGCATCTTCGTCACCATGGAAAGCACCGGTCTATCAGAGATGGAATAGCTGACAATATCCCTGCTGCACAAGTCGAGAATTGGTGACAGATAAAGTTTTTGACCGAACAAATTGAATTCCGTGACATCGGTCACCCACTTCTGGTTAGGCTTTTCAGCCTCAAAGTGCCGTTCCAAGAGATTCGATGCAATTCTGCCCACTTCACCCTGATAAGAACGGTACTTTTTCATTCGTACATGGCAGACAATCCCTAATTGTTTCATTAGCCGCTGCACAGTCTTGTGGTTTAGCGAGAATCCGCGTTTGCGCAGTTCCATCGTAATTCGGCGGTAACCATAGCGGCCTTTGTGTTCATGGTAAATAGCGGTAATCACTTCTTTCGCTACACAATATTTGTCTGCTTTTGCCATCCTTTTCTCATGGTAGTAATAGGTGGAACGTGCAAGCTGGGCAACTTCCAGCAGAATATTCAGCAAATAGCTTTGCCTCAGTCCTAGAATTACTAGCGTTTTTTGTGCACTTTTCGCTCGTCTTCCAAAACCAAGGCTTGCAAGTTTTTTAGGTAAGCATTTTCTGCTCGCAGGCGCTGTACTTCTGCCAGCAAGTCTTCCTCAATCTTCGTGGGCAACTTTGCTGGACGCCCTTTACCTCCACGGCCACGTCGTTCAACCGTTAGGCCTTCCAATCCTTCTGTAAGGTAGATACGCTCCCAATTTTGAATGCAGCTATGACCGGCTATCTCATAAATACGTTCAGCTTCCTTGTAACTTATTCCATCATGTAATATTGCCTCTACCCCTTGTCGTTTGAATTCTACTGTGTATCGCTTATTCGGCACACCTTTTGGCATAATAAACACCCCAATCGTTATCAGTATATCATACTGTCTAACAATTGGGGTGCACTTCAGTATCAGCAAGGAGCCCTTTATTCGTTTTTCAATGCTTTATATCTTAATTTACTTCAAATTAAAGAACGCATCCATACCCGGATATTCTGCCGCTTCCTCAAGCTCTTCTTCAATACGAAGCAGCTGATTGTATTTTGCAACACGATCTGTTCTTGCGGGAGCGCCGGTTTTAATCTGCCCTGCATTCGCAGCCACAACAATATCCGCGATGGTTGTGTCTTCTGTTTCTCCGCTTCTATGGGAAACAATGGCCGTCATTTTATTTCTGTTTGCCAGCTGAATTGCATTAAAGGTTTCTGTTAAAGTACCGATCTGGTTTACTTTAATCAAAATGGAATTCCCTGCCTTTAAATCAATTCCCTTTTGCAAACGCTCTGTGTTTGTAACAAAAAGGTCGTCGCCAACAAGCTGTATCTTTTCGCCCAATTCCTTTGTAAGCAGCTGCCAGCCGGCCCAGTCTTCTTCCGCCAAGCCGTCTTCAATGGAAATAATGGGATATTTTTCTGCCAAGGCCTTCCAAAATGCAACCATTTCTTCGGAGGTTCTGTCAACTTCTTTTCCTGTCATTTTGCTTTCGCCGGGGAAATGATACCTACCATCCTTTTCGTCATACAGTTCTGTCATGGCAGGGTCTAATGCAATCTTAATTTGATCGCCCCACTGATAGCCGGTAGCATCCACCGCTTCCTTGATCAAATCAAGCACTGCGTCTGCCGTAGGCAGGTCCGGTGCAAAACCGCCTTCATCGCCAACCGCTGTGGAAAGGCCTTTATTTTTCAAAACCTTTTTCAGCATATGATAGATTTCAGCGCACATACGAAGGGCTTCCTTAAAGGAAGGTGCGCCCACAGGCATAATCATAAATTCCTGAATATCCACAGTGTTATCTGCGTGCTTACCGCCATTCATAATGTTCATCATAGGAATGGGTACAGCCTTGGCATTAAATCCGCCCAAATACTGATATAAAGGCATATCCAATGCTTCTGCCGCTGCTCTTGCAACTGCCATGGAAACACCAAGAATTGCATTCGCTCCCAATTTTCCTTTGTTGGGTGTGCCATCCAATGCAATCATGGCTTTGTCTACAGCAACCTGATCCAAGGCATTCATGCCGATAATTTCTTCGGCAATCAAATCGTTCACATTATCCACTGCATTCTGTACGCCGGTGCCGTTATATCTTTCTTTGCCATCACGCATTTCCACTGCTTCAAAAGCCCCTGTGGAAGCGCCGCTGGGAACTGCCGCCCGGCCCAGAATACTATCATCTACAATGACCTCCACCTCAACCGTAGGGTTCCCTCTGGAATCCAAAACCTCTCTTGCGTAAACATCGGTAATTTCAAAAAAACCTTTCATTCTTAGCATCCTCCTTCTATGATCCTATTCGCCGAATGAAGTTCGCAATTCATGGATATTTTATCCCAAGTCTGCAAGTCTCTGCTTCAGCGAAACTTTAGTATCCAAAATCAGCCGCTCCGGTAAAAACAATTATTTGCTTATCAGCAGGCTCTTTCCTGTCATTTCCTTAGGAATGGGCACGCCCATCATATCCAAAAGGGTTGGTGCAATATCCGCAAGCCTTCCCCCTTCTCTCAACCCCACGCCATCGGTAAAATGAATCAGTACAAAAGGCACAGGATTTGTGGTATGGGCAGTAAAAGGTATATGGGTGACATAATCTATCATCTGGTCGCTGTTTCCGTGGTCGGCACATAAAAACATATTGCTTCCCGTTTCCAGCAATGCTTCCATCACCTTGCCCACACAAGTATCCACGGCCTCCACAGCCTTGATTGCCGCCTCAATAATACCTGTATGGCCAACCATATCAGAGTTGGCATAGTTGACAATAATCAAGTCATACTCTTTGGAACGGATGGCCTTCACCAAGCCGTCAGTCACCTCATAGGCACTCATTTCCGGCTGTAAGTCGTAGGTGGCAACCTTCGGTGAGGGCACCAGCCACCGATCCTCATTGGGGTTGGGCTCTTCCACACCTCCGTTGAAAAAGAATGTAACGTGGGCATATTTTTCTGTTTCCGCCGTTCTTAATTGCTTCAAACCCAAAGAAGAAATATAAGTTCCCAAGGTATTTGTTAATTTCTGCGGTTGAAAAGCAACCTCTTTGTTAGGAATCGTAATATCATATTCCGTGAAGCATACAAACTTTATATCCTCCAGAACCTTCCCGCGGTTGAATCCATCAAAAGCAGGGTCGCAAATTGCTCTGGTAATTTCTCTGGCACGATCGGGGCGAAAATTAAAGAAAATAACAGCGTCATGGTCGGCAATTTTTCCCTGGCCCATGCCCTGTTCATCCACAATTACCGTGGGCGGCATAAACTCATCCGTCTTGCCCTTTTCATAGGATTGCTTCACCCCATCTATTGCGTCTGTTGCCGTAGTTCCTTTTCCCAAAACCATAGCATCATAGGCTTCCTGCACTCTTTCCCACCGTTTGTCACGATCCATGGCATAATACCGGCCGGACACCGTAGCAAACCGCCCAATTTCCAGCTCACGCATTTTTTCTGCCAATTCCGCCATATACGCTGCCCCTGACGAGGGGGGTGTGTCTCTGCCATCCAAAAACGTATGTACATAGACCTTCTCCAAGTTATGCTTTTTTGCCAAACGCAGCAAGGCATACAAATGGGTGTTGTGGCTATGCACACCGCCATCGGAAACCAAGCCCAATAAATGCAGTGCGGAAGCGTTTTTTTTGCAGTGGTCAATGGCCTGCAAAAGTGCGGAGTTTTCATAAAAATCTCCGTCCTCAATGGCCTTTGTGATACGAGTCAGCTCTTGATAGACAATACGGCCTGCGCCGATATTTAAGTGTCCCACCTCAGAATTGCCCATTTGTCCCTCGGGCAAGCCAACGTCACGTCCGCTGGCATAACCCTTTACAAAAGGATATTTCTTGAAAATATCGTCCAAAACAGGGGTGTTTGCCTGCTTGATGGCATTTCCCTCGATTTTTTCATTAATGCCAAAGCCGTCTAAAATCATTAAAACCGTCGTTTTTTTTCCCAAAAGTTTCACCTTGCCTTCATCCCCAAATTATTTTTGATAGTGGACAATCTGCTGGAATTCTTCCTTTAAGCTGGCGCCGCCCACCAAGCCGCCGTCAATATCAGGCATGACAAACAATTCTGCGGCATTTTTCCCGTTGACACTGCCGCCATACTGAATGCGTATCTTTTCCGCAGCAGCCTTTCCGTATACCTCGCCTATCACCTCACGGATTGCCTTGCAAACCTCCTGCGCCTGTTGGGAGGTTGCGGTTTTCCCCGTGCCGATTGCCCAAATAGGCTCATACGCAATGACAACCCGGATAGCTTGCTCCGCTTCCAAACCTAATAAGCCGTATTTGATTTGCATACGCACCCACTCAATGGTAATGCCCGCTTCCCTTTGCTCTAAGGTTTCACCGCAGCATAGTATGGGTATAATCCCAACTTCCAAGGCCTTCTTCACTTTTTTGTTTACCATATCATCGGTTTCACCGAAAAATTGACGACGCTCGGAATGGCCCAGCACAACATACGAAACTCCCATTTCCTTCAGCATCAACGGAGAAATTTCTCCGGTATAGGCTCCGCTGTCCTCATAATGCATATTTTCGGCACCTACGGCAATCCCTGAGCCTTGCAATTCCTCCAAGGCCGGATATAAGTCTACAAAAGGTACGCAAAATACTACATCTGCTTCGTCAGATGCGGCTTTCTCTTTCATCAGCCTGCAAAATTCTGCGGCCTCTTTCGGTGTTTTGTTCATTTTCCAATTGCCTGCAATGATTTTTTTTCTCATGCGTCTCACCTCTTCCCGGGCACAAAGCTTTTCCTTGCCGCCCGCTCTATATGCTCCAACAGTGCTTGACCATCCCATCCGGATTCCACCGCAATTCTTGGAATCTCATAACGGGAGGTTTGTTTTGTGATCACTCCATGCTCTACGGTAAACAGAAGGTCAAAGCCCATTTTTTCCAATTCTTTCTGGGCATACAATGTGAACCGTCCATTGGGGTAGGCCAATGCCTTGCACCCCTCCTGCCTTAAATGTGCCTGCAACGCCTGCTCCCCTTGCGCCACCGCAAGCAAAAAGGCTTCCTCTATTTCCATATCTATAGGAATATGGTTCGCCGTATGGTTATAAAGCTTCACCATACCGCTATCCACCATTTTCTGCCCTTGCTTCCATGTAAATTTCTTTAATCCCGTTTGTTGGGTTATGCTGTCCGTCACTACAAAAATAGAGGCGGGAACACGGTATTCCTTGAAAAGGGGAAATGCCAATTCATAATTGCTCAAATATCCGTCGTCTATGGTGATACACACGTATTTTTGTCCCAATCCAAGGCTTTTCCCTTCATTGTCTGTTTTTTGATTCCGTTTTTTCTCCATCTGCTGCAGGAGGCGGTCTAAGGTTTCCAGAGAAATAAATTCATACCCCGCTTCCTTTAAAGAAGCAATCTGCGCCCTCAACTCGGCTTGGGTGGTAACAACACCGTTTCCCTCGCCCATATCCCGTATTGCAAAATGATGGTACATCAGCACCGGAATATAGTCCGTCGGCGGAATCACGGTTTCTTCCGCCGGACTGATCTGCTCTTGTTCTTTCATGCTATCCATAGCAACCACCGTTTTTCCCCATACCGTTTGCTGAAAAAAGAAGCAGCAAAGCAGGGCAATTGCCACAAATACTTTTCCCCTGTCTTTCATGTTAAGCCTTATTTATCCTGCACTGCTACCACGCCGGGCAAGTCCTTTCCTTCTAAAAATTCCAATGATGCACCGCCGCCGGTGGAGATATGTGTCATTTTATCCCCAAATCCCAGCTGATTTACCGCCGCCGCAGAATCTCCGCCACCAATAATGGTTGTTGCATCAATATCCGCCATGGCTTGGGCCACAGCTTTCGTGCCCGCTGCAAAATTCTCAAATTCAAACACACCCATGGGCCCGTTCCAAATTACAGTTTTTGCATCCTTCATTGCCGCGGCAAACAGCTCTCTGGATTTTTCGCCAATATCCAAGCCCATCCATCCATCGGGGATTTCCAGTGCAGCAACCGTTTTAAATTCGGTGTCATTTTTGAATTCCTTGGTAATCACAGTATCCACAGGCAGCAACAGCTTCACACCCTTTCCCTTTGCCTGCTCTATCATCTCCTTGGCATAAGAAACCTTATCCGCCTCCAGCAGAGAATCTCCCACTTTGCCCCCCTGCGCTACCGCAAAAGTATAGGCCATACCGCCGCCGATGATTAAGGTGTCCACCTTCTCCAGCAAATTTTGGATTACATTGATTTTATCAGAAACCTTAGAGCCCCCTAAAATGGCCACAAAAGGATGCTCTGGGTTATTCACCGCATTGCCTAAGAAAGTAATTTCCTTCTCCATCAAATACCCTACGGCAGATTCCTTTACAAATTTTGTCACACCCACAGTGGAGCAATGAGCTCTGTGGCTTGTGCCAAAAGCGTCGTTTACAAAAATATCCGCCAAGGAAGCCAATTCCTTGCTAAAGCTTTCTTCATTTTTCGTTTCCTCTTTCCGGTAGCGGGTGTTTTCCAGCAACACAACATCGCCGTCTTTCATAGATTCCACAGCTTTTTTTGCGTTTTCGCCAACCACAGTGTCATCCTTTGCAAAAACAACCTCTTTGCCCAACAATTCCGAAAGCCTTTTTGCCACAGGTGCCAAGGAAAGCTCCGGCTTAGGCTCCCCCTTAGGCTTGCCCATATGGGAGCAAAGAATCACACGTCCGCCGTCGTCCACAAGCTTTTTGATGGTAGGCAAAGCCGCCGTAATCCTATTCTCATCGGTAATCGCACCATCCTGTAAGGGCACATTAAAGTCACATCTGACCAAAACGCTTTTTCCCTTCACCTGTAAATCATCCACTGATTTTTTGTTCAGCATCTCTCATACTCCTTTCAACGCCTAGTACTCCGTTTTGGAATAGCCTTATTTTTCCCAAAAACCCTTTTTTATGATTATTTCAAAGAAATCTTACAAAATCTCATCTTTGTGAAACAAGCTCCTTATCCATTTATTATATATCAAATCAGCCCATAGTATCTTATAAAAATCAAAAAATTTCTATTTTTATAATACAGGCTCTCAATCCTCTAAAATACTGAGCATTTTTAGTGCAGCACCTTCGTCGGTAATAAATACGCCGCCGGGAATGCTTTTGCTTACCGCCAAAATGCTCTCGGCTTTTTTCTCACCGCCGGCAACTACAATCACTTCATCCATGGTTCCAATCTGATCAAAATCAACGGCGATGGAGCGGGTTCTGTAAAGCACTTCGCCCCTGCGGTTGAAGTAATAGCCGCAGGCTTCCGCAATGGCATCCTGCGCCGCCAAGGACGTTCTGATTTCTTCGTCCAGCCTGCGCTTTTCCGCCATTTCCAAGGCGTTGCCCACGCCCAAAAGCAAAATATTGGCTTTTTGCATTTCCTGTACGGTTTCCAAAATCTCCGGCTGTTTTTTCATTTCTTCTAAAGCAGTTTCACTCAAATTATCAGGCAAATGCAACAGCCTATAGTCCGCCTGCAGTTTTCCCGCAAGCTGTACCGCCAAGGTATCCGCCTGCAATTCCATTCTTCTGCCAATGCTGCCCCGGGCAGGCACAATCATTTTTGCCAGGGGCTTGGTCATTTCAGGTGCGGCAAGCACCAAATCCTCCATGGCCGTACCCCCGGTAATGGCGATGCAGCTTTTTTCGTTTGTCCGCTCCAAAAGATGCCGTGTGGCAAGCTGCCCCATTTCTTTGCGGCTGCGTTCGCTGGTATCCGCATCTCCTTGGGCAATTAACACACGTTTCACACCCAGATGCTCGGCCAGTTTTTCTTCCAAAACAGATAAGCCTGTCATGATGGAGAATACTGTATCCAATCCCTCCAATACTTCCATGCCTTCCTCTGTCACCGTCATGCCGGTTTTAGAAACCTGAACTAATTTTTGCACGCTGAAACGCTCAATTTCACTGCGAACCGTTCTCTCTGTCATACCCAAGGCCAGAACAACCATCCTTCTGCCGCAGGGCTGCAGCAAACGGACAGTTTTCAAAACACGGTATCTTTTAATCAATTCTTCCGTCAAATCCGGTGCAATTTTACGAATTAATTGCAGTTGTTCTTCCATTTTACACCTTCCTTTGGCCATTTTTTGTCCTATGCGATTTTTTTTGTCCCAACCAAAAGAAAAAAAGGGAGGTGGCGCGCAGTCAGTAGTGAAACCCACACCGGCCACCCCATCTTCCTTATACCTGCTCAACCTTTACGGAGGCATCTACATCCTTGTCCGTGCAGGAGCATTCGTCTTCATTGCAATATTCATCCTCAAGGTCGTCCCAATCATAGTCCCAATCTTCATCATAGGCATCATCCATTTTTGTCTTTAAGAGGTAAATAACCCCCAAGGATACCACTGCCAAAACTGCGGCAAGTACAGCCAATACGATGAACAGGGTTTTTTTATCCTCATCATCCTTGTGCAAAACTACAATGCGTTCCTTCAAATCTTCAAAATTCGGTTTTAATTCAAAACATTTTTTCATAGCGTCCTACTCCTTTACTTTTTTTTCGGAAAATTTCCGTTTCGGAGAATATCCGTTTCAGAAAATTTTCGTTTCAGAAATTCCTTATTCTTACGCATTTCACTATATTCATAATATGCCTTTTTCAGAATCTGTCTTTCGTCATTAAATTTTAGCAGATGATATGCCTCATGGAATTTATAAAAACCCGCATCAGCAAAATATTCTTCACTTTGCGGCTTGCTAAAAAAAGAATTTGCACTCATCAAATACCAATGCACGGTTTTGCTTATGGTATCTTCACCGCCCTTAAAGGTATATTGGGTTTTTCCCACATACTTAATAATTTCACCGGTCGCACCGGATTCTTCCTTTACCTCACGCAAAGCGGTTTGCCGATAGGTTTCGCCTTCTTCCACAGTGCCCTTAGGCAATACCCAGCCCATATATCTGCCGTTTTGGTTTTTATATAAGAGAAGAATTTTCCACTTATAAATTACAACGCCGCCACAGCTTACCGCTTCTATCACTGCTTGACCTCCATTACTATTCTAATTTCTTCCAAGGGTTCTATTGTTATCAGTATACCGCTTTTTATGCTTTATTTCAACCCTAACAGAAAAATCCAAGCATTTTATTCCCGAAAGGGTGAGATGCGCACCAGCGCTTTAATATGTCTTAAGGCAGACCACCAAAGCCATACCTCCAAAACCCAAAACGGTATCCAATAAAACCATGATTTTTCCAACAGAAAATAATTATAAAGGGCGTGGGCCAGATAGGGCATGATAAAAGCCAGGCAAAGGTTCTTTTTCCCGCCATAAAATTTTGCCAGCCCCAGATAGTATCCCATCTGCACGCCAAATAATGCATGACCCGGCACAGAAAGAAATGCCCTTGAGAAAGCTGTGCCGTAGCCGCCCATCACGGGATGGGTTACATAAATAATATTCTCTATCCAGGCAAACCCCAAGGAAACAAACACGCTGTATACAATGCCGTCCAGAGGCTCATTAAAATTACCGTTTTTCCAAATCAGAAGCACCAAAAAAATATATTTGATGACCTCTTCCACCCCTGCCGAGCTGATAAAGGAGGTGTATAGCGGTATTTCTCGGTGGGGGAACATTTTTTCCAGCATCATCCCCACCCCATAAATCACAACGGTTGTATAAATTCCATACAGTAGCCCAAGGAAAAGCATTTTCCAAGGCTCCTTTTCGTATTTGTCTCTGACATAAATATAAAAAAGCCCTAAAAAAACCGGTGCGGCAGCCAATTGGAGCAGCATAAAAAACCAACCCTTTTTTCTTTTGACATTGCTACCTCAATAGTCTTTCCAAAAAAACCGCAACTATCATGATTCATAGAAAAAACACACCATTTTCTATTATTTTAGAAAAATAGTGTGTTTTTATATTTTTTATTCTGTTTTAATTGCTGACAACGCACTCAGCTTCATGGCCCGCTTTGCAGGCAGGTATCCCGAAAGAACACCAATGACTGTCGCAAAGCCAATGGCTCCCAAGTAAAGCCAAATCGGTATAGACGATGTCATATCGCTGCCCTGCTGCATCGCCACAAAATTCACCAGTTTTGATGTTGCAAAGCTGACAACAATACCAAGAACGCCGCCGGCACAGCCGATAAAGGCCGCCTCTGTCAGGAAAAGGAGCTTTATATCCCGCAGGGAGGCACCAATTACCTTCATAATGCCGATTTCTCTCGTTCTTTCATAAATAGCCATTACCATGGTATTCGTGATGCCGATTGCCGCAACAATCAGGGAAATGGCGCCGATTGCTCCTAAAACCATACGCAGCATCTTTGTTGTTTCCTTCATTGTCTCCAGTTCATCGGACAAGCTGTTTGCCCGATACCCCAGATCCTTAATTTGCTGCTGCACCACCTGTACATTTTTGATGTCGTCAACCTTCACCATAACCTCTTCATATTCATGAGATTGCCTTTGACCGCTGCTTGAGGAAGAGCCGTTCCGTTTCTTTTCCCAATCCTGCTGCTCTTTCTGGAGCTTTTCCACTTCCCGCAAGGGCATGATCACACTCCAGCTATTGCTTCCCTCGGCGGACATGGTTCCCACCACTTCAAACTTGTTGGACTTCACTGATTTATCCGCATACTTTGTACCGTAATTCCAGTCGTAGGAAACCTCGACCTTTTCGCCCACCAATTCTATTTCCGGCGGTTCTGAATTCCATCGCATCTCCCAGTTCAATTTCGGATCATAAAATTCAACACCACCGCCAATGACAATGGCCTTTACATCCTCCTCGGACAAAGCCCGGCCTTCTTCCACTTTGTAGCCCATGGCCTCCATGGTGGCAGGATCAATACCAATGACGTTTGCGTCCGCAACATATTTGCCGCTGCCCAGCATCAAATACAGAGATTTCACCGGTGAAACCGCCTCCACGCCTGTGATTTGACGGAAGGATTCCACTGCCGCGCCATCCAGCTTGACCTGTTGATTTGGCGTATTCGTAGATATTTCTTCCTCCATGCCATAATATCCGCTATTTCCATTTGGAGAATACACATTAATTACCTGCAGGCTCCCCCAACCTTCCAGCTGACGCGCAAAGCTTTCATTCATACCAATGCCGATAGAAACCATAACAACAATAGAAGCTGTACCGATTACTACCCCCAGCACCGTCAGGAATGTTCTGAGCTTACGCTTCAGCAAATTGCGAAGAGCCATATCTAATAAGTCTTTCGTACTCATAGAGACATATCCTCTCTGTCATCCTCATCCTCATCTTCTTCTATTTCGCTTGCACTTTCTGCAAAGCTATTCTGCACGTCCTGCTTCTGGCGGCGAATGAACACAAAAAGTCCCATTGCAAACAATGCCAATAAAGCAATCGAGATCATCACTTTTTTCATATCTAAGGGTGCTGTTTCGTTCTCCATGCCCTCCATATCTTCAGGCATTATGGGTTCTGTTACATTCAGAGCAAAATCTCTGCGCTCCTCTTTCAGTTCCCCTGCCGCATCCTCATAAGAAACAATAATGCTTACGGGCACCTCCCCGCTGATATTTGGTGTAAAGGAGGTTTCAAAATATTCCCCGGCACCGGAGTCCATATTACCAATATAGGTATTTTTGTTTTGGCACTCAACATCGCCTTCCACCTTTACCATGACGTTATTCAACGTAACCTTACCCGTATTATAGTAGCCAAAGGAAACGGAAACAGGTGCATACAGTTCCACAGATTCGGGAAGGGCAAATTCATCCATCTGAATCTCTGTAATCTGCTTTACGTTAATGCCCAATAATTCTGTGGCGGTATATTCCTTACCTGCAGTGTCTTCATATTCAAAGTTTACCGTCAGCGTATATGTTTTTGGCTGTGCCTCCGGCACAACATATAATCTTAACTGCTTGTGAGCCGTACCCTTGGCACCGATGGCGTCAAAATAGAAGGTATTGCTGCTGTCTACCGGCGTAAAAATATTTCCGGATTTTTCACTTTCGGAAGAAGTTTCCTCTGCCAGTGTTAAAAACATTTTAATATTCTTTACGCCCTTCTCTCCATGGGTGTTGAGAATATCCATATTTAAGTCAAACTCTTCCCCCGCCATAACAATTAAAGGGTCGCACTCATAATTGCTGACAATCAGCTTTGGCTTGCTGGCATTTTCTTCATCCGCATCGGGATTGCTCACATTCACCCCTGCAAATTGCTTGAATGTAGAAACCGCCGTTCCGCCGGAGGTATATTCCGTAGTAAACTGTATTGCATAGTTTTGCGTTGTTGATGCCGCCGTTCCCGCAAAGGTAAAGGAAAGGCTTGTGGTTGCCCCCGGTGCAAGCTCACTCACTGTTTTCACACTTGCTGATTTGGGCACAACCGCCGCACTATCCACAGCTTCAGCTGTAACAACAACATTCTTTGCCGCAATTTTTCCGCTGTTATATAGATCAAAGCTTATGGTAAAATTCTGGTTTACGGCAAAAACACCGCCGGGCTCTTTCATATTTCTTATTTCCAATTGAGACTTCTGCCCCGCAATACCGCCCACATTTACATAATATTCCTGTGTTTTTTCCACTTCCTTGCCGAATTCATTTTTGTAATTCAGCTTAATGGAAACAGGGTAATTTCCCGCCGCCATATCTGCACTGGCAACCAAGGAGAATGCAAAATTAGCACTTTCTCCCGAGGAAATGCTGGCAAAATGCTTGGTGCTAAAGCCGCTGGTTAAGCTGATTTTCTCCGTATCCAAATTGGCCAAGCTAATATCCACATCGGACATGGTGCGTTCACCGTTATTCACTATTTTACCCGTCAAATTAGCACTGCTGCCGGGAGACATACTCTCCGGGCTTAGTGTCATGCCATCCAGCTTAAAGCTAAGGTCATCGTCAAAGCCTTCCATCTTCAGATAAATTGTTTCGGAACTGGTAAATACAGAGTCGTTGGGGTTTGTATATGTAAAATCCAAAGTGATGGGATAGCTTGCCGCCTCTACCTCACCGGTTACGTTTACAACCAAGGTGATGTTTTTATATCCATTGGCTCCCAAGCTCCCAATATCACCGCCGCCTACTACGGAAACACGAAAAGGATCGGCACCTCCCTTTTTGGCACTCACATAAACATTATCCGCCACTGCCGCACCCTTGTTTTTCACCTGAATAGAGATGCGGTTCTCTTTTCCCGCTTCAATGTTTGCAACAGTGTCTCCGCCGACAATAATTTTAGGCGAACCCGTATCGCTAAAATCGTCTGCAAAGCTGACCGCCGTTTGCCCCAATATCATAGAAAACATCATGACAACTGCGAATATTTTCTGAAATAATTTTTTTCCCATCATTCTTTCTCTCCTTCAACCTGCGTTTTGTCTTCTATTTTTTCAATCTTTCCGTCTAAGAGCATTACAATGCGATCTGCATATTCAGACAGCTCTAAATCGTGGGTTACAATCACCAGTGTCTGATTATTTTTCCTTGCCAGGCCCGTAATCAAATCCATCATTTCGTAGGTGGTACGGGTATCTAAGTTTCCTGTGGGCTCATCGGCAAACACCACTTGGGGGCTGTTGATAAAAGCCCTTGCAATACTGACTCTTTGCTGCTGCCCGCCGCTCATTTCATGTGGTTTATGATGGGCTCTTTCCGCAAGCCCCACAGCCTTCAGCATCTCCAATGCCCGCTCATTCCTCTCTTTTAGGGGAACATTTTTAAAAATCAACGGCAAGGTTACGTTTTCCATGGCAGTCAGCGTAGGCAGTAAATTATAGGACTGAAATACAAACCCTACATATTTTTGCCGAAAACTGGCCAATTGATCCTCGTTCATCCGTTCAATATGCTTTTTATTAAATATGATCGTACCAGAGGAAGGCTTTTCCAACCCTGCAATCAAATTTAATAACGTGGATTTCCCTGAGCCTGATTTTCCAAGCAAACAACAAACTTCCCCTTGGCGGATATTTAAGCTAATTCCATTTACCGCCTGAATTTGCTCTTTCCCCATTTGATAAATTTTTTTTACATCTTTAATACGAATTACATTTCGACTCAAGCTTCACACTCCCCTACATTAAAAAACACCCCGATTTTTTAATCTCTTTTTCATTTATTTTATCATAGACTTGTTACAAAATCGCGTTTTAAAACTTAAATCTTTCTTAAAAACCTCAGTTACCCCTGTTTTTCTGCTGTTTTCATTGTTTTTTTAGAAATTCTTTGTTATTCTTATCACAAAGGAGGGCGTTTATGATCACCATATTGAACCGCAAAGAGCTTATGATCACTTACTCATTAGAATTGCAGGCAAAAATAAGAAACTTGCTTTCTGCCCACAATATCGATTATTCCATTTCAACCACAGGCAATCTTTGGCGCAACAGCGCACAAGGCTTGGGCTTCAACCCTGCCACCCGAACGGAATACAAAATCTATGTCAAAAGAAAAGATTACGAAAAAGCCGTCTTTCTGTTAAACAAAAACAGATAAAAAAAGTTCCTCTTGCCCGCAAAAAAGCCCTTGGAATTGATTCTCATAAAAACTCCAAGGGTTTTGATGCTGTCATGAGGATTTCCCCAAAAAACTGTGTAGCTTTATGGCAAAACAAACTAGGCTTCGGCTTTATAGGCTGATTACTGTCTATATTTTTCTAAACGGTTGGCTGATTCTCCATCTACATAAACCTCCATGAGAACACCTTCCGGGGTATGCTCTTCTTTGATCATTTCACATCTTCCATGCACCCAGCCGATCAAACCGCCTTCAGTATAGGGAACCAGCGCTATCAGGGATGTACGGAAGGTTTTTAATACCGTTTCAATGGCCTGGAGCATTTCCTCCATTCCGCTACCGGTGACGGCGGAAATCCGCGCAATCTCCCTTGCCTGCCCGTCCAAGGGCAGAGGAAATTCTACCTCTCTGTCCATTTTATTAAAAACGGTAATCACAGGGGTATCCTCACAACCCAAATCCTTCAGTGTTTTATAAACCACCTGCATTTGCTCCTGCCTGTTGGGATTAGAGGCATCCACCATGTGCAGAAGAATATCCGCATATTTTAATTCCTCTAGGGTTGCACGGAAGGCCTGCACCAAATGATGGGGTAATTTTTGAATAAACCCAACGGTATCCGTCAATAAAATTTCCGAGCCATTGAGCAATGTAACCTTTCGAGTGGTGGTATCCAGTGTGGCAAAAAGCTTATCCTCCGCCAACACACCGGCATCCGTCAATTTATTGATCAATGTAGATTTTCCCGCATTGGTGTATCCCACCAAGGAAACTACAGGAGTACCTTTTTTCCCTCTTTGGTTACGTAATAATTCCCGATGGGTCTGTATTTCCTTTGCGGCACTGTTGAGTTCCGCAATTCTGCTTTTAATATACCGTCTGTCCGTCTCTAATTTTTTTTCACCGGGGCCTCTGGTGCCGATACCGCCGCCCAATCTGGACATAGACGCACCCATACCGGTCAAACGGGATAAGCTATATTTCAACTGGGCCAATTCCACCTGAATTTTACCCTCTCCCGAAAGGGCTCTGCCCGCAAAAATATCCAATATCACAATGGTGCGATCCATGACCTTGGTTTCCAGTATTCTTTCCATATTTTTCAGCTGTGCCGGTGAAAGCTCGTCATCACAAACCACACCGGAGGCACCATAGGCCTCCACCATCATTTTTAATTCCTCAAGCTTTCCCTTGCCAAAATAGTGCCCGGGATGCACCCGTTCCCTTTTTTGTACACATCGGGCAACGGCCACCGCTCCCGCCGTACAAACCAGTTCCTCCAGCTCGTCCAGACAAGCCTCCGTATCCATGGATGATTTGCTGTTGCGTTCATCAGGCTCAACCGCCACAAGAATCACTTTTTCCTCAATCTCTACCGTTTCATGTATTTCTTTCGCCATATAGTTCCTCCTCTTTATCTAAAAGGCTATTTATCTTAACCAAACGCCGTCAAAGGAAAACGCCGCAGGGCCTGTCATAAAAACCCCATTGTCCCCTTCTCTCCACATTACTGTCAACTCCCCGCCCAGAAGGCTTATCTTTACCTCTCTATCGCAAAAGCCGTTCAAAATTGCCGCTACCACAGAGGCACAAGCGCCGGTGCCGCAGGCAAGGGTTTCGCCGCTGCCTCTTTCCCAAACACGCATTTTGATGTGATTTCTGCTTAAAATCTGTACAAATTCAACATTTGTCTTTTTGGGAAAAAGGGGATTTGCCTCAACGGCTTTTCCGTATTTCTCCACAGGAAATGTCTCCGTATCCTCTACAAAGGTCACTGCATGGGGGTTCCCCATAGAAACGCAGGTAAAAGAGAGCTGTTTTTCGCCCACAGCAATATTTTTTCCAATGACAGGGCTGGTTTCATGGAGAACAGGAATTTTTTCCGCCGTTAAAACAGGCTCCCCCATGTCCACGCCGACAGTCTGAACCAATCCATTTTTAATATTTAATGTTAAATGACGCAGACCGCCTCCGGTTTCCAAGGTAATCTCCTTTTTTTCCGTCAGCTTCCGCTCATAAACATATTTTCCAATACAGCGCACGGCATTTCCGCACATTTCCCCTTCGGAGCCGTCCAAATTAAACATACGCATACGAAAATCAGCCGTCTTCGACGGCAGAATCAAAACCAATCCATCGGCGCCAACGCCAAAATGCCGTTCGCTCATGGCTACGGCTAATTTTTCCGGCGCTGCAACAGTTTCCTCTAAACAATTAATATAAATATAATCATTTCCGCAGCCTTCCATTTTTGTAAAACGCATTTTTCTCCCCCTAAATCCTATGTAAAGCAGCGGTTTCCCGCCGCAATGAAGTTAATGCTTTGCAATACGAACCTCCCGGTTTTCTTGGGCAAGGGAATTGTAAAAAGATAAGGACCAAAGCCCTGCCAAGCCCACCAAACCAAAGATCACTCTGGATATCCAGAACATACTTCCGCCAAAAATGCTGGTAACAACATCATAGCCGAAGAAACCGATCAAACCCCAGTTTAATGCACCAATGATTACTAATGTTAATGCGATTGCATTTGCTGCTTTCATAAAAGACCTCCTGTATAAAAAGAATTACGGAATAATACCGCTTTCCTTAGTATCTCTCGGTTTCTAAATTTTATGAAAGATTTTTTTACCTAATTTATCAAAATCCTTCCCCTTCACGTTGCCAACGGCGCTCCAGCTTACCCTTTCCATATCAAAAATCTCGTTTGTCACTTGTAAAATATTCTCTGTTGTCACCCTGCTCAGCTTGGCAATGACCTCCTCGGAATCCTGCACCACGCCCCGCAAAAGCAAAGAGGCGCCGGATGAGGTCATACGGTTTAAAGTGCTTTCCGTACCGATAATAAAATTGCTGATCAATTGCTCTTTGGTCACATCAATCAGCTTTTGAGAGAGTCCGGTCTTCTTTACATGGGAAATTTCCGTTTCAATGAGTTCATATACCCGCTCTAATTGGTTTGGGTTCATGCCACCGCAAATTGAAAACAGCCCTGTGTCAGAAAACGCTGTGGTATAGCTATAGATGGAATAGGTAAGCCCATGCTCCTCTCGAATTTTTTGAAACAGTCTGGAGCTCATGCCGCCGCCAAAAATGGTGTTAAACACGCCAAGGGCATATTTCAGGGGATGATCCCGGGCAAACCCTGGAAAAGCGACACAGGTATGCACCTGCTCCACATCCTTCTGTCTGGAAACATGGGCAATTTGATAGTCGGCCTTCGTGTTATATTGGTCAAAGGGCTGCTTTGCCTGCCAGGAGCCAAGGGCTTTATTCAAGGCCTCCATGGCTTCGTCGGTTTTAAAATTTCCGGCAATGGACAAAACCATATTTTCCGGCTGATAGTTTCTTTCGTAATAGCTACGGATGCTTTCGGCAGTAAAGCCGGATAGCGTCTCCACGGTACCCAAAATGGGGCGCCCCAAGGAGGTGCCTCTCCAAATGCTGTCCTGCAGGGCATCATGCACCAATTCCTCCGGCGCATCCTCATACATATTGATTTCTTCCATGATAACATTGCGCTCTTTTTCCACATCCTTTTGTGCAAAAAGCGAGCGCAACAGCATATCGCTCATAACCTCCAATGCTCTGTTAAAATGCTCATCTAATACACGGGTATGATAGCAGGTATACTCCTTTGTGGTGTATGCATTGATCTGCCCGCCCAAAGCATCCATGGCCTCGGCAATTTGTCTGGCAGTTCTGTTTTCCGTGCCTTTAAACATCATATGCTCAATAAAATGAGAAACGCCATTTTCTTCGTCTCTCTCGTTTCTTGAACCGTTTTTTATCCAAATGCCAAAGGAAATGCTCCGCACATAAGAAATCTCCTCCAGCGCAACAGAAATTCCGTTTTGTAATTTTTTCATCGTAACCATATTCTCTCTCCTATGCAAAACGCCGATTTCTTTTATCATGTTCCATTCCAGATTTTTTATGCGGCTATAAAAAGAGACTGTGCAGGAAAACCTTCCTCCTCACAGCCTCCGTTCTGTCAGATATTATGCTTGACGGTTATTTTTTTCTTCTTTTCCTGTTGCTGTGTTCCCCACAGCATCCTTCATGGAGAAGTTTAATCTGCCTTGCTTGTCAATTTCCATCAGCTTCGCAGATACAATATCGCCAACCTGCAGTACATCCTCAACCTTTTCCACACGCTTATTGGAAATTTTAGAAATATGAATCAAGCCTTCCTTGCCGGGTGCAAGCTCAAAGAATGCACCAAAGGCCATCAATCTTGTGATTGCCCCTGTGTAGATTGTTCCCGGCACAGGATCCTTCACAATGCCATTGATCATATCAATGGCACGCTGGATATCCTGCGGGTCAATACCCTTGATGAAGATGGTGCCGTCATCCTCGGTATCAATCTGGCAACCGGTTTCTTCAATAATCTTTTTGATTACCTTGCCTCTGGCGCCGATTACTTCTGCAATTTTTTCGATATCAATCTGCATGGAAGCAATCTTCGGTGCATGGGGAGAAAGTTCCTTTCTGGATTCCGGAATCGCCTTCAGCATAACTTCGTTCAAAATATATTCTCTTGCACGGCCTGTCTGGGCAAAGGCTTGCTCAATCATGGCAAAGGTCAAGCCTTTAATCTTCATATCCATCTGGATTGCGGTAATGCCTTCGCTGGTACCCGCAACCTTAAAGTCCATATCGCCAAAGAAGTCCTCAACGCCCTGAATATCGGTGATTTCTACGAAATCCTCCTCCGTATCCCCTGTCACCAAGCCCACAGAAATACCTGCAACGGGGCGTTTGATGGGCACGCCTGCCGCCATCAAAGATAATGTGGAGCCGCAGATGCTCGCCTGAGAGGTGGAGCCGTTGGAACTTAAAATATCGGAAACCAGACGGATTGCGTAGGGGAATTCCTCCTCACTGGGGATAACAGGCAATAATGCTCTTTCGCCCAATGCACCATGGCCTATTTCACGTCTGCCAGGGCCCCTGGAGGTTTTTGCCTCACCTACGGAATAGCCGGGGAAGTTATAATGATGAATATAACGCTTTCCTGTTTCGTTGGTATCCAAGCCGTCCAAGCGCTGGCCTTCGCTGATCATCCCCAGTGTGGTTACAGTCAAGCACTGTGTCTGACCTCTGGAGAACAGGGCGGAGCCATGCACCCGGGGTAAAACATCTATTTCAGCGGAAAGCTTTCTGATTTCTTCAATGCCGCGGCCGTCAGGGCGCTTGTGATCTCTTAAAATCATGCGTCTTACTGTCAGCTTTTCAAACTTATAAATAATTTCACCAAGCAATTCGCCGATTTTTGCATCCTCACCGTAAATTGCTGTCAGTTTTTCACCCAAAGCCTCTGTTACCTCTTCGGCAATCCCTTTGAGCTTGGCATCTCTATCCTGCTTCAGCTGGGCAAAAACGGCATCCTCCATTCTTGCATCCGTAATATATTCCGTTACCAAATCATAAGCTTCCTGATTGATCACGTGCTCTTCGTAAGGCTTCTTTTCCTTGCCTTCCTTTTCTACAATTTCCTGAATGAATTTTACAACCTGCCGGTTTGTATCAAAGGCCAAATGAATTGCCTCCATCATCAGCGCATCGGGGATTTCATCCGCACCCGCTTCAATCATCATTACCTTGTCCTCTTTGGAAGAAACGGTTAAGGACAATCTGCTATTTTCTCTTTGCTCTGCTGTAGGGTTTACCACCAGCTGACCGTCGCAATAACCAATGCTTACGGAAGAAAGGGCATCGGTAAAGGGAATATCGGAAATATTCAAGGCCAAGGATGCGCCGATCATAGCAACAACCTCAGGGGAGCAGTCCTGATCTACGGACATAACCGTTGCCACAATGGCAACATCATTTCTGTAATCCTTGGGGAACAAGGGCCTTAAGGGTCTGTCAATGCATCTTGCAGTCAATACGGCCTTTTCGGAAGGTCTGCCTTCTCTTTTGATGAAGCCCCCGGGAATTTTGCCTACGGAATACAGTCTTTCCTCATAATCAATGCTCAGCGGGAAAAAATCAATCCCTTCTCTGGGTTTTTCCGATGCCGTTGCAGTGACCAAAACAGTGGTTTCGCCATAGCGTAAAATGGCCGCACCATTTGCCTGCTCTGCCACTCTGCCGATTTCCACCGTCAGTGCTCTGCCGGCCAAATCCATGGAATACGTTCTAAACATAGTAAATTCTCCTTTAAATGTTTTTTCTTGCACCATAGATCCTCAGCTTCGCCCACACCCGCCTGCGGCTATACGCATAGCTGGAAATCTATAGTGCTGCCAAATTTTTGTTTTTACAAAAAAGCGGGTTCTTCCTTCAGCCTGCCCGAAAGGCAGAAAATTTTTCATACCATATAAAAACATGGAAATAGAGGGCAATCCCAGCCCTTTTTCTATGAAATAAATTTTTTTAGCGCTCCAAAACAAACCGGCTTTCTTAAATTATGATAGAAGAAAAGAGAGGAAACCCCTCTCTTTCCTATATCGCAATTCTTACTTTCTTAGACCGAGTTCAACAATAAGTGTACGATATCTTTCGATATCCAACTCTTTCAAATAGTTCAAAAGACCTCTTCTCTGTCCTACCATCTTCAAAAGCCCTCTTCTGGAGTGGTGATCCTTCTTATGATCCTTCAAATGATCTGTAAGCAATGTAATTCTTGCTGTCAACAGAGCAATCTGTACTTCCGGTGAACCTGTATCATTCGGGGTTCTTCCGTATTTTGCGATGATTTCCTGCTTATTGATTGTTGCCATTTTTGTTTCCTCCTTATGATTCTTCATATTCATTTATGTTGCATCCCCAAAGACTAAGTAATGGTTGGAGAGTCCAAAGACCGAGTCTCGGTTTTACAGCAATTTTATTTTATCATACTCCCCTTGCCTTTGCAAGAACAATGCTCTAATTCTCTGGGTTTTCTACAGCTTTTTTCGTGGATATTTTTAGAGCCTCCATCTGGGAAAGGAAAATTGCTCCAAAAGCCACGGCAAAGCCCGCTGTCATTTGCATTGTAATTCGTTCGTTATAAAGCAAAACGGAAAAAATAACACCAAACACAGATTCCAGACTGAGCAAAATTGTAGCTACTGTTGCATTGATATATTTTAACCCAATGCTTTGTAAACATAAGCATAAGGCCGTAGAAAAAATCGCCAAATACAGCACATTTCCTGCCGCAACGAGTGTAATATGCTCCGGCAAGCCCCCCGTAATAAAAACGGACAGCCAGCCAAATACACCGGCCACGGAAATTTGCAGCATGGTTAAAAGCATGGGGTCACGCCCCCGGCAAAAATATGCGATGGATACAATATTCCCAGCAAATGCTATACTGCATAACAGGGTTATGGCATCCCCAAAGGTGATTTTCAGGCTTCCTTCCAGTGAGATCAGCCCAATCCCCAGTAAGCACACCGCCGCAGAAAGCACATGGTTCTTTTTCGGGCGCTCCTTCATAAATATCCATGCCAAAAAAGGAACGATGACACAATAGGCTGCCGTCAGAAAAGCACTTTTACCCGGCATGGTGCCAAAGGTCATGGCAACGGTCTGCAGGCCTGTGCCCAAGGCCATAGCACCTCCGGTCACAAGGCCTCCCAACAAATATCCCTTGTCCATAAAATGCCATCTTTTTATTGTTGCCACAGCCGTTATGGCACCGGCAATGGTAAAACGGGCCGCAAGAATAAACGAGGTAGAAAGCTCGTCGACGGCAAATTTTTGAGAGACAAAGGCACTGCCCCAAATGGCAGAGGTCAAAAGCAACGCAAGGGTTGCCCATAATTTTTTATTCTGGCTCATACTGCACTCCCCAAATCCTACTCCTGGGCGCATTTCCATTTCTTCAAATATTCCTCAGACTGAAAATAGTCTGCCGCTTGGGCGGCATTCAGTTCAATTTGCCGGCGTAATTGTTCCACACTGGGAAACTTACGCTCACTGCGCAAAAATTTATAAAAAAACGTCTGCAGCGTTTCCCCATAAACATCTTGATTAAAATTCAGCAAATAGGTTTCCACAATTTTTTGTGTTCCGTTTACCGTAGGATTCATTCCAATATTGGTCACGCCATAATAATAGTTACCCTTATATAAGGTTTTTGTTGCATAAACACCATTGGGCGGAAACAGCTTCAACGGATGGGCAATGATATTCACTGTAGGAAAACCGATGGTTCTGCCCAGCTTTTTCCCCTCCGCCACCGTACCCAAAATAAAATAAGGCTCCGTCAGCATACAGTTGGCATCTTCCAAATCCTTTTCAAGCAAGCACTTACGGATTCTGGAGGAGCTCACCCGCTCCTCTTCATATAAAACAGAGGGCACGGCAATCACCTTAACACCCCTTGTTTCGCCTAATTTTTGCAGCATATCATAATCACCGGAACGGTTGGCTCCGAAATGATAATTTTCTCCCACAATCAATACACGACATTGCAATTTCTCAAAAATCAGCTTGATTGCAAACTCTTCAGCACTCATGGCTGCAAACCTTTGGTCAAAGGGGTATTCAATATACGTATCAATGCCCATTTGCTCCATGGTATATTTTTTTTCCGAAGGCGCCATAATCAACGCAAAATTCTCTTTTTTTCCGAACACCAGCATGGGATGGGGTGAAAAGGTAAACACAACACTTTTTAGCCCCTCCTCCTTTGCAGATTGCTTTGTCAATTTGATTAACGCACGATGTCCCAAATGCAGGCCGTCAAAATTGCCCAGCGTTACCGCCGTCGGCTGATTCTGTTCTATGTGCGTATCCGTGATATGTTCCATTTCCCTACTCCTTAAATCAACATCTTAAACGGTTTGATAAAAAAGCTTTTTTCTTCTTGTACAATATGATATATCCCGACTAAGTTTTTTTCATGGTCAAACACTGTCACCATCTGCCCAACCTCCGGCATATTTTCAATGCAAAAAAAGTCCCGGCGTATTTTCCCGCCGTTATATAAGAGCTTCCGGGCTTCTTCGGAAACCACTGCCTTGGGATAGCCTTGTAAGGCCTCCTCCATGCCGAGAAGGGCCGTTTCTGCTTGTCCCTCTTCTACCAACGCCTTTAACACACCGAGCTTCATGGCATTTTCCAGCGCAAAATCCCCTGTTTTGGTGCGCAAAAGGCCGGCCATATGTCCGCCGTAACCCAAAACTTGCCCAATGTCCGCACATAATGTTCGGATATAGGTTCCTTTTGAACAATCCACATCTATTTCCACCTGACAAGGGGGAAGAAACCGCAGAATTCTGATATCATACACCGTAATCCTCCGGGCCTTACGCTCCACTTCCTTACCGGCTCTGGCCAACTCATACAGCTTTTTGCCATTGATTTTTACAGCGGAATACATGGGGGGAATTTGTTCCAGCTCACCAATAAAAGACTTGATTACTTGTCTTATCTTCTCTTCCTCAAAAGCAACGGGCTTTTCCGCAACAACCTCCCCCGAGGCATCCTCCGTTGTTGTGGTGACACCCAAGTGCAATACTGCACGGTAGGTTTTTCGTCCATCCATAACAATATCCGCAAGCTTCGTTGCTTTTCCAACACAGATGGGCAAAACACCCTCGGCATCGGGGTCTAAGGTGCCTGTGTGCCCCACCTTCTTCATATGCAGGGTTTTACGCACCACCGCCACAACATCATGTGAGGTAAACCCTTTTTCTTTGTAAATATTCAGGATTCCGTCCAAGGAGCCTCCTCCTTACAGCATTTTTTCAATTTCTGCAAAGATCAATTCCTTTGCCTTTGCAAGGGGTGCGGAAATGGTACACCCTGCCGCCTTCACATGGCCGCCGCCGCCAAATTTCTGTGCCAAAGCGCATACATTGCAGTCATCATTTCCACGAAAGCTGGCTTTAATATCCTGTTCATTTTTTTCATAGAGGAAACAGGCAATTTTTGTATCGTTGACCCCGTTTAAATAATTAATAATGGCATCCAGCTCTTTGTTTGTGCCCTTGCATTCCAAAATATCCTCCATGGTGATGAAGCTGTAAATCAGTTTTCCATCAAAATGGCTTTCCCCATGCTCTAATGCTCTGCCCATAAGCTTCAATTCCGAAAAAGTACGGCTGTCAAACAAAGTCTTGTATATTTTGTTGTAGGGAATGCCGTAGCCCATAAGCTCTCCCGCCGCCTGCATGGTATAGGGCGTGGTGGAGGTATGGCGAAAGCCCGCCGTATCATAAATAATACCTGCATATAATGCAGCGGCAATTTCTGCATCCATAGGCAAATATCCCTGCAGCAGCTTAAATACAATTTCACTGGTGGAGGAGGCTGTCTCTTCCACATAATTGTATTCTCCAAAAAAGGAATTGCTGGCATGATGATCAATCACCATGGTGCATCTAGCCCGCTGAAAAACGTCCTCAATACCCTTTAACCGTCCCATATCGCCGCAGTCCAAGGCGATAAACAGCTCCACCTCAGCAACCGCCTCTTTGGAAACAATCAAGTAACCATTGGGAATCACATCATATTTCTTTGCGTAAGGCTCCAACAGCACCTGCACCTGCTTGCCCGCTTTCTCCAAAG
Organism: Tyzzerella sp. UBA1042; assembly: GCA_002316675.1. Lineage (GTDB taxonomy): Bacteria > Bacillota > Clostridia > Lachnospirales > Anaerotignaceae > Chakrabartyella. The sequence continues at coordinate 43,452 of DCDZ01000020.1, forward strand.
CAGATGCCAAGGCTAAGCTTGCACCAATGGCATCCCCATCAGGATTCAGATGGCCGCAAAGAACAATGTTTTGGTGAGCCGAAATGATTTCTCTGATTTTTTCTAAAGAATCATTCATTCCCCTCATTGGCTCCCCTCTCCTTCAAATCCTTTGAAATTTGGTTGATGAGCTGTTCCATATGAATGGCATACTCCGCCGATTCATCCAACTTAAATGTGAATTCCGGGGTTATTCTAAGGTTGACCCTCTGGGCGATCAAATGGCGGATAAAGCCCGCCGCATTTTTTAGCCCCTTCAGCACACTGTCCTTTTCTTCCTCGTTGCCTAAAACCGAAACATGAACCTTGCAATATTTTAAATCCGGTGTTGTTTCCACCCGTATCACGCTGGTCATAGCACCGATACGGGGATCTTTTAGCTCACCTCTGATAATTTGTGATATTTCTTTTAAAATCTCATCATTCACACGAGAAATTCTATTGTTGCTTTTCATAATTCCACCTAATTATCTGGGTACCTCCACCATGGTGAAGGCTTCCACCCAGTCACCTTCCTTCAAATCATTAAACTTTTTAAATACCAAGCCGCATTCGTAGCCTGCCGCAACTTCCTTCACGTCATCCTTAAAGCGCTTTAAGCTATCCAAATCGCCTTCAAAAATCACAACGCTGTCCCGCAGAATACGCACCTGACAGTTGCGCACAAATTTGCCGTCTTTTACATAGCTGCCGGCAATGGTGCCAATGCCGGAGGCTTTAAACAGCTGACGCACCTCTGCATGACCCAATACTTTTTCTTCATAAACAGGATCAAGCATACCCTTCATTGCAGCAGTAATGTCCTCAATGGCATTGTAAATTACACGGTACAAGCGAATATCTACCTTTTCTTCATCCCCAAAAATCTTTGCCGCAGGCTCGGGACGAACGTTAAACCCAATGATAATTGCATTGGAGGCGGAAGCCAGCATAACGTCGCTTTCCGTAATGGCGCCAACGCCGCCATGAATGATGCGTACCCGCACCTCTTCGTTGGACAAACGCTCCAAGCTCTGGCGCACCGCCTCAACGGAGCCCTGCACATCGGCCTTCACAACAATATTCAATTCCTTCATATTGCCACTTTGAATCTGGGAGAATAAATCGTCCAAGGAAACCTTTTGGGGTGTATCCTTAATCAGGTTTTCTCTGTTTCTTGCAATAATGCTTTCGGCAACCTGTCTTGCCTGCTTTTCATTTTCCGCCGCATAGAAGCCGTCTCCCGCAGTGGGTACTTCCGAAAGGCCCAGAATTTCCACAGGTGTAGAGGGACCCGCTTTTTTCACTCTTCTGCCCTTATCGTCTGTCATGGCTCTGATTTTACCGTAAGCACAGCCTGCCACAATGGGATCTCCTACTTGCAGAGTGCCGCTCTGAATCAAAACCGTTGCAACAGGGCCGCGGCCCTTATCCAACTGTGCCTCTATGATAACACCTCTTGCCCTTTTATTGGGATTTGCACGCAATTCCTTCATTTCTGCAACCAAATTGATCATTTCCAACAGGGTATCAAGGCCTTCCTTGGAAGCCGCAGAAACAGGAACGCAAATGGTTTCACCGCCCCAATCTTCAGCTACCAGCTCATACTCTGTTAATTCCTGCTTCACACGGTCGGGATTTGCAGAGGGCTTATCCATTTTGTTGATGGCAACAATAATTTCAACGCCGGCTGCCTTTGCATGGTTGATTGCCTCTATGGTTTGAGGCATAACGCCGTCATCTGCCGCCACAACCAAAATTGCAATATCCGTAATTTGCGCACCACGCATACGCATTGCCGTAAAGGCTTCATGTCCGGGGGTATCCAAGAAGGTAATGGGCTTTCCGGCAATCTGCACCGTATATGCACCAATATGCTGGGTAATGCCGCCGGCTTCTCCCTTGGTTACATCGCTGTGACGAATGGCATCCAGCAAGGAGGTTTTACCATGATCAACGTGACCCATAACTACAACAACGGGAGGACGTTCCTCCAATACGCTGTCGTCTTCCTCTTCCTCGGCAAAAACCGTCTCCATAATGTCCTTTTCTTCTTCTTTTTCAAGAATTACATTATATTCCAGAGCAATGAGGGATGCCGTTTCAAAATCAAGGGTCGCATTGATATTCATCATTTTGCCCTTTTTCATTAAATTCATCACAAGGTCAGAGCCTTTTTTTCCAAGAACCTCAGCCAACTCCTTTATGCTGATGGGCTCGGCAATTGTTTTTAAAACAGGATCGGGATTTTCAGCTCTTTCTGCTGCCTCCAAAGCTTGCATTTCTGCCATGAGGGCCGCTTCCTCTTCTCTTTCACGGCGTCTGCGTTCCAGTGGATTCTCTCTGGGCTTTTGATCCTTTTTGCCGCCCTTTGCATTTCCGCCGTCCTTTTTGGCGCCCTTCTTGTTTACATTGCCTGCATTGCTGCTTTTGGCAGTATTGGCGGCATTTCCAGTGCTTTTGGCCGTATTGCTTTTCGGAGCACTGCCGTTGTTATTGCTTTTTGCCGCATTGCCGTTGGCGCTGCTGCCATTGTTATTACTCTTATTGTTATGATTGCCTTTATAGTTATTGCTAGTATTATTACTATTTCTTGTATTGCTATGATTGCTGTTATGATTGCCGTTGTTCCTGTTGCCCGTATTGCTTCCACTGGCCGCATTGCGGTTATTCTGGCTGCTGTGATTCCGGGTATTGTTTGTATTGCTATTCCCGCTATTACGGTTTGCGTTTTGCTGCTGGCGAGGGGCATCTTTCTTTTCGTTCTCTTTCTTCCCCTCCACCTTTTTCTCAAGAGGCTTCTCCGTCTTTTGCTGCTTGGGTGCAGGCTTATGATTTTCGGCAGGCCTCTGCCCTGCATGGTTTGCAGGCTGTGCTGCCGGCCCATTCTCTGCCGCCTGATAGAGTTTTTTCACCTTTTCAACGGCATCCCCCTCCAACACACTCATGTGGCTGGTTGCCTCTATATGAATACTTTTTAACTTTACCATTAAATCTTTGTTTGCAACGCCAAGCTGTTTTGCTAATTCATAAATTCGAATCTTTGACATTCACGACACCTCTACTTTCCGAATGATAAAATGCTTTTACATTTTCATTCACAACCTTTATCTTCTTCTGCCAACTCCAAAAGCCTTTTTGCAAAGCCTCCATCCGTTACAGCAAGAATTGCCCGAAATTCCTCCCCAACAGCACTTCCTAAGCTTTCCTTGTCCCCCATCTCGACCAGTGAAATTTTATAGTAAGCCGCTGAATTATGAAATTTCTTTTTTGTATTCCCGGAAGCATCCCCTGCAAGAATCAATAGCTTTGCTGTTTTCTGACGAATTGCATTCTCCGCTGCCACTTCTCCGCCGACAACCTTCCCGGCCTTTTTACATAATCCTAAAAGAGAATAAAATTTATTCATGCTCTTCACCATCCAACGCCCGCAAAAGCTGCTCGTATACTTCCTTGGGTACGGGTGCTTTGAAGGAGCGTTCTAGCCCTTTGGTTTTCTGGGCTTTTGTCAAGCATTCGCCGCAGGGGCAAATATACGCCCCTCTGCCCGGTTTTTTCCCCGTCCTATCCAGAGAAAATTCGCCCGCATCGTTGCGCACGATACGAATCAGCTCTTTTTTGCTTTTCATCTCTTGACACCCGGTACATTTTCTCAGAGGAATTTTTCTTTGCTTCATAACAACATCCTCCTTCTTTTTATTCTTCTGTCTGCGCCTCTTCTTCCGCCGTTACTTCCGGTACAGCTTCTTCCGTCTCTACTTCTTCTGCTTCTATTTCTTCTGCCTCTAGTTCTTCAGGCACCGCTTCCGCCGCTGTCTCCTCAGGCTCCTCGCCTAAAAAGTTTGTTGCCTTTGCCTGGGTTTCGCTTTTTATATCAATTCTCCATCCGGTCAGCTTGGCGGATAATCTTGCATTTTGCCCTTCCTTACCGATGGCCAAGGAAAGCTGATGATCCGGCACCACAATTTTTGCACTTTGTTCCTCCGCATTTAATGCAACCTCTACCACCTTGGAGGGGCTTAATGCAGCGGCAATAAATTCCTTGGGGTCGTCACTCCAATGAATCACGTCGATTTTTTCTCCACCCAATTCCTTTACGATCACGTTGACACGATAGCCGTTTTGCCCAACGCAAGCACCCAAGGCATCCACGTTTTTATCCTTTGAATAAACGGCAATTTTTGTACGGCTGCCCGCCTCTCTGGCAATGCTCTTAATTTCAACCGTACCGTCGAAAACCTCCGGTACCTCCTGCTCAAACAAACGCTTCACCAATTCCGGATGGGTTCTGGAAACAAAAATCTGCGGGCCCTTTGTTGTTTGCTTTACCTCCAAAACATATACCTTCAGGCGGTTCATAAAGGTATATTGTTCCCCGGGAATTTGCTCGTTGGAAGCCAAAACCGCATCAATCTTGCCCATCTGCACAATAATATTACGTCTGTCTCTACGCTGAACAATGGCAGTTACAACCTCTCGTTCTTTTGTAATATACTGATTATATAATATTTCCCTTTCTGCTTCACGGAATTTCTGTACTACTACCTGTTTCGCAGTCTGTGCGGAGATTCGTCCAAAATCCCTCGGCGTTACTTCCAGGTCAACCACATCCCCCACTGCATAGTTGGAGTTTAATACCCTTGCCGCACTCAGCAAAATTTCATTCTGCTCGTCCTGAATTTCTTCTGTGACGGTTTTTTGTGCATAGCAGGCAACATTTCCCGTTTCCCGGTCAATGACAACCTTAATGTTTTGACCACTGCCGAAGTTCTTTTTACAAGCTGAAACCAAAGATGCCTCAATGGCCTCAAAAATAATTTCCTTATCGATGCCTTTTTCTTTTTCGATTAAATTCAAAGCATCCATAAACTCCGCTCTATCCATTTTTCCTATTCCTCCTCTTAACCTAAAAGACTACTGCCAAGCGAACGCTGGCAACATCCTTTTGTACAAACGTAATGATATTGCTCTTTTCATCCTGCACGGAAATCACTCCGTCCTCCAACCCCAACAGCTTGCCTTGAAATTGCTTTTGTCCTTCCATGGCTTTATACAGCTTAATATCAATGGTTTCGCCACGGTATTTTTCAAAATCCTCGTCTTTTTTCAGCGGTCTGTCTATACCGGGAGAGCTTACCTCTAAAATATACGGCTGTTCTATGGGATCCTCCGTATCAAGCTTGGCCTCTAGGGCACGGCTTACACCCTCACAGTCGTCAATGTCTACGCCGCCTTCTTTATCAATATAAACACGCAGATACCAATTTGCGCCCTCTTTTACAAATTCAAGATCTACCAGTTCCAGCTTTTTATCCGCAATAATCGGCTCTAAAATAGGCAGAATCTTTTTATCCGTATTACTTATTTTCGCCATTTCCACACCTCTTTTTATGAAAATTTACCCATGCAATAATAAAGAGTGGGTATTTACCCACTCTTTCGCCTGCATACTATAAGTTTCTTGTTAGAGTATAGCACCGTTTTGCCCCAATTGCAAGCACTTTCCAATTTTTTTCAGCCTCCGCCCTGCCGGAAGGACACAGCAAAATTACCAAACAAAAAAATGGCTTTTGATTGTGGTTTCTAGATGCTTTCCCGCCTTGCCTTCTACGCTGGTTTCTATCTTTGGAATTGCCTACATTGAACTTTTTTCATAGTATATTCACCAACAGAGGCGTCAATAAGATGGGCAGAAACATGGCAGGCAAAAAGTTCAAAACCTTCAGCTTTGTAATCCCTACGATATTCAAGCCTAAGGCGAAAATTAAAACCGATCCCACACAAGTCATCTCCGCCACCACGCCGTCGGTCAAAAAGGGAGCAACCACTTGGGCAAGCAATACTATGCCCCCTTGGAAAAGAAGCACAAAGACTGCGGAGAGCAAAACGCCGATACCAAGGGTAGAGGCAAAAATCATAGACGAAATGAAATCGAGGACAGACTTGGTAAAAAGCATTTCATAATTTCCTGCTAGTCCCGCTTGCAAGGAACCCACAACCGTCATGGCGCCCACACAAAATAATAAGGAAGCGGCAATAAACCCCTCAGCAATGGAAACCTTGCCGTTGTCTTTTTTAAATCTTTCTTCCAGCCCGGCGGCAAAGCGGTTGAGCCTTGCGTCTAAGGTAAGCCCCTCGCCAATGACAATGCCGATTGCCATAGAAAGAATCAAAACCAAGGTATTGCTGCCCTTTAACGCACCTGACCACCCGATATACAACGTGCAAAGGCCCAAGCCTTTCATCATAGCATCGGAAACTCTTTCCGGAATTCCTTTTTTAATCAGCATACCAATGCCGCCGCCAAACAGCACCGCGAGCACATTCACAATTACCCCAAGCATATTGCGCCTCCTATCCAATAAATATGGAAAGTATAGCATTTTTTCCATTGTTTGTCTATCCATACAATCGCATCTTACTTGTTCTGCGCCTTAGCTTAACCAAAATACAGAAGTATTTTGTATAAGAAAGGTGCCAGCCAAGCTGACACCTTTCTAAATCTCACTAAATTCTACAGCACCTTATTTAAGAAATCCTGGGTTCTTTTGTTCTGGGGATTTCCAAAAACCTCTTCCGGTGTGCCTTCCTCTACGATGTAACCGCCATCCATAAAGATAACCCGATCGGCAACCTCACGGGCAAAGCCCATTTCATGGGTTACAACCACCATGGTCATGCCGTCCGCCGCCAGCTTTTTCATTACCTCTAATACCTCCCCGACCATTTCCGGGTCTAAGGCGGAGGTAGGTTCATCAAAAAGCATGATATCAGGCTCCATGGCCAACGCACGGGCAATGGCCACACGCTGCTGCTGCCCTCCGGAAAGATTCGCCGGATATTCCAAGGCTTTTTCTTCCAGGCCAACGGTGGAGAGAAGTGTCTGCGCTTTTTCTCTTGCCTTTGCCTTGGTCATCTTTTTCCGGTCTACAGGCGCCAGCATAATGTTTTCCAAGGCATTCAAATGTGGAAATAAGTTAAACTGCTGAAATACCATGCCGATATTTTCTCTAATTTTATTGATGTTTGAACCTTTTGCAGTCAAATCATTATCATCAACAATTACAGTGCCGCCGCTGATTTCCTCCAAGCGATTCAAACAGCGTAAAAAAGTGCTTTTGCCGGAACCGGAAGGGCCGATCAGACAGACTACTTCCCCTTCCTTCACCTCAAGGTCAATGCCTTTTAAAACCTCCAGATCGCCAAAGCTTTTTTGCAAGCCCTGCACCTTAACCTTTATCATTTGCCAGCCTCCTTTCGATGATCTGCCCAACCTTTGTCAGAATCACGATCACAACATAATACATTGCGCCGATAATGGCATAGGTCTCAAAGCCACGAAAGTTTCTGGACACAATCAGATTGCCTTGACGCATCAATTCTCCGCAACCGATGGTGGAAAGAATTGCCGTATCCTTCAACGTAATAATAAACTGATTCACAATCGAAGGAATGACGATACGAAACGCCTGGGGCAAAACAATCTTTCTCATAGCAACACCATAGGGCAGCCCAAGGCTTCTGGCCGCTTCCATCTGCCCTTTATTGACAGCCATAATGCCGCTGCGGAATATTTCAGATAAATATGCACCCGCATTTAAGCAAAGCACAATTACCGCCGCATCAAAGGTCGCAATTGTAATTTTCAGAACTGTAGGAATGGCAAAGTAAATGAATACCGCCTGCACCATCAAAGGGGTTCCTCGAATCAAACTGAGATAGATGCCGGAAAATACATTCAGCACCTTTATTTTAGAGATTGTGAGCATACAGGAAAAGACGCCTATGATCAAAGCCAAGAAGAGGGACAAAATGGTCATCCGCAATGTCAGGGAAAGCCCCATGAAAAGCTGAGGGAGAATCCCTGTTGCATACTCAATAAAATTAGATAGTTTATTCATAAAGCTTGCTCCTTAGTGCATTTTTTAAAAATTACTTTTGAATATAATTGTCTAAAATTTCCTGATACTTTCCGCTTTCCTTCAAGTTTGCAAGACCTTGATTAAACATATCCAACAGCTCTGTATTTTTTTCCTTGCCTACCGCAAAGCCGTAAGAGCTGCCCTGCTCCATGTCGGTAACCATCTTCAACTCCACGCCCTGTGTGATTGCATAGCCGATAACAGGATAATCCTCAAAACAAGCAGCGCTGTTGCCGGACATAACATCCATATACATTGCACTGGAATCATCAAAGGTTACTGTGGTAAAGCCATACTCCGCCTTGATGGACTCTGCAAAGGCAGCACCCTCAGTACCAATTTTAATTGCCACCGTTTTTCCGGATAAATCCTCATATCCCTGAATCTCTTCGTTGCTTTTTGCAATACCCATAACCACGCCGCTGTCAAAATAGGGATCTGAAAAATCAAATTTTTCCTGTCTTTCCGGATTAATGCTCATGCCCGCAATCACAGCGTCAGCCTGCCCTGCCTCTAAGGCCTGCACTGCCGCGTTGAAGCCCAAAGGATTCAATTCATAGATAAAGCCCTGATCCTCGGCAATGGCTGCCAATAAGTCTAAGTCAATGCCTACATATTCACCGGCCTCATTTTGAAATTCAAAAGGTGCAAAGGTTGTGTCTGTAGCAATGGAATAGGTTTTTGTTTCCGCAGGCTCACCCGCAGGCTCTTCTTTGCCACCACTGCCTGTGTCGCTTCCGCCGCAAGCTGCTAACCCTGCTACCATAGCGAATGCCATTGCAGCTACACTTACTTTTTTAAATAAATTCATTTTACTTCCTCCCTTTTTTCTTTTTGCATAATTTTTATGCGAATACCGCTTCCGCAGTATTTTCATACGGTACTTACTATATGAACGGACACTTTGCATACGGCCCTGCCCAAAGCAGCACAGGCCTTCCGGGTAAGTGCTGCAATCAGCGTTTGACCAGCATTCCCAGCAGGGAACTGCTGCCCAAACGATCAGCCCCGGCCTGCAAGAAATCCGCCGCCTCCCGAACGCTTTGAATGCCCCCGGCGGCTTTGATTTTTGTATCATTGCTGATATGCTGTGCAAACAAGCAAACGTCCTCTATAGTTGCACCGCCATGGCTAAATCCTGTGCTTGTCTTGATATAATCCCCCCGGGATTTGCTTACCACTTGGCAAAGGCGGATTTTTTCTTCCTCCGTAAGCAAACAGGCTTCCACAATCACTTTCAGTATTTTTTCACCGCAGGCTTCCTTTACCGCATTGATCTCCTGCAAAATATCTTTATATAAGCCTTCTTTTACCCAGCCTATATTAATCACCATATCGATTTCGTCGGCACCGTTTTTTACCGCATCCTCCGCCTCAAAAACCTTTACGGCAGTGGTTTGATAGCCATTGGGGAAACCGATGACAGTACAAATAGCAATTCTTCCCACTACAAAAGAGGACGCTTTGGCAACAAAAGACGGCGGGATACAAACCGATGCAGTTTTTTGTTCTATTCCTTCTTTGCATATTTCCATGATTTGCTTCCAAATAGCATCTTGTTTCAGCAATGTATGGTCAATATGCGCCAATATAAGCTTTTCTTCCATGGTATCCTCCTTGGTTTTATACATTCAAAAAGTATAACACAATTCATGTATGACAGCAATGTTGTTTTTTCAATCGTTTCACCACTTTTTTTTTATAGATAATTCTAATTAATCAGAGTTTTCCATCATTCAATCAATTCTTCCTCTGGCCTTTGAATGCCCATTCTCCCTTGATAGACATTTCTCTTCTTTCCCAAAGGAGGCCAGATTGGCATTTTCTTTGCCAAAGCACCGTGAATTTCAGCCCACAGCAAAAAAGCCTATCACACTTTAGCGTATGATAAGCTTTTATCTTCTAGCCAGCAGATTCCTGTTTCATTTTCGCAGCCATAAAACAATGATGATATCTTTTTTATACACGGTCATCGTGGATATAGGTGTCTATAATTTTCTGGTACGTTCCGTCTTCTCTTAAATTCTCCAAACCGTTGTTAAATAACTCTATAAGCTCGGGGTTCTGCCCCTTGGGCACTGCAAATCCATAAGGACTCCTTTCTTCCACATCGGAAATGATTTTTAATTCCATCCCTCTGGAAATTAAATAGCCAATTACGGGATAATCCTCAAATAGCGCCTGGCTGTTCCCCTCCAATACATCCCTGTAGACCTCGTTAAACTCATTGAATGTAACAACCTCGAAGCCATATACATCTTTAATGGACTCGGCATAGGCTTCCGCCTGCGTTCCCAAAGCAACGGCAACGGCAACTCTTTTTCCGCTTAAATCCTCAAAGGTTCTGATGTCACTTCGGGCAGCCGGTACTGCCAAAACAATGCCCCCGTCCAAATATGGGGCAGAGTAGTCATAATACTCTCGGCGTTCCTCTGTTATGCTGATGCCGCCCATGGCAGCATCCACCTCTCCCACCGCCAAGGCCTGCAGCATATCATTAAAGGTTAAATGCACCAGTTCGTATTCAAAGCCTTGATCCTTTGCAATGGCTTCCAACAAGTCTATATCGATACCCACATATTCCCCTTGGGCATTTTGAAATTCAAAGGGCTCAAACCTTGTATTTGTTGCTATGATATATTTCTCGGGGGCTGCCTCGTCATTCTCCGTGCTATTTGCGCTGATGGTCACTTTTTTGCCGCAGGCTGTAACAGCGGCAATCATAACAAATACAGAGAGTCCTATGCAAATTTTTTTCAAAAGAAACATTTCAAAAGCCTCCTATCTTTTATACAGTAATTCCCATCCTCCGATGATTTTCAAACAAAAAATATCCCGCCCTCTTATTTCAAAATATCTCTATGTAGTTTTTCAAAACTTCCACTCACGATTGCATAATACATCATTATATTATCGTATGTTCCTACCAAAAAAGTATGTTATTTTTCAGTTTGACAGCTTACTTTGAAAACGCCCCTTGCTTTTGGTATGTTTATTTTTTCTAACTAAAAAAGCCCTAGGGCAAAATCCGCAGTGGGAAACCACGGACGCCATAGGGCTTTTTTGAGGAAAGGCATCAACCTGTGACCTGTGTGCCTTTGTATATAATTTATTGTTTCATAACACAATTTCTTAGATTGCCGATTATGCCTCTGTTTCAACAGCAGCTTCTTCTGCAGATGCTTCTGCTGCTTCTTCCACAGGTGCTTCTGCCTGTCTCTTGGAAAGGCTAATCTTTTTCTGGTCTGCGTTTACTTCAAGAACCTTAACGTTGATGATCTGGCCAACCTTTAATTCATCCTCAGGCTTCACCACGTGCTTGTTTGCGATCTGAGAGATATGTACCAGACCGTCAACACCGGGTTCCAACTCAACAAATGCACCGAAGGGTACCATACGAACAACCTTACCCTCAACAATAGAGCCAACTGCGTATTTTTCAACAGCAAGGTTCCAAGGGTTCTTTTCTTTATCCTTCAGGGAAAGGCTGATTTTGCCTTTTTCCTTATCCACATCTAAAACGAAGACTTCAACTGTCTGGCCTTCCTTCAAAACTTCCTTAGGATTGCTGATTCTGCCCCAGCTCATCTCGGAAATATGAATCAAACCGTCAACGCCGCCCAAATCAACAAATGCGCCGAAGTCAGTCAATCTGCTTACCTTGCCCGTTACCTTGGAGCCGGCTTCGATGGTTGCGAACAATGCGGCTCTCTTTTCGCCGATTTCCTTTTCAACCAAAGCTTTTCTGCCGCCGATGATACGGCGTTTTACTCTATCCATTTCAATAATATTGAAGTCTAAATCCTTACCTTTGAAAACGCTTAAATCTTCAATAAATCTATTTGAAACCTGAGAAGAGGGGATGAATACTCTTACGCCGTTTACAACTGCGATTAAGCCGCCCTTAACAACCTCTGTTACCAAACCGGTAACAATAGATTTTTCGTTGAAAGCCACTTCGATCTCTTCCATACCCTTCTGCGCTTCAATACGCTTCTTGGAAAGAAGAACATTACCGTCGCCGTCGTTTACACGAACTACAAATACTTCAATCTCATCTCCGGGCTGAACTTCTTCACTGGGGAGCACTGTGGGATCACCACTAAACTCGCCTCTGGGGATAACACCATCGGACTTATAGCCGAGATTCACAGAAACCTCTTCGTTTACCACCTGAATGATGGTGCCTTTTACAACATCACCTGTATGCAGGGTAACGAGAGAGTCTTCCAACATCTGTTCAAATGAAATTTCCTCACTTCCTCCTAAATTTTGTACTGCATTGTCAAATGCTTCACTCATAGTAACAACTACCTCCTTAATTATTGCAGGTGGTGTAGACGCACCCGCAGTTATACCTATTTTATCATTCTTTGAAAAATTATTCAACACCAAATCACAAATTGTTTCAATGTGAACAGTATTCTCACAATTTTTTCTGCAAATCTCCACCAGCTTCTGGGTATTGGAGCTTTTTTTGTCGCCTATGACAATCATTTTGTCAATATTTTGTGATAAGTCCGCCGCTTCGGCCTGCCTTTTCTCCGTAGCGGAGCAGATTGTGTTAAATACCTCAAGATGAATATTTTTCTTCTTTAATTCCGCCACGATCCGGTCAAATAAACTCCGGCGGAAGGTAGTCTGCACCACAATGGTATAGTCTGCCCCCATCTGCAAATCCAATGCGGCGGCTTCCTCCGGAGTTTCAATAATCATTGCCGCATTCTGGCACCAGCCGTTCAGCCCAATAACCTCTGGGTGGCGGCTGTCGCCGGCAATCAGAATCCCTCTTTGCAAAGCATGGTGCTCCTTCACAATGCTATGAATTTTTTTTACAAAAGGGCAGGTGCCGTCAACAAGCCCCAGCCCTCGTTCCTCCAGTACATCATAAACCGCTCTTCCCACACCGTGAGAACGCACCAAAACAGTACCCTCCCGGATACCCTCCAAGCTCTCTATAATTGTAAGACCTTTTTTTGCCAAATCTCCCGTGACTTCCTTATTATGGATCAACGGGCCGTAGGAATAGGTTTTTTCGTTCTTTTCTATTTGATTGTACGCCATTTCAATGGCTCTTTTTACACCAAAACAAAACCCTGCGGATTGGGCTACTATTATTTTGCTCATAGATTAACCTTCATCTCCCGGACTCTTTCCATAATTTTTTCTGTAATTTCTTCCATCAGCGCAGTGGTAATGCGCAGGCCCCGGTATTCCTCCAGCATCATCGGCGCACCGAATTCGATCCGCACCTCGGAGCGAAACTTATAAGTGCCGGAAATTGTCACGGGAATCACAGGGGCATTCCCCTTTAAGGCAAACATGGCAACCCCTGCCTTTGCCGCCTTTGCTTCCCCTTCCTTCACCCGGGTTCCCTCGGCAAAAATACCCAAAAGTTCTCCGCCCTTTAACACATTGATGGCAGTTTTAAAGGCCTTCATATCCATCACCGCTTCACGATCCACGGGAAATGCGTGCAAATGCCGCAGCAGGGCACCAAGAATTTTATTGTGAAACAGCTCCTTTTTGGCGATATACCGGGGCAGCCGGTCCAAATAGACCGCCATGGTTAGTGGGTCATAATTGCTGATATGATTACAGCAAAGCACCCCGTTGCCTACTTTGGGCACATTCTCTTTTCCCACAATGGTAACCTTAAACATGATTGTATAATATATTTTTATGATAGCCTTGACAAAAGGATATAAAGACATATTCACACCTCCCCTATTTTTTCCCGCACAATGTCCAAAATTTTTTCCACCGCTTCCTCAATCGAAAGCTTTGTTGTATCCAAGCAAACCGCCTCCGCCGCTTTGCGCAAAGGGCTGTGCTTGCGGTTCATATCATTTTCATCCCGCTGTTTGATTTCCGCTTCCACCTCTGCAAAGGAGGGACATTCCCCTTTTGCTTCCAGCTCCTGCATACGGCGCTTTGCCCTTTCCTCCACGCCGGCGTCCATATAAATTTTCACCTCGGCTTGGGGAAGCACGCAGGTGCCGATGTCCCTGCCGTCCATCACCACAGCGGCTTTCTCCGCCATTTTCCGCTGCATTTCCGCCAATTTTTCACGCACCCCGTGTATCACAGCAACCTGGGAAGCCCCCCGGCCGATTTCTTGACTTCTGATTTCTTCTGTAATATCCTTGCCGTCTAAAAAAACCCGCTGTCCTGCTTCCGTGGGCTGAAGCTCTAATTCCAGATTCTCCAGTACGGCTAAAACCGTCCCTTCCTCAGAACAATCCACCCCCTTTTGTATACAAGCGTATGCAACACCACGATACATGGCACCGGTATCCACATAAAGGATGCCCAATTTCTTGGCGACCACCTTCGCAACGGTACTTTTGCCTGAGCCCGCAGGGCCGTCTACAGCAATGGCAATCTTTTTCATTTCCATTCCTCCTGTCATTGGGTCAGCACTCCCTCTCCTGCGGCAAATCCGCTGGAAAAGGCAATCTGCAAATTATAGCCCCCCGTATAGGCATCCACATCTAAAACCTCTCCCGCAAAATGCAAGTTTTTTATAAACTTGCTCTCCATGGTAGAAGGATCAATTTCATCCACACAAATTCCCCCGCAGGTAATGACCGCCTCCTGAAAGCCTGCTGTGCCTGTAATGCTTAAAGGTAAGGCCTTCAAAAGGGAAAGGAGCTGCTTTCGTTCTTCCTTTGTAATGCTATTCACCTTTTTATCCGGTGCGATGCCGGAAAGTTCTGCGATGACGGGAATCAGCTTCTTTGGCAGCAAATCGTCCAGAGCATTGATAAAATCCCGATTGGCATACTTTTCAAAATCCCTGAGCAGGCGCAAATCCAGCTTTTTTTCATCCATGGCAGGCTTTAAATCAATAAAAAGCCCATACCCTTCCTCCATAGAAAACAATAAATGCCTGCTTGCACTTAAAATAACAGGGCCGGAAACGCCGTAGTGGGTAAACAGCATTTCCCCGAATTCTTCAAAAACCGTTTTGCCCTTTTTGTTTTTTATCCGTATTGATATATTGCGCAGGCTTAAGCCCATCAAGGCTTTGCACCATGCCTCTGCGGTTTTTAAGGGAACCAGGGAGGGGTATAGCTTCGTCACTTGGTGTCCTGCCTGCTTTGCAAAACGATAGCCGTCACCCGTGGAGCCCGTTAATGGATAAGATAACCCGCCTGTGGTCACAATCACCGCATCCGCCATCATTTCCGCTCCTTTTTTCAGGCGTACGCCAACGGCTTTCCCTTTGGAAATCAAAAGCTCCTCCACGGGGCTGTCCAAATGCTGTTTCACTTTGTTCTCCCGCAAATATTGCTCCAACGCAAACACCACGTCCAAGGCTTTGTCGGAAACAGGAAAAACCCGTCTGCCTCGTTCCACCTTTGTTTCCAAACCTAAGCGGTGAAAGAGCTCCCGGGTTTCCCTGCTGTCTAGCCGGTAAAAGGCACTGTACATAAAATAAGGATTCCCGGGGATATTCTCCAAAAGGGTTTCCACATCGCAAGCATTGGTAAGGTTGCAACGGCCCTTTCCGGTAATCAAAATTTTCTTGCCCAACCGATTATTTTTTTCAAACAAATGTACCTCATGGCCAAGGCCTCCGGCCCTTCCCGCCGCCATCAATCCGGCGGCGCCGCCGCCCACTACAATGATTTTTCCCATAGTTTCACCTGTTTTTCAGTATTTCCGCCATTTCCAAATGGGCTTTGTCATTCAAAGTCATTAAAAACATTTGGTCCTCCGGCGAAATATCAATCATAGAAATGGATGTGTTTGTCAGCCACATCCTGCGGTACATATTCAAATCCAGCCCCAATAATTTGATCATAAGCACCCGAAGGAGGCCACCGTGAGAAACAATGGCAACCCGCTCTCCTCTGTGCTTTTCAATGACCCCTTGGATGCCCTTCATAGAACGCTCGCCCACCTTATGGAAGGATCCCTCCCCCGGCATGGTATGCGCAAAGGGATTGGCAAAAAAATCCGTATAGGGCTTGCCATATTTTTCCGTCAATTCCGCTACGGTTTGCCCCTCCCATTCGCCGAAATTAATTTCCTTAAAATGCTCATCCACAACCAAGGGCAGGCCTTTTTGCTTTGCAATGGGCTGTGCCGTCGCAATGGCCCGCTTCAAAGGCGAAACATAAATGGCATCCAAGGGCATATATTCAAAGCGTTTTGTCAGAAGCTCCACCTGCTGCTCCCCTTCCTCAGAAAGGTCAATATCTGTCCATCCCTGATAGCGTCCGCCTTTATTCCATTCCGTTTCGCCATGACGGATTAAATATAATCTTGTTTTTTCCTGTTTCATATGAAATCATTCCTTTTTCTAAATATCCTGTCCTTATTATACGGTATCCCCTCTGTCCTTTCAAGAAAAAAAGCCCCAAAGGTCTTTCTGCGCGGCAATCAAACCCGAAAATTCCAAAGCCGGTATTCTTTCGGTTCAAAGCCGCGGCAAAACGCCGCGGAGCAAGCTTCATAAAATTCCTTCTGCCATTCCATGTAAAAATATTGCTTATAAGCTTTTCAAATATTTGATTTCCTTCATGGTAAGCCTGCGGTATTTTCCCTTGGGCAAATTACCCATGGTCAATTCCCCTGTGGCAACACGTTTGAGTTGGGCAACAGGGTGCTTAATGGCTTCACACATTTTACGAACCTGTCGGTTTCTTCCCTCGTGGAGGATAATCTCCACCGTGGATTGACGCTCACCCTTCTCTATAATTTGCATCTTGGCAGGCTTTGTCTGTCTTCCGTTGATAAAAACTCCCCGGCGAAACTTCTGCAAATCCATATCATCCGGTGTTCCATACAGCTTCGCTATATAAGTCTTTTCCACATCATGCTTCGGATGGGTCAGCTTATAGGTCAAATCCCCGTCGTTTGTCAAAAGCAGTAGCCCCGAGGTGTCATAATCCAATCTTCCCACGGGAAAAATTCTGGTTTTCACATCCCGCACCAAATCCATCACACCGGGACGGCCGAATTGCTCCTTGGCTGTGGTTACATAGCCCTCCGGCTTATGCAGCATAATATAAACCATTTCCACTTCTTTTTTGCTGACCTGCTTGTCCAGATACAAAACCTCATCCTTTTGAGGATCAATTTTTGTACCCAAGGCGGTAATTACCTGCCCATTTACCTTTATTTTACCTGCGGTAATCAGCTCCTCCGCCTTTCGGCGGGAAGCAATACCTGCCTCCGCAAGAAATTTTTGTAGTCTTTCTTCCATACTGTTCCTCCGTCTTCGTTTCAATGAAAACAGTATACTCTACAACTGGGGGAAAGTCAAAGAAACTCTATGGAAAAACCCTTTGGGAGGCACCCCCATACCCTCATGGTAATTTCATCCCTATGTACCCTTTACGGAACTGCTCCTGAAGGGGCAGTTCCGGTATAATCAAGGGGACCTCCTTTGCAAATCATTTCATGTCCAAGCAACAAGGCTTTTTCAGGCTCTTCTAAAACCAAGTAACCCAATGCTTCCATAAATAGAAATACCAGTCGCCCAAGGTGTAGTCCGGGGCCGAACCCTCTGCCAAAACGGGAATTTCCGCCAGTATCTCCTCCTTCAGCTTCAGCTTTGCACTGCCCAGCACCTGCCCTGCTTGAATGGGCGCTTCTATACTTTCGGGCAAGGATACAATCAGTTCTAAGGCCTCCTGCTCCTCCTTGGAAAACAACCCTTGATACCCTTCCTCAAGTACTGCGTCCACCTCCGGCACATGGGAATGCAATACGCTGACCTTGCCGCAAGCCTGCCCCTTTGCCGCAGGCTCATAAAGAAAAAAGGTCGCGAAGCCATAGTTCATAATTGCCTTGGTATCCGTCCACTTTTTTTCTTTCCCCCCACTGCCCCAACCGCTGCCTAAAACTGCACTGACCAACCGGGCGCCGTTTTGCTCCGCCGCCCCCACAAAGCAGTGGCCGGCTTTATTGGTATACCCTGTTTTTACGCCCATTGCCCCTTGATATTCCCGCAAAAAGCGGTCGGCATTGGTCACCTGCCGCTGTCTTTTCCCTGTGACTTCGGAAATGGTTACCTCCGGCTGGGCAATGATTTCGCAAAATTTTTCGTTCTTTAGGGCATATGTGGCAATCAACGCCATATCCTTGGCCGTAGAATGATGCTTTTCAAAGGGAATTTGGCTGTCCAAGCCATTGGGTGAACCAAAAACCGTATCCTCCGCCCCAAGCTCCGCCGCTCTTTTTGTCATCAGCGCACAAAAATCTTCCACACTGCCGGAAACGTGCTCCGCAAGGGCAACGGCCGTGTCATTGTAAGAACGAAGCATCATAACAGAAAGCAAATCCCCCAGCCGCCATTGCTCACCGGTCTTTAAATCCATATCCACCTCCGGCTGTCGGGCGGCATTTTTGCTGACCGTCACCACATCGTCAAGGTTGGCATTTTCCAAAACCAAAATTGCTGTCATAATTTTTGTTGTACTTGCCATGGCCAAGGGCTCCTCTGCATTTTTGCCCCACAGCAGCCGTCCTGTGTTCCCATCCATCAAGGCCGCACCTTGGGCACCCACGGATGGCTCCGCACCATAGACAAGAGAACTGCATAAAAAAAGCAGGAGAACTAAGATTCCTGCACGCCTCATGTGCATCACCCCTCTTCTGCTATGTTTATTCAGCTTTTCTTCCATTCATACAAAAAAATGAATACAATCATGGAAAATGTATTGCAGCTCCCTTTTGGAGACGAATCACGGCAAAATTCACCACTCTCCGTCGATTTTCCATCATGTGCTATTCATGAAAATCAGCCATCTTCAGCACAAAAAAGAAGGCTTCCAAGAAACGGTATTTTTTTATGCCTCCAAAGAACCCTCCTTCCCCGCCTCTGTTTCTTTCAGGGCAGGCAGCTCCTCTATGTTTTTAAACCCAAAATACCGCAAAAATTCGTTGGTTGTGCCAAACATGATGGGTTTCCCTGGGGTATCCATGCGCCCCACCTCACAAATCAGCTTTTTCTCTATCAATTTGCTCACGGCGTGCTCCGCACTGACCCCGCGGATTTCTTCAATCTGCCCGCGGGTAATGGGCTGTTTATAAGCAATGATGGCAAGAGTTTCCAGCACGGTCTGGGTCAAGCCCTGTCTATTTGGGCTTTTATACATATTTCTGATGTACTCAAAGCATTCCGCCGCCGTACACATTTGGTAAGAACCGTTCAGCTCCACAATGCGGATGCCCCTCTTTTCCTCTTCGTATTTATCCGCAAGAGTATGAATAATCGCCTTTGCCGTAGCCTTGTCCATCTCAATGGTTTGGGCAATGGCCATTAAAGGCACAGCTTCTCCGGAAATAAACAGCAGGGATTCCACCACCGCTTCTAACTCTGATAATCTCATGCGCTATTCCTTCCGTCGTATTTTAATATGGTAATTTCTCCAAAGGTCGTGGTTTGAAAAATATGTACTTCTTTTCTTTTGATCAACTCCAACAGGGCCAAAAAGGTCACAACCTTTTCCATTTTGCCGGCATCCGGGCGAAAAATAGAAAAAAAGGTTGCTTTGGGCCGTAGTATCAGCATATCACGAATATAATCCATTTTTTCCTGCATCGTAAATAAATCTCTGGGAACCCCTTTAAAAGCACTGCGCACATGATCCACCTTGGTTGCTCTTCTGCCCATCACCTGGCGAAACGCAAGATACAGATCCTCCATGGTAAGGCCTTGCAAAAAATCCTCCAATGGCTGCTCCTCTTTTCCTTTGAGCTGCGCTACCGCATTATCCTCCGCCTTATAAAGCACCAAGGCGGCCTCTTCCTCCAATTGGCGCCATTGGCCGGTTACTTCCTTTATTTTTTTGTATTCCAAAAGCTTCAGCACCAAGGCCTCTCTGGGGTCAGGGCCCTCGGC
>DCDZ01000020.1:63385-84244 GCA_002316675.1 Tyzzerella sp. UBA1042
TCTGGGGGCAGGGCCCTCGGCTTCTTCATTTTTTGGCTTCGGCAAAAGAAGCTTGCTTTTTATCTCCAAAAGGGTGGCCGCCATGACCAAAAATTCACTGATGCCGTCCATATCCCGATCCTCGGCAGCATCTAAGTATTCCAAATACTGATCCGTCAGCCTTGCAATGGGAATATCATAAATATCGATTTCATTCTTCTGAATAAGATGGTATAAAAGATCCAACGGCCCCTCAAAAGCAGCCAAGCGAATCGTAATTTGCTCCAATCAAAACACCGCCCTAGAAAATAAGAAAAACAGCACCCATAAGATTCATAATGATTTGGATCAATGTGTTAAACAGCCCCGAAATAAGGCCAAAAAATAATAAGAACAAAAATATCATTTGAATCATTTTTTCATACTGCAAATATTGAAAGTATTTATTTGCAGGCAAAGAAACCGACAGCACCTTCACGCAATCCATAGGAGAAACGGGCAAAATGTTATAGACTGCCAGCGCAACATTATAATAGCATAAATAATAAAAAACCATGGTTAAAGGGGAATCCCCTATCTGCATTTGCACCAGTAAAAAAATCATGCCAAAAATAAGATTTACTAACGTGGGCAGAACCGCAACCATAAAAGTGCCCTTTTTCCGGTTTTTGTAATATAAGGCACTGGTTTCAACGGGCTTTCCCCAACCAAAGCCGCCGCTGTAAAACAAAAGCAAAAAACCAATGGGTTCAAAATGCTTTACAGGGTTTAAGGTCAGCCTGCCTTTGCTTTTAGGTAAAACATCCCCCAAAGCTGTGGAAACCGCCGCCCTTGTGTACTCATGGATCGTTGTTGCAAAAATAATCCCCGGGATGCTTACCAAAAATATCCAAAAATAATTCATTCTTTTAATTCCTTTCCGAAAAATTCTCTTTTTATGATACCAGAAATTTAAAGCACAGTCAATTTTACCTCTTTACATTTTTTTGCAAAGTTTGCTTGACAAAAAGTGCAGAGTGAACTATACTAATGCAAAGTTCGCTTTGCAGGAGGAATTGATATAAAAACACACATTGCCGCGCTTAGGCGCCAACAAAAAATCTCGCAAGAAGCATTAGCCAAGGCCGTGGGCGTCACCAGACAAACCATTACATCCCTTGAGGTGGGTAAATATACGGCATCCTTAGCCCTTGCATATAAAATTGCACGCTACTTTCATTTAACCATTGAAGAAGTTTTTCTGTTTGACGAGGAGGAAAATTTATAAAAACCGTTTAACTCTGCGCCTGTATGTGAAAATTGGCTGTATGCTTCTTTCTGCCATACTTTTCCTTCTGGCGCTTTGGAGCAAAAACTCCCTCCCACCGCATTTTCCTGTTTGCACCAGCACCTCGGGAGGTCTTTTCGGTGTTTCCTGCGCATTATTTATAAAAAACAGAACACTCAGAAAAAACCCAAAAGAAATGGAGAAATTGGAGCTGATGGAAAAAGACGAACGAAATATCTTTATCCTTCGTGTGACCTATACCATTTTTTCCTATGCTTCGATGGGGATTTTATATCTTTCTATGCTGATTACCAGGTTCTTTTCCACAACTGTTTCCTATACCTTAGAAGCCCTTCTTTGTGGGAATTTAATCTTAATTTTATGCATCCGCAGAATGGTTGAAAAAATATTAAAACAAAATCAGGGTGACGACTTTGTCGACACCCTCAGACTTTAGACAAAAAGAATTTTATGAAGGAACTGCTTGTAAAAAGCTTGAAAGAACTGTGCTCTTTACAGAAGAAAAACAGCGCTCCCGCTTTTTTGTTGTTACTAATACCTGAGGGGAATATCCGACAGGGTAACAGGAATATCCTCAAGCCCTTGCCCCATTAAGAAGGATCGTACCCCCCGCACGGCAATATCACTGTTATTTTTTGCCCCGACGGTAACGGAAATTAAGGGTATGGGCGTCTCAAAGCTTTCAAATTCCACCATAATATAAGGTAGAAAAACCTGCTTCAGTATTCTGTATCTCGCCTGCCCGCCTCGATCCGTACGCAAAGGAGAGAACACAAAACGATATTCCTCCTCGCCTTTGAAAAACTCACTCTTAAAAAACATGGCATAAACAGAACACACCATTGCCATATCCCCGCCGATTTCCAGCAGGGCTTCATCGCTAACCTGGGCGCCTTCTTCAAAAATAGAATCCAGCTCCTTAAACCCATCGTTTACCGCCCTTCTGACGCAGGAAATCAATGCATCCAACAAGCAGGTGATCTGGGTTTCCTGATTATAAATCACCGTTCCATGCAAAAAAGACCTTCCGGAAAATCCTTTCACCAGCTTATCATAATCAAATCCAAGGCAATAGCCCCGAAAATCCGTAAATTCTGCCCAAAGCAATGCACTGTTATCCAGCTTAGAGAAGGAAACCACATAGAAGCTTTTTTCCATATGCTCCGGCACACAAACCGTCTGGCAGGAGGGGGTAACAATGGCCAGCTCCTCCATTTCTTTGCGTATGATTTGATACAGCCTCTGTCCCAATTCCTTATTTACAATATAAGTATCAATTAATGTATTCAAAACCTCTAAGGAATACAGAAACTCAAGCTTGTCATTTAAAAAATCACTTTTCGTGGCAATAAACTGCCGATTTTCAATAATGCCCTGAGCGCCTTCCGCCGTGGTATAATGATACAGCTTATCGCCATACTCACAAAGGGGGACGCGCACCCAGTCATCCAAATATTTCGTCGTATTTTTAATTTCCACTTTACTCCTCCGTTATTTTCTGATCTGCCCGTTTCCATAAATAATATATTTTGTTGTGGTCAGCTCCTTCAAGCCCATAGGTCCCCTTGCATGCAGCTTCTGGGTGCTGATGCCGATTTCCGCACCAAAGCCAAACTGTCCGCCATCGGTAAAACGGGTAGACGCATTCACATACACCGCCGCCGCATCCACTTCGTTTAAAAAGCGCTGGGCATTGGTATAATTTTCTGTCAAAATTGCCTCGGAATGCCCTGTGGAATATTTGCGGATATGGCTGATTGCCTCGTCCAGATTTTTCACAACTCTGGCAGAGAGGATATAATCCGCATATTCCGTGGCCCAATCCTCCTGAGTGGCAGGAACAGAACCGGAAATCTGCCGGCAAACTGCTTCATCCCCACGAATTTCCACTTCCTTCTGCTGCAAAGCCTCCCCCACCACAGGGAGAAACTGCTCTGCAATGGCTTCATGTACTAAGAGGCTTTCGCAGGCGTTACAAACCCCCGGTCTCTGTGTTTTTGCATTTAGCACAATGGCCGCCGCCTTTTCCAAATCTGCCGTTTCATCTACAAAAATATGGCAGTTGCCCACACCCGTTTCAATCACCGGTACGGTGCTGTTTTGTACCACGCTTTGAATTAAGCCTGCACCACCCCGGGGAATTAATACATCCAGATAGCCGTTTAAGCGCATCATTTCATTCGCACTCTCCCTTGAGGTATCGGGAACCACCTGCACAATATCCGCAGGCAAGCCCATTTCCTCTAAGGCTTGGCGAAAAACAGCAATCACTCTTTGGTTGGTGCGAAAGGCTTCCTTGCCGCCTCGTAAAATAACGGCACTGCCTGCCTTTAAGCACAATCCGAAGGCATCCGCCGTCACATTGGGTCTGGCTTCAAAAATAATGCCGATGACACCCATAGGCACCCTTTTCTGCCCAATCACCAATCCATTTTCCAAGGTTTTCATAGAAAGCACTTCACCCACCGGGTCGTTCAGCGCCGCAACCTGACGCAGTCCGTCGGCCATTTCCTCCAGCCTTTCCTTTGTTAAGGTCAGTCGGTCGATAAAGGCACCCTTGATACCCAAGGTTACTGCCGCCGCCACGTCCTCTTTGTTTGCCGAAAGAATTGCTCCTTCCGCTGCCAAAAGAGCCTCCGCCGCATGGCAAAGGGCTTCATTTTTCTTCGGGGAGGGCAAAACCGCCAATTTCACCGCCGCCATTTTTGCCTTTTTTCCCATTTCCATTAAAATACTCATGTGCAAAACCCCCATCCTTTTTCCGTTACAATACAATCCATGGGTATATCAAACGCTTCCACCTGCAACGCAAATTCCATCACCTGAAACGAAAAGGCAACGGCAATTTTATAAAGCTTGGGATACTGCTGAAAATATCTATCGTAGTATCCCCCGCCATAGCCGTAACGATTTCCTTTTTGATCAAAAACACTTCCGGGAACGAGAAAAAGGTCGTCTTCCTTGGGAAGCACCGCCCATTCCTTCCCCTTTTGCGGCTCCATTACGCCAAAACGGCTTTTTTGAAGCTCCGAAAAGGAGGAGAGCCCTACAAAATACATCTCTCCCTTTTCCTTTGCAATGGGTACGGCCACTTTTTTGCCGTCCTGCCATGCCCGCTCAATCAAGGGATATGTGTTGACCTCGTCCCGCATACCGATAAAGGTAAATATGGCCTCCGCCTTTTCGTATCGCTTTCCCTTCCAAAGGGCTTCCAGAATATAACGGCTTCCTACCTGCCGTTCTTCCTTCGTCATCCGTTTTCTTTTTAACAGTATTTCCTTGCGCAGTTTTTCCTTCACAGCCGCAACACCCCAATTGCTAATATGATTAAAATACTTCCCAAAAAAGAGTATTGCCAAAAAGGCAATTTTCTTTCTCCTGCCAGATTTTTCATCACCAGATAAATTAAATTTGTCCAGAAAAGGATAACCCCCATAGAAAAAACAACCGAAGAAATAAAATAATTCCCCGCATTTTTCCAAAGCAAAAGCCCCCAGAAAAGGGTAACGGCGATCAGCCCCATTTGCTCTTGAAGGGATTGAAAAATGGGTCTGTCGTTCTCTCCCGTTACGTTAAAATTTGCCCCTAAAAGCAAAAATCCCGTTAAAGAGGCCCCTGCCAATGCCCCCGTCACCACCCGGGACAGCTGGGTGCTTTCCCAAAACCCAAGATAACTAAAAGCGCCGTCTATGGATATGGGAAGAAAGGCGCAGGCTCCCAAAAGCACTCCCCAAGTTCCATAGGGCCGATTCCCGTTCAGCCTTTTTCTAAGGAAGAAAAAACCCATGGAAAAGAAAATACCCGAATAAATTCCCGTACAGCGGGCACAAAGGGGTAATTGCTGCCCTCCTTGTATAAAACTACGCTCTGCAATCTGGTGGCAGACAGCAGAGCCAATAAAATCAAATATATTCATAGCATTTATTAATAAAGCGTATAGTACATCATGCTTCCGGCAACGTTGAAAAGTCCTCCAACAATGCAGCATAAGAACCAGATTGCCAGCATAATGCAGCTGATGGTAATTAAAGTTTTACCAAACTTGCGGTAATCCTCAATGGGGCTTTTCAGCAGAACAATACCCGCAACCAAGCCTGCAATCTGCCCGATACCTCCGGCAACAATAACCGCAATAACCACAATTACCTTTAAAATGGTAGGCACCGTCTGCTCCTGCACAGGCTTTGTTTCCGCAGAGCGATAATCCCCCCAGTCCCTTGCTTCACTTTCCGACTGAAATTTCTGGGAAGAACCATCTTTATCCTCCACAGTAAATTCTTGCACTACTTCCGCCTTTTCTTCACCGGAAGGCATCTTATTTTCTTTTACATTACAAACCGGGCAGCCCAAACTTTCATCTAAAATCTCTCTCCCGCATTTTGGACAAAAACTCATCTCTCTCTCTCCTTATCAAAAAATCAGCGTTTGCTGTTAAAAAAAGTGCCTACATCCTCGCCTGCAATCACACGGTGGATCACCGTGGGGTCTTCCCCCAAAACGATTGCCATTTTCACACCGGCCTCTTGACAAATTTCCGCCGCCTGCAGCTTGGTGAGCATACCGCCCACACTAAAAGCAGAGCCTTTATCACCCGCCATTTTTCTGACCTCGTCCGTCACCCAATCCACACAGGAAATACGCTTTGCCATGGGATTGCGTTTGGGGTCACTGTCATATAAAGCATCAATATCCGTCATTAAAATCAATACATCTCCGCCGATGATCTCCGCAACCATGGCAGAGAGCCTGTCATTATCGGAAATACCGATTTCCTCGGTGGAAATGGTATCGTTGGCATTTACTATGGGAATCACGCCAAGCTCCATTAAGGTTTCCATTGTGTTTTTTGTGTTCTGATAGCGCTCCTCAGTGCCGACCTCTTCCTTGGTCAGCAAAACCTGAGCAACCGTTTGATTATACCGATCAAAAAAATTATGATATATTTGCATAATCATGGCCTGCCCAACGGCGGCGGCCGCCTGCTTTTGGCGCATTACCGTAGGTCTTTCCACCATACCCATACGAACGGCCCCTACGCCAATGGCGCCGCTGGTCACCAGTACCACGTCCTTGCCGCTGTTTCTCAGGTCAGTTAAAACCCACGCCAATTCCTCCATACGCTTTAGGTTCAAAAGGCCGTTTGGATATGTAATGGTTGATGTGCCAACCTTAACTACAACACGCTTGCACTCCTTGATCCGTTCCCTCACAACAATCCACTCCATTTCCATTTCTTTATATAATAAAGTATACTATATTTTCCCGCCGTAAAAAAGGGGCTTTCGCCAATCCAAAGAAAATATTAAAGGTTTCTTAACAGCTGTTTTATGCCGCCGATTCTGAAAACCACCGGCAACCGTACAACCGTCCTTCTTTATTCTATGCAGGGTTTCTGTTTTGCTTCCAAGCCTTCCGCCGGATATTTTTATTGCAGTATAAAGAAAGACCAACGAATAGAGGCTTTCCCCCATCCGCCGGTCCTATGGTTTACTTTAATTTAAAGGAGCTTTTTAAAGGAACAATACGGTTAAACACCAATTTTTCCTCTGAGGTATCCTTCGTATCCACAATGTAATAGCCATTGCGCATAAATTGGAAGCGTTCTCCCTTTTGGGCTTCTTTGATCGCCGGCTCAATGACGCATTCCTTTGCCTCTAATGAGTTGGGGTTCATGATCATTTCCCCGTTGGGATCCTCGGGGTTATCCAGCATCATATAGTCATACAGCCTTGCCGTTGCCCGCACATTTTCCGCCGCACTGACCCAATGGAGCGTGCCCTTTACTTTTCTGCCCTCAAAGCCGCTGCCGCTTTTTGTTTCCGGATCATAGGTGCAATGAACCTCCACTACGTTTCCGTTCTCATCCTTCACAAAGTCGGTACAAGTTACATAGTATGCACCCTTCAAACGCACTTCCTTACCGGGGGCCAAACGGAAAAACTTTTTCACCGGTTCCTCCATGAAATCCTCCCGTTCAATATAAAGCTCTCTTGTAAAAGGGGCTCTTCTTGTGCCCAGCTCGGGGCTTTCAGGATTGTTTTCCAGCTCCAGCATTTCCACCTGACCCTCGGGATAATTTGTAATCACAAGCTTTAAAGGGTTTAAAACAGCCATAACCACCTTTGCCTTCGCCTTCAAGTCATCACGAATGCAATAATCCAACAAGCCACTGTCTACCATGCTGTTTGCCTTGGATACACCAATGCGCTCGCAAAAATCACGGATTGCCACGGGAGTATAGCCTCTGCGGCGCAAACCGCTGATGGTCGGCATACGGGGGTCGTCCCAGCCATCCACCAAGCCTTCCTCCACCAGCGCCCGCAGCTTTCTCTTGCTCATGACCGTATTGGTCATGCCCAAGCGGGCAAATTCAATCTGTCTGGGGGGACTCACCGTATACCCCGCCTCTCTCACCACCCAATCGTAAAGGGGACGATGGTCCTCAAACTCCATGGTGCAGATGGAATGGGTAATGCCCTCAATGGCATCCTCCAAGGGATGGGCAAAATCATACATGGGGTAAATACACCAAGTATTTCCCGTGGTATGATGGGCTGCGTGGGCGATTCTATAAAGCACAGGGTCTCTCATGTTAATATTGGGAGAGGCCATATCAATCTTTGCTCTTAGCGTATGGGAGCCGTCGGGGAACTCGCCGTTTTTCATACGCTCGAATAAATCCAAATTTTCCGCAACGCTTCTGTTACGGTAAGGGCTTTCTTTTCCCGGCGTACTTAATGTGCCCCGGTATTCCCGCATCTCTTCCGCTGTCAAGTCGCAAACAAAGGCCTTGCCTTCTTTGATTAGCTTCACTGCAACGGCATAATATTGATCAAAGTAGCTGGAGGCATAATACAATCTGTCTTCCCAATCAAACCCCAGCCATTTTACATCCTCACGAATGGAGTCAACATACTCCGTATCCTCCTTTGTGGGGTTTGTATCATCAAAGCGCAGGTTGCACTTGCCGCCGTAAAGGTTTGCCAAGCCAAAGTTCAAGCAGATGGATTTTGCGTGTCCGATATGCAAATAGCCATTGGGCTCTGGTGGGAATCTGGTGTGAATTTTATTCAGCTCCCCCTTTAAATCCTCCTGGATATAATTATGTATGAAGTTACCAGTGGCACCCAATCCACCATTTTCCAAACTCTTTTCTTCTGCCATAGTACGATCCTCCCAAAATTGTGGTTGTCTTACCAATAAAACTTACAAAATTCCGCCTTGTAGGAACAAGGTCATAAAAAGCATTCCCATTTTTTTGAATTTCAAACGTCATTCCAAAAAGGGATGCAATTTTTCACAAAAATACAAGCCTCTGCAAAAAAAGAATAGGCGAACCCTCTACAGAAAGCTGCGCCTCCGTTGCAGACAAAATGCATTTTCACCACTCTGTATACTTACAATAGTATAATATAGCTTGTCTTGAAACGCAATTCCTTTGCAAACAAAATTTGTCTAATCCCGTCCTATCCTGTGATAGGATTGTTTTTTTCGCCGATTCATAGTACTATGAAAGAAGGTATATGGGATGAAGTTTACTAAATGATGCATCAACGAAAATACTGCGAAGCCTCACATCGCTTTTGCCCTTGTCCGCCCTTCATCCCCGCAGATGGGCTCATTTTATGCGAACAGCAAAGAAATTCAAGGGCCTTTTCCATCTTCATAAAATATTCTCGGGGAGGAACATCCATGTTAGCTTTTACCGTTTTTGATACAAAAAAATTTATGGCCGCTTTATTAAAAGGAGATATTTTCGATCACTTCGCCTTTCGTCAAGGGGAAATTGCCTCCTTTGCATACTTTACAATAAACGGCGCAAAAAACGAGGATCTCCTGACCGCCGAGGATGCCGAGCCCTACTGCCTTTGGACAGATATCAAGCCCTTTGTTTTTGAGGCTGTAAAAGGGAAAAAGCTCCCCAAAAGCATGAAGCTGATCTTCTCTCTCCCCAAAGAGAAAACAGAGCGCTATCCCAACGCAAAAGCGGTATTTTTAAATCTTTTATTTCGGGAAGGCACCCTTCTTTGTACCACCTCTGTTACCGAGGAAACCTTTTCCTTAGAAAAAAAGGGGACAAGGCAGTGGGATGAAGATATTTTAAGCTTTTTCAAAAAACACGACTTCGCCATTCAAGTGGAAACATAATCCTGTTAGCACTCATTTTAACCGAGTGCTAATTTTTTATTGACTTTTCTGCCAAAATTGACTAAAATTACACTGTATCATACAGACTACAAACAATTTTTGTTTTAGGAGGTAATGTAAAATGAATGAAAAAGGAAATCTATCCATTAACAGTGAAAATTTCCTGCCTATTATTAAAAAATGGCTCTATACCGACAAGGATATTTTTGTGCGGGAATTGGTATCCAACGCCAGCGATGCCATTACAAAGCTGGAAAAGCTGGCCCGCATGGGTGAAGCGGAACTCCTCGAAGGAGAGGCCCTTGAAATCCACGTTATTTTAAATCAGGATTTAAACACATTGCAAATCATGGATAACGGCATTGGTATGACAGCGGAAGAAATCAAAAAATATATCAATCAGATTGCTTTTTCCGGCGCCACGGATTTTCTTGCAAAATTCCAAGAAAAAGGGGAGCAGGAAAATGAAATTATTGGTCATTTCGGCTTAGGCTTTTATTCCGCATTCATGGTTGCGGATAAAGTGGAAATTGATTCCCTATCCTATCAAAAGGAGGCCGTTCCGGCAAAATGGCTCTGCGAAGGCGGCATTGATTATGAGATGGATGCCGGAAGCAGAGAAACACGGGGTACCACCATCACCTTATATTTAGGGGAGGAAGGGAAGGAATTCTTGGAGGAATCCACCCTGTACGCAGCCTTGAACAAATACTGCTCCTTCATGCCCGTACCCATTTTTGTTGATGTGATAAAGGAGCTCACGGAAGAAGAACAGAAAGAAGAAAAAGAGGCCTCCAACACCATCCACCTCTCTCCCGAGGAGGGGGCGGGCCTGACCAAGGAGGAAGCCTTGGAAAAGCTGGAAGCCAAAAAGGCCGAGGAGAAAGAGGAGCCCAAGCCTTTAAACGACACCAAGCCCCTTTGGCAGAAACAGCCTAAGGATTGCACCGACGAAGAGTATAAAGCCTTTTACCATAAGGTTTTCTTTGATGTGAATGATCCTTTGTTCTGGATTCATTTAAACATGGACTACCCCTTCCGCCTCAAGGGAATTTTGTATTTTCCCAAGCTGGTTGAGCATATGGACGTTGTGGAAGGAGAAATCAAGCTCTATTCCAATCAGGTATACATTGCAGATAATATTAAGGAAGTTGTGCCGGAATTCCTTTTGCTTCTAAAGGGTGTTTTGGATTGCCCCGATATGCCCTTAAACGTATCCCGCAGTGCCCTGCAAAACGACGGCTATGTGGAGAAAATGAACAGCTACATTACAAAAAAAGTAGCGGATAAGCTCATACAGCTGTTTAAAAACGACCGCAGTATCTACGAAGGCTTTTGGAATGACATTGGCGTCTTCATTAAATACGGCTGTATGCGTGAAGAAAAATTCTATGATAAGGTAAAGGATACCTTATTGTTCAAAACCACCGACAATGTGTATGAAACCTTAGCCGAATATTTGGAGAAAAATAAAGAAAAGCATGAGAACAAGCTGTTCTTTGTTTCCGATGAAAACCTACAGGCACAGTATATCCGCCTGTTTCAGGAGCAAGGTCTGGAGGCGGCCATCCTTTCCACAGCCATTGATAAGCCCTTTACCTCCTTCCTTGAATATAAAAACCCAGGGATACAGGTGCAGCGCATTGATGCCGATATCAGCGATACCTTGCAGAAAAAAGAAGAAGCTTCGGAAGCAAAAAAGCAGGCTGATGAGCATATAAATACAAGGATGGAAGCCTTATTCCGCAAGCTTTTAAAGAACGACTCCTTAAAGGTAAGCGTGGAAGCATTAAAATCAGCTCAGGTTTCCGCTATGATCCTTTTGAGCGAAAAATCCCGCCGTATGATAGAAATGATGGAATCCTACGGCAACGCCACAGATTTAAAGGCAATGTTTGCCGATGTTAAACCCGAGGAAACCCTGGTGCTCAATCGTTCCAACGGCTTAGTCAAAAATCTGCTGGAATTGAGTGAAAAAAATGACAAGCAAGAAACCGTTGATTTGCTGTCGAAACAAATTTACGATTTGGCTCTGATGAGCCACCGTCCCCTTACTTCCGAAGAAATGACAAGATTTATTGACCGTAGTAACACACTGCTGGAGAAGCTGTCTGCTTTGGAAACAGAAAAATAACCAATAGAACACAATATGCAATTTATAAACTCCCCTCTGGAATGCCTTCCACGGGGGAGTTTTTTATGGGGTACAGTGCAACAAAACATCCCTAAATGCATGGGTTTTGCAGGACTCCATTTTCTCTTTTTGGAAACTTTTTATGTTGCAGTTTTTGCACACATCATAAATTTCTAAAATCGTCCCAAGGAACCTATGAACAATTTTATTGAAAATTATCAATTTAACAAATACATAATATGTATAGAAAAATATATTATATATTATAGCTATAAAAATACAAAAATATTTACTTTTTTTGTAAAATTTATAATATTTTCTCTGATTTTGTTTTTATACAAATACAATATGACGAAATTGGTTAAAAAAATAACTATAGAGTTGTAAACCCGATTGCCAACGCAGTATAATATTATTAGATATAGAAATATTTCCCAATACATTGCACAGCTTGAGGTGAATTATGACAAAAGAACTTTATTTGCAAAAGCTTCTGCCTTCTTATGAGAGCTTTTTTGACATCAACTATAATGTATCCGCCGGCTCCAGAATATTCCCTGCCACAGCAGCATATCATTCTCGTTCCGAAAAATACGTTTTGGTTCGTTCCGCTAAGCTGTGGGCCACAGAAATGAACGAATATGTCTATTTTGCCTTTGGGGATACACCAAATAAAGAGGAATTTATATCCCTCAAAAAGGATGCCTTACAGGCCGGTTTAACGCAAATCAAACCTCATAGCGAGCATATGTATTCCTATGTTTCATTGCTTCTGGTGGCCGATTTCCTTAGCGAAGAGGTTATTCGGGAAATTAAAAAATCCAGCTATCATAAAACCTATTTATTTTCTTTTCATGGCTGGATGCATTTGAGGATTGCCGCGGTAGACCTCAGCAGCGGAAAGGTCTACGGAAACCGACAGGGCAAAGAGCTCCTTCCGCTGCTGCAAAATATTTTGTCTCAAGACAAGGCTTGAAAACAGTCAGAGCGTTGACTTTTCAAACCACCTGGCATACCCACAAATGGAGAACACAGTGGTTTCTGCGCAGGCAGCGGCAGAAGGAATCAGGGTGCTCCATTTGCAGGGCATTGCTCTAATCATCTATATTTTTATACATCCTTGGGAAGGAGGATATTATGAATTCATTGGTATTATTACTTATCTCCATCGCCATATTATTCATTGGCTACATTACATATGGCAGTTGGCTGGCAAAACAATGGGGGGTTGATCCATCAAAGGAAACACCTGCCCATACAGAAATGGACGGCGTAGACTATGTTCCCGCAAGGGCTCCTGTTTTGATGGGACATCACTTTGCATCCATCGCCGGGGCAGGCCCCATCAACGGCCCCATACAAGCCGCAATCTTCGGTTGGCTTCCTGTGTTGCTTTGGGTGCTCATCGGTGGTATCTTCTTTGGTGCGGTGCAGGATTTCTCTTCTATTTTTGCGTCTATCCGCCACAAAGGAAAATCTATCGGCCATGTCATTGAACAAAATGTGGGGGCAAAGGCCAAAAGATTATTTTTGCTCTTTGCTTATTTAACACTGCTCTTGGTTGTGGCAGCATTTGCAAGTATTGTGGTAGGCACCTTCAACGGCTTTACACCGGAGGGTGAGCTGATTCCTGCCAATGGTTCTACCGCAACAATTTCGGTATTATTCATTTTTATAGCAATCCTATTCGGTGCTTTAGTGTATCGTAAAAATGCTCCCTTAAGCGTGGCTACCGTAGTCGGCGTTATTGCGATTATTGCCTGCATCGCCATTGGTCTGAAATTCCCCGTCTATCTGTCGGGAACCACATGGTTGGTTATTATTTTGGCTTATATCTTTATTGCCTCTGTCACACCGGTTTGGATTTTGCTCCAACCCAGAGACTACTTGAATTCTTTCTTGCTTTACGGCATGATGATTGCCGCTATTATTGGTATCATCGGCAGCCATCCAACCATTCATCTGCCTGCCTTCACAGGCTTTCAGGGGATTGGCGGAAGCACCCCTATGTTCCCCATGCTCTTTATCACCGTTGCCTGCGGTGCTATTTCCGGCTTCCACAGCTTGGTTGGCTCCGGCACAACCTCCAAACAGCTGAATTCCGAAAAGGATGCAAAAACCATCGGCTACGGCGGTATGCTCATCGAATGCGGGCTGGCAGTGCTTTCCCTTATTGCCGTTGGTGTTATGTTTACAAATGGCGCTATGCCGGAAGGTACACCTACACAGGTTTTCGCAACGGGCATTGCAACCATGATTTCCGCCATGGGTCTGGAATCCGCCTACGATACTGCGTATGCCATCATCATCTTGGCAGTATCTGCGTTCTGCTTAACCTCCTTAGACACCTCAACCAGGCTTGCAAGATATATGTTCCAGGAGTTTTTCATTCCCGAAGGCACTGACCCCAAAACCTTGACGGGCTTTAAAAAGGTTTGTGCAAATTCCTACTTCGCAACCTTGGTTACCGTTATCATCGGTGGTGTTATGGCCATTGGCGGCTATGCAAAAATCTGGCCGCTGTTCGGCTCTGCAAATCAGCTTTTGGCAGCTTTATCCCTCCTTGCCGTTGCCGCTTGGTTGGGAAATATCGGCAAAAACAACAAAATGTTTATTTTCCCTATGATATTCATGCTGGTTGCAACATTAAGCGCATTGGTAATCACATTGGTGAAAAATATAAAAGCCTTTGCTGCAGGAAGCGCAAGCATTTCTACTGAGGGCCTGCAGATTGTTTTTATTGTTCTGTTAATTGCTCTGGCAATTAACTTGGCAATTGAAGGCTGTCGTATTATTTTTATGAAAAAGAAAACCGCATAAACCGCGTTGTTGTATAAAAAATATAGATGATAAAAGACCCATGCATATGCATGGGCCTTTCTTTTAAAGATTGATTTCCAATTCCACAGGGCAATGGTCAGACCCCAAAATACTGCTGTGAATTTTTGCGTCTATAAGCTTGTCCTTCAGCCGCTCTGACACAACATAATAATCAATACGCCAACCGGCGTTATTCTCTCTTGCATGAAAGCGGTAGCTCCACCAAGAATAAGCCCCCGTTACCTCCGGATAGAAATAGCGGAAGGTATCCACAAAGCCTGCGCCTAATAATTCGGTAAATTTCCCCCGCTCTTCATCGGTAAAACCTGCATTGCGGCGGTTCGTAGAAGGGTTTTTCAGGTCGATTTCCGTATGGGCAACATTCAAATCCCCGCAAATAATAACGGCCTTTTCTTTGTCTAAGCCGGAAACATAGTCCCGGAAGGCATCCTCCCATTCCATGCGGTACGGAAGCCTTGCATTTTCCTGCTGGGAATTCGGCGTATATACAGTGATATGGTAGAAGTCCTCAAACTCCAGCGTAATCACACGCCCTTCCGTATCATGGGCTTCTATGCCAATGCCATAGGCAACAGAAAGAGGCTCTTTTTTGGTAAAGACGGCCACACCGGAATACCCCTTTTTCTGGGCATAATTCCAATATTGAAAATACCCCTGTGTTTCCAATTCAATTTGTCCCTCTTGCAGTTTTGTTTCCTGCAATGAAAAAATATCTGCGTCCGCCTCTTTGAAATATTCTCCAAAGCCCTTGCCAACGGCGGCACGCAGTCCATTCACATTCCACGTTATCATTTTCAATATAAAACACCATCCTTCCGGTCTGTATCCTTCGTAAAACACTTTTCAAAAACTTACTACAATTCTATCATAATTAGAAGTTTTTTCAACTCCTTTGTAAAGGAGGAGTGTATCGGTAGGATAAGCCCAAAGAATTTTCCGTAAAAAATATGTTTGAAAAAAGCCTTTGCTTCCCCAATTCTTGATTTCTATCTTGTTTCTTTTGAAAAATTCGTCTAAAATCAAAGAGAAACCGAAAGGAGTGAGCAGCTTGAACATACAAATTTACGGCTCTCAAAAAAGCTTTGATACCAAAAAAGCAGAGCGTTATTTCAAGGAAAGAAAGATACCCTATCAATATATCAATATCCATGAATTTGGCATGGGCAAAAGCGTCTTTGAATCCGCAAAGCGGTCTATCCCCATTGAAACTATGATTGACCGCAAAGCCAAATCCTATCAAACTTTATATATGGATTATATCGACGAAGGCAAACGAGAAAGCACACTTTTTGAAAATCCAAGCCTGTTTATGACGCCCATTGTGAGAAACGGGAAGGAATTTACTTTGGGCTATTGCCCTGAGGTTTGGAAGGAATGGAGTTAGGAGGGCATTTTATGCGTGTAGGATTGGGACAGATTGACACGGGGTTTGAAAACAAGGCATACGGAAGAGCACAATGCGCCGCCCTCATTGCCCAAGCGGCGGAAGCCCATGTGGAGCTTCTTGTTTTTCCCGAAATGACATTGACAGGCTTTACCGTAAAAACAGAAGCATTTGGCGAGACCCTCACCGACAGCGAAACATTAGCATTTTTTAAAGAAAATGCCGTGCGCCATCACATGGCAATTTGCTTCGGCCTACCTATCGTAAAGAAGGAAAAAGCAGAAAATCATTGCATCATTCTATCCAAAACAGGAGAGGTGTTAGCGGATTATGCAAAAATACACCCCTTTTCCTTCGGCACAGAGGCAAAATTCTATCAGGGTGGCACAAAACTGGTCTCTTGCCAAATCGAAAATTTTACAGTGTCTCCTTTTGTTTGCTATGATATACGTTTCCCGGAAATTTTCCAAATTGCTTCTAAAAAATCAACATTATTGGTGGTTATCGCCAATATTCCTGTTTCCCGCAAAGACGACTGGTCTATATTGTTAAGGGCAAGGGCCATTGAAAACCAAGCCTTTGTAATCGGCGTAAACCGTACAGGCAGCGGCGACGGCCTGCATTATCTGGGGGATAGCGTGGTGCTCTCCCCCAGAGGCAAGGCACTGGCCCAAGCAGGAGAAAATCCCGGCCTTGAAATTGCGGATATTTTCCCCGAAGAAGTGCGTAACTGCCGAAAGATTTTCCCGTTAAAAAAGGATCGGCGGCCTGCCCTTTATCATAAGCTGCAAAACGAAACAGACGAAAGGAGCCCTTTATGATCCATATATTGTTTATTTGCCATGGCAATATTTGCCGCTCCCCCATGGCAGAATTTTTATTGCGGGATTTGCTTGTAAAAAAAGGCCTGTCTCATGAATTTTTCGTAGCTTCCGCCGCCACCAGCAGAGAGGAAATTGGCAATGCCGTTTATCCCCCCGCCAAAAAAAGCTTTCTTCCCTTGGCATTGGTTGCAGTCAAAAAACAGCACGACAGGTGACAAAGGAGGATTATCAGAAGTTTGATTATCTTTTGGTCATGGAGTCCTATAATACAAAAAATTTAATGGGTATTTTGGGAGAGGATCCCCATCAGAAGGTCTACCGCCTCTTGGATTTTTCTTCCCGCCCAAGGGATATTGCCGACCCATGGTATACAGGAGATTTTGATAGAACCCATCAAGATGTTATGGAGGGATTGGAAGCTTTTCTTGCATTCGTTTTAAAAACCAAAGAGGCATAAATACCGTTCATTTTAAAAAGAACAATGCGCCGCATTGTTTTCCCTAACCCTATGAGAAAACACGGCCGAAAGCAACGCTTTACGGCATCTAAAAAGCTCCCTTTGCAGGTTTGATATTCAAACACCTACGCAAAAGGGGCTTTTTTATGGATATCACAAAACGAAAACGCCTATTCCATGCCGTCTATGGCCTTTTTCATCTCTCTTACAAAATCACAAACAGGCCCAATACAGTGCCTTCCGTACTCTTCCACCAGCTTTACAATGGCACTGCCTACAATGACACCATCTGAAAATTCACTCATTTTTGCTGCTGTTTCGGGGTTTGAAATGCCAAACCCAATGGCACAGGGGATGGTTTGCACTCCACGCACCCTTGCAACCATTGCCGCCACATCGGTGGTGATTTCGTTTCTGGTTCCCGTAACCCCCAAGGAGGAAACGCAATAGACAAACCCTTTCGCTTCTGCGGCGATTTTTTGTATTCTCTCCGCCGAGGTAGGTGCGATCAAGGAAATCATTTTCACATCATATTCCCAAAATTTATCCAGCATCTCCCCCTTTTCTTCAAAGGGAATATCCGGTAAAATAACACAGCAAATGCCGCACTCCTTGCATCGAGATAGAAATTTATCAAGGCCATAGGTAAACAAAAGGTTGGCATAGGTCATAAATGCAAGGGGAACCTCCGACTGTACTCTGATTTTTTCCACCATTTCAAAAATTTTATCCGTAGTTGTCCCGGCCTTTAGTGCACGCTCACTGGCCGCCTGAATCACCGGCCCTTCGGCAACGGGGTCGGAAAAGGGAATCCCCAGCTCTATGAGATTTGCCCCTGCGTTTTCCATGGCATACACCAGCTTTTCCGTTGTTTCTAAATCGGGATCCCCACAGGTAATAAAGGGAATAAAGGCTTTCCCCTTAGAAAAGGCCTGCTCTATATATTCTTGTGCTTTTTTATGATTCATAAATTTCAACCCCCTGATATCTCGCGATTGCGGCAACATCCTTATCTCCCCGCCCTGAAACATTCACAACAATGCTTTGATCTTTGGTCAGTGTGGGCGCAAGCTGCATGGCATAAGAGATTGCATGGGCACTTTCAATGGCGGGAATAATGCCCTCCACCTTAGAAAGGTATGCGAAAGCCGCCACCGCCTCATCATCCGTCACAGGCACATATTCCGCCCGGCCCGAGTCCCTTAAATATGCGTGCTCCGGCCCAATGCCGGGGTAATCCAGCCCTGCGGAAATGGAATACACCGGCGCAATCTGACCGTATTCATCCTGACAAAAATAAGATTTCATGCCATGGAAAATGCCTACGCTCCCCGTTGCCATGGTGGCGGCAGTTTCCTTTGTGTCTATGCCAAGGCCTGCCGCTTCACAGCCAATTAGCCGCACAGATGTATCTTCTATAAAATTGTAAAAGGCACCCATGGCGTTGCTTCCGCCCCCCACGCAGGCAAGGACTGCATCGGGCAATTTCCCTTCCGCTTCCAGCATCTGCGCCTTGATTTCTTTGCTGATCACCGCTTGAAAATCACGCACAATCATAGGAAAGGGATGAGGCCCCATCACCGAGCCCAACACATAATGGGTATCGTCGATTCTTCTCGTCCACTCCCGCATGGTTTCATTTACCGCATCCTTTAAAGTCATGGTTCCGCTGGTTACAGGATGCACCTTTGCCCCCAAAAGCTCCATACGGTATACATTCAATGCCTGTCTGTCCGTGTCATGCTTTCCCATATAAATTTCGCAGTCCAACCCCATCAGGGCCGCCGCCGTTGCCGTGGCAACACCATGCTGTCCCGCACCTGTTTCTGCAATAATTCTGGTTTTTCCCATCTTTTTTGCAAGAAGCACCTGCCCCAAAACATTGTTGATTTTGTGGGAGCCGGTATGGTTCAAATCCTCCCGCTTTAAGTAAATCTTTGCACCGCCAAGATCCTCCGTCATATGCTTTGCATAATAAAGCTTGGAGGGACGCCCCGCATAATTGTTCAGCAGATCCCGCAGCTCCTCTTGAAATGCGGCATCCTCCTTATATTTGTTGTAGGCCTCTTCCAGCTCGATCACTGCATTCATCAAGGTTTCGGGAATAAACTGCCCCCCAAATGCGCCAAATCTGCCTTTTTTCTCTGTCATAAAATCAACCCTTTCCTCAAAGTAATTTCGCAAGGGCCACCACGCCCATAAATTTCATCTCGTCCTTAAATCCATTCCTTTCACAGCCGCTGCTGACATCTAACGCAAAGGGCTGGCAGTTTTTGGCGGCTTTGCCCATGTTTTCCCCGTTTAATCCCCCTGCCAAAAAATACGGCTTTGTAATGGGAGGAATGATGCGATGATCAAACACTCTTCCGCTTCCGCCATAGACCCCTGGGCGGTAGGTATCCAGCAAAAGATACGCGCAGGGCAGCTTTGCAGCGTTCAGTATTTCCTCCGCACTCTTCACCCGCACCCCTTTGATTATGGGTTTTTCCGTAACCTCCTTCAGCCTGTTGATATAGTCCAAATCCTCATCGCCGTGGAGCTGAATCATATCAATGACACCCTCCTCACAAAGCTTCTGAATAAAACCCACTTCCGCATTGACAAAAACTCCGACCACCTTTATTTTTTCGTCCAATAATGCTTTTAGCCAGACGGCCCTCTCCGGGGTCACATACCTTTTGCTGGGCGGATAAAACACAAACCCGATAAAGTCCGGCTGGAAGCTGTTGGCCATCACAATATCTTCTTCTCGGCTTAAGCCGCATATTTTAATTTTCATAGCTCTCCTTTCAGCAATTCCAGCGTTTTTTTCTTATTTTTTGCCCGCATTAGTGTTTCTCCGATTAAAACAGCATCTATACCCTCAGCTCTAATTTGCGCAATATCCGCGGCAGTTTTGATGCCGCTTTCCGCAACAGAAATCACGTCCTTGGGGATATATTTTTTCAATTGAAAACAGTTTTGAAGATCTACGGCAAACGTCTTTAGATTGCGGTTATTGATGCCAAGGATCCTTGCCCCTGCGCTGAGCCCTTGGGTAATCTCCTCTTTGTCATGGGCCTCCACCAATGCACTTAGGCCAAGGGTATCACAAAGGGCGATATATTTTTTCAATTCCGCCGCAGTCAGCAAGGCACAAATCAAAAGCACTGCCGATGCCCCCAAGGCCTTGGCCTGATAAATCATATATTCATCCACAGTAAAGTCCTTCCGCAAAAGAGGGATTTGCACCTTTTTGTGAATTTCCGCTAAATATGTGTCCCTGCCAAGAAATTGGGTGGGCTCCGTAAGCACGGAAATGCAATCTGTCCCTGCTTTTGCATAGTCCTCGGCAATTTGCAAATAGGGAAAGTCCTCGGCAATCACCTTTTTTGAGGGGCTGGCTTTTTTCACCTCGCAGATAAAAGAAAGACTCTCTTTTTGCAAAGCCTTTTCAAACGCAAAGGGTTCGCTTAGTTTCACTTTTTGCGCCAGTTCTTTCACCTCTTCAAGTGGAATGATTTTTTTCTCTTCCTCCACACGCTTTCGTGCGGCAAAAGCAAGGGTATCCAAAATCATTGTCTTCCTCCTTTTCCTCAGCCATTGGTGGCCTTTACAAAATCATTTAATTTTTGCAAAGCCTTGCCGCTGTCCAAAATCTCCCCTGCCAGGGCAATGCCTTCTTTTATACTGCCGCATTTTTCTGCAATGTAGAGGGCGGCCCCGGCATTCAAAAGCACCACATCCCGCTTTGCTCCCCGCTCTTTTCCCATCAGAATATCCAGAGCAATTTTTTTGTTCTCCGCGGAAGTTCCACCCACAAGT
>DCDZ01000020.1:84445-95145 GCA_002316675.1 Tyzzerella sp. UBA1042
TGTGCTCTTCCGATCTCACTACAACAATTGCCGTTTTTCATTTCACAGGCAATTGTTGTAGTGGTCATGGTGATTTCATCCAAGCCGTCCTCTCCGCACACAACCATGCCGGACTTTACCCCAAGGTTCAGCATCACTTGGGCAAGGGGGCGAACAAGCTCTTGATCATAAACTCCCATCAGCTCCATATTGGCTCCCGCCGGGTTGGCAAGAGGGCCTAATATGTTGAAAATTGTGCGTACACCCAAGCTTTTTCTCACCGGTGCTACAAACTTCATAGAGGGGTGATATTTTTGTGCAAACATGAAGCAAATATTGTTTTCCTCCAAGCACCTTGTCATCACTTCGGTTGCGGCGGCAATATTTACACCTAAACCCTCTAAAATATCCGCCGCGCCGCATTTGCTGGAAACACTTCTGTTGCCGTGCTTTGCCACAGGCACCCCTGCCCCAGAAATCACTAAGGCGGTTACGGTGGAAATGTTAAACGTAAAGGCTTCATCTCCCCCCGTTCCCACAATTTCAAGCACATCCTTCTCATGGAGCAATCTTGTGCAGGCCTTGCGCATCCCCTTTGCGCTGGCGGTAATTTCGTCTATGGTTTCGCCTTTCATGCGCAATGCAATGAGATAGGCCGCTATTTCTATTTCCGAGGCCTGCCCCGCCATAATTTCACCCATAACCTCCTCCGCCATTTTTCCGCCAATGTCCTGCCCTTCTATTGCCAGCTTAATTGCCTCCTTTATCATAAAAATCCCCTCCTATTTCCACAAAATTCCTCATAATTTCACTGCCATATTCTGAAAGAATAGATTCCGGGTGAAATTGCAAACCATAAATTTCCCGTTCTTTTACCTTCACCGCCATGACCTCACCCTCAAGCTCTCCAATGATTTCAAGGGAATCCGGCAATGTATCCCCCTTTGCCACAAGGGAATGGTATCTTGCCGCCTTGATTTTTTTCGGCAGCCCCCGAAAGATTTTTGCCGTGCTGTCAATGTCTATTTCACTTTGCTTGCCGTGCATCAGCTTTTTGGCATGGACAATTTCCCCGCCATATACCTCACAAATGGCCTGATGCCCCAAGCACACACCCAAAATTTTGTAACGTTCCCCCAGCTCTCGTATAATTTCCTCGCTGACCCCGGCTTCATGGGGATAGCAAGGCCCGGGAGAAATCAGAATGCTGTCGGGATGGAGTGCATCCACCTCCTTGGGGGTAATGCTGTCATTGCGGAACACCCGTATATCCCTGTCAAACCCATAGGCAAGCTGCACCAAATTGTAGGTAAAGCTGTCAAAATTATCAATCACAACGATCATAAATCTTCTACCTCCTTGGCATTTACAATGGCATCCATAACCGCCCTTGCCTTATTTTCGCTCTCAATAAATTCACTCTCACCCACGCTGTCGGCAACAATACCTGCCCCCGCTTGAATGGTTACCCTGTCGTTTCTTTTTACCGCCATGCGGATGGCAATGCAGGTATCCAAATTTCCGGTGAAATCAATATAGCCCAACGCACCGCCGTAAATTTCCCGGGGGCTTTCCTCAATTTCCTCAATGATTTCGCAGGCCCTCACCTTGGGCGCGCCGGATAATGTGCCTGCGGGAAGAAGCGCCCTGACAGCATCGTAGGCATCCAACCCCTCCTGCAGCTCTCCGTTTACCTCGGAGCAGATATGCATAATCTTAGAATATTTTCTCACCTTGCGATATTCCGAAACCGTAACGGATAAGGGTTTTGCTATTTTGCCAATATCATTTCTGGCAAGATCCACCAGCATGGTATGCTCGGACAGCTCCTTTTCGTCGGCCATCAGCTCCCGCTCCAGCACCATGTCCTCATCCTCCGTCAAGCCCCTTGGCCTTGAGCCTGCAATGGGGAAGGTGGAAAGCTTGCCGTCCTGCAGCTTTACCAAGGTTTCCGGGGAAGTGGAAATGATCTGATTTTCACCGCATTGCAGAAACACCATATAAGGCGAGGGGTTTGTCGTGCGCAGCACCCTGTAGGCATTGAACAGGCTGCCTTGGTATTGTGTTTCAAACCGCCTGGAAATCACCGCCTGGAAAATATCTCCGTCATAAATATAGTCTTTTGTTTTCTCCACCGCTTGGCAAAACCGCTCTTTTGTAAAATTACTTGTAAAGTGAGGCTCACTCTTGGTATACATCTTTCCAACGGCGCTCTGCTCTGTAATAAAGGCAGAAAGGGTTTCAATCTCCGCTGCCGCCTTTCCGTAATTCTCAAGCACATTGTCCGTTTTCATATTGACAATCATCAATATTTTTTGCTTCAAATGGTCATAGGTAATCACCTTATCAAACAGCATAAAATCATAGTCGTTCATTTCACCTTGGGAAAGCTTTAGTGTAGGCTCACAATAGCCAATCATGGAATAGCCGAAATATCCCACCAGACCCCCTGCAAAGGGAGGCATTCCCCCAATCTTTGGTGCCCGATAGTTCTGCATCAGCTTTCTTATGGCGGCAAAAGGTTCCTCTTGGCTTTGTTTTTCCTCTCCATTTTCCGTAATGGTTACAATCCCGTTTTTACAGGTTATTCTTAAAATAGGCTGAAAGCCCAAAAAGGAATACCGTCCCCATTTTTCGCCGCCCTCTACGCTTTCCAAAAGAAAAAAACTCTGGTATTTTTGAGAAATTTTTCTTAAAAGTGAAATCGGTGTAATCACATCCCCGTAAATTTCCTTAGAAATGGGGATAATATCATACTCTTTTGCCAGCCTGCTGATTGTTTCTGCGTTCGGTTTCATGCTCATAACGGTTCTCC
Source organism: Tyzzerella sp. UBA1042 (assembly GCA_002316675.1). Lineage (GTDB taxonomy): Bacteria > Bacillota > Clostridia > Lachnospirales > Anaerotignaceae > Chakrabartyella. The sequence continues at coordinate 87,240 of DCDZ01000020.1, forward strand.
CTTCCGGTTTTGGAATAAAAAAAAGCCTTTGTCCCCCATATAAGGGACAAAAGCTTATAGCCTCTGCGATACCACCCAAATTATCTATATCAAAAAAATACAGATCACTCATTTTATGCACTAACATACATACCCCACTGATAACGGACAGGGTTCCCGTCGGACATTACTCTCGCCGCAGCGATTTCTTTCCGCCCTCACAAGTCCATTCGGAACAACAACACTATCGCTTCACACCAAACAACGACTCTCTGAAAGTGATTTTGTTATGCCTACTCCTCTTGTTCGTCAGTTTCAATTTTTGCTTATTGTAGCACCGGAAGTTGCCGCTGTCAAGTATCAGATTCAATAAAATTTAATCAGATACAAAAGCGTCAAAGCATAAAGGGTATTTTTACACAGAAATTTCACCCTTTCTCCCCACTCCTCTTACTCCGCAGGATTCACATGAACCATACAATGCTTCACATCTTCAAAATTATGCTCAATGGCTTCATGGACCCCCTCGGCAATGGTGTGAGCCTGACTTAATGTAATGTTTTTATCCGCCGCAATTTCCACATCAACATAAATTCTTGCGCCGAACAAACGGGTTTGCAGCTGGTCAATGCCCGTAACCCCTTCTTGGGAAAGGATAACCCGCCGCATTTTTTCTTCAGTGTTCGTATCACAAGCCGTATCCAGCATTTTGTTGACGGCATCCTTAAAAATATCATAGGCCGCCTTCACAATGAAAACGCAAATGATAACACTGGCTAAGGGGTCGCAAATAGGATACCCAAGCCTTGCACCAAGAATACCCACCATACTGCCGATGGAAGACATGGCATCGGAACGGTGGTGCCAGGCATCCGCCATGAGGGCACCGGAATTGACTGCCTTTGCTGCGCCTCTTGTGTACCAATACATACCTTCTTTTACGATAATAGATACAACCGCCGCAATGAGGGCCAGCATTCCCGGAATTTCTAAGCTTAATGCATCGGCATGGATGATTTTCCGAACGCCTTCATAACCAATCACAATGCCTGTTGCGCATAAAATCCCGGCAAGGAGCAGTGCCGCCACACACTCAATACGCTCATGCCCATAGGGATGATTTTCATCGGATTCCTTGGCCGATAATTTATAACCGATCATGACCACAATGGTACTAAACACATCGGATGCGGAATGAATACCATCGGAAATCATTGCGCCGGAATGGGCAAAAATACCTGCGGCCACCTTCCCCACGGATAGTATCACATTTACAATCATGGTGGTCACCGAAACCCGCATCACAATCTTTTCTTTTTCCGCTGTCTTGCTCTTTTTCTCTTCCAAAATAAAACCTCCAATTTTCACCATAGTATATTTTATCCGAGTGAGAGCAAGAAAATAATCAGAATTTAAAAACGCCCACCAGAACAGCTTACTGTCCCGCAGGCGTTTCTCTGCTGCTTCTTGCCCGGCTACGTGGTTTTTTTCCCACCGCCTGATCAGTTTTTATTATTCTAATATAAGAAGCCCCTTTTGGCAAGAGGTTCTTATAAAATGCATAGAATAAAAATCGACAACCTAAGCAAAGTCTTGCTTTTTTTCAAGATACAAAAGTCTATTCCTTAAAAAGGTCTTTCATTTTTGCGGAAAAAGATTTTTTTTCTTCGGAGGTACTCTTACTTTCTTGAGAATTTGGGGCCTCATTATAGAATTGACGCAGCAATTCCTTCTGTCTTTCGCTCAAATCCGTAGGGATTTTCACCTTCAGCGTTACAATCTGGTTTCCCCGCACCTTAGGATTTCTGAGGTTGGGAATACCCACGCCCCGTAAGGTTACAACCGTCTCCGGCTGTGTTCCCGGTTTTATGGTATATTTCTGCTCGCCATCAATGGTTTTGATGGTAATTTCATCGCCCAGGGATGCCTGCACAAAGGTGATGGGCACGTCACAATATACATCAAATCCTTTTCTTTTGAAGATACGATCCGCCTGCACATAAACCGTTACCAATAAATCGCCGTAACCGCCGCCGTTTTCCCCAATTTCCCCTTTGTTTGCCAAGCGGATGGTCTGCCCGTTATCAATGCCTTTAGGAATATTTACCTCGTATTTCTTTATTTTCTTCACCTTACCCGTACCATGGCAGGTGCCGCAAGGCTCTTTGATAATTTTACCCGTACCATGACACTGGCTGCAAGTGCGTACAGAGGCGACAGAACCGAAAAGAGACTGCTGTACAACTCTCTCCTGCCCTGTGCCATTACATTTCGGACAAGTTTCGGCATAGGTCCCGGGCTTTGCGCCGGTACCATGACAGGTTTCGCACTCATCATATATGCTGACGGAAATTTCCTTTGTACAGCCAAAGGCCGCCTCTTCAAAGGAAAGTTGAATATTCACGTTAATATCATTGCCTCGTCTTGGGCCGTTTCTCCGGGTGCTTCCGCCAAAGCCGCCAAAGCCAAACATACTGCCGAAAATATCGCCCAAATCTCCCATATCAAAGCCTTGCCCATAAAATTCACTGCCTGCGCCGCCTTGGGAAAAAGCTGCATGGCCAAACTGATCATACTGGGCCTTTTTCTGAGGATCGCTCAATACTTCATAGGCTTCGCTGATTTCTTTAAATTTTTCTACTGCTCCATTATCCCCGGGATTCTGGTCAGGATGGTATTTCACCGCCAGCTTACGGTAAGCCTTTTTCAGTTCCGCCTCTGAAGCGTCCCTGCTTACCCCCAGTATTTCATAATAATCTCTTTTCTCTGCCAACTTCCTCACCACCTTATTTCTTCATGGTCTGTTTACAGCAAAAGCAGGGGCGGTTCACCCGCCCTTGCCCTGCACAACCATTTTATTTTACAGTTCTTTTCCTTCGCCGTCAACCACATCCGGGCCTGCTGCATTGGGATCTTCTCCCTGGGCAGCCTGTGCCTGCTGATACAGCTTTTCGGAAATCTTATAGAATTCCTGTGTTAAGGCCTCTGTGGCAGCCTTCAGCTGCTCAACATCTGTCTCGGTCATTGTTTCGGGGTTCATATCTTTTCCTAAGTCTTTTAACTTGTTCAGTTCCCCCTCCACGGCGCTCTTTTCCTCATCGCTCAGCTTGCCTTCCAGCTCGCCCAAGGTTTTCTCTGTTTGGAAAACCAAGGAATCCGCTTCGTTCTTTGCATCAATGGCTTCTTTTCTCTTTCTGTCCGCCTCTGCAAACTGCTCCGCTTCTTTCACAGCCTTGTCAATTTCGTCGTCGCTTAAGTTAGAGCCTGCAGTAATTGTGATTTTCTGCTCTTTGCCTGTTCCCAAATCCTTTGCGGAAACATTTACAATACCGTTGGCGTCAATATCAAAGGAAACCTCAATCTGGGGAATACCGCGTCTTGCAGGGGCAATGCCGTCCAGCTTAAAGCGTCCCAGTGTTTTGTTATCCTTTGCCAAAGGTCTTTCACCTTGCACAACGTGGATGTCAACGGCCGTCTGATTATCCTCAGCAGTAGAGAATACCTGCTTTTTGTTTGTAGGAATGGTAGTGTTTCTATCAATCAACTTTGTTGCAACACCGCCCAAGGTTTCAATACCCAAGGACAAGGGTGTTACATCCAGCAAAAGCACACTGCCTGCGCCTTCTTCTCCGGCCAGCTTGCCGCCCTGAATTGCCGCACCAACGGCAACACATTCGTCGGGGTTAATGCCCTTAAAGGGCTCTTTACCTGTATATTTCTTTACCGCATCCTGTACGGAAAGCATTCTTGTGGAGCCGCCCACCAGCAATACCTTATCAATGTCATTTGCCTTGAGGCCTGCATCAGCCAAAGCCTGACGAACGGGGCCCATGGTGCCATCCACCAAATCTGCTGTCAACTCGTCAAATTTTGCTCTGCTGAGTGTAACATCCAAGTGCTTGGGTCCATCCTGATTCATGGTAATGAAAGGCAAATTGATATTGGTTGTTGTTACGGCAGAAAGCTCTTTCTTTGCTTTTTCCGCAGCTTCCTTCAATCTCTGCATTGCCATTTTATCCTTGCTTAAATCCATGCCTTCTGCTTTCTTGAATTCCGCAACCAGGAAATCAATCACTCTCTGGTCAAAATCGTCACCGCCCAGGCGGGTGTTACCATTGGTGGAAAGCACCTCTATCACGCCGTCGCCGATTTCAATGATGGAAACGTCGAAGGTACCGCCGCCCAAGTCATAAACCATAATTTTCTGTTCATTCTCGTTATCCAAGCCATAAGCCAATGCGGCGGAGGTAGGCTCGTTGATGATACGCTTTACTTCCAAGCCTGCAATACGTCCCGCATCCTTTGTTGCCTGTCTCTGGGCATCGTTAAAGTAAGCCGGCACTGTAATTACCGCTTCAGTAACCGTTTCACCCAAATAGCTTTCTGCATCCGCCTTTAATTTCTGCAATATCATTGCGGAAATTTCCTGGGGAGAGTAACTTTTATCTTCAATATTTACCTTATAGTTTTCGCCGATTTTTCTTTTGATGGAACTGATGGTATTATCCGGGTTTGTAATTGCCTGACGCTTTGCTGTTTCGCCTACCAATCTCTCCCCATTTTTTGCAAAACCAACAACAGAGGGTGTTGTTCTTGCACCATCGCTGTTTACGATTACTACCGGCTGTCCACCTTCCATTACTGCTACACAAGAGTTGGTTGTTCCTAAGTCAATACCAATAATTTTTCCCATATCCGTATCCTCCTATTTTATCAATGAATTTTTTGTTTAATTTGCTACCTTCACCATGCTATGGCGAATCACTTTGTCTTTATATTTGTAACCTTTCAGCATTTCCAGAATGACTTCGTTTTCTCCATAGTTTTCATCCTCCTCATGGGCAACCGCCGCATGAAGATTTGGGTCAAACTTCTGTCCAAGGGCTTTGATTTCCTCTACGCCCAAGCCTGCCAAAACCTCTTGAAATTGCTTCAAAATCATTTCAACACCTTTCAAAAAGGCATCCTTTTCTTCCTCTTTTCCTGCCTCTGCGGCAACGGCTCTTTCCAGATTATCCACCACAACCAAGAGTTTTTCTATGGTATCCTTCGCGCCGTCGTCGTACATACCTGCTTTCTCTCTGGCCGTACGCTTGCGGAAATTATCAAACTCCGCTAAGCATCTTTGGTATTTATCAAAATTTTCTGCTGCCTGTTGTTCCAGCTTTGCAATTTTTTCCGCCGTTTCATCAATAATTTCAACCTCAGCCCCTTCTGTCACTTCCCCATCTAGGGTTTCAGTGTTTCCTTCTTGTAAAGTTTCCTCTTGTAGTACATCTTCCTGCAAGTCTTCTTCTTTTGGCTTGTTGTTTTCTTCCAATGCTCTCCCTCTTTTCTCTATCCATCCTTATTGTTATTGTCCGTCAAGTTGCGCAGTACTCTTTCTATATTTTTTACCATTCCGTTCAAAACGGAAACGACTTGGGAGTAATCCATTCTTGTGGGGCCGACAATACCAATGGTGCCTCTGGTATCATCACTTAGCTTGTAGGTTGCGGTAATTACACTGCAATCCTGCATACCCTGCACCGTATTTTCACTGCCGATCAAAATCTGCATATCATTGGATTGGCCCTCTTCCAAAAGAGTGACGAGGACGTCCTTCTCCTCTAAGGTTTGGAACAAAGATTTTGCTTTGCTGATATCCGAAAATTCAGGAAAAGTCAAAATATTTTTTGTTCCGCTCATATGCACCTGCACTTTTTCCGCAGCCTGCATGGTGGATTCCAATGCTCTCAAAATGGGCCCCAATAAACCTTTATAGTCCCCCAATTCTACCCGAAGCCGATTGATGATAGATTGATCAATCTGCTGTAGGGCGCAGCCTTGGAAGGCTTGATTCAAATACATACTGATTTGAAATATAACCTCCTCCGCAGGGGTGGTTCCCATTTTAATCACATGATTTTTCATAAAATTATCTTCCGTTACAATGACCAAAAGCACCGAAGAATAATCTAGCGGGAGCAAATGAATTTGCTTGATTCTGGCTCTTTGCCCAACAGGCTCGGAAATAAAGCTTGTATAGCTGGTCAGGGCGGAGATGACTCTGGCCGTTTCTTCCATAAGATAGTCAATCTGACCAATATCTCTGGCAATCACGCTCTGTAAATATCTTTGCTCTGCCACACTCATCTCTCGCTTTTGCATCAGATGATCCACATAAAGCCTATATCCCAGATCAGAGGGAATACGCCCCGAGGATGCATGGGGTTGCATGATAAAGCCCATTTCCTCCAAATCACTCATTTCATTGCGAATTGTGGCAGAGCTAATACCAAGATTATATTTTTTTGCAATGGTTCTGGAGCCGACTGGTTCCGCCGTTTCAATATAGTCATTGATAATCGCCTGTAAAATTTGAATTTTCCTGTCATTCAATGACATTTCAGCCGCCTCCCTTCTTGCATTGTTAGCACTCACTTGGTTCGAGTGCTAATTCCTATACATAAGATAGCACCTGACACCGCAGATGTCAAGCGCAATTTGTAAATTTTATCATAAAATCAGAAGATTTATTATAATTTATTTTGAAACAAATTTATAGCAAAAACCCTGCGAATACTTGATTGCTTAAGTCCATGCCTTTTTCGGTAAGGGCAATTTTCTCCTCCGTTTGATATAGCAAACCCTTGTGGACAAATTCATCAATCGCCTCAAAATAAATCCCCATCATTTCCACGCCAAACCGTTTGCGGAATTTTTCAAAAGAAACACCCTTCGTCATACGCAGGCCCAAAAACATAAATTCCCCCATGGCCTCCTGTTGTGTTACCGTTTCTTTTTCTTCCTCTAATGTAGTTATATCCCCTTGGGCAAGCATATATTGATCCAAATCATAGGGATTATGGAATCTGCTTCCATCAAAAAAAGAATGGGCGCCAAGGCCCAGGCCCAGATATGGCTCCGTTTGCCAATAAACCTTGTTGTGCCTGCTTTCTCGCCCTGCGCGAGCAAAATTTGAAATTTCATATTGATGATACCCTTGTTTGGCCAAGAATTCCACGGCATAATGGTACATCTTTCGGTCTAATTCCTCTTCTATTTCCACAAGCTCACCCTTCTGGAATTTTTCATAAAAGGGCGTTCCCTCTTCAATAATCAAGCTGTATGCAGAAATATGCTCCAGCTCCAAGGCTGTTATTTTTTCCAAGGTTTCCGCCCAATCGGAAAAGGACTGGGTGGGCAAAGCAAACATCAAGTCCACATTTATATTTTCAAAGCCCGCCTTTCTGGCATTTTGGAAATTTTCTTGAAACTCCTCAATGGTATGAATCCGCCCCAACTTGGATAACAGCCGGTTCTGCCAAGCCTGCACCCCCATGCTCAGGCGGTTGAAGCCCCTTTGAGCCAATGCATCGGCCATCTTTAAATTGAGGGTACCCGGGTTTGCCTCGATGGTTATTTCCGCATCTTGGGCAACGGTAAAACTCTCCTTTATTTTTGCAAGGAGCCGCCCCAATACCTCCTCTGAAAGGACTGTGGGGGTGCCGCCGCCAAAAAAAATGGTGTTTACCTGATACTCTCCGCAGGTTTTCGCCCTTTCTTCTATTTCATGCTCTAAGGCAATGGCATACGCCTCATACTTTTCTCCCATATTACCAAATGACGGAAAGTCACAATAGAAACACTTTTTTTTGCAAAAGGGAATATGAACATATAGCCCCATGGTTTTCATAACTTCTCCTCCTTTCATTCTCCCTATGATACCATAGGCACCTAGACTTTACGCAGATTTATCTACAGAACTCTGGTTCTATCAGTATGATTATAAAAAATTTTTAAGAAATGTCCAAAATATAAGGAATCCGAATCCTTTTTGTTGTAAAATTAAGCTACGAAACAAAAAGAGAAAGGGTTTCTTATGGCTAATTTTACATCAAATACATATCAATTGAAACGAGAAATTTTAAATTTTACAAATAAA
>DCDZ01000061.1:0-4738 GCA_002316675.1 Tyzzerella sp. UBA1042
ATGTCGTAGGCCTTTATAAAGGCGGCAAAATCCATATCTATTTTTTCCACTTCAAGCATTTCCGTGGCGGCGGTGTTAGCAAGCATAAACTCACCATCCTTGTTAAAGGAAATCACCCCATCACTCATATTATGCAAAAGGATTTCCAGACGATTTTTTTCCTGATAGATTTCCGACATATTTTTCGTCAGCTCTGCCGCCATATAATTAAAGCTGCTGGTCAGCTGGCCAATTTCGTCGGAGCTTCGCACCTTCAGGCTTTGTTCAAAATTCCCCTCGGCCATATTTTTCGCCCCTCGGGTCAGCGCCAAAATAGGCCCGGTGAGGGTTTGCGCAAAAACATAGCCCATAATCACCGCCAAAAGCAAGGCAATGGCCACAGCGATGATAATTGTTTTTGTAGTCTCTTCCAGGCTGGAACGCATATCGCTTGCATCCAAGCGGGTATAAATAATATAGGTTTTCCCCTCGTCCTTCCCCTGCACCGGGGTGGCATAGCTCATCCATTCCTTTAGAAGCCCAAAGGAATCTGCGCTCTTTTTTCCCGTGGAGAAGGATGGCGTGCCATTCATGGCGGCAATAATCGCCTGGTCTGTGTAAACAGGGTAGGACTCCTCCGAAAATACAGAGGTGGAGGCAATGGTATTTCCCCCCGCATCTAAAATATTGCCTTGAATTCCCACGGCATCGGAAACGATTCCCAAAAGACTGTCTTGAAAATACGCCTCGTCCCCATCGCCAATAACCTGCTCGGCAATTCTCTCCGCATATTCCTCCAACTGCCCTCTGGATTTTTCCATCTCAATGTTTCTTAGGCTCAACAAAATATAAGTACCGCTGACAATCATTACAATCAGCACCAGCCCCAGATACATGATAATTAACTTCCATTGTATACTTCGCAAAGGCCCCAACCTCGTCTTCCTCAGCAATCAAAATAGTAGCCTACGCCTCTTTTGGTCAAAATATATTCCGGTTTCCCCGGGTCGTCCTCAAGCTTCTCCCGTAGGCGCCTTACCGTAACATCAACCGTACGCACATCGCCAAAATACTCATATCCCCAAACCTTTTCCAAAAGAATCTCCCGGGAAAAAACTTGCCCTTTTTGCTGGGTCAAAAATTTTAAAAGCTCAAATTCCCGTAGTGTCAGCTCCAGCACCTTACCATCCTTACGCACCTCATATCGCTCTAAATGAATATTTAGCCTGCCCAATACAAGGCCGTCCATTTCCGTAAGCGGAGTCTCCTCCTGCACAACTTGGCGCCGCAAATTTGCCTTGACTCTGGCCATCAACTCTCTTACCCCAAAGGGCTTTGTCACATAATCATCCGCCCCCAGCTCCAGCCCCAATACCTTGTCCACCTCTTCCGCCCGGGCTGTCAGCATAATAATAGGCGTGTGCTTTTTCTCACGGATTTTTTTGCAGGCCTCATAGCCGTCCATCTTCGGCATCATAATATCCAGCAAAATCAAATCCGGATTTTCCTCCGTGGCCAGGCGCACCCCTTCGGCGCCGTCGGCGGCCTTTAAAACTTTGTATCCTTCTTTTTTTAAATTAAACGCAATAATATCGACGATATTTTTTTCATCGTCCACAATCAATATTTTTTTATCCATTCTTTCTCCCCCAAAATATAGGTCAGAATATTTATATTCTATTATTATACAAAAAATTTGCGCAAAAGTACAGGTTTAACCGGCCCCCTCTATTCATATGAAAGAACAAAAAGCACAGAAATGCAAGCCTATTCCCCAAATTCCCTGAAATTCCCTTGCATTTCCAACTTTTCCCGCTGCTTATAAAAATAGCTTTTTTTGCAAAATCAGTGCGGATTCTTGTTCTTTTCTGTCCATTTTCTTTAGACTCCAACAAAAGGAAAAAGTTCCCGGAACCCCTATGGTTTGAAACTATTTTTCGGTGATGCAAAACAAAATACTGCGTGACGCTCCTTTTTATGCTTGTCCCCGTCTGCGGGCATCATATTTTTTCAGCAGCTTCAGCAACAGGTTCATATCCACTGGCTTTGCAATATGCTCCGTCATGCCCGCCGCCAAGGTTTCACTGATATCTGAGGAAAAAGCGTTGGCCGTCATGGCCAAAATAGGGATTTTGGCGGCATCCTTCCGCACTAATTTGCGGATTGCCCTTGTGGCCTCGTATCCATTCATCACCGGCATCTGCACATCCATTAAAATGGCCAGATACGTATCCTCAGGGGATTGTTCAAACAGCGTAATACAAGCCTGCCCGTTTTGGGCAACATCCACTGCTGCACCGGACATTTCCAAAAGGGTTTTTACAATCTCCACATTCATGGCATTATCCTCTGCCAAAAGCACCCGGACATTCGCCAAGGGCGTCGCTCCAGCTTCCTCCGGCGCCGTTGTTTCCGGTAAAAGCTCCTCGGATTTTTTTGTCAGAGGAATTTCAACACAAAATGTGCTTCCCTCGCCAACCTCACTTTCCACAAAAATCTGCCCGCCCATCAATATGGCCAAATTTTGGGATATGGCAAGGCCAAGGCCCGTTCCGCCGGACTGCAAGCCACCTTCCCCTTGCTCAAAGGGAAGAAAAAGCTTCTCCCTATATTCCTTTTCTATGCCTATGCCGTTGTCTTTGACCTCTATTTGAAGTAAAACCCGGTTCTCGTCTAATTCCCGCCCCCTGACAGTGAGGGAAATTTTCCCATGTCGGGGGGTATATTTAAAAGCATTGCTCAATAAATTAATGAGGATTTGGCTAATTCTTAAAGAATCCCCGGCAAAGACCCCCTCTACCCCATTTTTTAAGCTTACCATAAATTCATGCTCCTTGATCTGGCTTTGGGTATAGCCGTAAACCGCCGCCTCTTGCAGGAGGGAATGGATATCAAATTCCTTTACAGATAAAGGCAGCTTTCCGCTTTCGATCTTGCTCATTTCCAAAATATCATTCATCAGCTCCAAAAGATACTTTGAAGAGGAGTTAATTTTTTCCAGGCAATCCTCCACCTTTTCCTTTTGATCCAAATGGGCCCTTGCAATGGCAGTCATTCCCATAATGGCATTCAGGGGCGTTCTCACATCATGGGACATTCGGGATAAAAACTCTCCTTTGGCGGCATTGGCCCCCTCCGCCAGACGCAACGCATCCTTTAGGGCCTCCTGTTGGCAGGTCTCTCTGGATTTTTGCTCGTCAATATCCTTAATGTATACCATAAAGCGCAATAATCCGTCCTTTTCCTCTAAGGGCTGCACTTGAATGCGGTTCCAGCGATAGCTCCCCTTGGTTCCCCGAATGGGCACCTCCATCATTACTTCCGTTTTCCCCTTGCGAAACTCCTGTAGTAAAAACCTGAGGGAGAACGTCTTTTTTGCCCTATCACGATACTTGTCCTTCATGAGGTCAAACCAATCCTCAAGCAAAAAATGGTACAGCCTTTGATCCCTCGGAATCCAAGCGCCATAGTCCGGTGAGCCCTTCCAGATAAAAGTCTCCCGTCTTTTCAAATCAATCTCTATAATAAAATCATACAGACGATTCACCGCCTGCAGGAACCGCTGATTGGATATTTCGTTTTTCTTCTTTTCCGAGGCAAGCTGTTCTTCCGCCTGCTGTTGTTCTCTTTTCACTGTGTCTATGGAGCGCAGGGTACCCACTACCTTTTTTAACGTGCCCTCTTCATAAATGGGATTCCCTTGGCAAACAAACCACGCTTTGCGGGGAGCGCCCTCCATCAGAATTTCTATTTCCCCGCCGTTGCTCTCGCCCCGCAATATTTTGGCAAAGGCCTCGGCCCCCTCCTTTGAAAAAGCAGGCAAATCCTTTAATTTCTCCATAAATCTCCATAATTTTGTGGTTTTTTGCTTCTCTCTCTGGGTTTTATGATATACGAAATAATCCTCATTTACATAATATTCAAAAATACCCGCCGCCATATCCACCACAGCCAAGCGGTATCGCTCCCGTTCCTTGAATAATTGCAGCTGCATCTCCTTGGCGGCGCTGATGTCAATTAAAATCATAAGGTACACAGGGGCGCCCCCTTGATAGCCCACCACACGGCCTTCCCCTTGCAGCCAAACAATTTTCCCCTCTTTATCCCGTACCCGGCACTCAAAAGAGATGGGCGCTCCCCGTTTTCCCTGTTGCTTCATTTCATTTAATACAAATTCCTTGTCATCGTGAAAAATATTATCCCCAACAAGGTAATTGCTGTCCATGGCACCAAAAAAATCATAGAATGTTTTGCTTGCATCCAAAAATTTAATTTCTTCGGTAATGGCAACCTTTAAAACATAGCCGGGGAGGCTGTTAAACAGGGCCTCCTGCTCCAACAGAAGCTGTCTTGCAACCCCCTTTTCTCCTTCGATTTCTTTCCAAAGCATCACAGCCATAGCATCGCCGATATTGGCATCTTTGCGAAAAATAACGCTTTCTCTGACCCAACGGTAAACACCGTCTTTATTCTGCAGCAAATAATCATGGCTTATTCTTTCCTTTCCCATTTTATGGGCCTGCCGCAGTCTTTCCATAGAAAAAATTCCTGCCACCTCTTCTTCCTGCATGGGATGGATCCCCTTCTGCATGAGCGCCCACTTTTTATCATAGCTTGTCTTTTGCAGCCCCGGCTCCCCAGGGCAGGGAAAGGGCAGCAAATTGGCACACTCATTTTTTGTTAAATTCACTACGCAGCTGTTGATATACCCTTCTGATGCAATGATTTCAAGATTTTCAAAAAAATTTTGATTCACCCC
>DCDZ01000061.1:4856-26988 GCA_002316675.1 Tyzzerella sp. UBA1042
CCGCCCCCCTTACTTTCTATGACAGGCACCGCTGCAATGGAAAGGGCATCTTCCCTGCCCCAACGAACGGCCGTCACCGTTACCTCAAATTTTCTCCGGGCAGTATCAAAAAACACAGTTTTCCCAAGAAACTGCTCTCCCTTTTTTTCTTCCTTCCATGCCGCACTCCACTGTTCTTCCCATATTTCATACAGCCTTTTTCCCATAAGGGTGGTGTCTTCTTTTTTTGCCGCATCATTGCAAAACAAAATTTCATGGGTATCCCTATCCACAATATATACTACCACGTCTCCAATGGCATTCAAAATCTGCTCATAGCCTTCTTCTGGATTCATGACGGATGCCCCCTTTCCCCAAAATTTTCACCTTTATTTCTTCACAAGTATAGTTTCTTTCCGCTTTCATTGTCAATCCTATCCGACAGGATTTTTTTTGGCAGGAAATTTTTGTCCCATTTTTTTCTTTTTTCGACAAAAACCATAATTGGTAAAAAAAATAGGAGGTATCCCCGGGTCTCGTTGGACCCTTGGGACACCCCCACCAAAAACTTAATAGCTTCTTTCCCCTTCTTCTACCCGAAATGCTGCCTGCTCTAAGGAATGCACCTTGTTTAGGCCATTGGAACGGACAGCCTCCAAATTTTTGTGGGCACCGGCCAGCATCAGCTTAATACGGTTCAGCTGATTGATTTCACTGGCACCGGGATCATAGTCGATGGCAACCACATTAGACAAAGGATATTGCCTGCGCAGCTCCTTGATTACGCCTTTGCCTACCACATGGTTGGGCAGACATCCAAAGGGCTGTGTGCAAACGATATTTGCCACACCGGTATGTATCAATTCAATCATTTCGGCGGTTAAAAACCAACCCTCTCCCGTTTGATTACACAAAGAAACCACCTTTTCGGCATACTTGCCAAGTTCCCGAATATCCTGCGGCGCATCGAAGCGCTGACTCTTTTTAAGTGCGGCTACCATCGGCTTTTGGTACCGCTCAATGACCTTCGCCCCAATATCCGAAAGGATTCTGCTTTTTCTTGAACCGCCCAGATATTTTTCCTTCTGTGTTGCATTATAGCAGCAATACAAGCCAAAGGTCAGTAAATCCGGCATCACCGCCTCTGCCCCTTCCCGCTCTAACAAATTCACCAAATCATTATTGGCAGTGGGATGGAATTTCACCAAAATCTCCCCAACAATGCCAACCCTTGGCTTCTCTATATCAAGCAATTCCAGCGTATCAAAGGCTTGTATAATATTACGAATATTTTCCCCAAAGGTACGGAAGTTGCCTGTGGTTACATCCTGCTTCACTTTTTCATTCCATTTTTCATAAAGGGCATTGGCCGAGCCCTTCACTTTTTCATAGGGCCGGGTTCGATACAGTACCCGCATAAATACATCGCCGTAAACCAAGGCCTGCAACGCCTTATTCATCATACCGGGGCCAAGCTTAAAGCCTGGATTTTTCTCCAGCCCGGCGGGGTTTATGGAAATCACAGGAATGTTGGGCATACCTGCATTTTCCAATGCCCTACGGATAAAAGCGATATAATTTGTGGCTCTGCAGCCGCCCCCTGTCTGAGAGATCAACAGGGCCGTTCTATCTAAATCATATTTCCCCGAAAACAGGCCGTTCATCAGCTGCCCAATGGTAATCAATGCGGGATAACACGCATCATTGTTTACATATTTCAGCCCCGTATCAATCGCGCTTCTATCCATGGCCTCCATAATTTCAAGGTTATAGCCGCAGGCACGCATAGCGGGCTGCAAAATATTGAAATGTATGGGTGACATTTGGGGACAAAGAATGGTGTATTTTTCACGCATTTCCTTTGTAAATAGTGCCCTGTGCAGGCTTGCGTCTCCCTCTTTTCTGGTGACGCCCTTCTCTCGTCTGTCCTCCAATGCAGCAATTAAGGAACGAATGCGAATACGGGCAGCACCCAGATTATTTACCTCATCTATCTTTAAAACGGTATAAATTTTACCGCAGGCATTGAGAATCTCCTTTACCTCATCGGTGGTTACGGCATCCAGCCCACACCCGAAGGAATTCAGCTGAACGTATTCCAGATGATCCTGCTTTGTCACAAAATCCGCCGCTTCATACAGCCTAGAGTGATAGGTCCACTGATCCCGCACCACTGTGGGGCGTTTTGCCCGCCCCATATGGGCCACGCTGTCCTCTGTTAAAACTGCGATGTTGTAGCCTGCAATCAGCTCGGGAATGCCATGGTTGATTTCCGGATCGGCATGGTAAGGCCGTCCGCCAAGCACAATGCCTGTAATCCCTGTTTCTTCCATGTAGCGCAGGGTTTCCTCTCCCTTTTCGTGCATATCCCGACGGAAGAGGGACCATTCATTCCATCCGCTGTAAACCGCTTCCTTGATCTCCCGTTTGGAACAGCCCAAAGGCTCAAACTCCTCGGCCATACGCTTTAAAATGGTTTCGATCTTATCCATGGCAAGGAAGGGATTCATGAATTTGATGCCCTTTTCCTGCAGCTCCTCTACGTTATTTTTAATGTTCTCGTTATAAGAAGCCACAATGGGACAATTATAGTTATTATCCGCCGCAATGCTGTCTCTTCTTTCATAAACAACACCGGGATAAAAAATCATATCCACCCCTTGCTCAATCAGATACATAATATGCCCATGCACCAGCTTCGCCGGATAACAAACGGATTCACTGGGTATGGATTCCATGCCCTTTTCAAAAATTGCCTTTGAGGAGTTGGGGGAAAGCACCACGCGGTATCCCAGCTTTGTGAAGAAGGTATACCAGAAAGGATAATCCTCCCACATATTTAAAACTCTGGGGATGCCCACGGTGCCCCGCTTTGCTTCCTCCGCAGATAGCGGCACATAATCAAAGAGCCTATGTCTTTTATATTCATACAGGTTCGGCGCAGGGTTTTTGCTTTTCTCCTTGCCCAAGCCTCTTTCACAGCGGTTTCCTGTGATAAACCGCCTATTGCCGCTAAAGCGGTTGATGGTCAACAGGCAATGGTTTGTACAGCCCTGACATCTTGCCATGGAGGAATGCACCTCAAGCCCATTCATGGCCTCCTTTGTAATCAGGGTGGTTTGGTAGCCCGGTTCATATTTTTCTCTGGCAATGAGCCCCGCCCCAAAGGCCCCCATAATGCCTGCAATATCAGGACGAACGGCCTGCCTGCCGCTAATCATTTCAAAGCTTTTTAACACCGCATCATTATAAAAGGTTCCCCCCTGCACCACCATGGATTTTCCCATAGAATGAGGGTCTGCAATTTTAATTACCTTCAGCAGTGCATTTTTAATCACCGAATAGGCAAGCCCTGCGGAAATATCCGACACATCGGCGCCTTCCTTTTGTGCCTGCTTTACCCGGGAGTTCATAAACACCGTACAGCGGGAGCCTAAATCGATGGGGCTTTTTGAAAACAATGCAATTCTTGCAAAGTCAGCCACCTTATAATTTAAGGACTTTGCAAAGGTTTCGATGAAGGAGCCGCACCCGGAGGAACAAGCTTCGTTCAGCAAAACGCTGTCAATCACCTGATCCTTAATACGGATACACTTCATATCCTGCCCGCCGATATCTAAAATAAAATCTACATCCGGGCGGAAAAATTGTGCCGCTTTATAGTGGGCTACCGTTTCTATGTATCCTAAGTCAATCATCAAGGCTTCCTTCAAAAGCCCTTCGCCGTACCCTGTCACGCAGGAGCTGCGAATGGCAACGTCCTTTGGCATTAAGTCATACATCTCGTTTAGGCTTTTCGTCACAACACCCAAAGGGTTTCCTTCGTTGCCTGCATAGAAGGAATACAGCAAGCTTCCATCCTCCGCCACCAAGGCAACCTTCGTTGTGGTGGAGCCGGCATCAATGCCCAAAAAGGCATCCCCATGGTATGTTGACAGGGGCGTTCTCTTTACCTTATGGCGATCATGCCTTTCCTTGAAGGCCTCATATTCGTCTTTGCTATGAAACAAAGGCTCCATACGGCTTACCTCTGCCGTTAATTCCCCCTTGGCAATCAGCTTCTCCAAAATGGAGGCAAAGGTAAAGCCTGCCTCTTCCTGATTGGAAACCGCCGTACCATAGGCTGCAAAAAGGTGCGAATTTTCGGGAATGATTGCCGTTTCCTCCGTCAGCTTCAAGGTTTCAATAAACCTTGCCCGCAGCTCAGAGAGGAAATGAAGCGGCCCGCCCAAAAAGGCAACGTGGCCGCGAATAGGCTTTCCGCAGGCAAGCCCTGCAATCGTCTGATTGACTACGGCTTGAAAAATAGATGCCGCCAAATCCTCCCGCTTTGCCCCCTCATTGATCAGGGGCTGTATATCGGTTTTTGCAAATACACCGCAGCGGGAAGCAATGGGATAAATCACCTCGTGCTTTTCCGCCAGGGCATTTAAGCCTGTTGCATCCGTTTGTAAAAGGCTTGCCATCTGGTCGATAAAAGAACCTGTGCCTCCGGCACAAACACCATTCATCCGCTGCTCCACGTTTCCGTTGTCAAAATAAATAATTTTGGCATCCTCTCCGCCCAGCTCAATGGCAACATTGGTTAAAGGCGCAGTTGTTTCCAGAGCCTTTGCCGTTGCAACAACCTCTTGAATAAATTCTACCCCGATGCTTTTTGCCAAGGAAACGCCGCCGCTTCCGGTAATCATAACAGAAAACTTGGCTTCTCCAAGCTCTGCCTTCGCCTCTTGGATAATCTCTATCACCGTCTTCTTAATTTCAGAAAAATGTCTGCGATAGCAGCAAAATACCATATTCAATTCCCGGTCAACCAATACAACCTTTACGGTTGTTGAGCCAATATCAATGCCCATTTTATATGTATTGTCCACACTGCCTTCATGATACTTCACTTCCAAAACCCCCTTCGATATACTTCCGCCATCAGCATTTCGTCTGATATACTTCCATATACGTTGTATCTATGTCAATTCTATTTATACTCGGTTCCATCAGCCCATCTGTGTAGAAACCATTTCCTTCCTGCAAAGATTTTTTCATCGAAAGTATCACCTGATGAAAATCAGGACAGATTGTTCATGCTGGGCTTAAAAAAAATTCATTTCTCACTACACATAATTTCATTATATGCACATTCCTTATTAATTCAATATTTTCGCCCGCTAAAATACCGTTAAAGTTTCTCTGAGGCCTGGTTTCAACTGGATTTCCATAAATATAAAAGCCATTTTCCCAAAGGGAAAACAGCTCCTTTTTACTCTACTATTTTTATTTCTTCAACCTTCTCCAGTTGATGTGCCACAATTTGATTGTGAGTGCGAATACAAATGAGATTGATTCGATTCATCCCGATTAATTCACCCTCGATGATTTTTTTCTGAATTGTTGTCACTTTAATACGCATTCCCCGGGTAAATTCCCGCCCATGGAAGGTAAGGCTTTGAATGGGAAACAGCTCCTTGCATCTCTCATAAACATCAGCCATATCCAAATTTTTCACTTCAAAATCCATTTCCGTTTCCCGGGATAAAAAAAGCCGCCGAAAAATCCGTATTCCGGAGAAAATCACATATGCAATGCAGGCAGCAAGCAAAAAATCCCGCCAGCCTAACGCCAAAAAACCCTCCATCATACTCATAACCTCTTTTCTGTCTCTCTTTGCACGCCTAAAGCTTAGAAGCATCTCCCATTGCCATAGGGAATGCCCTGAAAAAATACCGGGGACTCCTTCTATGCATACGCAGCAGCCTCTTATTTTGTGCAGATTTTTCTTTTTTCCATACTATTTTCTAATCCGTACTCTGACCGGTTTTATATTCTTTATAAATGTCCCGCTTGGACACCCCTCTGTCCTTGGCCGCCTGCTTCATGGCGTCCTTCTCTGTAAAGCCCTGCTCCAAATATTTTTGTATATGGTCGCTGATGGAAATTTCTCCCCATACGTCTTGAACTTTCCGGGTCTGCTCCTCCAAGGAAAGGCCTTCCACCACTAAAACAAATTCGCCTTTTGGCTGATTTTCCTTGAAATATGCCCTGTGGTCTCCCAAGGAGCCTCGTCTGACTTCTTCAAATTTTTTGGTCAGCTCCCGGGCGGCGGCACAAATGCGGTCTTCCCCAAAAATCTCCGCCAATTCCCCAAGGGTATCCGTCAGCCGATGGGGGGCTTCATAAAATATCATGGTGCGATGCTCTTTTTCCAGCGTCTGCAAAATCTGCCGCCGCTCTTTTTTATCCGGCGGTAAAAACCCTTCAAACACAAACCTGCGGGTATCCAAACCGGAAAGCACCAGCGCAACCACCGCCGCCGATGCCCCGGGGGCAACGGTCACGGGCACCTCTGCGGCATAGCAAAGCTTCACCAAGTCTGCGCCGGGATCGGAAATGCCGGGCATCCCCGCATCGCTAACCAAGGCAATGCTTTCCCCCCGCAAAAGCTTCTCCACCAGAAAAGGCCCTTTCCCCGCTTTATTATGCTCATGATAGCTGGTCATGGGGGTTTTGATTTCATAGCGGTTTAAAAGCTTCAGCGTATTTCTTGTATCCTCCGCCGCAATGATGTCAACGGTTTTCAGCAGCTTTAACGTTCGTAATGTAATGTCCTCCAAATTACCAATGGGCGTCGCACAAAGGTATAATGTTCCTGCCATAGTCTCCATCACGCCTGCCCTTCTCCGTAATAAATATCATAGGCCTCTTGGGTATATTGCCCCGGTTGGCTGTAAATAATCAGCGGCGGCTCCACCCGAATCATGGGGTTGCCGTCCTTGCAGCCCTCCACCAGCACCATGGTAGGCGCTTTCTCCCGAAAGGGGTGGATGAATCGCAGGCGTTTGGGCTCCAAGCGATACCGGCGTAACAGTGTCAATATATCCGTCAGCCGATGGGGGCGGTGTATCATATAAAACCGCCCGCCCTTTTGGAGCATTTGGCTTGCCCCCCATACTACATCCCCCAGGGAGCACAGCAGCTCATGCCTTGCAATGGCCTTTGGGCTGTGGGGATTGACCAAGCCGCCTCCTTCGTTCATATAGGGTGGATTGGCCGTCACCACGTGGAAGCTGTGTCCCGCAAAAAGGGAGGCCACCTCTTTGATGTCTCCTTGGCGGATAGATACCTTATCCTCAAGCTCATTCAAAGCCACGCTTCTTTCCGCCATTTCCGCACTTTCCTCTTGAATTTCAAGGCCGGTGAAGTGGGCGCCTTGGGTTTTTGCCGCCAGCAAAATGGGAATAATGCCCGTGCCCGTGCCCAAATCCAAAACCCGGTCGCCCTTTTTTACTCTGGCGAAGCTGCTGAGCAATACCGCATCCACCCCAAAACAGAACCGTGTGGGGTCTTGGATGATGTGGTATCCGTTTCGGTGTAAATCATCCACCCGTTCAAACACATTGATTTTTATATCAGTCCTCATATGATTTCAATTCCTCAGGAACAGACTCCTGTCTCTTTTTTTTCTTAGATTTAATCACTTTTATTTCGTCCGCATGGTAAAACGCAATGGTAGGCGGGTCATTTTCTTTTTTTCTCACCGCCGCCTTCACCTGCTGGAGCAATACATTGGTGGAAAGAATTTCCCCCGTACCCTCGGGTGTGGAAATAATATCCCCAACCTTAGGCATCTTGCGGTTCAGCTCTACATAAACCTCTTCCTCATATTTCAAACAACACATCAGCCGGCCGCAAATACCGCTGATTTTTGTGGGGTTCAAAGAAAGACTCTGTTCCTTTGCCATTTTAATGGATACAGGCTGAAAATCTCCCAAAAAGGTTGCGCAGCAAAGGGTTCTGCCGCAAATACCAATGCCGTTGAGCATCTTCGCTTCATCTCTTACGCCGATCTGGCGCAATTCAATGCGGGTACGGAAGGTAGAGGCCAGCTCCTTCACCAGTTCTCTGAAATCCACCCTGCCATCAGAGGTAAAATAGAAAATCAGCTTATTCCGGTCAAAGGTCATTTCTACATCCACCAGCTTCATATCCAGCCCCAAGCGGGCAATCTGTCCAAGGCAAATTTGGAATGCCTCGGCTTCTCTTTTTTCGTTGTTCTCCACCGTACGGGCATCCTCTTTGGTTGCCCTGCGCAAAACCTTCTTCAAAGGCGGCACAATGGTCTCCTCTGCCACATGGGTATTTTCTTTGATTACCTGTCCATATTCCACGCCCCGGGCAGTTTCCACAATGGCACAGTCTTCCTTGCTCAATGTGAGTCCGTCGGGATCAAAATAATACATTTTCCCCGCTTTTTTAAATCGAATTCCTACCACTTCTATCATTGAATTTCATTCTCCTTTAGCTCCATCAGCATCACCTCTAAGGTTAGGCGAAAATTTGCGTTTTGCATCAAACGCTCCTTCGCCTTTGTCACTGCCGCTGCCTTCTTCGCCAACCCTTCCAGAGAATCAGCGGAGTACAGCATCTTTTTTTTATCCTTCTGTATCAAAAATCGCTCATCCTTTACAGCCTTTATTATCATTAGGTCACGATACCATAAGCCAATGATATCCAAAAGGCGGGGATCGTTTTTAAAGCCTTCCCATTCCTTTGCCAAAAGCAAAGCCTCCGACAGCCTCATAGACGGCAGTTTGCTCATTTTCAACAAAACATCTTCTCTCATACGGCGAAAAGCCTCGTCCTCCAGCAATGCAAGGGCATGGCCAATTCTTCCCTGCCCGTAAGCCGCAAAAAAAGCCGCTTCTTCCTCCGCCATAAAATCCTTCTCCACCAAATATCTGCAAAGCTCCCCTTCTGTTAGGGGATTTATTTTCAACGTAACCGTTCTGGATAAAACCGTGGGCAAAAATAGCTCCGTGGTTTCCGCCAACAACAAAAAAACAGCGTATGCCGGCGGCTCCTCCAAGGTTTTCAGCAAAGCGTTCTGCGCCTGCACCGTCATGGTATGAGCCGCATGAAGGATATAAACCTTTTTTTCATAATGATAGGGCTTCACATCCACCGTTTCTAAAATCTGCCCCCGAATTTCATCCACACCCAGTGTTTTTTTGGGAGAGGTCACATGAATCACATCGGGGTGATTTCCGCTGTCAAACACCCTGCAGCTTTCGCAAACGCCGCAAGGCTCGTCCCCTCTGTTGCTGCACAGGAGATATTTGGCAAAGGTATTTGTAATCAATTTCTTTCCTGCACCTGCGCCTCCGATAAACAAATAGGCGTGGGAGGTTCTATTATTTTGCACTGCGCTGCGCAGATGCCGGATTAGGCGCCCATTGCCCCAAATTTCCCGAAAGGTATACAAAGCGCCCTCTCCTCTCATCCTCCATCAAACAAAACATAGCTTACTTAGAATTTTTTAAACTGGGCAACATCGATCACAAACACTGTTGCCCCACCGATCTTGATCTCAATAGGTGCCGCAATAAAACCATGCATTGCGCCCAAGGAAGAGGGCAGGGTTGCATATTGGGTACGTGCCTTGCTATTTTCTTCAATAATGCCCAAAGCCTCTTCAACCTTTTCCTCTTCAACACCGGTCATGAGAGTCGTATTTCCGGCTCTCAAAAAACCGCCTTTTGTTGCCAGTCTTGTCACATGAAAACCCGCTTTATTGAGGTTGGAAATCACCTCGCCTGCGTCTTCATCCTGAATAATCGCAATTACCAGCTTCATAGAAATCCCTCCCGTCCTATCTTAATATATTCATACATTGCCATAAATCAAATAAAAATAATCTACCGCACATCAAAAGCCAAACAGCCGGTCCAATCCCTTTTGTATCTGGGCAAAAACGCTGTCGATGGTTTGACCTGCATCGATACGCAAAATGCGCTGTCTCTGGGAATCCGCCAGTGCCCGATACCCCGCAGAAACCCTTTGATGAAATTCCTGTTTCTCCAGCTCCAAGCGGTCCATTTTGTGCTTTTCTTCCGTTTTTTTCCTTGCAATACCCGCCTCCGGCGGAAGCTCCAGAAAAAAGGTAATATCCGGGGAAATTCCCCCTGTGGCAATGCGGTTGACCTCTGCCACAATCTCCCCCAATTCCCTGCCAAAGCCTTGATAGGCAATGCTGGAATCCGTAAAGCGGTCTGTCAGCACAGTCTTGCCGGCCGCAAGACTCGGTAAAATAAATTCCGCCAAATGCTGTGCTCTGGCGGCGGCATACAAAAGCATTTCCGTTTTGGCGTTCATCTCTTTATGGGAAGGATCCAAAAGCAACTCTCGAATTTTTTCCGAAATCACCGTTCCTCCCGGCTCTCTGGTGAGAAGAATTTCCTGCCCTTTGCCCCGCAAATATGCTTCAATTTTTTTGATTTGTGTGGATTTGCCGCTTCCATCGCTGCCCTCCACCGAAATAAAAAATCCTCTCATCCGTCACCTCAAGCTCATTTCTATCCATCTGCCAAAGTAGTTGCTGTCTTTCAGATAAATGCCCGCCTTGGCTTCCCCAAAGTATTCCCGGTAAATGCCGCGGCTAAAACAAAATAAAGTACTATTTATTTTTTTATTATACCACAAAACGAAACCGATGCCTAACTTTTTTAGCATGACGCCCCGCCCAGCCTCATACAAAAAAGGATGCTCTTTGAAAAAAGCACCCTCAAACGTTACCGCTGATATTTTTTTATAATGCGGATATCCTCTCCAAAAAATTTCATCTGTTCAAATTCTCCGAAAAATCTGGAGGTAATGCGGTCAGAATAAAGATTCATCAGTTCGGTAGGCCCTAAATTTGTAGAAATCACAACAGCTTTTTTCGCCAGCTTTCTGTCATTAATAATGCGAAAAAGCTCGGAAGCCGTGAAAATAGTGGAAAATTCCGTTCCCAAGTCATCAATGATCAAAAGCTCTGCCTCCAAAAGCTCCTGATCCCACTCCTTTGCCTCTTCCTCGTCATCATCCCGGTGAAACCGCTGTTCTTCCAGCTTTCTGAATAATTGCCCTGCCGTAAGATACAAAACCGTATTTCCTTTTTCCAGCAAGTCCTTGGCAATGCAGTTGCACAAAAAGGTCTTTCCCAAGCCTGTACCGCCGTAAATCAACAGATTGGCGCCGTTCCCAAAATCCTCCACAAAGGCCAAGGCACGGCGGTACAGCTTTTTCGCATTGGCTTTGGGGGAAATCCCCTCTTCCTTGGTTTTCTCTGTGCTATATAAAGAAAAATTAAAATTATCAAAATTTTCAACCTGAATCATATCTCGTACATTGGACTGATCATACAGCCTGTCCATCAGCTTTCTTTTCAGGCAAATGCACTGCTCTGTACCAATGTACCCCGTGTCCCTGCATTTTGGGCAGGCAAACTCCATCTCTAAAAATTCCGGCGTTAAATGATTGGTGCTTAAAAGCGCTCTGCGTTCCGCCTCAAGGGCCTTCTGCCCTTCCTTCAAGCTGCCCAAAAGGGCCAAGGCATCCCCTTCTCCTTGCAGCACCAAACGAGCAGTTTTCGTGCCCAAAAGAGCCATTTCCTGCTCTATCTCCGCCAAGCGGGGCATTCTTTCAAAAAGCACAGCCCTTCTTTCCCGCAACTCGGCGGCCTTTTTTGTGCGCAAGCTATCATATTCCCGCAGTATTTCACGAAAAATTTGTGTTCTTGTTGCCAAACTTTCCGCCTCCTTTTACCATTTATCTCGCTCTTCTCGCTGCAGTTTTTCCAGCCTTTCAAAATCCCATTGTCTTTGGGGATAATTGATAAAGCGGTTTTGCTTGGACTGAGCCGCCGGTGCCTTTGGCTCGTTCACCCGCACTGTTTTTTTTGCGGCAAAGGCCCGATCCAACGCTTCTATATCAGCAGGTGTTTTTACCCCTGCACTCCTCCATTTTTTCAAAATACTGTCGGCATAGGCAAAGCTTACCTTACCCGTCTGCATCACTGTTCTCTCACAGGCCATTTTAATGACCTCAATGGGAAATTGATAGTCCCGAAGCCACCTTTTCATGTAGGTCTCTTCGCCTTCCACAGGCATTCTTCCGTTCTGCCCGAAGGCACGCATAATGGCGTGATAGCCTGTTTTTCGCATTTCTATGTATTCCGCGGCCTTTTCCACCGTAGTAATGCCTTCCTCCGCCCAGCCCATGGCCACCTTTTCCACATAGCGCATTCCCTTAAAGCCATCGGAAACACAATAGGAAAGAAGCACCTCAATTAAATCAACGGAAAACCCAAGCCAGTCATACAGTCCAAATATCATGCTGATGTCCTGCTGAGTCAAGGGCTTACCCAGCTTCCGCTGTGCCGTTTGCAGCAAGGCCTTCATATCGCCGTGCTTCATATATTCAGAAAGCTCCGCCATGCTATAATCCGGCCGCTGCTCCATAAAAATACGGTTTTGGGCAGTTTCTCCATGGGTTGCACCATGGATTTCCCGCTCCTGCCAGTATCGCCAAGCACCAAGCACATCGCTTTCCAAAACCCTCAGCTTTTGGGCAATGGTGGCAGCATCGGCGCCCTCCAAAGCCTTTGTCATCAGATAGACGGAAACATACAACGGCGGCGCCAGCGGCAGCTCTTTTTCTATAAAATCACTTGTAATGCAAATCTCCCGCCCCATATGCATTCCTCCTTTCTGCAGATGTTATCGTACCTTTCAGTATACCATAGCTTGCCCGTGAAGAAAAGACTGCCGCGGACCAAAAATGTCTCTGGGCAGTCTCTTTTTATTTGCTCTTATGTTTCACATGGACATTGAAATAATAAATAATAAAGCTGAGGACAATCACTGTCAGCAATACCACCACAATAATGCCGGAGTCCTTAAAGGAGATAAAAATTGCCAAGCAGCCCATACAAAAGCTGATTGCATATAAAATGAGCACCGCTTGCTTTTGAGAAAATCCCCGGTCAATCAAGCGATGATGCAAATGCCCCCGATCGGGCTGCATAATCGGCTGATGCTTTGCCATTCTGCGAAGCATGGCAAAAATGGTATCAAATACCGGCAGGCCCAAGCATAATACGCTGACGCTCACCGCCAAAAGGGCATAGCCCTTGAATACGCCCAAAATACTGGTAACGGAGAGCACAAACCCCAAAAAGGTAGAGCCGGTATCCCCCATAAAAATTTCCGCCGGATTAAAGTTTCTGGGCAAAAACCCAAGGCAGGCCCCTGCCAAGGCAGCGGTCAAGACTACCGCCGTATTACTGCCCGTCATAATACAAAGCACCATCAGGCTCAATGCCGCAATGGAAGAAACCCCGGCCGCTAAACCATCCAAGCCGTCAATCAAATTCACGGCATTGGTTACCCCCACAATCCATAGCAGTGTAATGGGGATACTGAATTTTTGCAGCGCCGCAGTAAAGGGCCAAAGCACCACATGAATTTGTGTACCAGAAAAAATAACAATTAATGCCGCCACAATCTGCACGCAAAACTTCAGTTTTGCAGGCAAATTCTTCATATCATCCAGCACACCCAAGGCGGCAATCAAAAGAGCGCCGCATAAAAATCCAAGAAACTGCTTTGTGCTCATACTTCTGTCAAAATAATAAACCATCAGCACCGTAACGGTAAAGCCCAAAACAATGGCCACACCGCCCATTCTGGGCATAGGTTTTTTATGCACCCCTCTGTCCTTTGGATAATCAATTGCACCACAACGAATGGATATCCATTTTGCAAGGGGTGTCGTAACCAGCGTAATGGCAAAGGCGCTGGCAAAGGCCGCAATATATAATAACCAATTATGCTGCATTCAAAAATCCTCTCCTAACAGGCGGGAGAATGCTCCCAATCAAAGGACAATGAGAAATCAAGCTAAGCTCACCCGAAATCCCTTTACAGTTTATTTTGTTCCGAAAATTCTATCGCCTGCATCTCCCAAGCCGGGAACGATATACCCATGGTTATTCAGCATACCGTCATATGCCGCTGCATAAATATCCACATCGGGATGGGCTTCCTGAACCCGCTTCACACCGTCAGGTGCGGCAAGGATGCAAAGCATTACAATATTTTTCACGCCCTTTGCTTTCAAAAACCCGATAGCTGCCTCGGCGGTACCGCCTGTTGCAAGCATGGGGTCTGTCAAGAAAACAACTCTTTCCTCAACATCGCAGGGGAGCTTACAGTAATACTCAACGGGGTTCAAGGTTTCAGGATCACGATATAAACCGATATGACCGATTTTTGCCGTGGGCATTAAATTAATCAGTCCGTCCGTCATACCGATGCCCGCTCTCAAAATAGGTACGATGGCCAACTTCGCATCAATCACACGACACTGGGCCATTGCCACAGGTGTTTCCACCTCGATATCTATCAACGGCAAATCCCTTGTTGCTTCATAGCATAAAAGCATGGCAACCTCACCAATAATTTCACGAAACTCCTTTGAGCCGGTTTCTTTGTTTCTAAGCATGGCCATTTTGCTTTGAATCATAGGGTGTTCAGATACGAACAGTTTACTCATTTTCGTTCCTTCTTTCTCTTCACTCTTTACAGTCTCTTTCGTCTTCTATTTGGGCAATTCTTCTGATATGGCGTTTATCTTCAGAAAATGGTGTTTCCAAAAAAGCCTTCACAATTTCCAGCGCAAGGCCGGGGCCGATCACCCGGGCGCCTAAAGCCAGAATATTTGCATCATTATGCTCTCTGGTTGCCTTTGCGGAAAATACATCCCCGCAAAGAGCCGCACGAATGCCCCTTACTTTGTTTGCCGCAATGGAAATGCCAATTCCTGTTCCGCACACCAAAATGCCCTTATCACATTCTCCATCGGCAACAGCATGGGCAACCAATTTTCCAAACTTTGGATAATCCACAGATTCCTCGGAAAAGGTTCCGTAATTACGGAAGGGAATTCGGTTTTCCTCTAAATATTCTATAATCTCTGCCAACAGCGGAACCCCGCCGTGATCACACCCTAAAGCTATCATCCTATCGCTCCCTCTGTTTTATTCTGCATCAATGCGGTTATAGCCGGCCGCCTTATTTAAGCGGTTCATAATCGCCAAGCCTTCGCCCTCCTCGGGAAATACCTCGGCATACACCGTATCTACACCAAAGAAGTCAAATTTTCTCAGCTGCTTAAATAAATTTGCGCCGATTTCCGCAAGATCCTCTCGTTTCCCTAAAGATAATACCACATCGGCATGATACTGTGCCTTTGCTTCTTCGGTGGTTAAAACACCGGTTTTCTTTCCCAAAAAAATATCCTCTGCGCATAAAGCATTAATTTTTTGTATGACCGCATCCCGAGTTCCTTTTACTAAGGTTACCCTGGCCACAGGAGAATAATGCGTATATTTCATACCCGGCGCCTTAGGGCGCAAGGCAGCAGAGGGCTTGGAAAGGATGCCCGGATCAATCAGCACCTGCTCCACCACAGCCTCCATCAGTTCTTTTGTGATAGCGCCGGGGCGCAGTATCACGGGAATTTCCCCCGTAACATCCACAATGGTGGATTCTAAGCCCCATACGGCGGCGCCACCGTCTACAATCATGTCTATCTTGCCGGATAAATCAAATTCCACATGGGAAGCCCTTGTGGGGCTTGGTTTTCCGGAGGAGTTCGCACTGGGTCCCGCAATGGGCAGGCCCGCCGCACGAATAATGGCCAAAGCCACAGGATGGGAGGGAAAACGCACAGCCACAGTATCTAACCCCCCCGTGGTGGCTAAAGGCACAATGGGGGCTTTCGGAAAAATCATGGTCAACGGCCCCGGCCAAAAGGCATCCATCAGCTTTTGCGCCGCCGGCGGTATCTCCCGCACAATGGGACGCAACTCACTGATTTGGGAAATATGCAAAATCAAAGGGTTGTCCGACGGACGCCCCTTGGCTGCATATATTTTCTTAGAGGCCTCGCTGTTCAGACCATCCCCCCCCAAGCCATACACCGTTTCCGTAGGAAAGGCCACAAGCCCGCCTTCCTTTAAAACTTGGGCGGCCTCCGCCACAAGCTGGGGATCCGGTGCTTGGGGGTTGATTTTCAAAAGCTTTGTTTTCATGATTATAGGTTCGCTCCGCAGCATTTTTTATATTTTTTGCCGCTGCCGCAAGGGCAGGGATCGTTGCGTCCGATTTTTTCTCCCTTAATCACCGTACGGGAATTTTTCTGCTCCAGCATCATTTTTTTACGGGCTTCGCCATCAAAAATTCCCTCCCACTGAGCCAGAGAATACAGGTGCTCCGCTTTATACTCCACCATCTTTTTATACAGCTTTTCAAAATCAATCTGTAAAGAAAGCTTCGTATCCTCCGCCAGGCTTTCCATATCGTATTTTTCCGGCAAGGCTTCATTAATACCGTCTACAAAGGCAACAATTTCTTCCGCCGTCATATGAAAACGTGTTGCAAGCTCCGCTACCGTTCCCTCTAAGGAAGTTACTTTCTCACCGATAATATATTCATACATATGCTGTTCCTTGGGTAAATAGCTATCCCAAATCGCATCCACACTTCTGCCTTCTTTGGAAAATGCCTTTTCCATCCAGCTTTCATATAAACTCATTTCCTATCTCTCCTTTTATCTGAAACTGTTAAGAAATGGCAAACAAATAAACAAAGACAAAGCCCTCTGTACAACCGAAAGGTTTTATTTTGTTACACATTTCTCCACTCTTTGCAATGATAATATAATTCTCTTCTGATTGCAACAAAAAATCAAAATTACCTTTATAAACCGTAAAAAAAGGAGCCGGTTTCGGCTCCTCAGATACATAAACGAAAGTTCAAATAAACTCCTTTTGAAAAAGCAGCTACACAAAAGGATATGCCAAGGAAAGGTTTTTTCTCTGTGCTATCTCAAAAGCTTGCAGGGGCAATGCACCTTTTCGCTTGATTTTTGCAGTTTAAATAATCATTTGTTGGGGATGCACCTCGTCCCTTGCAACCACGTGCAGCCTGATCTCTTCGGGAATGACGTCAATAATATGCTCCCACTCGCTAAATTTCCGCTCTGCTTTACTGAAGGGGCCCTCCCCTAAAATAACGCAGGTAATCTTTTCCTTCTTTAAAAATTTACCGACAAAATCTGCCACATTGTTGTCGCACTGCACATGGATGCAAGCACCCAATCTGCTTCCGTAATCTATCAGCTCCTGAAGCCGTTTTAAGGTGTCGTTTCCGTCAAAAATACTATTTCCCTTCTGCACGTGCAAAATATGTAGCTCGCCGTCATTTGCCAGTGCCATGGAAAACCCGTAGTCAATTAATCTTAAGCCATTCTTTTGTGGGGTAACCAGTACCAATACCTTTTCTTTTTTTCCTGTTTTCATATTGGAATTCCTCCTTTAATAATAGAGTATTTCCCCTTTACATTTTTCATTCTAACAGAAAAATCTTAGAAAACAGCTAGAAATTGTTTAAGACTTTCTTACAATCTACCGCTTTGTTTTCAGAGCCTCTCCGATAAACTCCCGGAACAATGGATGGGGGCGGTTTGGCCTTGACTTAAATTCCGGATGGAACTGAACCCCCACAAACCAACGGTTGTCCTGGTTTTCTATCATTTCCACCAGCCTGCCGTCGGGAGACAGCCCTGTGATGGAAAGCCCTGCATTGGTCATATCCTCCCGATAGGCATTGTTAAATTCAAAGCGGTGGCGGTGTCTTTCCCAAATCACCCTCTCGCCATAGGCCTTTCTTGCAAAAGAATCCTCTGCGATATGACATTCATAAGCACCCAAGCGCATGGTGCCCCCTAAATTTTTAATATCCTTCTGATCGGGCATCCAATGGATGACAGGGTATTCCGCTTTTTCAACCACCTCCGTGGAATCGGCGGTTTTCCAGCCCAAAACATTTCTGGCAAACTCGATGACTGCACACTGCATCCCCAAGCAAATGCCAAAGAAGGGGATGTCCTGCTCCCTTGCGTAGCGGATTGCCTCCATTTTGCCCGCAAGGCCTCGGTTGCCAAAGCCTCCGGGAACCAAAATTCCTTGGGCAGTGCCTAAAATTTCGCGGGCATTCTCCGCCGTTAATGCTTCCGAATCCACCCAGTTGATTTTTACCCTTGCCTGATGATGAATACCGCCGTGGTGCAGGGCCTCCGCAACAGAAAGATAAGCATCCTGTAATTCCACATATTTACCCACCAACGCAATGGAAACCTCCTGCTTGGGGTTGCGCTCCTTCTCCAGCATCTCCATCCAATCGTCCAGCTGCATTTCCTTTTCTTCCATGGCAAGCTTTCGGCATACAATATGCCCCAAGCCTTCCTCCCGCAGCATCAACGGCAATTCATACAAGCTGTCCGCATCCAAATTTTCAATAATACAATCTTCCTCCACGTTGCAGAAAAGTGCCAGCTTTTCCTTCATTTCCGTGCTGATGGCACGTTCCGTACGACAGACAATAATATCAGGCTGAATGCCGATGGAAAGCAGCTCCTTCACAGAATGCTGTGTAGGCTTTGTTTTCATTTCCTTCCCCTTGGATAAATAAGGAATCAATGTAACATGGATATACAGACAATTCTCCCGTCCCAATTCTCTGCCCACCTGACGAATGGCCTCCAAAAACGGGGTGCTTTCCATATCCCCCACAGTGCCGCCGATTTCCGTAATAACCACATCGGAACCTTCCCCTGCGGCATAAACCCGGCCTTTGATTTCATTGGTAATATGGGGAATCATCTGCACCGTTGCCCCTAAATATTCCCCTTTTCTTTCCTTTTGCAAAACAGACCAATAAATTTTACCTGTGGTTACGTTATTGGTCACTTTTAAGTTTTCATCAATAAATCTTTCATAATGGCCCAAGTCCAAATCCGTCTCTCCGCCGTCTTCGGTAACGAATACCTCCCCATGCTGATAGGGGCTCATTGTGCCGGGATCCACATTAATGTAAGGGTCAAATTTTTGAATTCTTACACTGTATCCCATGGATTTTAAAAGTCTGCCTAAGGATGCCGCCGTAATGCCCTTGCCTAAACCCGAAACCACACCGCCTGTTACAAAAACATATTTTGTTTCCATTGTCTCTCTCCTTCTTTTGTATCAACCCTGTACAACAGCTTTATTTCTATTTTTAATACCAAAACGCCTTATAAAATAAATATCAAACCCACTTTGTCATGGGGCTGCCTCACACAAATGCAATAAAACCAAGCCTACCCCTTATCTTATCCAATCCTTCCCGGTTCAAACGAAAAAACCATAACAAATCCATGCCTTTAGGCGGTTTTTGAGCCTGCAAAGTAAAGGGGGCTGCCCAAATTTTTCAACAAAAAGAGAGACTGCAAGCCCGGTTTTATCCCTCCCTGCAGTCTCCATTGACTCCAAAAACTATTCTGTTGCGCCGCCTTGTTCCCCTTCGGCGTCCTCGCCGGACTCCACCTGAAACACCGGCACTCCGTCTTCATAGGAAAAAACCGCAGTTGTATTGTCCTCTAAAACAATGCCTTGCCATATTTCCTCTGTTCCGTTCAAAAATTTCATTTCTACCTGCCAGCCATCCTCTGCCTCTGGCAATACACCGCTGAAAGATACGGGCATTTCATAATTTTGCTTCCATGCCTCTTCCTTGAGAAGATTTTCGGACCACTCGTCCTCATCGGAGGGACGTATTCTGACAATCCCTACATCCGCACCCGTTTGGTTCACAAAATCAATGGTCATATTCTCCCCTGTATCGGAAGCAACCTCCCCTGTTTCAACGCAGGCCGTCAGCCCCATTGCCATAGCAAGCATCATTGCCCCAAGCCGCAACTTCTTTTTCATCGCTTCTACTCCTTGCCATATTGCCTAGTTACCTTGTGACTCATACTTTGTTATTTCTACTTTTTCTATTACAACATCCTCCAGAGGCTTGCTGCTTTCAGCCTCTACCTCCACTGCGGCAATTTTATCCACCACGTCCATACCCTCAAACACCTGCCCGAATATGGTATAAGGCGCACCGAAAAGATATTCAAGCTCAATGCTTCCACCTTCCTTGGTATAGTGCTCCAAAACAGCATCGGGGAACAGTTGCTTTAAGTTGTAAAATTCCTCACCGATGGTAATGCCAAATTCCTCATCACCGTCTCTGGCTTCCCGAATGGTTTGAATGCCTTCTTCCGTCACGTCCTTATTCTGCACAATAAAGAACTGGCTTCCGTTGGTGTTTGCACCTTTGTTTGCCATGGCCAAAGCCCCCCGATAAAAGTGAAGCTTAGGAGAAATTTCATCCTCAAAGGCTTCTCCGAAGGCACTTTCGCCGCCGGTACCTGTGCCTGTAGGGTCACCGCCTTGAATCATAAAGCCGTCAATGACACGATGGAAGATAATTCCATCATAATAGCCCTCTGCCGCCAATGTTTTAAAATTTTCCACAGCCTTGGGTGCCTCTTCTGGGTAAAATTGCAATTTAATCACACCCTCCGATGTGGTAACCACTGCAATTTCATCCCCACTTTTTGGCATCTCTGCCTGTAAAATCGTATCTGTTTTTTCGGAAGTATTTCCGCTTTCTTCTTTTGTGGAGCAGCCTGCTGCAAAAAGCATCAATGCCGCCGCAAAAACCAACGCAGCATATTTCTTCATGGCGTAGCCTCCTTAAAAAATCTGCTTTTGTAATTTCTATTTCCAATCACATTTTAGCATTTTATAGTTTTTCTTGACACGTGTCAATTTATTTTTCTTAATTCTTTATTAAAACTTGCGAATTTGGGATAAAACACCCCTTGTACCGTCGGAGAAACCGCTTTTCTCCATTTTTTCTATATATTTGTTCTTGTTTTTATACAAAGTGATGATATTCTCCATCAGCGTTTCCGGTGTCATTTCCTCCTCCGGTAAAACTCTGGCAAAGCCCTGCTTAGCAAAAGAAGCCGCATTTAAAATTTGATCCCCACGGCTGGCATTTTTAGAAAGGGGTATGAGTAAATGGGGTTTTTTCAATGCCAAAAACTCGCAGATAGAATTGCTTCCCGCCCGGGAGACAATTAGATCTGCGGCGGCAAATAAATGGGCCAGCTCCGCGGATACATATTCAAACTGCCGATACCCTTTTTGTCCCACCAACTCTTTTGCCACGTTCCCTTTTCCGCAAAGATGAATGGTATCAAACTTCTGCAAAAGCTTAGGCAGCTCTCCCCGCAAGCATTGGTTCAGCTTCACCGCCCCCAAGGATCCACCCATCATTAAAAGCACAGGCTTTGCCCCGTCAAAACCGCATAATTGCAGGCCTTTTTCCCGGTTCCCCTCGAACAGTTCCCTGCGAATGGGCGAGCCTGTGTGCACACCTCTTTTTTTTGAAATATGCCCCAGTGTTTCGGGAAAAGTGGTGCAGATCACCTTGGCAAAGGGCATGGCAATTTTATTTGCCAGCCCGGGGGTAATATCCGACTCATGGATAATGACAGGAATTCCCATGGACCTTGCCGCCAGAACCACAGGAACTGCCACAAAGCCGCCCTTGGAAAACACCAAATCCGGCTTCAACGCCTTCAGCCTTTTTTTTGCCTCGGCAACGCCTTGCACCACCCGAAGCATATCACTGAAATTCTCCTTTGAAAAATAACGGCGCAGCTTTCCCGTCGCAATGGCGTAATAAGGGATTCCCGCCGCCCCAATTAAGCTGCGTTCAATGCCTTTTTCCGAGCCGATATAAACAACCTCCCAGCCCTCCTGTTTCAAAAACGGAAGGAGCGCTAAATTGGGGGTCACGTGCCCTGCCGTTCCTCCGCCGGTTAATACGATTTTTTTCATGGCCTTCCCACCTCTATTTTTACTGAAATAAATGGATAAACAATATACCCTTTCACCGAAAAATGGTTTTTGTATAACAAGCTTAAAGTTCCGTGTAAGTATAGCTTATCAGAAATCTCTTCGGGTATCCATATTTATTTTATGCTCATTCAGGCAAGAAAACAAACTATTTCGCATAAGATGATAGAAATTAGAAAATAGAGAAGGAGCCTGACCAATGTATCCATATAATAAAAATACAAGAACCTATCAGACTGATCTGGAAATGAAAGAAAGAATGAATGGTGGTCCAAACGGTACCATTAATAGATTTCAAAACGGTACAATTAACGATCCCGTCAATGGCACACCAAACGGTACCATTAACGGCGTTCCCAATGGCACCACGAACGGCGTTCCCAACGGCACCATCAACGGCGTTCCCAATGGCACCACGAATGGCGTTCCCAACGGCACCATCAACGGCGTTCCCAATGGCACCATCAACGGCGTTCCCAATGGCACCATCAACGGCGTTCCCAACGGCACCACGAACGGCGTTCCCAATGGCACCACGAA
>DCDZ01000061.1:27255-37959 GCA_002316675.1 Tyzzerella sp. UBA1042
TTCCCAATGGCACCATCAACGGCGTTCCGAATAGTACCATCAACGGCAACCCAAATGTAACCATTAACGGCAATCCAAACGTAACCATCAATGGTATTCCCAATGGCAGCGTCAGCAATACTATGAATGGTGTGCAAAATGGCACTACCACCAATGGCACGATGAATGGTAACCTCACAGAAGTCCAAAGAACGGCTTTGGCGGAGGACGAAAAATTAATTGAACTGCTGACACTGTCTCAGCAGGAAAGCGCCGATATGGCGGAACGTTATGCAAGCCTGATGGCCGACCCCGACATGGCACCCTCTGCAACCATACTGCGGGCCATGTATCTGGATGAATTAAAGCATCTTAATCAGTTAAAGGAGGCATATTACCTCATTACGGGCATCAGAGATGAAGTGGAAATCGTGGGGAATCCCCCAGATGCCTCCGGTCAGCCTCTCTTGGAGGATACCCTGCTTTTGGAAATTGACAACGGAGATTTCTACCGTACTTTATACCTTACCATGCCTACCCAAGACCTGCGGGATATTTTCTTTGAAATGACCTCGGATAAAATGCGTCACGGCATCGCCCTGAATTATCTTTTTACAAAATATTTTGCCGCCTGACCCTGTGCAAGCCTGTCCTTTCATGCTATACTGATAGAAAAATCGAAAGGAAGGACTGCCATGAGCGACTGTATTTTTTGTAAAATCATAAACGGGGAAATTCCCTCGGCGACCATATACGAAAACGAGGAGTTTAAAGTCATTTTAGATCGTTTTCCTGCAAACGAGGGGCATATTTTGATTCTTCCAAAGGTGCATTCTGCAAATATTTTTGAAATCGACCCCCAGCTTGCAGGCAGGCTTTTCACCCTTGCCACAAAAATTGCAAAGGAAATGAAAAGAACCCTTGGCTTGGAGCATTTGAATGTAATGCAAAATAACGGCACCGTTGCCGGCCAAACCGTCTATCATTTTCACCTGCATCTGATTCCCCGCTACAAAAACGACGGAATTACCATTGCCTATAAGCCTCTGGACTTGACGGATGGACAGATAGAAGCCATGCGCAAAAAACTGGAGCTGGCTTTTTAAGAATAGAACCAAAGCCCTGACCCATACTTTGCCGGCACAGCACATTTTTATGGAGGAACGGCTTGAAAAATCATTGGTTTTCCGAATGGGATGGTTCTGCGAAAATGATTTCTGTAAAACGCAAAAGCCCCAATCGTAAGGGTTTGCGCAGCAAATCTTGTACGAAACGAGGGGCTTTTTCCTCTGCATTCCTACAAAAAATCGGAAGGAACTGCGCTTTTTGCAGCAACCGGCGATTTTGTCCACACTTTCAGAGATATTCCTTTTGGAATGTCTCTTTTGTTTTAGGGCAAACTAAGCACGAGGTGCTGGTGATGGACAAAACAAATTACAGTGTTCTGGTTCTTTTTTTTCTTTTATATATATTCTTACTGCTCTGTGGGCAAAGCCCCTTCATAAATACTGCCCGATTTCTGGTCGTTTGCCTGTGCCTTATTCCCGCTTGCAGATACGGTGTTCCTATGGCGGCATTATTTACAATCATAAGCGACGGTATTTTGCTGTTTAGCCCTTATTATTATAAGCTGGGGGTGTTTTTCTTCTGCCATGTACAGCTTTTTTATATTTCGTTTTTTCTGGATAAAAGCCCTTGTTGGGCGCTGTTTTTCCCCAGCCTGCTCCTGCTGTTTTTTCCCCTGCCAATATTGGGCGCTGTCTATGCCCTGCTTTTTCTGCTGCATCTCTATCTGGCCTATTCCCTTTGGAAACAAAGAAAGGCAAAGCCTTATTTCGGGCTATACCTTTTCGGTCTGTTTCTCTACATTTGCTGCGACATCACCGTGGCTCTGGGGTACTTCACCACAACAAAGCCCATCCTGATTTGGAGCTTCTATGCTCCCTCTCAGCTGCTTTTGGCCTTTACTGCCAAAGGGTTACTGCCTCTGCCAAAACCGTTTGCGCCTTATCCGTAATAAAAGTACGGATTTCCTTTCCCTCGTCTGTATCCTTTATGTATGTTTTTAAAACAACCTCGTTTCCCCGCACGCACTCTTTGCGGTAAACAATGCGCACATCCACCATCTGCATACGGTCATAAATTTCATCGGGCACATCATCCATAGCCCACTCCAGATATTTTACGTTATTGGCATGGCCGTTGCTATCTGTATCCCTTCTTGTAATTTCCAAGGTATGCACCGTAACAGGCTCTCCCGTCTGCTCCTTGGGCATGATAAATTTTTCATCGGGAATTGCAGATTCCTGCCCGGAATGGTATTTTTCTATCATCTCTTGGGGAATATTTTCGGGCTTCCTTTTCTCCAAATTCATATAAATCCAACGGGAAATCCCCTTTAGGATGATCTCCCCCTTTTCATCCAAAACATAAAAGCATCGGATGGCCTGCATCCTGCGGCATTTTTCACACCAGGTTTGAATGGTAATACTTTCCCCAAGCTTTGGCATTCTGCCTACCTGCAAATGCCAGTTTAATACCGCCCAGCCCACCTTTTTTCCCGCCAAATACTCCACAGGATACCCCAGTGAATCCGAGTGATTGATGGCCGCCTCCTGCAAATCAGAAAGCAATGCGGCAGGTGTCATTAACCGATTACCGTCTACCTGAAAATAAGAAATTTTTCGACTTTCTTCGTGTCCTATCAGCTTCATCCGTATTTCCTCCGTTCCTTAAAGCATCGGCGAAACCAGCCTTGCCACTGCTTCCTTAATCTTAAACCACCATTTTCTTTTGGAATACCACTCCTTGGTTATTTCCACACAGCTTTCCAAATCCCGCAGAAACTCCGCCTCCAAGGCCTGCGTCAGCCCTGCGTCAAACATAAAGGCATTCACCTCAAAATTCAAATCAAAGCTGCGAATATCCATATTGGCTGTCCCCACGGAGGCAACCAAGCCGTCAATGCACAGGGTTTTTGCATGAATAAAGCCTTTTTCATACTGATAGCAGCGAACCCCTGCCTCCAAAAGCTCACCCAGATAAGACATACTCGCCCAATATACAAAAATATGGTCGGGGTTTCCGGGAATAATAATGCGCACATCAATGCCCGATAATGCCGCAACACGCAAGGCCTCAAAAATGCCGTCATCGGGGACAAAATAAGGGGTTGTAAGATAGATATGATCCTCCGCCTCATTCATCATTTTAAAATAGCCGTTACGGATGTTTTTCCATTGGGTGTCAGGCCCGCTGGAAACAATTTGTGTTTTTATCCCCTCGCATTGCTCTCGTTCGGGGAAATATGTTTCCTCTAAGGGAACGACCCCCTCTTTGGTGGTAAAATTCCAATCCATAATAAAGCGTATTTGCATTTGATCCACCGCATCCCCCGCAAACCGAAGGTGGGTGTCCCGCCAAGGGCCGTAACGCTTCACAATGCCCAAATACTCATCTCCCACATTAAAGCCGCCGATATAGCCCACTTCCCCGTCTATAACGCACAGCTTTCTATGGTTGCGGTAATTAATCCGTACAAAAAAAGGCGGTAAAAAAGCAGCAGAATAGCCCCCTGCCTCATGTAGCCTTTGAAAAAAATCCTTCGGCAGGGAAGAATTTCCCATGCCGTCATACAGCAGGCGAACCTCCACGCCTTCTCGGGCTTTTTTCGTCAGTTCATCTAACAAGCGTCTGCCCAGGTTGTCCCCCCGCCAAATATAGTATTCGATATGGATAAAGCGTTTCGCCCGGCGAATATCCCGCACCAGGGCTTCAAATTTATCCCTTCCCGTGCTCAGTATGGTCACTTGATTATTAAAGGTCATCCAGTTGCCTGAGTTTAAATGGAGATAAGCCAAGTCTGTCAGATATTCCGCCTCAACCAACCGCCCTTTATTTTCAATCAAAGCCTTTTGCCGCTGTATCTTTTCTTCGGAATGTCGGTATTGAAACAAATAGTTGTAATACACCTTTTGGTCATAGGCCTCTTTTTCATAAAACATCTTTTCCCGCTTACCGTTTTTTCCAAAAACCAAATAACTTAAAAACCCGAAAATGGGAATAAAAACAAGCACAAGGAGCCATGCCCAGGTACTGGCAGGATTTCTGCGCTCAAAAAAGACCACCAAGCCCGCCAAAACCACATTGATGAATAAAAGAATGGCAACGAAATAAGCTATCACCGTCAGAACCTGTGTACTCATGAAAGCATCCCCCTTTCTTACACGAAGTTTCTTGTAGTATACTATATCCTTCCAAATATATGCAAGTAAAGTCTATTCCAAAAAAAGCATATTTTTCATTTTTCCACTTCCCTAAACAGAAAAACAATGTTAGAATAGTACAAGTATGAATTGCGCAGATGCAATTTTTCACTTTGCGTAAAATTAAGGAGGAACTCTTTGTGGAATTTTCAGATGTATTGATTATTGTTACTGTGGTCTTAGTCATCATTCTTGCGGTGCTTTATTATTTTAATAAGGTCAGTATGCGTAAAATGGTGCAGGCACAGGACTTTATAGAGAATAACCGTACAACGGTGCAAATTTTTGTGATTGATAAAAAACAGGAAAAGCCTTCCCTGGCCAACCTGCCCAAGGCAGTGTATGAGCAAATGCCAAAAACAACAAAAATGCGCAAGGCCAATCTGGTGCGTGCAAAAATCGGCCCACAGATTGTAACATTGGTTTGCGATAAGCCTGTTTATTCGGTGCTGCCGGTGAAGAAAAATGTCAAGGTAGACTTAGCAGGCATTTATATCGTAGGCATTACGGGCATGAAGCTAGAAAACAAAAAGAAAAAGACATTGACTGAAAAAATGACTTTGAACTTAAATCAAAAGACCTCTAAAAAATAATAGGATTATTTGAAAGGGATGCCGATTTTGTCGGCATCCCTTTCATAACCTACTTTTTACAAGCTAAAATTCTTTTCTTTAGCACCGCCTTCTCCTGTTCCTCTAAAAATGCCCCTTCGGCAGCGTATAAAAGCATTTGAAGAAGCTCCTCCTCCGCAAAGCCCATATCCTGAACGCAGTGGTCATATTCCTGATCCAAGGTCAAATCAAAAAGGGTCCGATTATCCGTATTTATGGTCACCCGCATCCCCAAGTCGTACATTTTTTTTACATAATGCTCTGCATAGCCCGCGGTGCTTTGGCAGCACACATTGCTTGTGGGGCATATCTCAAAGGTAACGCCTTCCTCCATTGCCCTCTTACACAAAGCAAGGTCTTCATAAATATGATGCCCATGCCCCAGACGTTTTGCCCCAAA
The DNA here is from genome assembly GCA_002316675.1 of Tyzzerella sp. UBA1042. Classification (GTDB taxonomy): domain Bacteria; phylum Bacillota; class Clostridia; order Lachnospirales; family Anaerotignaceae; genus Chakrabartyella. Next base: position 32,511 of record DCDZ01000061.1, read on the forward strand.
ACGCAAGGCATCGGCAACAGTTTCCGGGCCTTGACTATCTCCCGCATGGCAAGTAAAGGGCACCTGTAACTCCCTCGCTAAGTCAAAAACAGGTGAGAAGTTGGAAAGGGGTACAATCCCCTCGGCTCCCGCCAAATCCAAGGCAACCACACCCCGCCCCAAGTATTCCTTGGTTAAGGCCACAGTTTCTAAATTTTCTTCCATATTCACGGTTTCCGCTCCCATGCTCATAGCACAGAGAATGATGCCGATTCCTATGTCTCCATGGGCTCGCAGGCCTGCCTCCCTTCCCGCCAATACGGCCTCAACGGCATCCCTCTGGGTCAGCATCTTTCTTGTGTGCAGCTGGGGCGCAAAACGGATTTCTGCATAGATCACCCCTTCTTTCGCCAGCTGGCCAATCAACTCCTCCGTCACCCTTGCCAAGGCCGTTCCCTCCTGCAAAATTTCAACAGGAATTTCAAACCGTTCTAAGCACTCGTTCACATCCCTGCAATGGGGCGGAACCATAATAAGGGGCAGAAAACTCTCCAAATCTGCGGCGTGCACAGCAAGCCCTTGGGCCTGCACCAATTCCCATGCGGTTTCCGGCAAAATGGAACCATCCAAATGTAAGTGCAGCTCTATTTTCGGCAAATTATAGTTTCCCAAGTTTACCCCTCCTGCTTGTTATTTTTATTTTATCATAACCGTAAATTCCCCTTTTTGTCAAAAGAAAATCCCCTCTGCCCGGGCAGAGAGGATGAACCTTATTTACTTCCATGAAACAGCTTTTTTGTCTGATATTGAGGCTCGCAAGTCAGGCTTACGCCCAGCTTATGAAATACATTTTCATCCACATTGGATAAAATAACGGAAGAATGTACCTCGGCACATTTTAATTTTTCTAGCTGCTGCAATGCCAAAGCCGCCTGCTCCTCTGTTGTGGCGCTAATGCAAAGGGCAATCAGCACCTCATCGGTATGCAAGCGTGGATTATGATTCCCCAGATGATTCACCTTCAGCTTTTGAATGGGCTCAATCACCTTCGGGGAAATCAGCTTTGCTTCCTTGGGGATGCCTGCCAATTCCTTCAATGCATTTAAAAGCATTGCAGAGGATGCACCCAACAGGGGGGTGGTCTTTCCCGTTATGATTTTCCCATCGGGCAGTTCAATGGCAGCACTGGGTGCGCCGGTTTCCTCGGCTCTTTTTAATGCCGCCGCCACCGCAGGACGATCCGCCACAGAAACGCCTACCTGCTTCATCAGCAGTTCCAGCCGGAGAATAACATCCTCCTCCACATTCCCTTTTCTGTGATCGCAAAGGGCCTTAAAATATCTGCGGATAATTTCGCTGCGGGAAGCCGCCTGTACCGCCTCATCGTTAAAAATACAATTCCCCACCATATTGACCCCCATATCCGTAGGGGATTTATACGGGGACTTTCCATAAATCTGCTCGAACATTGCATTTAAAACAGGAAAAACCTCCACATCCCGATTATAATTGATGGTTGTTTTTCCATATGCCTCCAAGTGGAACGGATCAATCATATTGACGTCATTTAAGTCTGCCGTGGCAGCCTCATATGCCACATTCACGGGGTGGCGCAGGGGCACATTCCAAATGGGGAAGGTTTCAAACTTTGCATAGCCCGCCTTGATTCCCCTTTTGTGCTCATGATACAGCTGGGAAAGACAGGCCGCCATTTTCCCGCTGCCCGGCCCCGGTGCCGTAATCACCACCAAAGACCGCTCCGTTTTGATATAATCATTTTTCCCATAGCCCTTATCACTGACGATCAAAGGGATGTTTGCCGGGTAGCCCGCAATGGGATAATGCTTGTAAACCTTAAGCCCCAAGCCCTCCAGCTTCTTTTTATAAGCCATGGCCGCAGCCTGTCCGTTAAACTGGGCCAAAACAACACTGCCTACATATAAACCGTATCCACGGAAGGCATCAATCAAACGAAGCACGTCCATATCGTAGGTGATCCCCAAATCCCCCCGAATTTTGTTCTTCTCAATATCGCCGGCATTGATTACGATCACAATTTCCGCCTCATCCTTCAGCTGTAACAGCATATTTACCTTGCTGTCCGGTTTAAAGCCGGGAAGCACCCGAGCCGCATGATAATCGTCAAAGAGCTTTCCGCCGAATTCCAAATACAGCTTTCCGCCAAAGTTCCCAATGCGCTCCTTAATTCTCTCAGACTGCATTTTCAAATATTTTTCATTGTCAAAACCCATCTGCACCATTGCAAAATCCCCCGAAAATTCTTATCCTAATTTTACACTACGGTAATAGATTATACTAGCTTTCTTCATATATTTCAAATATAAAACACCTTTTGTCATAATTCTTTGTGTATACATTTTTTTGCCGAAAAAAATGGGTAATTTTCCTGCCCTTTGGATGTAATATAAAAAGCCAAGCTGCTTGGGCAGCTGGCTTATCTGCATAAAAATGGAACGATGCATTACTCCGTCACCGAAAGACAAAATACGGAAACCTTTTTTGCTCCATGCCGATACAACGCCCGGCTGCAAGCGTTCAGCGTGGCTCCCGTTGTCAAAATATCATCCACCAAAAGAATATGCTTCCCCCCGCAATCCTTGGCGGTAAAAACATTGCGCAAATTTGTCTGCCGTTCTTTTGCCGAAAGCTTACTTTGGGGGATGGTTTCCCTTGTTCTGGTTAGGATGCCCTCGTGGTAGACAAGCCCCGTTTGGGCACTGATGCTTTTGCAAAGAATTTCTGCCTGATTAAACCCCCGCGTCTTTTTCTTATGGGTATCCAGAGGCACCTCTGTCATAAAATCTATTTCCTGCAGCCAATCCTCACAGTCGGCAAGGAGAAACTCCGCCATCAATCGGCCGAAAACTTCCCCATCCTTCCTTGCTCCGTCAAACTTAAACCGGGCAATGCCTTCCCGCAGCACCTCATAATCAAAGGCTGCAATGCCCTCCGCAAACACCGGCCTATATTCCAAGCAGGTATGGCAGATGTCACCGTGTTTCAATTCTCTTCCACAAAATTTACATCGGTTTCCCTTTAAAAACGGAAGACTGCTTCCGCAGTCCTTGCAAATCCCCCTGTCCCATTCCTCCATGGGCAGAAGCTCTCCGCACAAAACACAATACGGGGGATACAGCACATTTAAAAACCCTTGGACAAAGCTTTTCATGGCTGTACCTCCGGCGCATTCATAAAATCATACAAATTACGTATGCGCACAGCCAAGGCGGTATAGCGGTCGATCTCCCGGTTATTGGCAATCATGCCATGCACCGTTTCCCGCAAGCCCACCAGCACCACCAATTCTCTGGCTCTTGTTACTGCGGTATACAGAAGGTTTCTGGTCATCAGCATAGGCGGCCCGCTGTAAACAGGCAGAATTACTACAGGGTATTCACTGCCCTGAGATTTATGAATGGTAATGGCATAGGCCAGCTCCAGCTCCTCCAGCTGGGTAAAATCGTAATCCACAATCTTTCCGTCGTCAAATGCAACCTGCAGGGTTTCATTCTCCTCATCAATCCGTTGGATACGCCCTGCATCGCCGTTATACACGCCCAAGCCCTCATCCGTCCGCTTACCCCGGCAGCTGAAGCACCGCCAAACAATATTATAGTTATTTTTTATCTGCATCACCTTATCTCCCTCTCGGAAAGTAATATGGCGAAATGCTTTTTCTTTTTTATTTGGCCCAGGGGGGTTTAAGGTTTTCTGTAACACTTGATTCAGGCTTTGCACGCCCAGAAGACCCTTGCGCATAGGGGTCAGCACCTGCATCTCTGTCAGGCCGTCACGCCCTGTAAATTTAGGCAGCCGGCTTTTTACCAGCTCCTGCAAGGTTGCCAGCACTTCCTGTCCATACGCCCGGCGGATAAAAAAGAAATCCGTGCCGTCTTCATTCAAAACTGGCTCTTCCCCTTGATTGATACGGTGGGCATTCATAATAATTGCGCTTTCTTGAGCTTGACGGAACACGTGCTGTAAACGAACCACCCGCAGACGTTCACTGCGGATCATATCCTTTAATACATTGCCCGCACCCACAGACGGCAACTGATCCATATCGCCCACAAAAATGACGGAGGTTCCGTTTTCAATGGCACGCAATAAGGCGTGCATCAAATGCAAATCCATCATAGAGGTTTCATCTATGATAAGTACATCGGCCTCAATGGGGTCGTCCTCGTTTTTATCGAACACCTGACGCTTATTATCCTCGCTGACAAAGGTTGTGCCCAAAAGTCGGTGGATTGTTTTCGCCTCTACCCCCGTTGCCTCTGTCATCCGTTTTGCGGCACGGCCCGTAGGTGCGGCAAGCACCACTTCCCGGTCTTCTTTTTCCAGCAAACGCAGCATGGTATTTATGGTGGTTGTTTTTCCTGTACCGGGGCCGCCGGTAATAATCAAAACACCGCCGCTCATGGCCTCCATCACCGCTTGCTGCTGCTCCGTTGCCAGCTGCACCCCTGTTTCCTCTTCTATTTTTTGGAACCGCTCCTCCAGAATATCAAAATCCAATTCTTCCCATTCCACGGATAATTCCAGCAGGCGTTTGGCCACCGCCATCTCTTCATAATAATAGAGGTTCAGGTAAACCACGTCTATATCCTCCATTTTTTCCTGCCAAATTTGGCTGTCCACCTGTAATTCTCTAATGGCGTTCTCCACAGCCGCAGGGTGCAGCTCCAAAAGCTCCGTGGCCTCTGTCACGAGCCGAGGCTTAGGCAGGAAGCAATCTCCGTTTGCCGCTGCCTGGTTCAAGACATATTTTATTGCCGATTTAATGCGGCTGGGGTCGTCCGCCGCAATGCCTGCATTGGCGGCCATTTTATCGGCCATTTTAAAGCCGATGCCAAAAACATCATCGGCAAGGCGATAGGGGTTGGTTTTCACGATATCAAAGGTTCTTCCCTTATATCTTTTATAAATACGCATACTATATGCTGGAGAAACCTCGAAGCCCTGCAAGAACATCATAACCTTACGCAGTTCATGCTGTTCTCTGAAAATTTGAGAAATGCGCTGTGCTTTTTCGTGGGTAATGCCTTTAATTTCCGTCAGCAAATCGGGTTTTTCCTCAATCACATAAAAAGCGGCATCGCCGAAGCGTTCCACGATTTTTCTTGAAGTTTTAGGGCCCAGGCCTTTAATCAGGCCGGAGGACAAATATTTTTCCATGCCTGCTTGAGAGGTGGGCATAAATTTTTCGTAAAACTGCACCTGCAGCTGCTTGCCATACGCAGGATGGTTAATCCAATTTCCCCGCACGGAAAGGCTTTCTCCCGAATGGATCATTGGCACGATCCCCACACAAGTAATCTCCTCCGACTGGACGAAAATTGTAAACACAGCATAGCCATTTTCTTTATTCTGGAAAATAATATCGCCGATTTCGCCTTTTACGTTCACATCTTCCAAGCACACCTCTCCTTTCTACTACAATATATTT
>DCDZ01000035.1 GCA_002316675.1 Tyzzerella sp. UBA1042
AGGAAACTAATTTTTAGGTTAATAGAAAGCAAGGGAGAATCGCAACAGCAGTTTGCAGATGCCATTGGCGCTACGCGCTCTTTGGTCAGCCAGTGGAAAACCGAAAAAAGCAACTCATTCAGCAACAGTAAATATATAGGAAAGATTGCAGATCACTTTGGTGTTACTACAGATTATTTGCTAGGCAATACTTCTATGCCACGTCCGGGCTGCGACGAAGAAATGAACGAATATCTTACCGAACTAAAAAATCGCCCTGAAATGCGTACNNNATTACAAAAGATGCGGTAAGCAAATGGAAAACCGGCAGGAATAAAGCCTATGAGAATAAAAAATATATTAATAAAATAGCAGAACATTATAACGTTTCCGCAGATTATTTGCTCGGCATACCTCAAAGTGATGATTCCGAATTGAATGATTATCTTATGGAGCTCAAAAATCGCCCTGAAATGCGTACGCTTTTCAAGGTGTCAAAAAATGCCACGAAAGAAGATGTGGAGCAAGCCGTTAAAATCATTGAGGCTCTCAAAAAGCCGAATGACAACGATTTTGATGAATAGGAGGCGTTATATATGGATTCAAGCTATACCATAAATAAAATGGCAGAAATCATGAAGGAAAAAGGAATCCGGCAGGTTGATCTCTCAAACGGGATCGGGGTTTCTCCAGTCGTCGTCAGCCACTGGTTTGGCGGCGCAAGCACGTCCTATATGACGTATCTGGATAGAATTGCAAAGTTTCTGCACGTCTCCATGGATTATCTCGTTGGCAATAACACTGCCGGGCCACTTGACGATAAAGAAGCGAATGAGTACCTAGAAACATTAAAGAACCGCAGTGAAATGAAAATGCTCTTCAAGGCTGCAAAAGGGGCTACAAAAAAGGATATTGAGCGGGCCACCAAAATAATAGAAGTATTGAAAGACGAATCTGGTAATTGAATAAATAAATTTCATTGGGCAGGGGGATGTATTTATGGACGAAATTTTTGTCAGGCTCATTAACTTTCCTTACGGTGTCGGTGGGACAACCGTAACAGACAATGATGGCGATTACAACGTTTATATTAACGCTCGCACAAGCTATAACCAGCAAAAAGAAACATTGAATCACGAGCTAAGCCACATCAGCCATGACCATTTTTATGATGGAAAATCAGTGGAAGAAGATGAGTCGGAAGCTGAATCAGAAGAGGATCAAAAAGTCGATCCCAGCTTATTGACAAGAGTGCATTGGGGAGGCTATGTACCATGTCCGCACCACAAAAAGTAAATAGTAAAAAGAAACCCGGCAGAAAAAAGAAAACGACCCATTCCAGCGGAATGTACCGTAAAAGGATTACTTTAGGGCATAGTGCAGACGGAAAGCCAATCGTAAAAGCTGTTTACGGAAAGACCAAAGAGGAACTGGAAAACAAAATTGCCGCGCTCCGTGTTGAGCGTGGCATGGGAGCCGTTGTTACCAACGACAAAAGCACATGGGAATATTGGGCCGACACGTGGAAAGGGCTTGCCTATGCACCGATGGGGAAATCCACAAAAGATATGTACAATGCCGCTCTAAAGCACTTAGCCCCGTTGAACAACCTAAAAGTCAGCAAACTTACATCTGCTGATCTGAATATGATTACCGCAAAAATGTATGCAGACGGCCTTTCAAAGAGGACTATTAAGTCCGTTATTTCTGCCGCACGGCAAGTCTGCAAGCTGGCTCGAAAAAATCATGCCATGATGCTAAATATTGCCGAAGACGTAAAACCAGAAAAAGATGCGCCCGTAAAAGAGGTTGCTGCAATTACTCCGGCGGAAGAAAAAGCGCTCTGGGATGTAAGACCGTTGCCATATAAAGGAGTTGCCGATAAAAAGAGAGCAGAGCGGCTCCCTTTAATTAAAATGATGGCTCTGATGCAGCTTTGTTGTGGCCCGCGTCGTGAAGAAGTTGTAATGCTTCGATGGAAAAACATTAATCTTAAAAGCAATACTCTTACAATTGAGTCTGCATATGACTACAAGGGCAAGAAAGAAAAAGGTCCAAAGTCCATTTCCGGCTACCGTGATATTCCAATCCCCACAAGCTATGCATCCATGTTAAAAGATTGGCAGATTAAGAATAATGCTGTTAATCAGCCATTGCAACTCGTTTTCAGCATTGACGGTAAAGTTATCACAGAGCATGTGTTTAGTTCTTTAATGGACGTGCTACTTGACGCAATGAGCAATATAACTGTCTGTGACAGGATTTCGGCGGGAAGAAAAACGAAAGGCATTAAGCCAAACGTTATTAGAAAGTATAGATTTACTTCGCATCAGCTCCGGCACACATTTGCAACGAATGCAGTTGCAAGTGGGGTTGACGTTCGCACCGTACAATATCTCATGGGTCATTCAAAGCCTGACATGACAATGCACTACACGCATTTTTCTCAATCATCATGGGATGAAGCAAGAGAAAAACTCAATAAGCATATTGCTCCACCAGAGCCGGCAGAAGCAAAGTAATATAGTTCAATTAAATATCAGCAGTGGACAATGAGTGGACATAAGTGCGCCAAATCCCCAGTAAAACAGGCATTAAATACAAATTGATTCTTGACTGGGGGTCAAGAGGCCG
>DCDZ01000021.1:0-26747 GCA_002316675.1 Tyzzerella sp. UBA1042
GGCAGCATTTCGGAATGGGTGTATACATCTACACCGGTACCCTCGGTCTGCTGCAACAGCAATTCCATATCCCGCAGGTCATGACCGGAAATTAAAATGCCGGGGCGTGTTCCTACGCCGATATTTACCCTTGTAATCTCGGGGTTGCCATAGGCTGTGGTGTTGGCCTGATCCAACAATGCCATGCCATCTACGCCGTATTTCCCTGTTTCCAAAGTCAAGGCAATGAGATCGTTGACATTTAAGGAATCATCCAATGTTTTTGCCAAGGCTCGCTGTAAAAATTCATCTACCTGCACATCATCCTGCAGAAGGGCATTTGCGTGCTTGGAGTAAGCGGAAAGCCCTTTGAGGCCATAGGTAATCAGCTCTCTTAAGCTGCGCACATCCTCATTTTTGGTGGAAAGTACACCCACCTCTTTGGCTTTTGCCGCAAAGGCCTCACGGTAATCTGCCTCCCATGCCGCTGCTTCGGGCAGTGCCGCCGCGTTTTCAACCTGTGAGAGAAGCTCTCTCTTTCTATCCAGTGTTTCCACAATGCGGGCAACAATGGCATCCTCATCAAAGTTGGCATTGGTAATGGTAATAAACAGGTTTAGCGTAATCAAGTGATTTACATCCTGCTCAACGGGCTTCCCTTCACTGCGCAGCTGTGTGGTAACGGCGGAAATGCCTTTTGTTACATAAATCAGCAGATCCTGCATTGCTGCTACCTCCGGCTTTTTGCCGCAGACACCCGACATGGTGCATCCGGTGTTTCCTGCTGTTTCTTGACACTGATAACAAAACATTTTATTTTCCATAATATAGTCTCCTCCGATTTCGTAGTTTCAATTGTTGTGCTGTTTTATGAGTTCATCTTAACAGCACGCAAGAAAAAAATCCGTAACAAATGTTACAGATTTTCAAATTTAAATAAAAATGTTTTTATGGAGGAAAGGCTTGGAAAACTATGGACTTTCTAAATGGAATGGCTTTGTGCAAAATACAAAAGCCTAATTTGTAAGGGCTTGCGGCGTAAATTTTGCACGAAACAAGGGGCTTTTCCCCCATCTTTAGATCGAAACAGATGTTACGTATTTCAAATTATAAAATATCTTGCAATGCCTCGAAATCTGTGATGAAAATATCTCGTTTTTTGATTTGTATCAGCCCCTCCCTTTGCATATGCATCAATTCTCTGGAGAGGGAGGGTCTGGCGGTATTTAAAAAATCCGCCATCGTTTCCCGGTTCATGGAAAGGATTACCTTGCCATGGGCATCACTGTTTTTTAATAGGATTTTGGCGATTTTCTGCCGCAGCGTAGAACAGGAAAGAATCTGCACCTTTTGATTTAGGAAATAGGCTTTCCGGGCAAGAATTGCCAGCATATTGGAAATGAGCTTGGCATGATGTCCGCAGGCCTCTCCGCAGGTTTGAAAAAGGAATTCCTTTGGTATGCGCAAAACCTGGGCCGGGGTGACTGCTTGGGCATAGTGATCATACTCCGGATGCCCTAAAAAAACAAACACCTCGCCAAACAGCTCTCCACACCGGTCAAAAGCGGCCACAATGCTTCTCTTTCCGGATGCGGAATCATTACATACGGCCACAGTGCCTTCTATCAATACCAAAAGATGGGTGGGCACGTCTTTTTGATAAAAAACCATGGTATCCTTTTCATAAAAAACGATACTGGATTTGCTGCATTGCAGACAGTCGGAGATCTCTTCCTCGGTCATGTCGAAAAAAAGCGGACTGTTTTGGAGCTTATGGGTCATGTCACACCCTCCTTCTTCGTTGAATACCAACCTAATGTATTGTCAAAACGAGTACAGAAATAAAAACGGAGCAAGACATCCTTATACTCCGTTTTTGATTCAGCAGTATGTTATCCCCGGGGGACAATTTCAATCCAATAATTATCTGGGTCATGAATAAAATAGATACCCATTTCCGGATTTTCAAAACAAATGCATCCTAATTGCTTATGTTTTTCATGGGCGATGTCATAATCATCCGCTTCAAAGGCAAGGTGGAATTCATTTTCGCCAAGGCTATAGGGTTCGGTACGGTCCTTTAGCCAAGTCAATTCCAAGGTAAAATCGTTGACGCCGTCACCTAAGTATACCAATTTCCAACTACCGTCGGGGGATTCTAGCCGGCGGACTTCCTTTAAACCAAGGGCTTTTTCATAAAACTCCATGCTTTTTTCCAAATCGTAAACATTAAAATTATAATGATTGAAAGTAAACATCATCTGCCTCCTTTTTCCTTTGTTTTTTCTGCATACTTCTATTTATGGTTGTGTCCACAATCGTGATGATGTGCATGATCGTGTCCGCAATTGCAGTTGTGATCGTGATGATGGTGTTCGTGGTGGTGGTCATGACCGCAGCCACAATCATGATGGTCATGGGCGGCATCTTCTGTAATGGATTCATATCCGTTTTCTTCAAAAACTATGCCAACTTTATCTACAACTAATAGCCTTTGCTCATAAGTGGAGGCGTTATCAATGGCATCCATCATGCGCCGCATAACCTCCTCAACGGTGAAAATGGGAGGCAAAGCCCCCAGCAGTGTCTGCATGGCAATTTTCCGTGTTGGCCCGGGCAGGGTATCAAAGCTGTTTCGGGTGCGCTGTATAAAGGTATCGAACAACCTATTTTTTTCTTCCCGCGGGGCAGGGGGTAAGTCCTGAGGCAGATCAAAGAGGAACAGATCTTCGTTAATACTGCCGAAGAAGCATTCACGGATAAATTCCTCTGTCATCAGTACTTTTTTGGTATCCTCCTGGAAGCCATCAAAGGAGGAAATTGTTTGGAGCAACTCATATTCCTTTTTCCCGATTTCATTGGCCTTATCAATCACCGGCTCAACTGCCGCCTCCAAGCGATGGTTTAAGGTGTCTAAATAAGCGGCTTTTTCTGCGGCATTCCATTCCCCGCCTAAAAATTCGCATACTGCATGATATAAATCTGCGTAAGCGGCATCGTTTTGGGTTAAGTCTTGGAAGGAATAGGTGAGATACAGCAATAAAATGCAGGAATTTATATCGTGCAAAATGCAAGAGAAGTATTCCTCAATGCCTTCCAAATCCTCAAGTAATTCGTTCATTTCGCCGTAGGCCTCGGCAAGCTCTTCTTTTGTCAGCTTTTGAGGCAAGACCATACGCTTTGCATCCAAGGCTTCGGCAAATTCGGGAAAATATTTCCCATATTGGGGAGTGGTTTTCGGGCAGCAAAACCCCTCAAAGGTTTTTAATGACAGCGCAATGGATTCCCTGCTTTCCTCCGCAAAGGCTTGCTCTAAGCATTTCTTCACCTCGTCATAGAACTTGTCCCTTGTAACGGCAAGGGGAATGCATTTTAAAAGCTGGCTCATATAGATTTTTTGCGCCATATCTGTTTCGGCACTTTCCATAAAACCGTGGCAATCGGCAAAAAATAAGGACCAATCCACATCTTTTTTGCTCACCTGTTCTTCCGCATATTTTTTTAATGCAATCTGGTCATTCAATGCTATGGAAATGATGTTCCATTGGGAGAAATAACTGTATACTGTTTCGTATATGGATAAAAGCCGTTTCTTTAGCTTGATACTTTCCTCAAAGGCATTGATGCGGTTTTCGGTATCATCATTCAGCAAATCCTCCAAATTTAAAAGATAGCCCCTTACTTCCTTTTTCAGCTGTGCAATATCCGGGTGGATTTCATAAGGCAATGCAGCCTGTTCTTCTTCTTCCATTGCGCTGATTAAAAGTAGCAGGAGGCTGCCGACAGCTTGCTGATAAATATATTCTGCTGAAAGAGCCTTGATTTGTTCCTCTGTTTTGAGTTTTGACAAGAGATATTCTCCTTTCCAAGTTGAAAATCTTAAAATAAACTTTCTCTATATTATAAAGGCTTTTCCGGAAAAGTACAACGAAACTTTTCCCAAACAATGGGCGGAAGGACTAAAATTTTGTAGAAAAACGGTATTTTAGATTGTGCGGAAGGAGCTATAGTCATTTATCGCTCCCTGTGGTATACTATAAAATAAATTATTTGGTTTGTGCCAATTTTTTTCGAGAGTTTGCGGCGGAATAGAAGCATAAGGGAGTTTTTATTGATGAGTTTAATATTTTTGGGAAGTATTTTTGTATTCATTTTTTTATTTGGCGGGGTTATATTGGTCGGCCTTGCCATCTGGGCGCTTTTATCCAAAAAAGAAGCATTGCCATTGTGGGCAAAGAGTATTCTTTGGCTGTTTGTGGCTTTGGCGGCCGTGCTCCTTGTTGCGGGAGTTGCCAGCATTTTCTATTTCACGGGTGTTTTTTAAGAGCGCTGCAAAAAGCTCTGCTTTCTAAATAAGAAGTATGGAAATTTTTAACTGCATTTCCAATGTACCTAGTCGTTTTTAAAATGGAAAAAAAATTAAACTTAGGTATTATTTTCTTTGATTGGGGAAAAATGAGAAGGAAATATAACTAAGGAGGGAATGGATATGCAGTTAAAGGGCAGTAAGACAGAAAAGAACCTGCTTTCCGCATTTATGGGAGAAGCAATGGCGGCAGTGCGATATAAACTTTATGCGGAAAAGGCTCATGAAGAGGGGTATGAACAAATCAAGGGTGTGTTTGAAGAGACCTCTGAAAATGAGGTGCAGCATGCTAAACGGATTCTTGATTTTTCCAACGGCATCGGCAGCACCCAGAGCAATCTGAAGGCCGGGGCCTACGGAGAGCATGAGGAATGGTCGGATATTTATAAAAAAATGGAGGCCATTGCAAGAGAAGAGAATTTCGTTGAAATTGCTAATTTCTTTAAAAATGTGGCCACGGTGGAAAAAGAGCATGAGGAGCGTTACCAAGCGTTGCTGAAGCTCTTGGAGGAGCAGAAGGTTTTTCAGGGAGATGAAAGTACCGTTTGGGTGTGCAAAAACTGCGGATATGTCCATGTAGGAAAAGAGCCGCCCATGAAATGCCCTGTTTGTCTGTATCCACAGGCGTATTATGAAAGAAAACCAAATAATTATTAAAAAGAAGAGGGAGGATTTTCGCTGCAACAAAAAAGCTGCGTGCAGAGGAAAAAGGAGACTCCCTCCTTTCTACATAAAAAATAGAAATGAAAGCACTGCAAGGGCAGGAGATTTTCCCGAGGGCTTTCTGAAACGATCCAAAGGGTTTTATCTAAGTAGCGAGGATTTTAATATGATTTATAAAAATATAACAGAGGCTATTTTTTTGCGCCGTACCAACCGTTTCTCCGCATTTGTCTGTTTGGAGGAGAAAGAGATTCAGGTTCATGTGAAAAATACAGGCCGTTGCAGGGAGCTATTGCAGGAAGGAGCAAGGGTTTTTTTGGAGCCTGCGGATAACCCTTTGCGCAAAACAAAGTATTCATTAATTTCTGTCTGCAAAAGAAATCTCTTGGTGAATATGGATTCCCAGGCGCCGAACCAAGTGGCAGCGGAGGCCATTGCCGCAGGAAGAATTCCAGAAATCGGAAGGGTTTCTTTGTTGCGGCGAGAGGTGGTTTTTGGGAATTCCCGGTTTGATTTATACTTTGAGCATGAAAACCGCCGTGGATTTATTGAGGTAAAGGGCGTTACCTTAGAGGAAGAGGGCATATGCAAATTTCCCGATGCCCCCACAACCCGGGGAAGAAAGCATATTTTAGAGCTCATGGAAGCGGTGAAGGCAGGCTATGAGGCATATGTTTTATTCGTCATCCAAATGGCAGGAACAAAAATTTTTTATCCCCATTGGGAGCGGGACAAAGCGTTTTCAGAAGCATTGTGCAAAGGGGCGGAAGCAGGTGTAAAAATTTTGGCCTACGATTGTAAGGTGGAGAGGGATAGCCTAACGCTGAATAAAAAAATTTTCGTTTCCTTGGAACCACCCCAATAGGGCATATCTGCCCCCTTTAGGACATAGACTAGAAAGGAATATAGTCTTTTGGGGAGGAACGGGCATGAAAAAAAAGATATTGGCGGCAGTGACAGCATTTTTCTGTTTTCTGGCGCCCTTTTCTGTTTGTGCGGAGGAAAGCAGCGGGCTTCAGCTACAGTCAAAAAGTGCAATTTTAATGGATCAGGCAACGGGTACGGTGATGTATGAAAACAATAGCCATGAGGCGATGCCCCTTGCCAGTGTAACAAAGGTGATGACACTGCTGCTGATTTACGAGGCCAATGCCGATGGGAAGTTTGCATGGACGGATACGGTGCAGGTCAGCGACCATGCGGCGGCCATGGGAGGCTCTCAGGTTTTTTTGGAGCCGGGAGAAACCCAGACGGCGGCGGATATGACAAAATGTATTGCCATTGCATCGGCAAATGATGCCGCTGTGGCAATGGCAGAATTTGTTGCGGGGAGCGAAGAGGCCTTTGTGCAGAAGATGAATGCAAGGGCAAAAGAGCTGGGTATGAACGATACGGTGTTTGTTAATGCCTGTGGCTTAGACGCAGAGGGTCATGTTTCCAGCGCTTATGATATTGCGGTGATGAGCCGAGAGCTGATGCATGGCTTCCCGGAAATCAAGGAGTATACCACAACGTGGATGGACACCATTACCCACAAAACGAGAAAAGGCGAGTCGGAGTTTGGCTTGACCAATACAAATAAGCTGATCAAATGGTATGAGGGCGCAACGGGCTTGAAAACAGGCTCTACCAGCAAGGCCTTATATTGTCTTTCCGGAACAGCGGAGCGAAACAGCTTAGGCTTGGTTGCGGTGGTCATGGCTGCGCCGGATTTTAAAATTCGCTTTCAAGAGGTTATGAAGCTTTTTGATTATGGCTTTGCAAATTACACCATAGAAAAAGGATACCCTGTTGGGCAGGATATGGGCATCATTCCTGTAGAAAAAGGCATGAAGGAAAGTGTCAATGCCTTGGTGAAGGATGAAATTTCTGTGTTGATGAGCAAGGACAGCAACGGTGAATGGGAAACCAAAACGGAGCTCCTGCCATTGGTGAAGGCACCCATTGCCCAAGGCGCTAAGGTTGGAGAAATGATTTATACGTTGGATGGGAAGGAAGCAGGAAGAACGGATTTGATTGCTTCTGAAGCTGTGGAAAAGGCAAGCGTACATATGATATTGCAGCGCATGGTAAAGCTTTGGTGCTAAACTGCGGGTACATAGAAGGAATGAATCACAAATTAAAAAAGCAGTGAACCATTTTAGGGTATAAAACCTTCAGACGGATGTAAGCGAGACTTACAAGGTTTGGAGGTTTTTGATTGGGAAAAAATCCTTTGAAGCTCCATTCTATGTGAACCGTGTGCGATGGAAATGGTATTTCACTTGGGAAGGATAGAGAATCTTGGCGAAACAGCATAAATTGTAAGAAGCCGGAAAACCGAGAGCAGGGGGAAATCTCTAGTCCATAATATAAAAGGAAGAGACACCTAAAATCAGGTGTCTCAAAGGAAAAGGTTCGAAAATGATTAATTTGTCAATTTTAGTATGCTGCAAAATCCTCGCCAAGCTTAACGCAAGCGGCTTTGCCATCGGTATCTGGTGTGCCGCAAAGAATCAACCCTTCTTCATTGAAAAGGTTTGCGTTCAATTTATCACATCTTTCACACCAATTACGCATCCACTGGCCGTCTCCCCAACCGTAGGAGCCAAAGAGAGCAATTTTTTTACCGGAAAGCTTGGGTTCGATGGAAGTAAAGAACGGATCAAACTCCGATTCCTCCAACACTTCATCGCCCATAGAGGGACAACCAAAAGCGATCTTATCATATTCACTGATATTGCCATGGAATGCATCTACAGTAAAAATCTCTGTATCAGCCCCCATGCCCTGAGCGACATCTTTTGCCATAATTTCAGTATTACCTGTTCCGCTCCAATAAATAACAGCTTTCTTCATCTTTAAAAAACCTCCTGTAATGTTTGTTTTGCTTCTAATAAAGAGAGAATCGAAATTCCCTTGGAAGCCTGGTGTAATAGTTTTTTCCTACAATAAGTATATTGTTGAAAGGTGGCTACGGCGGCTTTTTCGTCACCGTAGACCTTCCAATAACCGCAGAGCTTATAATTTTGCCCTTTTTCTTTTATGAAAGCAAAAACATCCTCCGGCGGATATCCTAAAAAGAAACCAATCTCATGAGGGAATTCATTGCATTTTTGAATACGGCGGCGTAAAAATGCCAAAGTATCCATCAAGGAAGCTTCCTGATTTACGGTTAGGGGATAACCGGCTTGAATCAGAAAGGCTTTGATGGCGGCATTGCTGAAATATTCCAGCAGTTTTTCCTTGCGGTAAACCAGGAAAAATACGCGCTTGCCGCAGCAATAAAGACACTGCAAGGAGATTCCTTTTTTTTCAAGCTGCTTTTGGTAGGCAGCCACTTCATCTTTCAGCGTAGACAGGCAAGGGAAGGGTAAAGAAAAAAGATTTGCCTGCTTAATGCCGAATAAAGTCGGGGCGCCGTGGTAAAGCATCTGCATTTCAAAATCAGACATAAGTAGCCTCCTTTTGTTAGCTTTAACTAACTTAAGCCTGACAGTACGAACTCAGTATTTTATTTAAAGCCGAAGACGACGAACTATGAGAACGTGCAATGGTAATTTGATTACGCTCTGCCTCCTGTACTGCACCGGCAACCATAATATGAGATACTGTGCTTGTAAACAGCACAATTAAATCAGCTTTTCCGATTTGGTTGCGGAAGTTTCCCGGCATCTGCGTAAAAACTTTACTCTTAAAATTATATTTTTTACATATATCCATATATTGACGAACCATACGATCGTGACCACCTACAATAACAACGCTCATGGAATACCTCCTGAAAATGTTTTTAGTTAGCTTGAACTAACTATGTGATAATGCTACCATCTGATGAAAGAATTGTCAAGGCCTTTTTTTATTTTTTTTAAAAAAAAATACAAAATTGAGAAGAATGGAAGTATGGAAATTTTTATGTTATAATAAGCACGAACAGGAGGAGATTTTCGTGAGGGAAACAAAAAGGCTGATTTTACGCAGTTTAACACAGGCGGATGCCGCCGATGTATTTGAATATAGCAAGGTTTTAGAGGTAGGCAGAGACGCAGGCTGGAAGCCTCATGAAACTTTAGAGGAAACTGTGGAAATATTAAAGGCCTTTTTTTTAGATCAGGAAGATATTTTTGGAATTGTGGAGAAACAAACGGGAAAGTTAATCGGAACAGCAGGGCTGATGCCTGATAATACAAGAGAAAATGAAGGCGCAAGAACCCTAGGCTACGCACTGGGTAAGCCTTATTGGGGGAAGGGCCTTATGACAGAGATTGCAGAAAAGCTTCTTGCCTATGCTTTCGAAGAAAAAGGTTATGGCTTAGTGTCTGTTTCTCATTATACGGACAACTTTCGTTCTCAGCGGGTGATTGAAAAGTGCGGATTCCGTTTTGAAGGGATACAGCGGCAGGCGGAGCTGCGCTATGATGGTGTGATGAAGGACAAGAAATGGTATTCCATGACAAAAAATGAGTTTGTCAAAAAATGAAAGAAAAATAAAGATTTTCGCATCAAATTTCGCAACACCAGGGTATGTTTTTCAAGTAAAATAAAAGCTAGCGCAAAGAGATGAGGTGTGGTTGTGGAAATTGTGAATTGGAAAGAGCTTTTATACCCTTATGAACAGGCGGTGGATGAACTGCTTTTAAAATTTCGTGCCTTAGACAGAGAATGCAGGCATTTGGGGATTTATTCCCCCATTGATTCGGTAACGGGGCGGTTAAAGAAGCCGGCAAGCATTTTGGAAAAAGCGGGAAAGAAGCAGATTCCCCCAGATAAAATTGAAGAAAGAATTGAGGATATTGTGGGTGTCCGCATTCTTTGCCAATTTGTTGAGGATATTGAAAAGGTTGTGGATATGGTTCGCGGCAGAAAAGATATGACTGTTTTGGAGGAACGGGATTACATAACCAATACAAAGCGTAGCGGATATCGCAGCTATCATATGATTATACGCTACCCCTTAAGCACAGCTTTAGGCCCCAAGGAGGTGTTGGCGGAAATTCAAATACGCACCAATGCAATGAATTTTTGGGCGACGGCGGAGCATTCTCTGAGGTATAAATATAGCGGGAATATTCCGGAAAATTTGCAGTATCGCCTTAAAACCTGTGCGGAGGCGGCGTTTCGTCTAGACCGGGAAATGTCCACTATTCGTGAGGAAATTACCAATGCACAGAGATTAAATGAAATTAAGGACAATTTGGTTACGAATATTTTAGATAATATTCAAAGCCTGCATTTTAAAACAGACCTTTCAAAAATGGATGAGATCAACAAAGAATTTGTGGATATTTGGAATACGGAGGACATCGATGAACTGAAGGCCTTCAACGAAAAGCTGAATGTGATGGCAGAGGTTTATCGGGTATAAAAAAGGAGCAACGGAATGAGTTTATTTGCAATTGGTGACCTCCACTTCGGCTATGCTGTGGATAAACCAATGAGTATTTTTGGCGCAAATTGGGAAGGCCACGCAGAAAAAATTATCAAGCATTGGAAACAAAAGATCCAAGACAATGATACGGTTTTGCTCCCGGGGGATATTTCGTGGGCCATGAAAGAGGAAGATGCAGAGATGGATTTGCAAATTATGTATGATTTGCCGGGACGGAAAATTCTCTTAGAGGGAAACCACGATTATTGGTGGAAATCCGCTTCCAAATTAGAAAGAAAATACCCTGGGATGCGGTTTTTAAAAAACGATTGCGATCAATATGAGCGCCTGTTTATTTGCGGCACAAGAGGCTGGCTTTGCCCCAATGACAGCAGTTTTACAGCCAGAGATCAAAAGCTTTATGAAAGAGAGCAGATCCGCTTAAGGCTTTCCTTAGAGAGCGCGATGAGAAAGGACGCCCGGGAAATCCTGCTGATGATGCATTTTCCCCCGGTGAATGACAGACAGGACAGCTCGGCTTTTTTAGAAATTATAAAAGAATACCCTGTCACACAGGTTGTGTATGGGCATCTTCATGGCAAACAAAGCCATAGCAATGGCATAAAAGGGGAAAAGGATGGCGTGATGTTTCATTTGGTTTCCGCCGATTATATTGATTTTTGCCCAAAAAAAATTCTATAAAATAAGACTATAAACGGCGATTGGCTTACAATCGCCGTTTATTTTTTTAGTCTTCAAAATCATTTGCCGCTTCCACAATTCGCTTTTTCAATGTTCCTGTGTCATACTCCTCATCCAAATCCAATTCCAAGGAAAAGCTTTCCAGTTCATCGTCCTCCGCAAGATAGGTGGCTTCAAAAGCCGAGGTTAAATCATCCTCAAATAAAATTTCGCCTTCCATGGCCCAGCTGTCTTCGCCCTTATCGATAGAATAGATATTGACCTCTGTGATTCGTAGCATTGAAAAATCCTCCCTTAAAATATAACACATTTTCCTTCTTACTTTTTTTTCTTTGCATTTGCCGGTTTTTTAACTGAATAGCCAAAGGTTCCCAGTTGTTCCCCAAGGGTATAATATGCGCCGTGGGAATAACAAATAGGCTCTGCCTCATCAAAATGAAATTTGCCTGTTTCATCTAAATAATTGTCGCTGACACTGACGGAAGCTACCTCCGCCAAGAACATATGATGGGTGCCCAAGGGTATGATTTCTTTTACCCTGCATTCGATATTTACGGGGCTTTCGTAAATAATGGGGGCATCTACTTTTTCACCCTTTTTTGCGGTCAGCTGCATTTCCTGAAATTTATCGATATCCGTTCCGCTTTTTACACCGCAATAATCGCAGGCGTAGGCGAGCTGTTTTGTGACCAAGTTGATTACAAATTCACCGCTATTTTTGATCAGCTCAAATGAGTGACGGGAAGGGCGGATGGAAACATAGGTCATTGCCGGGTCACTGTTGATGGTACCCGTCCACGCTGCAGTAAAAATATTGCCTTTTTCCTCGGTTCCACAGGACACCATAACTACGGGTACTGGATATAGAACGGTGCCGGGCTTCCAAATTGTTTTTCCCATGAACAGCCTCCTTTTATAAAAAAATGCTTATTGATAAAAATAAAGTGACGATATTTATCTTATATGAGAAAAAGCCCTTTGTAAAGATAAAATGCAATAAAGATTTTATATGTTTTTATGCTATTTCTTGTATTCTATGCAGATTTTCAGTATCATGTTAAAAAAAATTAAATTTACGGAGGAATTTATGAAACCATATATCCAATATTTGGAAAAAGTGTGGGGGTTTTTGGGGACAGAGTATCCGAAATACTTCAGCTCTTTTGATGTGCCAAGGCACTATGGCTTGCGCGTGAATCCTTTAAAGATCGGGGGCAAAGACGGATGGACGCTGATTTGTGTGGAGGGATTCCCTTTAGGATGGGCGAAAAGACAGGCAGATTAAAAAACAAATATGCCATCACATGGAAATGGGAATGATATGTCCTTCGGACAAAGACAGATGTATAATTCGGATTGACAAATAAGAAAAAGCCTGTAAAATAGAACTATCAAATTTTAAAAATCAGGAAGAAGGAGACAATATGGCGCATTTGACTTATATCGGAACTAGGGATCGGTCCATTAGGGCATCGGCTTCCCAGGCAATTTTAAGAGGAATCTGCCCCGATGGCGGGCTTTATATACCGGAAACAATTCCTGTTATGGAGAAATCCTTAGAAGCATTAAGTAAGCTAAGCTATCAGGAGCTTGCGTATGAGGTTTTGCATTTATTTTTGGATTTTACGGAGGAAGAGCTGAAGGCTTGTATTGCTGGGGCGTATGATGAAAAATTCGATATACCGGAGATCGCTCCCGTGGTACAAAAGGGGGATGCTTTGTTTTTGGAGCTATTCCACGGCAGAACCTTAGCTTTTAAGGATATGGCATTGTCTATTTTACCCTACTTTATGAAAACTGCGGCAAAGCGGGAAGGTATAGACAAGGAAATTGTAATTTTGACGGCAACCTCGGGAGATACGGGCAAGGCGGCTTTGGAGGGCTTTGCAGGAGTGGATGGAACCAAAATCATCGTGTTTTTCCCGGAGGATGGCGTGAGCCCGGTGCAAAAGCTGCAAATGACAACACAGGAGGGAGAAAATACTTGTGTTGTGGGGATTTTAGGCAATTTTGACGATGCGCAAAGTGCGGTGAAAAGCATTTTTACGGATAAAGCCTTGGGGGCGGAGCTGGAGAAAAAAGGCTTTGTATTCTCCTCCGCAAACTCCATTAATATTGGCCGCCTGCTTCCTCAGATTGTGTATTATTTCCATGCCTATCTGCGTGCCGTAAAGCAGGGAAAGGTAAATATGGGAGAAGAAATCAATTTTACCGTGCCTACGGGGAATTTTGGGGATATTTTAGCAGGCTGGTATGCCATGAAGCTGGGCCTTCCCGTTGGACATTTTGTGTGTGCCTCGAATGATAATAAGGTGCTGTATGATTTCTTCCGTACCGGCACTTATGATAAAAATAGAGAATTCCATGTAACGGTTTCTCCTTCTATGGATATTTTGATTTCCAGCAATTTGGAGCGTTTACTCTGCCATATGGTTGGGCAGGAAGCGACAAAAGCGGATATGATGAAGCTGGGGCAGGAGGGAAAATATTCCGTTTCTGTTACAGAAAAGAAAATCAGCGGAGCCTTTGCAACAGAAAAAGAAACCTATGAAGCCATCAGAAGCTTTTATGAAGCCACAGGCTATGTAATGGATACCCATACGGCAGTGGCGTATGCCGCTTATCAAAAATACAAAGGGGAAAGCAAGGATGGAAGACCCATGGTGATTGTTTCCACCGCAAGCCCTTATAAATTCACAAAGGACGTTATGACGGCTCTGGATGAAAAATATGCCAAAGAGGATGCCTTCGCACTGATGCAGGTGCTGGAAAATGTCAGCGGTGTTCCCATTCCCGAATCGATTCGGGACATTGAGCATAGAAGGATTTTACACAAAAATGTGTGCCCAAGGGATAAAATTAAGGAATTTGTAAAAGGATATTTATTATAAATTGAAACATTTCGGGAAAATCAGTCAATCTTTTCGGGGAAAAGGCCCCTCTGTTATGCAGATATGACAAGAAAAGTCACCCGATAGCCAAAGCCTTTGCCGCCCTTTGAGAAAGTGCCCCTCCAATACGGAAAGCCGTTGATTTTGTCCTTTGGATGGATTACAATGGATAAGAAATGCATATCCCAATCAACGCTTGGGTATTTTTACTCTATATAAAAGAAAAAGAGGATTCTATCAAGAACAAAAAGGAGAGTATACCATGAAAATGTTCATCGACACTGCAAATGTGGAACACATCAAAGAGGCAAATGATTTAGGCGTTATTTGCGGCGTTACAACCAACCCTTCCCTGATTGCAAAAGAAGGCAGGGATTTCGTTGAGGTAGTGAAGGAAATAACAACAATCGTGGACGGGCCCATCAGTGCGGAGGTCATCAGCCTTGAGCATGAAGGCATGGTAAAAGAAGCCAGAGAACTGGTAAAAATCCATCAAAATATCGTAATTAAAATTCCTATGACATTAGAAGGCTTAAAAGCCGTAAAAATTTTAACCGCCGAGGGTATTAAAACCAACGTAACCTTGATTTTTTCCGCAACACAGGCGTTAATGGCGGCAAGAGCAGGGGCAACCTATGTTAGCCCCTTCTTAGGCAGAATGGATGATATTGGTGCCGTTGGTATGACATTAATCGAAGAAATTGTTGAGATTTTCGATGTGCACAGCATTCAGACAGAAATTATTGCGGCAAGCATCCGCAATCCTTTGCACGTGATTGATGCGGCAAGGGTTGGCTGTCATATTGCAACCATTCCTTATAATGTGCTGATTCAAATGGCAAAGCATCCTTTGACAGACCTTGGTATTGAACGTTTCTTGAAGGATTGGGAAACTGTGCCTAAAAAATAATGGAACGCAACGGTTAGTATTTTTTGGAGGTAAAAACATGAACCCTATGGATCAATTGACGATTAATACCCTGCGGTTTCTTTCCGCAGAAGCAGTTCAGAAGGCAAACAGCGGCCATCCCGGCCTGCCTTTGGGTGCAGCGCCCATGGCATATACCCTATGGGCAAAAGAAATGAAAATCAACCCGAAAAATCCCGCATGGGAGGACAGAGACCGTTTTGTGCTTTCCGCAGGACACGGCTCTGCGTTGCTATACTCTTTGCTGCATTTATTTGGGTACGGCTTAACCATTGAGGATTTGAAGGGCTTCCGTCAGCGGAATTCCTTAACACCCGGGCATCCGGAATATAAACATACAATTGGCGTGGAAACAACAACCGGCCCTTTGGGGCAGGGCATTGCCAATGCCGTAGGTATGGCATTGGCAGAGAGCCATTTGGCGGCGAAATTCAACACACCCGAATTTCAGGTGGTAGACCATTATACCTTTGCCCTTTGCGGCGATGGCTGCTTGCAGGAGGGCGTTGCTTCCGAGGCTGCTTCTTTAGCGGGCACATTAGGTCTCTCCAAGCTAGTATTATTATATGACTGCAATAAAATTACCATCGAGGGAAGTACAGACGTGGCATTTACCGAGGATGTAAAAGGAAGATTTCTTGCCTATGGCTGGGATGTATTTGAAGTGGCAGACGGCAATAACGTGGACGTTCTTGCCAAAACCATTGCAAAGGCAAAAGCATCGGACAAGCCTGCTTTGGTAAAGGTAAATACCCAGATCGGCTATGGTGCGCCCAATAAGCAGGGTAAGGCTTCTGCCCACGGGGAACCCCTTGGGGCCGAGGAAATCGGTTTGGCGAAAGGAAACCTAAACTGGACATATGCAGATGAATTTTATGTGCCGGAGGAAGTGAAGGCACATATGGCGGAAATCATTGCGGAAGGGGAAAAGGCCGAGGCCGCTTGGAATGAAAAGTTTCGGGCCTATACAAAAAAGAACCCCGACCTTGCCAAGGAATATGCCGCTTGGCACAGTGATGCATTAGCGGTGGATTTGTTCAATGACGAAGACTTTTGGAAGAACGAAGGGGATTTGGCAACCAGGGCGGCATCGGAGAAGGTATTGCAGAAGGTTGCAAAGGCTGTCCCCAACCTGTTCGGCGGCTCCGCCGATTTGGCGCCCTCCAATAAGTCTGTAATGAAGGACAGAGACTATTACAGCAAAGAAAATCCCGCAGGCTCCAACGTGCATTTCGGCATTCGTGAGTTTGCCATGACTGCCATAGCCAACGGCATTTCAGTGCATGGGGGCTTACGTCCTTATGTGGCAGGCTTCTTTGTTTTTGCAGATTACATGAAGGCAGGCCTTCGTCTGCAATCCTTAATGAGCTTGCCTGTTATCAGCATTATGACCCATGACAGCATTGGTGTGGGAGAGGACGGCCCTACCCATCAGCCCATCGAGCATTTGGCAATGCTGCGCAGTATGCCTAACTACACGGTATTCCGCCCCTGCGATACAAGGGAAACTGCCGCCGGTTGGTATACGGCATTAACAAAACTGAATACACCTACGGCTCTCATTCTTTCCAGACAGAACCTGCCGGCATTGGAAGGCACAGGCAAGGAAGCGCTAAAGGGTGCTTATATTCTGAAGGATTGTCAGGGAACGCCGGATGTTTTATTGATGGCCAGCGGCTCCGAGGTTGAGCTGATTTATCAGGCTTATGATGTTCTTGCCGAAAAAGGCATCAAGGCAAGGGTAATTAGTATGCCAAGCTGGGAATTGTTTGAGGCGCAAAGTGCGGAATACAAAGAAAGCGTTCTGCCCAAGGCAATCAGAGCCAGACTTGCTGTGGAAGCGGCGGCGGATTTTGGCTGGTACAAATATGTAGGCTTGGACGGTGCTGTGATTTCCATGGAAGGCTTTGGCGCTTCTGCACCTGCCGGCGTATTATTTAAAGATTTCGGCTTTACTGTGGAAAATGTTGTGGAAAAAGCACTTGCTTTGGTGAAAGCATAATAAAAATCAGAAACGAGAAGCTCTCGGAGGGACAGAAAGGTCTGATTGATTTTTCTGTCCCCAAAGGGCTTTTTTCATAGGAAGGAGGGGTGGTATGCGTACATTTATTGCGATTGAATTATCTCCCGAGGTAAGGGCGTATCTTTCTGAAATACAGAGGGAAACCCAAAAATATTGCCGCAGAGGTAATTATACACCCCAGGAAAATTTCCATATCACCCTGCATTTTTTGGGTGAAATTGAGCAAACGGATGTGGATTATATTAAGGATGCCATGTTTGAGGTCGGGCAGAAAAACCGTGTTTTTGATCTGAAATTAGGAAAAATCGGGTTTTTTGGCAGAGGAGATCGGGGGATTCTTTGGGCTGGATTAGACAAAAAGGATTCGTTACAGCGCCTGTTTATGGCATTGGAAAAAAGCTTGGAGCGGCAGGGCTTTGCCCGGGAAAAAAAGGGAATTACCCCTCATATTACACTGGGACGAGAGGTAGAACCCCAGCGCAGCTTTATGGATATGCAAAAGGCAGTTCCCATGGAAGGAAGAAGCTTTGCGGTGGAGAGCATTACTTTAATGGAAAGTGTGCGGAAAGGCCCCCGCTTAATTTATAGGCCGCTATACCGGCAGTTTTTAAAGGGTTATCAAGCATAAAGGTAATTTTGCCAATAAGATTGCGTTTATGGGATAAAATATAATATTTTATTGCGAAACGAAAGATAAGGCAGGTCAAAGGTGCTTTTTGTTTTTCGGATTCATAAGGAGGAAAAAGAAAATGCAGGAAATGGAAAAGGCAGTCATTACCGTGTTGGGGAAGGATTGTGTTGGAATTACTGCTAAAGTTTGCACAGCTTTGGCAGAGAACAACATTAATATTCTGGATATTTCTCAAACCATTGTTGGCGGCTACTTTAACATGGTAATGGTGGTAGACATTGCAAACAGAAAGCTTGGTTATGATGAAACTTCGGAACTGCTTGAGAAGCTTGGAAATGATATGGGGCTTAAAATCAAGGTTCAGCATACAAAAATCTTTGATGCAATGCATCGCATTTGATCAGGAGGGCTGAAGAATGATTAATAGAAATGAAATTTTAGAAACCAACCGCATGATTGATGATATGAACCTGGATGTTCGTACCATTACAATGGGAATCAGCCTATTGGATTGTGCCGATGCAGATATTGATAGATTTAATGAGAAAATCTACAATAAAATCACGACCTATGCCAAGGACTTGGTGAAGGTTGGGGAGGAATTGGCAAAAAAATACGGTGTGCCAGTTGTGAACAAAAGAATTTCCATCACACCCATTGCCATCGCCGCAGCGGGCTGTAATACAGATTCTTATGTGAGCATTGCCCAAACCTTAGACCGGGCGGCGAAAGAGGTTGGCGTCAATTTTATCGGCGGTTTCTCTGCGTTGGTGCATAAGGGGTATACCCAAAGTGACAGAAAATTAATTGCGTCTATTCCCGAGGCTATGGCAGTGACGGACCGAGTTTGTTCCTCTGTGAATATCGGCACCTCAAGAAACGGTTTAAATATGGATGCCGTAAAGGAAATGGGTGAGGTGATACTAAAGACAGCGGAACTCACGAAGGAAACAGAATGCATCGGTTGTGCCAAGTTGGTTGTATTCTGTAATGCCGTGGAGGACAATCCTTTTATGGCCGGCGCATTCCACGGTGTCGGGGAAGGCGACTGCGCCATTAATGTAGGTGTCAGCGGCCCCGGTGTTGTGAAAAAAGCCTTGGAAGAGGCGCGCGGCGCTGATTTTGAGACCCTTTGCGAAACGGTGAAGCGTACCGCTTTTAAAATCACCCGTGTGGGGCAGATGATTGCAAAAGAGGCTTCCGAGAGATTAAACGTACCCTTTGGTATTATTGATCTTTCTTTGGCGCCTACCCCTGCCGTTGGTGACAGTATTGCAGAAATTTTTCAGGAAATGGGATTGGCGGAGCCCGGGGCACCGGGAACAACGGCGGCCTTGGCATTGTTAAACGACAATGTGAAAAAAGGCGGCGTGATGGCATCCTCCTATGTTGGCGGGTTGAGCGGTGCATTTATCCCTGTTAGTGAGGACCATGGTATGATTGAAGCGGCGGAAAAAGGCGCTCTTACCTTAGAAAAGCTGGAAGCTATGACCTGTGTTTGCTCCGTAGGGCTGGATATGATTGCCATCCCGGGGGATACGCCTTCAACAACCATTTCTGGTATTATTGCCGATGAAGCGGCAATCGGTATGGTAAACAATAAAACAACGGCAGTTCGCTTGATTCCTGTTATCGGAAGAAAAGAAGGCGGACACGTTGAGTTCGGCGGTTTGTTGGGCCATGCCCCGATTATGCCCGTCAATCGTTATAGCTGTGCGGACTTTATTGCCCGGGGTGGCCGCATTCCTGCGCCGATCCATAGCTTTAAAAACTAATTAGGGAACGATAAACAAAACTAATTTTGCGGAATTCATTTCTGCAAGACGCAAAAGTCCAAATTATAAGGGCCTGCAAAGCAATCTTTAGGAAATAATAAGGGAGCTTTGCCGATACCTTGAAACGAGTCTTATTTTTAAGGCTCGTTTTTAGATACCATGCATAAAATTGGTTAAAAAATGAAATGATTCTATAAGACAATCTTTATTTATAAAGTTTAAATCTGCTTTGTGCCCTTACTGTGATGAGAAACAATTGAAATTTATATGTTGCAGCCGAAAAATCATGATGGAAAATGATTATGCAATCTGCTCAAAAAAATAAACTTATGAAGCATAAATTTTTATGAAAAAATGAAGAGAAAAATTAAAAAAAATACGCACAAAAGCTTGCAATCATAAGGCTTTTCGTGTATACTAATTACTGTTGTGACATAGAGTGTTGAAGCGGAAGGTTGCCAAAAGCCTATAAAATCAAGGCTTTCGGGTTTTTCTGTGGAGCGATGTCCAGTTCAAGAAACCGGGCGACAAGGTCACTGTACTGAATATTTAGGGATAGACTACCCTGTAAAAGGGCGGTTCGCTGTGTCTGACGTTGCAGGATACACCCGGATAAGTGTGCAGTCACCACTTGTCGTGCTGAAATCAAAAGTACGAAAAGGAGGGGACTTTTTTTATGGCAAACCCAAAAATCAGAATCAGTCTCAAAGCTTACGATCATAAGTTGATCGACCAGTCTGCAACGCAGATCATTGAAACGGCGAAGAAAACAGGAGCGCAGATCAGCGGCCCGATCCCTCTTCCCACAAAGAAGGAAGTCGTGACCATTATCAGAGCGGTACACAAGTACAAAGACTCCAGAGAACAGTTTGAGATGAGAACGCACAAGAGATTGATTGATATTCTAAGCCCTACCGCAAAAACAGCAGACGCTTTAAGCCGTCTTGATTTGCCGGCTGGTGTAGATATCACATTAAAGGTAATGAAATAATTTTTGAAATAGGAACGGAAGCAACGAGCCGGACGTATTTCCGAAAAGAAAACATCCAAAACTGGTTTATATAAGAAGTATATGCGAAACATAGTATCGGCAACAGCTCTTATATGAATCTAGTATGATTTCCCCGAAACGGGGCAATCCGCTGTAGAAAATTAGGAGGTGCAGAAATGAAGAAGGCTATTATGGCTAAGAAGATCGGTATGACACAGGTTTTCGCTGAAAACGGCACAATGGTACCGGTTACAGTTCTTGAAGCAGGCCCTTGCGTTGTTGTTCAGAAGAAAACAACTGAGAACGACGGTTATGAAGCAATTCAGGTTGGCTTTGTGGATGCAAAAGCAAAGCACGTAGTAAAGCCTGTGCAGGGTCATTTTGAAAAAGCTGGCGTAACAGCAAAGAAATTTGTAAAAGAATTCAGATTGGAAGATGTAAGCGCTTACGAAGTTGGCGCTGAAATCAAGGCTGATGTATTCGCAGCAGGCGACAAGGTTGATGCAAGCGGCGTATCCAAGGGAAAAGGCTTCCAGAGTACAATTAAGAGATATAATGCGAGCAGAGGCCCCATGGGTCATGGTTCCAAGTCTCACAGAGTTGTTGGTTCTATGGGTTCTTCCGCAACACCCAGCCGCGTAAAGAAGGGTAAAAAAATGCCCGGACACATGGGCAGTGAAAACGTAACAATCCAGAACCTTGAAATCGTTCGTGCTGATGCAGAAAAGAACTTGATTTTGATCAAGGGCGCAGTTCCTGGTGCAAAGGGTTCTATTCTGATGATCAAAGACAGCGTAAAGGCTTGATAAACTTTACGAAAGGAGGAAACTAACATGGCAAATGTTGCAGTATTAAACATGAAGGGCGATCAGGTAGACACAGTCGAACTGAACGACGCTATTTTCGGTATAGAAGCAAATGAACATGTAATGCATCTGGCAGTTGTTCAGTATCTGGCAAACCAGAGACAGGGCACACAGAGCACAAAGACACGCGCGGAAGTTCGCGGTGGCGGTAGAAAACCTTGGAGACAGAAAGGTACTGGTAGAGCTAGACAGGGCTCCATCCGTTCCCCTCAGTGGGTAGGCGGTGGCGTTGTATTCGCTCCCAAGCCTAGAGATTATTCCTTTAAGCTGAACAAGAAGGTGAAGAGATTGGCGTTGCAGTCTGCTCTTTCCGTGAAGGCAGCAGAAGGTAAAATTATTGTATTGGATGATTTGACTTTGGCGGAAGTAAAAACAAAAGAAATGGCGAAGGTACTGGAAAACATCAAATGCGGCAAGGCTTTGATCGTTATGGACGGTACAAACAGCAATGTAATGCTTTCCGCAAGAAACATTCCCGAAGTAAAAACAGCTTCCGTAAGTACAATTAATGTGTATGATCTTTTGAAATACAACACTTTGGTTGTAACAAAAGACGCGGTAGTGAAAATCGAGGAGGTGTACGCATAATGGCTGATTTGAAATATTATGACGTAATCTTGAAACCCGTTATCACAGAAAACAGTATGTCTATTTTGGATGAAAAGAAATATACCTTCATTGTACACCCCGAAGCAACAAAGGCGCAGGTGAAGGACGCTGTTGAAAAGATGTTCGCAGGGGCAAAGGTTGCAGCCGTTAACACAATGAACTATGACGGCAAGCCCAAAAGAAGAGGTGTGCACTTCGGTTCTACACCTAAGTTTAAAAAAGCAGTTGTAAAATTGACAGCTGACAGCAAGGATATTGAAATCTTCCAGGGAATGTAATTCTTCGGAGAATTTGAGGAAAATTGCAAAACACACGGAGACGTGTAGCAGATAGAAACTCGAAAGGAGTGCAGAAGATGGCAATTAAGAGATATAAACCATATACACCATCTAGAAGACACATGACTGTGTCTGCATTTGATGAAATTACAAAATCAACTCCTGAAAAATCTTTGGTGGTACACCTTAAGAAAAATTCAGGCAGAAATAACCAGGGTAAATTGACGGTTCGTCATCGCGGCGGCGGCTCCAAGATCAAATATAGACTGGTAGACTTCAGACGCAATAAAGACGGTGTTCCCGCAATTGTTCAGGCAATCGAATACGATCCTAACAGAACTGCAAACATTGCACTTATTGTTTATGCTGACGGTCAGAAGTCTTATATCTTGGCACCTGTAGGTTTACAGGTTGGAGATAAGCTTATGAACGGCCCGGAGGCGGAAGTAAAAATAGGCAACACATTGCCTATGAGCAAAATTCCCGTGGGTGCAAGCATTCATAACGTGGAAATGAAGCTGGGCAAGGGCGGACAGCTGGTTCGTGCCGCAGGTAATGTTGCACAGCTGATGGCAAAAGAAGGCAAGTATGCAACAGTGAAGCTTCCTTCCGGCGAAATGAGAATGCTGCCTATCGAATGTAGAGCAACCATTGGTCAGGTGGGCAATATTGATCATGAATTGATCCATATTGGTAAAGCCGGCAGAAAACGTCACATGGGTATCAGACCTACCGTAAGAGGTTCCGTAATGAACCCCAACGATCACCCTCACGGCGGTGGTGAAGGTAGAGCGCCTATCGGCCGTCCTTCTCCTATGACACCTTGGGGCAAGCCTGCAATGGGTTATAAAACAAGAAGCAAACACAAAGCTTCCAGTAAATATATTGTTCGCCGCAGAAACGGCTAATAGATCGGAATGCGTGCAGGCGGTAGCCTAAAACGCAAAAACACGAACAAGGAGGAGTAAAACATGAGCAGATCACTCAAAAAGGGACCTTTCGCTGACGATCATCTGTTAAAGAAGATTGACGCTATGAATGCAGCCGGCGAAAAGAACGTAATCAAAACATGGTCTCGTCGTTCGACAATTTTCCCCGATATGATCGGTCATACAATCGCAGTTTACGACGGCAGAAAGCACGTGCCTGTATATATTACTGAAGATATGGTAGGCCACAAGCTTGGTGAATTTGCATTGACAAGAAGCTACAGAGGTCATGGCAAAGACGCTGAAAAGAAATCTAAAATTCGCTAATATCTGAGACGAAAGGAGGTTTCGTTCATGGCAAAAGGTCATAGAAGCCAAATTAAAAAAGAAAGAAATGTTACAATACAAGAAAGAAGACCCCATGCATCTGCAAAGTATGTTGGCATCCCTGCCACAAAAGCGAAGATCGTTTTGGATCAGATCAAAGGTAAGGATGTTGTGACTGCAGCGGCATTGTTGAATTATTCTCCAAGATTTGCTTCCGAAGTAATTGCGAAGGTTTTGAAATCCGCAATGGCGAACGCAGAAAATAACTTGGGTATGGACATAAATAAATTGTATGTGGAAGAGGTAAGTGCTGGTCAGGGCCCCACAATGAAAAGAATTCGCCCCAGAGCACAAGGCAGAGCATATCGGATCCTGAAAAGATCCTGCCATATTTCCATCATTCTGAATGAGAGATAAGGAGGTACGAAATGGGACAGAAAGTAAATCCGCATGGATTAAGAGTCGGTATCATTAAAGATTGGGATACCAAATGGTATGCAGAGAAAGATTTCGCTGACTACCTGATTGAAGATGTAAAAATAAGAAAATTTATCAAATCCAAATTATATACTTCCGGTGTTTCCAAAATTGGTATCGAAAGAACAGCTGGCAGAGTGAAAATTACTGTTAGCACAGCAAAACCCGGTATTGTGATCGGCAAGAATGGTCAGGCCATTGAAGAGTTGAAGGCTGAGATTCAGAAAATGACAACACAAAAGGTTGCTGTAAATATTGAAGAGATTAAAAAACCTGAATTGGATGCACAGTTGGTTGCTGAAAATATCGCACTGCAGTTGGAAAACCGTGTTACATTCCGTCGTGCAATGAAGCAGGCAATGGGCAGAACCATGAAGTTTGGCGCAAAGGGTATCAAAACAGCTGTTGGCGGTCGTTTGGGCGGTGCTGATATGGCACGTTCCGAAAGCTATCACGAAGGTACCATCCCTCTTCAGACACTGCGTGCAGACATTGACTACGGCTTTGCAGAAGCTGATACAACCTACGGGAAGCTGGGCGTAAAGGTGTGGATTTACAAAGGTGAAGTTCTTCCTGTAAAAGCAGCAAAAAAGGAAGGAGGCGCTAAGTAATTATGTTAATGCCTAAAAGAGTGAAGTATCGTAAGCAGCAAAGAGGCTCCATGAAGGGCCGTGCCCGCAGAGGCAACAAAGTAACCTACGGCGAATACGGTATTATGGCTATGGAGCCTACATGGATTACAGCAAACCAGATTGAAGCAGCCCGTATTGCCATGACAAGATACATCAAGCGTGGCGGTGACGTTTGGATTAAAGTGTTCCCCGACAAACCCGTATCGGCAAAGCCTATTGGTACTCGTATGGGTTCTGGTAAAGGTGCGCCGGAGTTCTGGGTTGCAGTTGTAAGACCCGGCAGAGTAATGTTTGAAATTGGCGGCGTTGCAGAAGAAACAGCAAAAGAAGCATTGAGACTTGCAATCCATAAGCTTCCTATTAAATGTAAAATTGTTTCCAAGGCAGAGGCGGCAGAAATGGCAGGTGATCAGCAGTGAAAACAAAAGGCTATGTAAATGAAATGACAGGTAAGACTGCAGATGAATTACAAAGAGACCTTGTTTCTGCTAAAAAAGAGTTATTCAACCTGAGATTCCAAAACGCGACGAACCAGTTGGATAATACAGCGAGAATCAAGGAAGTTCGTAAAAATATTGCAAGAATTCAGACAGTGATTACACAGAAGGCGAGAGCAGCAGAATAATAATCCCGTCTAATGAGAGGAGGAACTCTTTGTGGAAGAAAGAAATCTTCGTAAAACCAGAGTTGGTAAGGTAGTCAGCGACAAAATGGACAAAACAATCGTTGTTGCTGTGGAAGATAAAGTAAAACACCCTTTGTATGGTAAAATTATCAACAGAACTTACAAGCTGAAAGCCCATGATGAAAACAACGAATGCGGCATCGGCGACCGTGTAAAGGTTATGGAAACCAGACCCTTGTCCAAGGATAAGAGATGGAGACTGGTAAATATCATCGAAAAAGCAAAATAATCCTTTTTGGAGAGGAGGCAATCATATGGTTCAACAGGAAACCAGACTAAAAGTAGCAGATAATTCCGGAGCAAAAGAACTCCTTTGCATTAGAGTAATGGGCGGATCTACAAGAAGATATGCAGGCGTTGGCGATATCATTGTTGCGACGGTTAAAGATGCAACACCCGGCGGCGTTGTGAAAAAAGGCGATGTTGTGAAGGCTGTTGTTGTTAGAACAGTAAAGGCCGTAGGCAGAGCAGACGGCAGCTATATTAAATTTGACGAAAATGCAGCGGTTATTATCAAAGATGACAAAAACCCCAGAGGTACACGTATTTTTGGACCCGTTGCCAGAGAGCTGAGAGAGAAGCAGTTTATGAAGATTCTTTCTCTGGCACCAGAAGTATTATAAGGAGGTGTGCTAGGTGGCTAACTTGAAATTGAAAAGCGGCGATAAAGTCGTTGTAATTACAGGTAAGGATAAAGGAAAACAAGGCAAGATTCTGGCCGTTGATTTGAAAAACAACAGAATTCTTGTGGAGGGTGTGAACATGATTTCCAAGCATACAAAGCCCAATGCAAAAAATCAGCAGGGTGGTATTGTGAAGAAAGAAAATTATATTCACGCTTCCAACGTAATGTATCTTCATAACGGTAAGGCGACTCGTCTTGGTGCGATGATAAAAGACGGCAAAAAAGTAAGAATTGCAAAAAAGACAGGCGAAGTGATTGACTGATCCCTGGAAAGGAGGTAAACAATGAGCAGATTAAGAGAGTTTTATGAAGCAGAAGTAGTTCCTGAAATGATCAAGAAATTTTCATATAAAAATAAGCTGGCTGTACCCAAGCTGGAAAAAATCATTGTGAACATGGGTGTTGGCGAAGCCAAAGAAAACGCAAAGATTCTGGATGGCGCAGTGAAGGATATGACAATTATCGTTGGACAGAAGCCCGTTGTAACAAAGGCAAAAAAGTCTATTGCGGCATTTAAGCTTCGTGAAGGCATGAACATTGGCTGTAAGGCAACGCTAAGAGGCAACAGAATGTATGAGTTTGCTGACAGATTGATCAACATTGCCCTTCCTCGTGTGCGTGACTTCCGTGGTGTAAAGGCGAATAGCTTTGACGGACGCGGCAACTACACAATGGGCATCAAAGAACAGCTGATTTTCCCTGAAATCGAATATGATAAAGTTGATAAAATCAGAGGTATGGACATTGTTTTTGTTACAACAGCAAAGACAGATGAAGAAGCAAGAGAATTGCTTAAATTATTTGGTATGCCATTCGCAAAATAAAGGGAGGGACAAAAATGGCTAAAAGATCTATGATCGTGAAGCAGCAGAGAACTCCTAAGTTCTCCACAAGAGCTTACACACGTTGCAGAATATGTGGTAGACCCCACTCTGTGCTTAGAAAATATGGAATTTGCCGTAT
>DCDZ01000021.1:26877-49795 GCA_002316675.1 Tyzzerella sp. UBA1042
AGAAAATATGGAATTTGCCGTATTTGCTTCCGTGAATTGGCATATAAGGGCCAGATTCCCGGTGTAAAGAAAGCAAGCTGGTAAATAGAAAGGAGGAATTCATAATGTCAATGAGCGACCCTATCGCAGATATGCTGACAAGAATCAGAAACGGTAACACAGCAAAACACGATACAGTAGATGTTCCTTCTTCCAAGATGAAGAAAGCAATTGCTGACATTTTGACAACAGAAGGTTATGTAAAAGGCTACGAAGTTATTGAGGACGGTGTAAAATCCACAATTCGCGTAAGCTTAAAGTATGGTGCTGACAAAAACCAAAAGGTAATTACAGGTTTGAAAAGAATTTCCAAGCCCGGCCTCAGAGTTTTTGCAAACAAGGATGAATTGCCTAAGGTTTTGGGTGGATTGGGTATTGCAATCATTTCCACAAGCCAAGGCTTGATGACAGACAAAGATGCGAGAAAAGTTGGCGTAGGCGGCGAAGTAATCGCATTTGTTTGGTAATAATTTCGAGAAAATAGGAGGTGCAGACCATGTCAAGAATCGGCAAGCTCCCGGTTGCAGTACCTGCAGGCGTTGACGTAAAAATCGGCGAAGGCAATCTGCTTACAGTAAAGGGGCCTTTGGGCACGCTGGAGAGAAAATTATCCGCTGACATGCATATCGCAATTGAAGAAGGTCACATTGTAGTTACAAGACCCAGTGATCTGAAAAAGTATAAGGCATTACACGGTTTGACAAGAACATTGATTTTCAATATGGTGGCTGGTGTAACACAGGGTTATGCAAAGACTTTGGAAATCAACGGTGTTGGTTACAGAGCTGCAAAGTCCGGCAAGAAGCTGGTACTTACACTGGGATATTCCCATCCTGTTGAGATGGAGGATCCCGCTGGTATTGAAACCATCGTGGAAGGTACAAACAAAATTACTGTTAAGGGTATTGACAAAGAAAAAGTTGGACAGTTTGCAGCTGAAATTAGAACCAAACGTCCCCCTGAACCTTACAAAGGCAAGGGTATTAAATACTCTGACGAGAAGATTAGACGTAAAGTTGGTAAGACCGGTAAGAAATAATCAACCCTTCGCGGCTTGAGCTATTTATATCGGAAAATGACTGATTTTGAGAAACGGAGTGAAATACTATGATTAGAAAGCCATCTCGTGCGGCGGCTCGTGTGAAAAGACACTACAGAATCCGCAATCATGTAAATGGAACTGGACAGAGACCCAGATTGGCCGTGTTCAGATCCAATAAGCATATGTATGCACAGATTATTGATGATGTTACACATCACACATTGGCTGCAGCTTCCACAGCGGAAGCAGATGTGGCAAGCAAGGTGGAATTTACTTCTACTGTTGCTGCGGCAGCTATTGTTGGTGAAGTGCTGGCAAAAAGAGCAGTTGAAAAAGGCATTACTGAAGTTGTTTTCGACAGAGGCGGTTTCGTTTACCACGGTAAAGTGAAGGCTTTGGCCGATGCAGCAAGAGAAGCCGGATTAAATTTCTAAGGTAAGGAGGAAAGTATGTTGAAAAAAATCGATCCAAGCACTTTAGATCTGAAAGATAAAGTAGTAACCATCAACCGTGTAACAAAGGTTGTTAAGGGTGGTCGTACCTTCAGATTCGCTGCTCTTGTAGTAGTTGGCGATGGCAATGGCCACGTTGGCTGCGGCATGGGCAAGGCATCTGAAATTCCCGATGCCATCCGTAAAGGCAAAGAAGATGCAATAAAAAATATCATCAAGGTTGAAAGAAATGATGTTGAAAGCATCTATCATGATGTTCTGGGGATATTTGGCAGTGCAAGCGTATTGCTGATGCCCGCTGCAGATGGTACCGGCGTTATTGCCGGCGGTCCCGCGCGTGCGGTATTGGAGTTGGCAGGTATTCGTAACATCAGAACAAAATCCTTGGGTTCCAACAATAAGCGCAACGTTGTAAGCGCAACAATCGAAGGCCTGTCCAGAGCGACAACACCCGAGGCTGTTGCAAAACTGCGCGGCATTACTGTAGAAGAACTCTTAGGTTAAGGAGGAATTGACAGTGGCTGAAATTAAAATCACGTTAGTGAAATCAACAATCGGAGCAGTTCCGAAACATAAAAAAACAGTGCAGGCTTTGGGACTGAGAAAAACAAACAGCAGTGTCATTCAGCAGGACAATGCGGCTATCAGAGGTATGATCCATCAGATTAGCCACCTTGTAAAAGTTGAAGAAATTTGATTTGAGGAGGTGCCAAAATGAACTTATGCGATTTGAGACCTGCGGAAGGCTCCAGAGAAGGTGCTTGGAGACGGGGCAGAGGTCATGCGACAGGCAACGGAAAAACAGCAGGCAGAGGCCATAAAGGTCAGGGTCAGCGTTCCGGTTCCGGTGGTAAGTGCGGTTTTGAAGGCGGGCAGATGCCTTTATACAGAAGACTTCCAAAAAGAGGCTTCACGTGCAGAAACAGTAAAGAGATCGTTTCCATCAACGTTAATATGTTAAATGTTTTTGAAAACGATGCAGTAGTAGATATCGATGCTTTAAAAGCTGTTGGCTTAGTCAGCAATCCCAGAGACGGTGTTAAGATTCTCGGAGAGGGTGAGCTAGAAAAAAAACTTACAATCAAAGTAAATCAGTTTAGCAAAACTGCACTTGAAAAGATTGAAGCAGCCGGCGGAAAAGCAGAGGTGATTTAATGTTTAAGATTTTCGTTAATTCCTGGAGAACGAAAGAAATTCGAAACAAAATATTGTACACGCTGATGATTTTCGCAATCATCCGTTTGGGTACATTAATCGCATTGCCCGGTATTGACGCAGAAAGCGTAATCGCAGCAAGGGGAGCAACCGGTATCGGCACACTGTACAGTGTAATTGCCGGCGGAGCAAACTCAGGCTGGTCTTTGTTCGCAATGGGTATTGGCCCTTATATTACTGCATCCATCATCATGCAGTTGCTGACCATTGCGATTCCAAAGTTTGAACAGCTTTCAAAAGAAGGCCCGGAAGGGCGCAAAAAATTACAGTCTTACAGCAGATATCTGACAGTTGTGTTGGCGCTGATCCAGGGTGCAGGTCTCACATATACCTATCAGAATATGTTTTTGAGTGACAAACCGCTGGTTTATGTGGCTTCAGTAATTTCCTTAGTTTGCGGCTCAACATTTGTTATGTGGCTGGCAGAGCAGATTACTGCAAAGGGTATAGGAAACGGTTCTTCTATGGTGATTTTTATCAATATCGTTTCTAACCTGCCCCAAGGAATCGCAAGTATGTACTACACAATTTCCGGCTCCGGTATGGTGGGAGTTGCAAAGGTTGTGGCGATTTTAGTCGTTCTTCTTGTTGTTTTGGCATTCATCGTGTGTGTAAACTCCGGTGAAAGAAGACTGCCTGTGCAGTATTCCTCCAAAATGGCAGGGCATAAACAAACAGGCGGCAGCAACACAACCATGCCCATTAAGGTAAACACTTCAGGCGTTATCTCAATTATTTTTGCGATTTCTCTGTTGCAGTTTCCCCAGCAGATTGGTAACTTTATTCCCGATAAGGGAGCCACATTCACAAAGGTGATTGAGGTTCTGGATATGACACACCCCATTGGTGCGTGTTTGTATGTATTGCTGATTGTATTCTTCACATATTTTTATGCTTCCATTGTGATCAACCCCAATGAAATTGCAATGAATATGAAAAAGAATGGCGGCTTTATTCCCGGAATCAGACCGGGTCAGCCTACAAGCGCTTATATCACAAAGGTTGTGAGCAGAATTACGCTGGTTGGTGCAATTTGCTATGCAATCCTGGCTATGGTACCTGTTGTATTGCAATGGATATTTAAAATTAACGTAGGCTTTGGCGGTACAACGCTGATCATCGTTGTTGGTGTTGCGCTGGATATTGTGAAGGCCTTGGAAAGCCAATTGCTCATGCGCCATTATAAAGGTTTTTTGAGTGAATAATCTTAACCTGCTGGGAAATGCTTCCGGCATTTCCCAAGGTTGAGTGGGGAGTTCTAAAAAGAGAAGGGCTATCAAAAGAAAAGAGGTCATGATTGTTATGAAATTAGTTCTCATTGGTGCGCCCGCTGCAGGGAAGGGTACACAAGCTGCACGTTTGGTAAAACACTACGGCATTGCACACATCTCTACGGGCGATATGCTGAGAGAAGAAGTAGCAAAGGGCACGGAGCTGGGAAAACAGGCGAAAAGCATTATGGCGTCTGGTGGACTGGTTTCTGATGAACTGATCATTGCGATTGTAAAAGAGAGAATTCAGAAGGAAGACTGCAAAAACGGTTTTATTTTGGATGGCTTCCCTCGGACTGTGGTTCAGGCTGAAAAGCTTGGAGAAATGGTAGCGCTGGATAAGGTTGTTTATATTAATGCACCTGACAAGGTTATGCTGGAAAGATTGACGGCAAGAGAAACCTGTCCCAAGTGCGGAGCAACCTATAACAAATTATTTTTGCCTGCGAAGGTTGACGGTATTTGTGATGTGTGCGGGGAAGGCCTGACACAGCGCAAGGATGACACAACAGAAGCAGGACTTGCCAGAATCAAAACATTCCACGAACAGAGTGAGCCCTTGGTTGCATTTTACGAGAAACAAGGTATCTTGTTTGAAGTAGATGGAACGATGGAAATCGATGAGATTACCAAGGCGATCATAGAAGGTCTGGAGAGATAATATGTCTATCACGATCAAAACAGAAAAACAGATTAATAAAATGCGTAGAGCAGGCGCTCTTTTGGCAAACACAGAGGCACTCCTTGCGAAGGCGGTTGTACCCGGTATAACAACGGCATATCTGGATCAGCTGGCGGAGGAGTACATCCGAAGCCATGGCGGTGTTCCTTCCTTTAAAGGTTACGGCGGATTTCCGGCAACCCTTTGTACCTCGGTAAACGAGGAAATCATTCATGGGATTCCCGGCAGCCGTGTTTTAAAAGAAGGGGATATTCTGAGTATTGACATGGGATGCATCCTTGAAGGCTATCATGGAGATATGGCCAGAACGTATGCCGTGGGCGAAATTTCGCCGGAGGCAAAAAAGTTAATTGCTGTGACAAAAGAAAGTTTTTTTGAAGGCATAACTTTTGCCAAAGAAGGCAATCATCTCAATGATGTGGGCACTGCCATCCAAAAATACGTAGAAAAAAATGGTTTTTCCGTTGTTCGTGAATTTGTTGGGCATGGTATTGGCACAAATATGCATGAGCCGCCGGAAATCCCAAACTTTAAAACATTGACACAAGGCATTCGGCTGCAAAAGGGAATGACCCTTGCCATCGAGCCTATGGTGAATATGGGTGATTACAAAATCCGGACGCTTAAAGACGGATGGACCGTAGTCACAAAGGATGGAACATTAGCGGCACATTATGAAAATACTATTTTGATTACTGACGGTGACCCGGAGATCCTTACGTTACCCCGATAAAAAAAGAAAGATTGAGGTGATTGTGTTGGAGTATCAAATCGGTCAAATCGTTTATTCTAAAAGCGGACACGACAAGGGCGAGGCTATGCTCATTCTTTCTGTTGAAGGCAGGTATTTGTACTTGGTCAACGGAAAAACACGGAGGCTGGAAAAGCCAAAATGTAAAAAAATGATCCATGTTCAGCCCACCCATTATGTGGACACGGCTATAGCAGAAAAATTGAGGCGGAATGAAGCAATTCAGGATGCGGAAATCAGAAAGGCTATAAAAATGTTTCAAGTAAAAGCAGTAGACTGTTAAGGAGGTTCTTGGCTTGTCAAAAGATGACGTAATTGAAGTAGAAGGAACCGTACTGGAGAAATTACCCAATGCTATGTTTCAGGTAGAGCTGGAAAACGGCCATCAAATCCTGGCGCATATATCCGGGAAATTGCG
Organism: Tyzzerella sp. UBA1042; assembly: GCA_002316675.1. Taxonomy (GTDB): domain Bacteria; phylum Bacillota; class Clostridia; order Lachnospirales; family Anaerotignaceae; genus Chakrabartyella. The sequence goes on from DCDZ01000021.1 coordinate 32,748, forward strand.
TATGAACTTCATCCGTATTTTGCCGGGCGACAAAGTGTTAGTTGAAATGTCTCCCTATGATTTGTCTAAGGGCAGAATTATCTGGAGAGCGAAATAAGGAAGGAGCGATCACAATGAAGGTAAGACCATCTGTAAAACCTATGTGTGAAAAATGCAGAATTATCAAAAGAAAAGGTCGTGTAATGGTCATTTGTGAAAATCCAAAGCATAAACAGAAACAAGGCTGATATATATTTTATGACTGATCCAAAGGGAATACCTTTAAGAGTCGTTTGATAAATCCGTCAATGTACCGGGAGGAGCATACAGTTAATAGCAGAGGCAGCGCACAGGCTGACGGCTGTTTCCTCTGTTTGTAATGCCCGATGGGTATACTTTATTTATGCGAAATTTTTTGAATATGAAATAACTGTTGAAAATTATAGGAGGTGCAAGATATACATGGCACGTATTGCTGGTGTAGACTTACCAAGAGAAAAGCGTATTGAAATTGGTCTGACTTATGTTTATGGCATCGGTCATCCTAGCGCAGTTCGTATTTTGAACGAAGCTGGAGTAGATCTGAATACTAGAGTAAGAGACTTGACGGATGATGAAGTAGCGAAAATCCGTGACGTCATTGATAAATCCCAAAAGGTTGAAGGTGATCTGAGAAGAGAAATCGCCCTGAACATCAAACGTCTGATTGAAATCGGCTGTTACAGAGGCATCCGCCACAGAAAAGGCCTGCCTGTAAGAGGACAGAAAACAAAGACAAACGCAAGAACAAGAAAAGGTCCCAGAAAGACCGTTGCGAATAAGAAGAAATAATTGATTTCAAAGGAGGTTTGAGTAATGGCTAAGAAAACTGTGAAAAAGACAACAACTCGCAGACGCCGTGATAAAAGAAAAGTAGAACGTGGCCAGGCTCACATTCAGTCTACTTTTAACAATACAATCGTTACAATCACTGATGCAATTGGCAATGCGCTTTCTTGGGCAAGTGCAGGCCAGCTGGGCTTCAGAGGCTCTAAAAAATCCACACCTTATGCTGCACAGATGGCTGCAGATACAGCTGCAAAGGCTGCATCCGATTACGGCCTGAAGACGATTGAAGTTTTTGTAAAAGGCCCCGGTTCCGGACGTGAAGCCGCAATCCGTGCATTGCAGGCTGCTGGTTTGGAGGTTACAATGATTAGAGATGTAACACCCGTTCCTCACAACGGCTGTAGACCACCTAAGCGCAGAAGAGTATAATCATCAGGAGGTGTAGATAAATGGCAAGAGATAGAGTACCCGTACTGAAAAGATGCAGAGCTTTAAATTTAGATCCCATCTTTCTCGGTATTGATAAAAAATCTAAGAAGCAAAATTTAAGAACAAACAGAAAAATGAGCGAATATGGCCTTCAGATGAGAGAAAAGCAGAAAGCAAAATTCATCTATGGCGTTTTAGAAAAACAGTTTAGAGGCTACTATGCACAGGCTGAAAGAATTTCAAAAAAAGAAGGTATTCCTGGTGAAAACCTACTTATGCTGCTTGAAATGAGACTGGATAACGTAATGTTCCGTCTTGGCTATGGCAGAACCAGAAAAGAAGCAAGACAGATTGTTCGTCACAAACACGTTACTGTAAACGGAAAACCTGTTGATATTCCTTCCTATCAGGTGAAGGTTGGCGATAAGATTGAAGTAAAGGAAAAATATAAAACCATTCAAAGATACAAAGACGTTTTGGCATCTACGGATGGCAAGCTTGTTCCAGAATGGCTGTCCGCAGACCATGATGCATTAAGTGGCACAGTTGTAGCAAAACCCACCAGAGCACAGATTGATATTCCTGTTGAGGAAACATTTATTGTCGAGCTGTACTCCAAATAATCTGAAACGGTTGTGCAAAAAAGTCAATCAAAAAGCTGTGGGGCGAAAGCTCCCACAGCACCTTAATATAAAAAAGGGAGGTTTGAATGAGTGTTTGAATTTGAGAAACCTCGTATTGAGATTGCTGAGATGGCACCGGACGGAACTTATGGAAAGTTCGTGGTAGAGCCTTTGGAAAGAGGCTACGGCACAACATTAGGAAATTCCCTGAGAAGAATTTTACTATCTTCTCTTCCTGGGGCTGCTGTCAGTAATGTAAAAATTGACGGCGTGCTTCATGAATTTAGTGTAATTCCCGGTGTAAAAGAAGATGTAACAGAAATTATTTTGAACCTAAAGGGAATTGCAATTAAAAACACCAGCGAAGGAAACGAGCCTAAAATCGCCTATATTGACGTTGAGGGTGAGGGGGAAGTAAAAGGTTCTGATATTAAGGCAGACAGTGATATTGAGATTTTAAATCCCGATCATCACATTGCAACACTTTCCGGCGGCGCTGGCAGTAAGCTTTATATGGAAATTACCATCAACAAGGGACGCGGCTATATTGGTGCGGACAAAAACAAAAAGGACGATCAACCCATTGGTATGCTTCCCGTTGACAGCATTTTTACACCTGTGACCAGAGTAAATTTCCTTGTGGAAAATACCCGTGTTGGCCAGATTACTGATTATGACAAATTGTCATTAGAGGTATGGACCAATGGTACCATTGCCCCTGATGATGCGGTAAGCTATGGTGCAAAAATTTTGAATGAGCATCTAAACTTGTTTATTGATCTTTCTGATAACGCAAAGGATGCTTCTATTATGGTTGAGAAAGAGGAAGGCAAGAAGGAAAAGGTTCTTGAAATGAGCATTGAAGAGCTTGATCTTTCCGTTCGTTCCTATAACTGCTTGAAGAGAGCGGGCATCAACACAGTAGAAGACCTGGCGAATAAAACAGAAGAAGAAATGATGAAGGTTAGAAATCTTGGACGTAAGTCTTTGGAAGAAGTATTGAACAAAATGGCGGAGCTTGGTTTGGCATTAAGACCTAGTGACGAATAAGCTTGCCGGTTAACTATTATTACCGTAGGATTACGCTTTCACATAAGCCCGAGGAGCAGTGGCGGCGGGCACTATCTTACGGGGATCAACGAGGAGGATACAAACCATGCATGCATCCGGTTATAGAAAACTTGGTAAAACAACACCCCAGAGAAAGGCGTTGTTAAGAAACCAAGTAACAAATTTGCTGTATCACGGCAAAATTAAAACAACAGAAACAAGAGCGAAGGAAGTAAGAAGAATTGCTGAAAAGCTCATCACCCTTGCAGTAAAGGAAAAAGACAACTTTGACGAAGTTGAAGTAACAGCAAAGGTAGCAAAGAAGGACGCAAACGGCAAGCGTGTAAAGGAAGTTGTAAACGGCAAGAAAGTAACCGTTTATAACGAAGTAAAGAAGACAGTAAAGAAGGATAAACCTTCCAGACTTGCGGCAAGACGCCAGCTGTTATCTTACCTTTACCCTATAACCGAAGTTCCTGCGGATGGCAAAAAAGTTAGAAGCTTGAGCAAAGAGGTTGATATGGCAGCGAAAGTGTTTGACGAAATCGCTCCGAAATATGTAGACCGTACCGGTGGTTATACAAGAATTGTGAAGCTGGGCGCAAGAAAAGGCGACGGCGCTATGGAAGTATTCATCGAATTGGTTTAATAAAATGATTAAAAGAGGTTTTCCTTTGGGGAAGCCTCTTTTTTGATCAGAGGACGATTGCAACAGGCATTTCCATGTGCTTTGTGAACACATCGGGGAATATCCGCTGGGGTATGAGTGGTAAGATTCGCCCTGTTTTTAAAAAACATAGGGAAAAAGTATAATGGAACTGGAAATTATCGGGAAGATGTTCGGGTTCTTTTTTGCTATAGTAGAATTTTGTGGTTCGCGAAAAAGAAGGGGAAAGATAATCTGAAATTTAAAGTATATTTTCCCTAAATTAAAAGAAAAATATGTTGAAAGGGATAGAAAAAATGATATAATAAAACCAACAAAAGTGCATAGAAGTAGTAAAGAAAGCAATGAAGCAAGGGGAGAGGCCTGAAAATTGATTGCTGCTTCAAAAGATATGTTTGTGTGGCGGGAAGCAGACTGTTTCTGCTCTGAAGGTGCCTATAGATATCTGTAAAAAAATATTCGTGCATCATTTCGGCGGGCTTTAGGAGACGCTGAATATGCATAGAAAGGGTTGAAAGCATATGATAAGATGTGCGTTATTGGGAAAAGAAGAAGGTATTCGCTTGGATATTTCCATGACCGCTGAAAACATATGGCCCTTGAAAGAACTGCGTCGGAAGAAGCAAGATTTTGGGAGGCTTCTTTTCATTGCAAAAATCACAGAGAATAACCACTTAGACAAGCGTTTAGGTGGTTTTTATATTATAAATTTATAGGAGGTGGCCCCTTTGTGTAACAAAAATACGACTACAGAAAGGTTAAGGTGATCCTCATATCTCGTCTTTGGACAATAGACGTTAAACAGGTCTTATTTTTATGTGATCATACAAGATGCTACGGCCTGAAGAAGAAATGGCGCAGATTGCTTGAAAAGTGAATTAAAATGTAGCTGAAAAAGGGAGGTTTTTTGCAAAGACACATAAGTTGTTTGAAATAGGCTGGGCTTTCATGTATGATGTATGTAAATGTTTACCCCATCCCGCTAAGCTGTACTTTGTATACTTCCCTTTTTGACTGGCGGAAGGATTGCCTGCATAAGGGATGCATGGGAGTAGGGGATCATTCCTTATGTAAAGAAAAGGAGGCAGTTTGTAGATGAATTTGCTTTCAAGCATTATTGTTTGTATGACAATTGTTATTAGTAAAGAGATGAAAAAAACGAAACCTATTCGGGAGAATAAAAAAACAAGGATAATTAGTGGGATTATTTTAGGTGTCGTAATGCTTTTCATGGTTATTTTTCTATCATTCAATTATTTTAAAACCTCTATTCATCTTGATGAATTTACGATTATAGAAAAGGTACATGAAGAAAAAGGCATATACATCTATACAATTTTAGAAGAAGGAAGGGAAAAATACTTAGTACTCAAGCAAGAGGGAATTTTGCATAAATTATTTTTACAAATGAAAATGCCTGTCCAGGAACGAGCAAATATAGAAACAGAGACCTTTCAATATAAACATGATATTGATATAGAAAACTCTGTAATTACCCATACCTATAAAAAAAGATGGGGGGATGGCATGGTATCCTTTTGGGTAATACTGGCTATGGGTGCATACCTTGCCATAGAACAGGAGAAATTATCAAAAGCAGATAAAATAATCGGTGTGTTGTGGCTGATAATAGCGGTTGGTGTTACGATTTTCTTTCTGTTTTGACTGCGCGTATGTCAAAAAGCGGATGATAAAAATGCGAAAGCACATGATTGTTACAAACGGCCTGCTTGAGCGATCAAAGAAAAAGTATGGCGGTGGCATCTTAAACAGAAAAGCGGGATAGCCTACAAAAATAGGGCATTTAGGGAAAGTGCAACCACTGGTTGCAGAATTTTCAAGCACTATTGATGGTATGTAAACCGGAAATTATGGTACCATTGCCTTGCGATATCGTAAAAACGCTATTTGATGCATAGGAGGAATTGAAAATGATTTTGGCAGACAAAATTTTATTATTGCGTAAAAATAATGGATGGTCCCAAGAGGAATTGGCGGAAAAAATGAATGTATCCAGACAGTCTATCTCTAAGTGGGAAAGCGCCGCCGCTATACCGGATATCAATCGTATATTGGATCTTGCAAAAATTTTCGGTGTGACAACAGATTACCTGTTGAAGGATGATCTGGAAGCCACTGTGTATTCCGATACAGATGAGGCGGAAAATGTTATACGGGTATCATTGCAGGAAATGAATGATTTTTTAGCCCATAAGGTCATTTATGGAAAGTGGGTGGCGTTGGGCGTTATATTATGTATTCTTTCCCCCGCTGCATTAATCCTGCTATCCGCTGCATCTGAAGAAAATGGGGCGCTGACGGAAAGAGCCGCCTCCGGTATTGGCATTGTAATGCTATTATTGATGATTTCAGCAGCCGTTGTAATATTTATTACCAGCGCTGCGAAAATGAAGCGTTTTCAATACCTAGAAAACAGTAATTTTGAGCTGGAATATGGTTTGGTTGGCATTATAAAGGAAAAGCAGGCGGCATTTGAACCGGTATATGTTAGAAACACGGCAATTGGTGTTGTTCTTTGCATTTTATGCTCCGCACCGCTGATCATAGCAGGCCTATTTGAGGCTTCCAATTCAATGTTGACCTTCCTTGTAGTGCTGCTGCTAGCGACCCTCTCCGTTGCGATATATATTTTTATTCCTACGGGGACAATCAAGGACAGCTATGACCAGCTGCTGCGTGAAGGGGAGTTTGCGCCGAAGGAACTGGAGGAGTCAAAAAGAGCATCGAAATTTGCGGGCTTTTACTGGCCCATGGTGACGGCTGTTTATCTTGGGTGGAGCTTTTATACAAACGATTGGGGCATTACTTGGATAATTTGGCCCCTTGCTTCCTTGGTTTTTGCAGGGATTTCTTCGGTATTGCGGGCATCCAAGAGATAGATACAGAAAAAACAGTAAGATTTTTATTTGGACGGAAAAGAAAAACTGCCGTCAAATGAGGGAATCCTTTTGCGGCGGGGGATATGCAGGAAGGCATCGTAAGGGGACTCCTGCATTTTCTTTTTTGAGAGAACGGAGTTTTGTTTCGTAAAAAATGACTATAAAGTGGTTTGATTTCAAATGAGTTACTATTTATTTTGGAGAGTATTTGTGAGTAAGTGTGTCGATGCACGATTTTTCAAATAAAAACATTGACATTAAGTATTAAAACAAGTACAATATATAAAATTTCTAAAAATATTGCGTCCTCCCATAGACCGGCAGGAAGCCAGACAAAAGAAAAATTGACGGAGGTACCTATTGTGTTTCAATGGATTCATTTTTTAACGTATGCGGTAATCACAACGGCGACACCGGGGCCGAATAATATTATGTCTATGTCGAATGCAGGGCGTGTGGGGCTAAAAAAATCCTATCCCTTTAATTTGGGCATCTGGGCGGGGTTTATGGCAGTTATGGTAATTTGTACTGTATTAAGCAGTGCTTTAAACGCACTGATGCCGGTAATCAAAACACCCATGCTGGTGGCGGGTGCGGGCTATATGCTGTATCTTGCGTATAAGACTTGGAAAAGATCAGCGGAGATTTCGGAGGCACAAGTAAAGAATGGGTTTCTTTCGGGCTTGCTGCTGCAATTTATCAACCCTAAAATTTATATTTATGGTATGGTTTCCATGGAGGCTTACATATTGCCGTATTTTCAAAATAGTCCGTTCAAGCTTTTGGGGTTTGCCATTTTGTTGGCTACCATCGGTTGTTTTTTTAATCTTTGTTGGGCGGCTTTCGGTTCCGTATTCAGAATTTTATTTTCTCGCCATGCCCGGGCTGTCAATACCATTATGTCGTTGCTTTTGGTGTACTGTGCCATTTCCTTATTTTTGTAAGGATTACGGAATAAGTATGATTTTAAATTGATTGAACAAGGCATGAAAAAGAGCCTGAAGGAAAAATCCTTCAGGCTCTTTTTTTGCCTTAGACAAGGTCTATAGAGGCAACATCAAAGCAGTTATCAGCTGATTATTTAGAATCAGCCAAATTGAGAAACATTAGCCCTGAGTTTTGCCGGCCATTGCTCTTTCCTGTGCTTCGATCATTTTCTTAACCATATAGCCACCAACATAACCATTCTGTGCGGATGTTAAGTCGCCATTATAGCCCTTTTTCAAAGGTACACCGATTTCGTTTGCCACTTCATATTTGAACTGTTCCATTGCTGCTCTTGCTTCGGGTACGTTCATCTTATTGCTTGTGCCGCTGCTAGATGCTCCACTCATTTAAACTACCTCCTTAAAAATAACTGTGTTTTGTGTTGCAGTAATAGTATTGCACAGTCGTTCATTATTATGTAGGAACATATTGGTACGAGTGGGTGTGGATTCTGGAAACAGGCTTCAATGCGTTTGCCTTCTTAATGAAAGGTATCGTTTAAATGAAACGAATTTTTTTGATACGTTAAAAAGCCCTCCTGCTGCAGCTTAGACAGCTCCATGGACATAGCGCTGCGGTCAACTGCCAAGTATTCCGCAAGCTGCTGACGGTTAAAGGGGATTTGAAAAGACGATGAACCGACTTTCATGGATTCTGCAGAAAGATAAGACAAAAGCTTTTCTCTGGTGGTTCTTTTTGTAATATGCTCTATTTTGCCTGTGAGCATAATGTTTTTTCCTGCTAAAATGGAAAGCAAATTTCGGATGATGCGGGAATGAAATACACAGGACGGTGTGCAGGTGTTTAAAATTTGCCCAATATCGATAAATAAAACAGTAGTTGGTTCCACAGCAAGGACGCTTACGGTGATATTTTGTGTATGGGTGCAGGCAAAAGATTCGGCAAACATTTGGGAAGGGGTAATGTCACTTAATATGGTACGATTTCCCCAAAAATCTTCTTTCAAAATGTGAATATACCCCGATAAAACAAGGCCCATCCTATTTACGGCTTCTCCTTGTCTGAAAATTAATGTGCCCTTGGCATATTTTTTTTCAACGGCAGAGAGACACGTAAGCATGGTTTGTATTTCTTCGGGTGTAATACCGGAAAACAGGGGGGATTTTTTTAAAACAGAACTATTATTCATAAAAACCACCTTTGTGTTGTATTTACAACAGAAGTTTTTTGTTTATTATAGTATACTTTCCCCATAAGAACAAGAAAAATAAAAACTTTTTAATATATTTGGAGGGAATTATTATGATTAGAAAAATTATTGAAATAAATCAAGAAAAATGCAATGGTTGCGGGCTGTGTGCGGCAGCGTGTCACGAAGGGGCAATTGCCATGATAGAGGGCAAGGCAACCTTGATTCGTGATGATTATTGCGATGGCCTTGGAGATTGCCTGCCCACTTGCCCCACAGGTGCCATTCAGTTTGTGGAACGAGAGGCGCTGCCTTACGATGAGGCGGCGGTAAAGAAAAATATGGCGGCAAAGGGCCATGGATGCAGCTGCCCGGGAACCCAACCACAGCTGTTCCGGCCCAAAGAAAATCCGCAAGTGCCGGTGGCAGGGCAGGTGCAATCCCAGCTTCGCCAGTGGCCCGTACAGATTCAGCTGGCACCTGTGCAGGCACCCTATTTTGACGGAGCAAACCTATTAATTGCGGCGGATTGTACCGCATATGCATATGGGGATTTCCACAGCAAATTTATGAAAAATAAAGTTACCTTAATTGGCTGTCCTAAGCTGGACCATGTGGAATATGCTCAAAAATTACAGCAAATTATTATGCAAAACGACATTAAAAGTGTAACTGTTGTGAGAATGCAGGTGCCCTGCTGCGGCGGAATGGAGATGGCGATAAAGACAGCACTGCAAAATAGCGGGAAGTTTCTTCCTTGGCAGGTGGTAACCATTTCCACGCAGGGGGAAATTTTAGAAGGATAAGCCATTTTATGAGCTTGGTTTTTGGAAAAAAATATGATTTTAGAAAAGCCCCATTGCTTGCGCAAAATCATTTTGCGGCAATTCAATGGGGTTTTTTGGGATCTGACCTGAATAGAAACAAGCCAATGCAATTTCAATATAAAAAACCAAGGAATAGTACAAAATATATTTATTAATATAGGTAGGAACAGCAAACAAAAAATCGTTTCTCAAGTTTTTTCAAAGAAAAAAGTGTAATCATTGCTTTAAAAAGTAGAATTCACTTTCTGTAAAATCTGGAAATTTAGAACGAATGTTTGCTTTTTGCTGTACTTTTGTAAGTGTTTGTGATATAATTTGTTCAGATTTCAAGTATGTGCCATACTGTTTGAAAGAAATTTTTGATTGTTCGATTGTTTTTTACAGTGAATCTCCATCAAGGGACACGCTGCTATTTTTATTGTAAGCCATAAATTTTTATGGAGGTGATTATATGAATTTTAAGGTTCATTCTGAATATAAGCCTACGGGGGATCAGCCGGAGGCCATTGAAAAGCTGGCAAAGGGCTTTCAAGAGGGTAAAAAATTTCAAACGCTGTTGGGGGTTACAGGTAGCGGAAAAACCTTTACTATGGCAAATATTATTGAAAAGCTGCAAAAGCCAACGCTGGTGGTTGCCCATAACAAGACCCTTGCAGCCCAGCTTTATAATGAACTGAAGGAGTTTTTTCCCGAAAACGCGGTGGAATACTTTGTGTCGTATTATGATTATTATCAGCCCGAAGCCTATGTGCCCAGCACAGACACTTATATTGAAAAGGATTCCTCTGTGAATGATGAAATTGATAAGTTGCGTCACTCTGCCACAGCCGCCTTGGTGGAACGGGAGGATGTTATTGTTGTGGCCAGTGTTTCCTGCATTTATGGTTTGGGCGATCCTGAGGAATACTATGGCATGATGCTTTCTTTGCGTCCCGGCATGGAGAAGGATCGGGATGAGGTGCTCCGCGGGTTATTGGAGATGCAGTATGACCGAAATGATATGAGCTTTGAAAGGGGTACCTTTCGTGTGCGGGGAGATGTGGTGGAAATTTTCCCTGTGGGTTCCTCGGAGCACGCCGTACGGGTAGAGTTTTTTGGCGACGAGGTAGAGCGAATTACGGAAATTGACGTTGTGACTGGGGAAATTTTAGGAACAAGAACGCATATTTCTATTTTTCCTGCGTCTCACTATGTAACCTCTCCGGAAAAAATGAAAGTGTCCATTCAACGCATTGAGGCGGAACTGGCCGTGCGGTTGGATGAGCTTCGCCGGGAGGACAAGCTCCTTGAGGCCCAGAGACTAGAGCAAAGAACAAATTATGATTTGGAAATGATGCGTGAAATGGGATTTTGTACGGGAATTGAAAATTATTCCAGGCACCTGTCCCTGCGAGAGGCGGGAAGCACACCCTTTACACTGATCGATTTCTTCCCTGATGATTTTTTGATGATTGCCGATGAGTCTCATGTTTCAATTCCCCAGATTCGGGGAATGTATGAAGGAGACAGATCGAGAAAAACCACCTTAGTGAATTTTGGGTTTCGACTGCCCTCGGCACTGGATAACCGGCCTTTAAAATTTCCGGAATTTGAAGAGAAAATCAATCAGCTTTTGTTTGTTTCCGCAACCCCTTCCGTATATGAAAAACAGCACACAGAGCAGATTGCGGAGCAAATTATTCGCCCCACAGGCTTGCTTGATCCGGAAATTTCTGTACGTCCCATTGAAGGACAAATTGATGATTTGCTCTCGGAGGTCAAGAAAACCACGGATGGGGGACAAAAGGTATTGGTGACAACGCTGACAAAGAAAATGGCGGAACGTTTAACGGATTATATGCGTGAAGCGGGGGTGCGGGTGCGTTATTTGCATTCCGATATTGATACCTTGGAGCGTTTGGAGATCATTCGTGACCTGCGTATGGATGTGTTTGATGTTTTGGTGGGTATCAACCTTTTGCGGGAAGGGTTAGACATTCCCGAGGTCAGCTTAGTTGCAATTTTGGATGCGGACAAAGAAGGCTTTTTACGTTCGGAAACCTCGTTAATTCAGACTGTTGGCCGGGCGGCAAGAAATGCCGACGGTCGTGTTATTATGTATGCCAACGTCATGACGGAGAGCATGAACCGGGCAATTCAAGAAACCAACCGCCGCCGGGGCATTCAGGAAGCATATAATGAGGCCCATGGAATTACGCCGCAAACCATTCAAAAGAAGGTTCATGATATTATCAAAATCAGCAAAAACGTAACAGAAAAACAGCGGTTTGGCTTGGATAAAGACCCGGAATCCATGAGCAAAGAGGAACTGAAACAGCTGATTCAAAAGCTGGAGAAAGAAATGAAGCAGGCAGCTTTGGGACTTCAATTTGAGCGGGCCGCCGAGCTTAGGGATAAGGTTTTGGAGTTAAAAAAAATGAAGGATGAATGAAAAACCTTGCTTTTAGGAGGAACTATGAAGGATAAAATTGTAATTCGGGGGGCCAGGGAGCATAATTTAAAAAATGTAGACCTGACCATACCAAGAGATAAATTGGTTGTATTCACAGGGGTCAGCGGCTCGGGGAAAAGCTCCCTGGCCTTTGATACTCTTTACGCAGAGGGACAGCGGCGGTATGTGGAATCTTTGTCCTCCTATGCCCGCCAGTTTTTGGGGCAGATGGAAAAGCCCGACGTTGATTTGATCGAAGGGCTTTCCCCCGCTATTTCCATAGATCAAAAAACAACCAGCCATAACCCCCGTTCCACGGTGGGAACGGTGACGGAAATCTATGATTATTTGCGTTTGCTTTATGCCAGAATCGGCATTCCCCATTGCCCCAAGTGCGGCAAGGAAATCAAAAAGCAGACCATAGACCAGATTGTTGACCGTATTGCAGGATTGCCTGAACGCAGCAAGCTGCAGCTTCTTGCCCCTGTTGTGCGCGGGCGCAAGGGCGAGCATATGAAGCTTTTGGAGGATGCAAAAAAAAGCGGATACGTACGTGTGCGGGTGGACGGGCATTTATATGACCTTTCGGAAAAAATTGAGTTGGAAAAAAACAAAAAGCATACCATAGAAATCGTGGTTGACCGTTTGGTGGTCAAAGAGGGGATGCAAAAACGCTTGACAGAGTCCATAGAAACGGTAACCTCCCTGACAGGGGGGCTTTTGATTGTAGATGTGAACCAAGGAGAGGATGAACTGGTTTTCAGCCAGAATTTTTCCTGCCCGGATTGCGGCATTGATTTAATGGAGATTGAGCCTCGGTTGTTTTCCTTTAACAATCCTAGCGGCGCCTGCCCCACCTGTACCGGCTTGGGGATGCAGATGAAGTTTGACGAGAACCTCATTGTGCCCAATGACAGCCTTAGCATTGCAAAAGGGGCTATTGTTGCCCCAGGATATAACTCCATTTCCGCAAAGGACAGCATGGGACGGGTGCTTTTTGAAGCTTTGGCAGATCGGTATGGATTTTCTTTGGATACACCTTTTCGTGAATTGCCTGAGAAAATCAAAAAAATTATTTTTTACGGGACAGGCGGGGAAAAACTGCGCATTACCTATTCTAATTATCGGGGTACCGGTACGTATGATTATGACTTTGACGGCTTGATTCCCAATTTGCAGCGCCGCTATAATGAAACCTCCGAGGGTATGCGGGGAGAATATGAAGAATATATGACCAATATTCAATGCCCCGACTGCCACGGACAGCGTCTTCGTCCCGAGGTTCTTGCCATTACCGTAGGCGGCAAAAATATTTCCCAATTGACCCAGCTTTCCGTGGCGGAAATTCAAAAATTCTTCCAAACCCTTGTTTTAAATGAACGGGAGGAAATGATTGCCCAACGGATTTTAAAGGAAGTCAATGCCAGAATCGGATTTTTGATGGATGTAGGCTTGGAATATTTAACCTTGGCCCGGGCGGCTGGCACCCTTTCCGGAGGAGAGGCGCAAAGAATTCGCCTTGCCACCCAAATAGGCTCCGGCTTGGTGGGGGTTGTTTATATATTGGATGAGCCAAGCATCGGCCTGCATCAGAGGGACAACGACAAGCTGCTGAAATCCCTGCAGCATCTGCGGGATATCGGGAACTCACTGATTGTGGTGGAGCACGATGAGGACACCATGTATGCGGCAGATTGCATTGTGGATATCGGCCCCGGTGCGGGAAAGGACGGCGGCGAGGTGCTTTGCGTGGGCAGCGTAGAGGACATTATGGCTTGCGGGCGTTCTCTGACGGGAGATTACCTCAGCGGCAGAAAAAGAATTGAAGTGCCCAGGGAGCGCAGGGCCTTTGTGCCCGATCAGGTGCTGAAAATCAAAGGCGCCGGAGAAAATAATTTGAAGAATATAGACGTGGACATTCCCTTGGGCATATTTACCTGTGTAACGGGAGTCAGCGGCTCGGGAAAAAGTTCTTTGGTCAACGAAATATTATATAAGCGTTTGGCCAGAGACTTGAACAGAGCAAAGCTTCGCCCGGGTCTCCACAAGGATATGCTTGGGCAGGAAAAGCTGGACAAGGTGATCAATATCGACCAGTCGCCCATCGGGCGCACACCAAGGAGCAATCCTGCCACCTATACCGGTGTTTTTGATATGATTCGTGATGTTTATGCCCAAACCACAGAGGCGAAAATGAGAGGCTATCAAAAGGGCAGATTCAGCTTTAATGTGAAGGGCGGACGATGCGAAGCCTGCGGCGGCGACGGCATTATTAAAATAGAAATGCACTTTTTACCGGATATTTATGTGCCTTGTGAAATTTGTCAAGGGAAGCGATACAACCGTGAAACCTTAGAGGTGAAATATAAGGGAAAAAGTATTTCCGATGTATTGGAGATGACGGTGGAGGAGGCTTTGGCCTTTTTTGAAAATATTCCCCGCATTAAGACAAAGCTGCAAACCCTTTATGATGTAGGGTTATCCTATGTGAAGCTGGGGCAAGCCTCCACAACCCTTTCCGGGGGTGAGGCCCAAAGGGTAAAGCTGGCAACGGAGTTGAGCAAAAAAAGCACGGGACGCACCATGTATATCTTGGATGAGCCCACTACGGGGCTGCATACTGCAGATGTGCATAAATTGGTGCAAATCATACAAAAGCTGGCGGAAGGCGGCAATACAATTGTGGTGATTGAACATAATCTGGATGTGATTAAAACTGCGGATTACATCATTGATATGGGCCCCGAAGGGGGCGATAAAGGCGGCATGGTGATTGCCAAGGGTACGCCGGAGGAGATCTGCCGGGTGAAAAAATCCTATACCGGTCAATATTTGAAGGATATTATAGAAAAAGGTTAAAAAATAGAAAAAGACGGGAGTATCGATTTTTTTGATATTTCCTGTCTTTTTTGTTATAATGGAGGGAAAAGGTTTATGCACAAAAGAAATGTTTATATTGACAAGTGGTTTAGAAATCATTACCATAAGAATATAAGATTTCTGGCGAATGGAGGAAGGTATGGCTAAAAGAAAAGAACCAATACAGGATTTTTTACAGGCAAGTAAAAGAGTGGCAGATTTATTTCACTGCGAGGGCGATCTCTTTTTAAAGCCTCTTTTGGATACGGAGTGGGCAGTGCGCCGGGATGAAGATTTTTACTTCCTCTGTTATTGGTTAGCAAACGACAAAAAGGTAGATGCGGTCATTGTGAAAAAAAGTGGGGAACCGTTACTATATAGAACGAAAGAATATACTATGGTTATAGCGATTGATTGTGTGAAAATAGGATTTATTTTTAGTAACCACAAAAATATTTCCGAAAACTAACATGAGTATGGCTAGGACAACAGAGAACCTACCTTAAGGAGGCCTTGCATAGTTTTTTCAAATACGGACTTCTAAAGGTTTGTTTTTTTGCGTAAACTGAAATACAGAAGGAAGCATTGCCGGCAAAAGTTAAACCGGCATAGAAAAGGGGAGAAAGCGATGCATATGGATGGGTTGCCGGAAAACAACAGTGTTGCCATTTCCGGTAAAATTGTGGAAGAATGTGTATTTAGCCACGAGGTTTATGGAGAGGGCTTCTATACATTTAAAATAGCATCTGAGCGTCTTAGTGATCAGGCTGACATCCTTCCGGTCACTGTTTCGGAAAGATTGATTGACAAGAGTCAGCTTAAAATTGATACTTATGTGGATGTATTGGGGCAGCTCCGCAGCTATAATAATTACAATAGCAAAAAAAATCGGTTGGTACTTACAATTTTTGCAAGGGAAATCTGCCTTACATCCGAGGAAGAAAGGAAAAATCAGAATCAAATTTTCCTGAATGGATTTATCTGTAAAGAGCCAATTTATAGAAAGACGCCTTTTGGCCGGGAAATTTCAGATGTTTTAATCGCAGTCAATCGTGCATATAATAAATCCGATTACATTCCCTGCATTGTATGGGGGCGCAATGCCAGATATATGGCAAATTTAAAGGTAGGAGAAAACATTAAGGTATGGGGCAGGGTGCAAAGCAGAACCTATCAGAAGAAAATCGGCGAGAAGATTGAAGAGAGAATTGCCTACGAGGTTTCTGTTTCCAAAATTGAAATTCCCCATACGGACGAGAAAAAAGCTGAGGAAACTACCGAAGAATAGCAGGAGTTGAATAAAGTGAGACATGGACAGATTTGCGTTTATTATGGCGCAGGCAAAGGGAAAACCTGTGTGGCAGTAGGCAGAGGTTTAAGAGCCATTGGTGATGATTTGCGGGTTGTGATGATTCAATTTATGGATTATCATAACAGCAAGGAAATTGAACTGTTAAAAAAGCTGGAGCCAGACTTTCGTATATTTCGCTTTGAAAAAAACCGGGTAGAAGAGGAAATTGACGAATCTGCCCGCAAGGAAATCAGCAGCGAGGTGAAAAATGCCTTTAATTTTGCGAGGAAAATTGTAGACACAGGGGAATGCGAAATGCTTTTGCTGGATGGTGTTTTGGAGTGCATTAAGGAAGGCTTTTTGTCCGCTGGGGAGTTGGACGAATTGTTAAACCGCCGGCCCGATTATATGGATATTATTTTGACGGGAGATTCTCTGCCGCCAACCATAGCGGAGCGGGTGGATTGTATTTATCAGTTGAAGGCGGAAAAGCAGTGAGGTTTTCAAATAGTTTGTGCCGTTATTCATTTAGGACCATCAGACCAGGGAAAAAGCCCCCCTATAAAAATTGAACTGAATTGCCCCAGAATGTACGGACAGTACAAAAAATTCCTCCTAATGCAAGGAAAAGGAATGAAGCAGGCTGGCACCGAACTTCCATTGGTATCAGTTTTGTTTTAAGTTGGATATCTTCATGATTGTAAAAGTAGACATACTCATCACTCAAAGATTTAGCCATGTCAAAATCATGGATTTTCTGGCGGTTAATGCACTCTGATTTTAAAATGCCAAAGAAGTTTTCAGCCATAGCATGATCATAACAGTTTGCGCGCCTTGACAATGACGGTGTTATGCCGTATTCTTTGGCTAGGTTGCAATAGCCGTGTGAGGTATATTGAAACCCTTGGTCACTGTGGAGCTGCAGCTCTGCGGTGACCACTTCTTTTTCTTTGGCAGCGCGAATGGTGTTTCAAACGAGGCTGACGGTTTGCTCCGTACCTGTTTTGTAAGAAATAATGCTGCAATC
>DCDZ01000062.1:0-13834 GCA_002316675.1 Tyzzerella sp. UBA1042
GCACACAGGGGCAGACAGTGGGCAACACGAGGGAGCACGCTGTTTAATTATATTGTGCTTTCTCGGATAGGCTGTTCTTCCACTTTGGGTTTCTTAGTTTTTGTCTGGGGTTTGCTGTCCTCGGTGGTTTCGTCAATGTATTCACGGACAGCGACAGGCACATATTTTTCGTAGAGTTTCACCAGTGCATCAGCAAGTTCCTGTTCTATGGAGACATCTTTCTTCTCCATATACCGCTTGGTTGCTTTTAGCTTTTCGGATTCCATTTGTACGGAAATACTTTCTTTCTTCATCATTACATACCTCCCAAAAAATCAAAACCAACGATAGTTGCTCTGGGTTCAAGCTCAGGTTCTTGACCTGTGAATGTAGGAATATCCGCAAATTTCTGAGAGTATTTTGCGATTTGTTCCTCGCTTAGAGAGCCAAAGTTTTCTCCATCATCGCCACAAATAAAAAAAGGACCGCAGATAATATCGTTTTCGAGTCTGCGGTTAGGGTCCATTCCATTTAATTTTCCTTCTTCATTGATAATGGCAAGACAGCCATCATCAAGATAAACGCACTCAATATTTCCCTCGACTTCCTTTTGCAAGCCATCGAGAGTATTCTCAATTTTCTTGACCACAGGAGGCTGTCCGACCTCAATTTTTACAACCTTAATCATATTTTCTTTCATTGCTTTTCTCTCCTTTTTACATACTGAGTGTTGGTTCTGACACAGCTTGCTCTTGCTTAAATTCATCTTTGAGCTTGAGATAAAAGACATCATCTTCCACCTCAATATCTGAAAATTCTTCTCGCTTTTGGAGTTCTCGGAGTAGGATTGCACCAATACCATTGTTCTCAGTAATGGGCAATCCGTAATGCTTTTCTGCACCATCACAGTCAAAGGAATAGTCACATTCAACAGACATTTCGATTGCATCTTTTACAATCTGCTCCACCACCAGTGAGATTTGCTTGTCTACATACTCCTTGATATTGGGCATGAATGCTGTGTAGCGAGCGTAATCATAGCCTTGGCTGTCGATTAAAACTCCGTCACCGCTTTCGGTGTCCATTGCTAAAAGTCCATGGACTACACCCGCCGAGTCCACAAACATATCCTCTTTTCGGTCTGCAATAAACTGTTCATCACAAAGAAGATTATCACAGAAATTCTCAAATCTCTCGTGATCCATTTCCTCAATGGCTTCAATAACACAAGGCTTGGCATCTATTGCCGACAACTTTCTTTCAAAAACAGCTTTGGTTGATAACATAAAATCATCCTTTCCTTACGGTAAATAACTTCTTGGGTTTTGTTTTTCTCCACCGATTCGAATTTCAAAGTGGAGATGATTGCCTGTACTTCTGCCTGTGGTTCCTACTTCTGCAATTTTGTCACCTGCCTTTACTTGTTGCCCCTCGCTTACCAAAATCTTGGAGCAGTGGGCATATAAAGTTATAAAACCACCGCCATGATCCACCATCACATGGTAGCCATAGCCCGTAGTAGAGTGGCGAACTACATAGACTGTTCCATCTAAAGCGGAGCAAATTGGAGTGCCTTTCGGTGCGCCTAAGTCAATTCCGCTATGCCCGGCACTCTTTCCTGTGAAGGGGTCTTTGCGGTAGCCAAACTCACTGGTGACCATAGAACGCCAACTCTCACCTAACGGTGAGCAGAAACCGTCTGCGCCTATAAACGGTGCAGACGACAGAGGAAGTCCGTTTGACCATTCATCAAATTCTGAGCCATAGGTCGGAGCTGGTCTTCCATAAAGAACTCTATAATAAATTTCAGTAGCGTTAGTTTTATTTTCAAAGGTAGATGTTACACCCATTGCTTGTGAGATGTTTGAATACACCACGGGCAGTTCCTTGATGGGAACTGCCACGATATAGGTTTCTTCCTCGGTGGTTTCATTGCCGTCTGCATTGGTGGTTGTGACTGTCCTTGTGCGTTCCTCGTAGGTAACAAAGCAATCCACAAACTGCCTATGCTCCAACCTTGATGGCCTTTCAGAGCCGAAAAACAGAGAATAAAAAATAGCCTTAACTCTTACCGAGTCCAGGCTATCTCCATCTTCCATTTCGCTATTCACCGAGGCAATCGTGCCATCTAAGAGTGTAAAGCTGCCACGCATATCCTCAATGTATCCTCTGTAATCCTCGGGAACATTACCCGAAATTACACCGCCCTCGAAGCACAAACCAACAGCGGTATTGTTATGGTCAGCAGTGCCGGAGAGCAGTCCACAGATTAAAACAATAATTAAAATAACAGGCGACACAACAAGACCAAGTGTCCAAGTTATTCCTTTTCGCAGTTTCTCATTACTAAGAGCCGTGAGAGTTGCTTTGGCAATGAGGGTTCCCGATATGGCCGCCATTACCTACCACCCGCCTTGCCGAATAGCTTTTCCTTATACTCTGGTGCGTGAACAGCAAGATTGTATCGCTCATTACCGCATTTATAGAGGCACACTCCACGCTGTGGAAAACGGATGAGCTTGTACTCGCTTTCCTCAAGCTGCAAGGTGTCCATATAGAATTTGGCATCAACTGCTCCGGCATTAAACAAGAATTGGTGGGTAGGGATAGAGAATAAAGGTTTTGTCAGCTCACGAATTCCCTCAATATTAAAGTCCTCCAAATTCTGACTGCTCAGAATTACAGAGGACTCTTTTTTACGCACTCGTTTCATAAAGTTACGAATATATTCGATTGCTGTTGTGTTGGTTAAGAATAAATACATTTCGTCAATGGCGGCGGCGGTGTTGCCCTCGGTGAGTAGCTTATCCGACATAAAAGACAGCACATTAAAAAGCAAAGCATTCTTCACATTTTTACTTGCTTGGAGTAAGCCTTTCACGCCAAACACAATGAAGCGGTCTGAGGTGATATTGGTGTGGCCATTAAAGAACTTGCTTTCTGCTCCCATGCACATAGAGTGCAGTCCAAGGAGAATTTCTTGCAATAAATCTGCTGTGTAAAGCTGATGCTTGTTGCTATCATACCCCTGGTATTCTTCCTCAATGAGAGCATAGAGATCTGATAATATCGGGTAGTTCTTGGGTTCAAGGGTAGAAAAATCGGTGCTGTCGCTGATGTTCCATTTGGTGTAAAGTCTGCTAAGCATAATTTCAATGACATCAATATGCTTATCACTAAAATCCTTATAGCAACGGAAAAAGTCCTTCAAAAAAGAAATGTGCTGACTTAATTTTGTTGCTTGCCTAAATGTAATAGGAGCATCCTTGTCATGAACTGAGCTGCCGTCATCCCACGATTTCGGTTCAAGAGGGTTAATCATATACTGCCCACTCATTAAGTCAATAAAACAACCGCCTAAGTTTTCGGAAAGGTCGATGTACTCATGTTCGGGATCAAGACAAATTATGCTTTTACCACTTTCCAAGATGTTGCACAGAATTAGCTTTAGGAGATAGCTTTTGCCTTGCCCTGAGTTGCCCAAAATCAAGATACAAGGGTTCGTCTTATCATCATCACGCTTATCGAAATCTACAAGGATATTTGAGCCAAACTTATCTCGCCCAAGGTAAAAACCGTGACTGTCGGTCTTACCCGAATAGTTAAAGGGGTAAAGGTTGGCAACAGAGGATGCGGGTAACACTCTTTCATATTGATTACCAAAGACATTTCGTCCCGATGGGCCGACACATAAAAAGCCTTGTTGCTGACGGAGCAATAGTCTGTCTACATTGAGCTTACTGCGAACAAGCTCGGTCAGCACATCGGTCTGCAACAGCTTTAGACTGTCGTAGTCATTGGCGGTTAGTTCAATGTAAACAGCACAGTGTAGGAGTGGCTCTCGATTTCGATGCATGGTAGAAACCATTGTTACCACATCCTGCAGATTGCTTTCGGCGGTTACCGTTTCCTTTAGGTCATTGGTGTTGCTGCTTTTCATACGGTTCTTGTTGGTTGCATTATGGATAATTCTCTTTTCCTCGTTGGCGGTTACTTGCCTTGTATAGATACGCAAGGTTACTCCGTCTTTCTCCCCAAGGTGGCGAAGGATTGCCTGTTCCGATGTGGCTGTGGGGTATTCTCGCAGAGCATAAACACATCGAAAAGTGTTGCCGCAGATATAGTGATCGGTGTTGAATTTCACCACCGATGGGGCAATCATATCCAAGTAGGCTTTGATTTTGGTATCCTGATGCGGTGGAGATTGGGGCTTTTTTATTCTTACCATGAGTTTTTTTCCTTTCTTTTTTGATTTTGGATATAGGAAAAACCGCTTATTTTGTAAGCGGTCTTGGGTAATTCATATACAAATTCAAATGTGAGTGGTATACTTTTAATTAAATTTAACAAAACAATACTGTTAAGAAGGTGCTGTTGTGGGACGAAAAAATCTATCGGATGCCATGAAAAATCGATTATTAGAAAAAAATGCCTATGCCTGTTGTGTCTGCAAGCAGTTTGGGGTAGGACTAAACTTTCATCACTTGGATGGTGATAGCAGCAACACTGTGGATGAAAACATAGCCGTATTATGCGTTCAGGAACATGATGCTCATCATCGCCCAAATCAATATACAGCCTCAAAACATTTAGATTTAAGTGTAGATAAATTGACAAAATATAAACTTGATTGGGAAAGCTTTGTTTCTGAATGCAAGAAAGATTCTCCAAATGTATTAGCCACAATAAATGTGTATGGTGCTATTGACAATATAGTTGGAATGAAAATAGTATTTCAATGGACAAACGGAAAAATTGCCTTTGAAAGAACATATCAGCTGTTAGATAAACCAATGGATGCATGGATTGATATGGCTTTAGAAGAGGTCTTAAGATTAGGAAAAAATATTAAAGTTGCTTTAATTGACGAACCATTACCAATCGAATATTGCGAAATCCATAGAAATAGTATATCCCGAACCATTGATGAATGCGTGGCCATAATGCTTACTAATGACGATTGGGAAGATGAGGCATTGGCAACAATTTACCTCAATCCATTACAACCATCGTTTGCGTTAACAATTTTCTACAAAAGTAAAGAACCCATCTACAGTGTATTTGCCCATAAATGTGGAAACTCTCTACATTTATTAGATTACAAAAAGGAAGAGCGATTGCATTGGAGCAAAAGATCATCAAAAAGTACACAAGTGACTAATCTAATCAATGATTTGTTATCAAAATGGCATATTAAAAAGATTATAATTGGCACAGGAGATGATAATAATCCAACAATTATTAACAACTTAGTGTTGCCCGAAATATGGGAGTGTTAAAGTTTCTAAATTGATTGATTAGGGCGAGTCTTTCTAACTTGCCGTTTGCCAGCCCCTTATTCATTCAAGATAACCCAGCGCTCTCCGTCAAAGTCCTCGTACCTATCGGATGTTACATTTTGCTCAAAGTAGACGGCGAGGATTCTCTTGATGTCGGCACTATTGGCTCGCCTTGTGGTAAACCCTTGGTCTTTGAGGTTCTTCTCAATTCGGGAGAGGTAGGAAAACACATCACTTTCTTTTTCGCTTTTTAGACGAATGATGATTAAAAACTCTCTTGCCGTTGCCATCTGTACCTGCATTCGGTCAAGGTTTTGACTGTCCTGCAATAGTAGTTTTCGGATAATGGGATTGCTTTCTTCATCCATACGCTCACGAAGGAATGCCTTGTTATCGTCAAAGTTTTCCTTGGAATTAAGGCACAGGATCTCAATTTCCGCAATGCCTTTCATCACATTCATAAGCGAATAAATCCTTGCTGCCACACTGCTTTCCGATAAAACAGAGATATTTGTGGGGTGAATAATGAAGTACACCAGTTCCCCATTGGGAGTGCCAAGGCTGTAATCGGTGATGCGTTCAATGTTCATAAGACTTTGCGTAGATACCGAGCCTTTCTCATTTTTACTCATTGGCTGACCTCCATTCGTAGTTTTGTGGCTTTAGAAAAAAGAAAGCCATAGCATATTTTATAAAGTCGAGGATACTCACATCCTCAAATCGAATTGACAAAAAAGCATAGACGGCAGTTATGACTATGGGCAGTAGCAGTCCTGTCTGCGAGAACGCAAAGACAGAAATAAGCAAGCCGATGGCAATGATGCCAATGTCACGCAGCTCCCACAGCCACAGAGTTGCCTTTGCTTTTAGATTGTCCGGGTATAGATATTCCAATTAGGTTTCCTCCTTTTGCTTTTTCAAAAAATATGCAATCCCACGCATGACGAAATCAACGCATGGAATTGCTACGCTGTTACCGAGAGCCTTGTATCGTGGACTGTCGGCGGCTTTGGGGATTTTAGTCCAACCATCGGGAAAGCCTTGCAGCCTTTCGCACTCCAAAGGGGTGAGCCTGCGCACGAGGTTTTGCTTCACGGCAAGGTTTTCGCTACCACCTCCGTTGGTTCCTCCACTGGCTCTAAGTGTGCTGATGCCCTCATCAAAATCGGCATAGCCTGTTCCACCAAACACAGCAGAGCAATCATCAATGATGCACTTATCTTGGCTGACATACTGATTGCCGATGCCCTTGTAATCTCCATTGCACAAGGCTCCCACCGTTTCTTGGTAGGTTTTATCCACGATGCATTTGTCTTGGTTGACATAAACGGTATTGACTCCCTTGTAGTCACGAGCCATTAATGCACCAACTACCTCTTGGTAAGGTTCGGGCGTATAGATTGCATGAATGTCGGAGGTGGTTAGGGTGTAGCTGATATCTCTTTGCACACCCTGTCCGTTTCCACCATTCTGTGGCTGGCGGTCTATGGTGTTAGCGGCAATACAGTAGCTTTCCTGCGGCTGTAAGATTGCAACGCCACCTTGATTTTTGCTCGGATCGGGGTTTGAGGTGTCGAGGGTTCGTGACTTGTCTGTTTCTCTGCAGCCCGATATGGGGTTGCTTGATTTCATAGAATTACTATCTTTACTGTCAAGACTAAAGGCAAGTGGCTGGGACAAAAGTGGGATATTATTGCCGCCGGTTCCATAGGTAGCTGCCACAGTAGGTGCTACATGAAGTGGTCCGTTGTATCTGCAATCTTTTCCGTGGTTATCAAATAGCACCGGCTGATTGTTACCACTCATGCCTGCACTGGCTGTAATGGTTGGGCATACACCCTCGGCAATTTCAGCACCACCTTGCTGTGTAGCCATAACAATTGGCTGATTACCACCCATAGAAGCTCTGAGGGTTCCTGTGACATTTTCGCACACATCCATGCGATCACCGCCTTGATCGCACAGGCAGATGGTAGGTTCTATGACTCCGTTTCGCCCTGTACTGCCTCCGCAGTTTGTGCCGAGTGTAGCGGCTACTTGTCCTGTCACATCGCCGGCATATCCGTCAAAGCCAATCTTTTCTTTCTGATTTAATTCCTTGGATTGAAATAGCCCTGACTGAATTTCCAAAGCATATTTAAGCTGTGGTGGAAGTTCCTTATCCCTCGCATTTGCTCTCCGCAGTATCCCCAAACAAGCAGTCTTGCTTAAATAATATTTCGGGTGCGGTGAGTCCTCCAAAATCTGCGACAAGGAAGATTCTACGACGGCGTTGGGCGACTCGCCAGTATTGAGCATCGAGGACACGCCAAGCCAAGCTGAATTCATTTCCCAATATGGCAACCCCAGCAGATTGCCAACGCCCTCCGTCAGGTCGAGGAACATGACAGGTGCTGTCCTTAATTCGGATAATTTCTTCGATGACCGCCCTGAAATCTTCACCCTCGGCGCTTGAGAAAGCTCCGGGGACATTTTCCCACACCATGTATCTTGGTCGAATAAGGTGAGCTGGGATACCTCGTCTCTCATCTGCATTTCTCATCTCCTTTACCAGTCTTGTTTGCTCCATGAATAAGCCGGAACGCTCTCCCTCAAGTCCTGCTCGCTTGCCTGCAACAGATAAGTCCTGGCACGGCGAGCCACCGCAGATGATGTCCACCGGAGGAAGTGTTGCTCCGTTTAGCTTTGTGATGTCCCCGACATGGAGCATATCTGGAAATCTTATTTTTGTTACTTCGATGGGGAAGCTTTCAATTTCACTTGCCCACACAGGAGTAATTCCATTGTGGATAGCTGCCAAGGGAAAGCCACCGATGCCATCGAAGAGGCTCCCCATGGTCATCATCAGAGTGTACCCATTTCCATTCGGGGAGCGTTATTCCTCACTTCGCCAACATGAAAGCTTTGCTCTTGTTCCATCACTCTGCGGGTGGGAATGGACAGTCTTTGGGCTTCTTCAATTTCTGCCATCATGCCATAGGAGATGTGATCTCCGAAACACCATAACTCATTACAGTTTTGAAGCATGGCAAGTCCCATATCCAAACCGAGCTGCCTTTGCTGGGGGTTTTGCTCATCTAAAATATTGGGGTATAGAAGATGAGGACAAAAAAATGCGTGTCCCTCATTCATAACGAAGCGACACGCAGTCTTTGCAAATTCTGTATTCTTTTCAATATCTCCGGCATAGGGAGATACTACATATATGATTTTCATAGGCAATTCCTTTCCATGTTTATTTTGGTGCTACCGCTTGAACCACAGTTCTTGTGGTATTGACGGCTGCTTGTGCAGTATAAACCGCACTCATCATATTTGCCTTAGTGCTTGTATCCAGTCCAAAGGCACCGGCAATTCTCGGAACCTCTCCGGCTGCAAGCATAAGACCAAGTCCTAACAAGCAATGGTCTTTCAGCACCATAAGTCCTGCCGTTAAAATTGTGGCTTGCAAAAATGTTGTAAGACAGAGTCCTACAATTTGTTTGCACCACTGAATGAATCCGTCATAATATCCTCTCGGAACAGAAAACATATATAGACTGCCTACGGCAATTTGGATAAGCAAAATACCACCACGCTTGAGGTTGGCAAAAAACACTTTAATGACTGCATATCCCATCATAATGATAATAAACAGCATTAGAATTGGGTTTGTAATTGCCGATAGACCTCCAAAGACACCGGAACCCATTGCACTGTCAATGCCGCTTGTGGAGAGTCCTGAAATAATTTCATTTGCCACCTCACCAAAGCTTGTTCCATAGCCTGTGATACCTGCCGTTAAGCTGCTTTGCAGATTGACCGATAATTCAAACAGCCGTATGGGTACAACGGTGAAAAGACTAACAGCCATAAACCCTTTGAGGGCATCAATCATTGATTCCTTGATGCTGCCTTTTCCGTTTTGGTAGTCAATGCCTGTTTCAAAGCAAGACACGACAAGCCCTACCACATAGAGCGACCACGCAAGGTAGGAGAAGAACAGCACGATGCTCTGTACCCAACTCATCTCAAAAAGTTCCACGCCCATATTTCCCATCTGCGAAAAGAAGTTGCCGAGAAAGCCAATCATCTGACCATACACCCAATCAATGAGCTGATCCATAACATCGCCCAAGATAAAATCCCATATAAACAAAAACAATCACCTCCCTGTAAAATAGATTTAGGGCGTACCTTTTTCACGATACGCCCTCCGTTGAGTATAAAAATGACGAGCTTTTAAACCTCTTTTAGGTCTAAAAGCTCGTCATCTTTTTCGAATATTTCCAGTATCATTTTTGCTCCCAAGCGGAAACCGATGGTAAAACATTCTTCCCCGTTTGCTGTGCTAAGATCACTGCAAGCAGACAACAGCTCATCAAACAATTTCTTGTCCTCTACCGTAAGTTTTTGATTAATGGCATCTTCTAAGTCACTGAGTTTCATTTGTACTTCTCGATATTTGCTGTCTTTTGGGATAGGTCTTGACTGTGGCACGATATTACCATTGTACAGCTCGCTGAGTATTTTCTTCTTTTTCTGCATTTTCATCACCTGCCTTTCAAACACAACACATTACCATAAGAAGGGAGGAATAGCTATATATTTATAATATGTTTACTGGAAATATTTAAATAATAAGAGTATAATTATTTAATATGTTGAATTTGTCAAACTTTTATAATAATTAGATGGAGGATTGTATAAATGAATGAAGTATCTACAACCAATACACTTGATTGGAGTGCAGTCGCTGCTTGGATAGCTTTGGCAGTAGCAATTATTTCTCCCATTATAACATCAATCATCAATAGTATTCATCATTCCAAAATGAAAAGATTAGAAATTTTAGAGCAACGTGGACTAACCATAATTGAAGACTACATATCAATCACTTCACGTGAAATAGTCACCTTGGGTATATCTGACAACTACAAAAAGTGTTATGCCCAAATATTTCTTTACGCACCGAGTTCCTTACATAAAACTTTAGAAAAGCTAAATTCTTTAATCTGTGATTGCGGAAACAACTCTTTTCCAAATGAAGACGAGTGTCGAATACTATTGATACAAATTTGCAAATCCCTTCAATACACAAAATTATAAACTTACAAAAAGGAGGCTCATATGATAACCCAATATAAAGATTACAGTATCTCAGTGAAAAAAGATAAAAATGCACCCCCAGAACGTTCTTTCGTTGCATATATTAATGATGTTGCTAATGGTCGAGAGCATACACGTGGCAGTTCAGAAGAAGATGCCATAGAAGAACTAAAACATCGCATTGATAACTTCAGTATATTCAATCAAATGTACTTGGCACCACTTTCTGACAAAGAGAAAGCTGATTTGGAGTGTTATATAAAAATCCATGCAAAAGAAATCTGTAGCATCTTAAAGAAAGAGCATCACATATTTCCAGGAAGATTTATTGTATTAACTGCGGCAGCTATATACAATCATTATAAATTAATAGAAAAAATTATGTGTTCAGAAGGTGAATGTATAACTTTAGATATTGCTTGTTTGAAAAATAAAGAAGATGTGTCAAAAGTGGTGCTTTTTTCCACTGAGTACTATAACTCGCAAAAAAAAATAATTGATTTAGAAAATGCCCTTCGAATGTTTTGAAGTTTTCACCTCATAGTTAATAAAAAAGCAACCTTAATTAAAAATATAGGAGGATAAAAGAATGAATGATTTTGATTTTTCGAAACTTAAAATTAATTCTAACATTCTTGATAATTTACCAAGAATAAATCCAATACAAGATCAAATGGCTCATTTTCAACGTGAACAAGATGAACTAATTCAAAATATTACCCAAACACGTGAAAAAAAAGAAACCGAAGAGCTACGTAGGCATAATGAACTTATTGCAGCACTAAAATCAGCTGGTGAAAATGGTGCAACAATACTTATTGGTGATAACGCAAATGGTATTCAAATACAACAAAATTCATCTAACTCTTCACAAGAAATGCTTAATTCGGTATCTTTTGATTACGAAAAGGTGTTAAAAGTTTTAAAAGAGGTTCAAGAGTATACGGATTTGCCTCAGTTTGAAACAACTTTTAGCAACAATACCGAAAATGCAAAAACAATAATTAAAGACACAATTGAAGCAGTTGAACAAAAACAAAATCCAACACTTATTCAAAAATCCTTGCGTTTACTCAAAGATTTGGCAACAGGTGCAACTGGGAGTCTTATCTCTTCAGGTATACTTGCATTATTAGGAACAATACAATTTTAGTTAATTACTTGTTTTCATAAAATCAGGGCAACCTCGCTGTTATTGGCATGGTTGCCCTAATTATATTTTTACCATCACATCCCGAGTATCGTCCAGGGTATCCTTGCAAAAGGGCGGTCAATCAATCCGCCCCACAAGGTTGTAGATAATGGTGATTTCTTGCCGTTCTACTCCATCCACCATGGATTTTTGCCCGACCACAATTTTCTCCACCAGCTTGATGAGCAGTTCACGGTCAAGCCTTTCGATGTCTTTTGAACCTTGGATAAGAGAAACCCACTCACGGATGTCATGCTCGACTTCCTGTGAGTGGGTTAATTGTTCGGCAAGCTGTGCCGCCAGTATTGACTTTTCCTTTTGCTCCTTTTTGTACTTATCCATCATGTCCAAGACCATCTCACGAGGGATATCTCCAAGCACCATTTCCTCATACAGCTTAGATATAAGACGCTCCAGTTCGGACAATCTATGGCGAAGGCTTTGCAGTTTTTTCTCCATAGCTTTCTGTTCAGTGGTGGTATCGGCTTGCTTTTTCCGCTTTATTTCAGCGATGACAGCATCTTGGTCAAGGCTTATCATCTGTGCCTTTTCCCGAATGTCACCGAGGATCAAGTCAGAGAATATACTCTCCAAAGTCCTGTGGGGAGAGCAGATTGCTTTGCCACCTTGGGAGTAACCACAGCAGATATATGCGTGGTGGTTGTTCCTGTGACCGTCCTTTCGGGTGTTGCTGTCCCTTACAAATTTCATGCTCCTGCCACAATCACCACATTTCAGTAAGCCCGAGAGCAGGCTGATTTCACCATCTTTGTTGCTTTTGCCAACTGTTCCTCTGTCACCAAGCTTTCGGGCAGTTTCCCATAGCACGAGGGATACGATTGGCTCATGAGTGCCCTCAGCTCTGACCCATTCTTCTTCGGGACGATTGACTTGGGTTTTGTTTTTGTAGGAGATTGTGCCTTTTCGCATCTGTACTATGTTGCCGATGTATGCCTCGTTTTTCAGAATTTCCCTCACCACCACATCACTCCAAGACCTTAGTCCTTTCTTTGGATTGGGCTTGCCAATGCTGTTGTAGTAGTACTCTCGTGGCGGTATAATTTTTTCATCATTCAGCTGAGTGGCAATGGTGCGGTAGCCCATGCCGGTGGCTCTCATCTCAAAAATCCTACGAACAATGGGTGCTGCGTACTCATCAATGAGCAGTGGCGGTTGCCTTTGTTCGTTCTTGATATAGCCGTATGGGGCATAGGCTCCCATAAAAAATCCGTTCCTTGCTCTTGCAACCTTTGCCGATTTTACCTTTTTGCTTTGGTCACGACTGTACCACTCGTTGACCAGATTTTTAAAAGGCATCAGCTCATTCTCTTTTTCGAGGGTGTCTATACCGTCATTGATTGCGATAAATCTGCATCCCAGTGTGGGGAACAGGTAGTCGGTGTATTCTCCGATTTGGATGTAGTTTCTGCCGAAGCGTGAGAGGTCTTTTACCACCACGCAGTTGATTCTGCCATTACGCACATCATCTATCATCCGCTGAAACTGGGGGCGGTCAAAGTTCGTACCTGTCAGTCCGTCATCAATGTAGGTATCTACCAGCACCCAGCCTTTCTTGGTGATGTAGTCGATGACGATTGACCGTTGATTTTCAATGCTTAAACTCTCGCCATCTCGCTCGTCATCACGGGATAGCCTGAGGTATGCTCCTACTTGGTAAGTCATTTTTCTAATCCTCCATTCCGTTGTTTGTCAGGGTTATCCTTGACTATAGCTACACACATTACCACAAACTTTTTCAAATAGCTATCACCAAAAGCACTAACTATTTGCGGTGGCAAGTGCCTTATTGACCACCCATTCTCGCAGTATATCTTCCAAGGTGTGCTGACCATTGAACACAGAATTTACTGCATAGATGGTCTTTCCGATTTGAACCTCTCGGCTCACGGTTAAAGGCTTATGGTTGGTTTGATTATTCATCTCTTTCATAGGCCGTCCTTTCTCCCTGTGTCGGGGTTAAAAATAGCACCAAACATTTCTACTCGGTGCATCACATTTTCATTTCAAAATCGTATCCGCTGTGGTCATCCTGCTTTTGACCAACGCCCTTTTTGTGTTCGCGAACAACCTTTTGAGTGGTGCTGTCCCTTACAGGAACAGGCTGGCTAAGAGACTCCACAGACCTGCCAAGGCGGATAATATCACTGCCAAGGGTAACAAGCTGATGAGTATCCAAAGCCAAACTGTCCATTCTATTTGCGGTAATCTCAGTTTGGGCAGAGAAAAACGCTTCTCTTTCTTCCTCCCAGCCCGTGATAAGGTCTGCTGTATCTGT
>DCDZ01000062.1:14080-41474 GCA_002316675.1 Tyzzerella sp. UBA1042
CCAAATGAGGCTCTGATTGTAAAACAGATTGTCCAGTTTCTCCTGTGTCAGAAGACAAGGAGCGACTGTCGGTGGCGGTGATGGTGCTGCTGATTTGTTTCTCTGTTTGAGTTCTTCCAGTGATAATTTCCTGTCTGATTCGTAGCTCAAGCTCCATCCTCTCCTTTAAATATTTTGTTTCATGCAAGCGATCATCTCGGCATTTCATACCCTTGGGGGTGGTGTAGGTAATGCTTTTTCGGGTGTCTGTCCACTTGACACCGTAGCCCTCAAACTCCATCAACTCGATAAATTCATCTTTACTGGCTGCGTGTTTCATGCACTCGTCGATGGTATTCATCAGCCGCATTTTCCAGCTTTCGCCCTTTGCTGCAGCGTGGTATTCCGAAACACTCATGGACTTAGTGCGGTCGTATTTTGATTTCGGCTGGCATATTTCAAATCCATATTCCATGCACAGCCTGTCGTTTAACTGCCGTATGGGTTCTATCTCCGGGGTGCTGATGTGAAACTTTCTGCCGGAGTCAAAGGCAACCGAGTTGATAATAAAGTGAGAATGAATGTGGTCACGGTCGGTATGGGTGCAGATTAACACCTCGTAATCCTTGAAATGCTCCGCCAGCCTGACCGCCATTTCGTGTGCAATCTTGGGTGGGACATCCTCACCCTTTGGGAAGGACTGCACCATGTGGTAGTACATACGACCGCTGTCTTTGCCGTGTAACAGCTTGGTATTGATAAATTCATAGTAGACAGTTTCGGGGGAGCAGTTCAGTCCCGACACCAACCGCTCTCCCTCAAACAGTGTCTTTTCGGTTTTCATGGCATAGTTCATGACTGCAGACATACTGGCTCGTGACTGCTTTTTCTTGAACTTTGCAAAGCTGACAATGGCTATGCTGACCACCTCCTACGCTCTAAAATCTCTTTGAGTTGCTGATTAATTATCACCATCTCCTCCTGCAAGCCGCTGAGATTGATTGCCGTAATTCTACCGCTGTGGGCAAGCACAGCAATCTGATTGAGGTTTCTGCCCACTGCTTTCAGCTCCTTGAGCACCTCGGCAAGGTCGGTGATGATGACAATTTCCTTGCCGAGACAGGTAGCGGTGACATAGTCGGTGAGGGTCTTGTTTGCCTGCTGTGCCTTGCGGTGGATTTTCTCCAAATCCTCGGCTGTAATTCTTAGGTTGAGTCTTGCGTTTTTCATGTATTTCCTCGCTTTCTTGATGAGATGGATTCGTTCTAAAGGGGTGCGGGTTCACCCGCCCAGCAGCATCGGCGTGTAGCCGAATGCGATGCTGGCTCTCTCCGAGGAGAGAAAGTGGTAGCGGTAATTCTTATGCTTTACGGATAACTGGCATAGAAGAAAAAATGCACCCTGTGGGGTGCTTGGAATGGGTCGGCTACGGGTGCGTGTTTCGGCTCACAAATCCCCTACAACGGCTTTGTTGGCAGTGGGTGGGGTAGTTGCTCCCATCGCCGTTACAATCGGCACACTGGGGCAACAGTGCGGTATATCTTCAGATAAACAAGGGGGCAAGGGTGCAGTGTCCTTAGAACCTTACCCTCTTACCCCCTTGGCAGTGAGGAATACCATTTATCACCCTTTCGGAATGATTTCACTCCAATATTTTGTTTGGCTATTTTCAGTGTGCGGTTAGAAATATCCAGTTCCTTTGCTTGATTGGTAATTTCTTCGGAGAGCATTTCGCCCTCAGTAAGCAAATCCTTTAACAGCTTTTCAGCTTGTGCCGTTTTGCTGAGTAACGAGCCGTTTCCGCAGAGCAGTTCATCCACGGTGGTTTCGCAATAACCTTTCCACGCAAAACCTGTATCGGGGTCAAGCTCAAAGGCAATGGATTTTCCCTCGGGAGCAAGGTTGCTCTTATCGTGAGCAACAATTCGCAGCGTCGGTTCATCTTTTACTCTGCCGACCACAAGAACACTTCGCACGGCTGCCCTAATATCAATTGAGCCTAACCCTCTGTAAGCAGATTTTGCACCGCCCATTTTATTCATGTGACCGATGAGGATAACTGCACAGTCTGTGCGTTCTGCAAGGAGAGCAAGCCTTTTCATAATGGGTCTAATTTCATTTGCCCGATGCATATCCACATCACCACCGAGGTAGGCTTGGATGGGGTCAAGGACAATCACCTTGGCATTGGTTTTTTTGATAGCCTGCTCCAGTCGTTCATCAGAGAGGGTTAGCTCCACCTCGTTTTCATCGATGACTAACACTCGGCTGCAGTCAGCACCAACAGATAAAAGACGAGGCTTGATGGTATCTGCAAGACCATCTTCAGCTGTTTGATAGATGACGTTGATAGGCTCTGCACCTGTTTCTTCTTCGGGCAGTGATTCTCCTTTAGTCAGTAAAGCAATAAGGGCAAGCACAAATGTGGTCTTACCCTCGCCGGGGTCACCTTGGACAACGGTGATTTTTCCATAGGGGATATAAGGATACCAAACCCATTGGATTTTCTCTACCTCCACTTGGCTCATTTGAATAAGCTTCAGTTCTTTTTTCAATGTTGCATCATCCTTTCGATTAAATTAATATTTTTAAGTGTCGTTTCACCTAAAGACAGTTCCTGTCGGAGGTTCTCTCCATCGTTTTCGTTGCTCGCTCTTTCGAGGTCATGGCAACCGTATCATTCTTTAGACGATCATGAAATTTTCAAGGTACGGTTTTTTGTTGGGTAAATAGCCCCTCACTGTGTAGGCGGTGGGAAAGCGATTTTGACAACCATATTTGAGAAAAGGTTTTAGTCCCTCACTACTAAGCCGAAAAAATGAGAGGGTTGAGTGGAAAAATATAAAAATTATTTATCTCCTCATCTGCATCCACACTCAGAGACAATTTTTTAACCTTATTTAAAAAAGCTCCGAACATTTTGTTCAGTATCGGATTTGTAGCCCTTTGTGTGGTTGCTTGTGAGTGGTTGGTCGATTGGAATGTTCCTGTCGGCTGCGTGGGGCGCATATATGCAAAAAGCACCGACCTATCGAAAAAAGGTCAGTGCTTTGAGGCATCGTATTAAGTTCAGAGAATAAAAAATGACGAACAGCTAACCGATTATCGGTTTAACCTGTTCGCCATCTTTTTCAAATATTTCGAGTATCATTCTTGCTCCCATGCGAAAGCCATCTGTAAATCGTTCCTCGCCACTGATGTAGTTTAGCTCGCCTTGTGCTGATATGAAATCCTGTAAAAGTTTCTGCTGCTCTTCATCAAGCTGTGCCATCAACTTTTCTTCAAGGCTGCTGATTCGGCACATTGCCTTTTGATAGGCACTGCCTTTCACAACCGATTTTGCCACTGGGTTTATGTTGCCGTGGTACAGCTCGCTTAGTATTTTTTCTTTCTGCATTTTCCTCACCTCCTCAAGCACAACACAATACCACAAGACAACAGAGAAAGCTATTCAGCAATGTTTACAAATCTATGATTGATTAGAAGTTCTGAGTGTGATAAACTATTTATAGTTATTCAAAAAATACACTTGAATATTTCGAAGTGTCATGATATAATGATAAATTTCAAAACAGGCGGTGATAAAATGGCATTTCTCAAAAGCAAAACTTTATTTTTTACAACTTCTCCTCGGACTCCAACTAAAATGATTCCAGAGATTGAGTTATTAACTGATGCTTTTACAGGACGAGTATGGAATACGCAGTCACAGATAGAATTTATTGAACATCTGACAGAAAACCCTCATTTTGAAGGTCAGGGTTCACAAAAAGATATGGCATTTAGTGCCCGTGACAGAATCAATCGTGGGCCTAAAGCATTGGGCTTTGTAGATTTAAAACCTACTATTCAATTGACAGATGCTGGACGTGAATTTGTTTCAAATAAACGCACAGAGGAAGTACTGCTCCGTCAATTATTAAAATTTCAGCTACCTTCACCATATCACCGAGAGACGGCAGACTCAGATAAGATTTTTTGGGTTAAGCCTTATCTTGAAATGTTTCGTTTGGTTTATACTCTTGAGAAAGTTAGCTTCGATGAAATTATGCTTTTCGGAATGCAATTAATTGACTACAGGCATTTTGATAATATTGTAAATAAAATCCTTGATTATCGTGCTGAAAGATCTTCTTTCCAAGGTAGCTATAAACAATACTTTGGGCACACATTAGACAACGAACTTGCTAAAATATTTGAGGCTGAAATCAAAACCGGTAACACGTCAACTCGTGAATCCACGGATGCTTCATTAGCTAAGTTTAAGAAGACTAAAAGAAGCAATTTAAGAGATTATACAGACGCTTGCTTTAGGTACCTAAGAGCTACTGGTCTTGTATCTATTTCTCACAAAGGTCGTTCTCTTTCAATAATGCCAGATAAAATAAATGAAGTTAAATTCATTTTAGAAACAATTGATAGGAATCCTGTTTTTGTAAATGACGAGCGTAAATTCAAAGAACATCTATTCAATGCTACTGTACCAGTTTTATATACCGATAACAGGTCAAACCTTGAAGAGTATATTCTTCGGTGCAGCAGTACAACCAAAAGTCAACTTGATAAGAAATCGATAACTGAACTTAAAGATTTACGTGAAGAAATTATTCGTAAAAACAAGGAGAGTATTGTATCTACACAGATACAGGCACTTAAGTCTTATAGTCTATACTCTGAAGTAATCGATACATACAATGAAATTATTTCAGATGAATTGTATGATATACCGCTCATGCTTGAATGGAATACTTGGCGGGCAATGACTATGTTAGACGGTGGAGAAATAACAGGAAACTTTAAAATTGATGATGCTGGTCAGCCTATGTCTACTGCGACTGGTAATATGCCCGACATTGTTTGTGACTACGGTGATTTTGCTTTGACAGTTGAAGTTACTATGCAAAGCGGTCAACGCCAGTATGAAGCTGAGGGTGAACCAGTAGCTCGGCATCTTGCAAAACATAAAAAAGCTACTGGAAAAGAAACATTCTGCCTTTTTATCGCACCTAAAATTAATGAAGCAAGCATTGCTCACTTCTTTACTCTGTCAAAAACGAATATTTCTTACTATGGTGGCACATCAATAATAGTTCCGTTGGAACTTGACGTATTCATGAAAATGGTAGAAAACTCTTATGGTGCCAAGTTTATTCCAACACCACAGCATATTCGAGAACTCTTCGACTATGCACAAGAAGTTGCCAATACCGCACAGGATGAAACGCAGTGGTATAAACAATTGCAAGAGCGTGCAAGTAAATGGGTTGCAGCTTAAAAAACTTGCTATATCTTTTATATGATGCTAACATACACACAACTCTTGAAAGGAGGGCAATACCGTGAATCCTATGTTAAAATATAGGGGCGGAAAATCTCGTGAAATTCCGCTTTTTGCACAATATATTCCACAAGATTTCGACACTTATATTGAGCCATTTTTAGGTGGAGGAGCAGTTTATTTTCATCTCGAACCACAGCAAGCCATAATTAATGATGTAAATACAAAACTCGTATCTTTCTATCAGGATGTTCGAAACAACTATGCAAATATGAGAATACAATTAGATGCCTTGCAGAGAATATATGAAGATAACCAACGCTGTTTCAAAGAGTTAAAATCACTTACTCCTGACGAGCGTGTTGAAAATCGAAACGAAGCCTTATACTACTCTATACGAGACATGTATAACGGAAAAATACCTCCAGAATATATGGAAGGTGTGCTATATTATTTCATTAACAAAACAGCTTATTCTGGTATGATTCGTTATAACTCAAGTGGTGATTATAATGTTCCTTTTGGTAGGTACCCTAATTTGAATACACGAATAATTACGGAGGAACATTCTACATTGTTACAAAGTGCTACTTTATTGAATACAGATTATTCAAATGTTTTCAATATGGCTCATGATAATGACTTTATATTTTTAGATCCACCATATGATTGCATATTTAATGACTACGGAAATATCGATATGATGAATGGATTTGATGAAGAGCAGCATCGACGCCTTGCTATTGATTTCAGAAACTTACCTTGCAGAGCACTTATGGTTATAGGCAAAACTCCATTGACTGAAGAATTATATGGAGAATTTATTCGAGATGAGTATTTTAAAAATTACGCCGTAAATATTCGCAATAGATTCAAAGCTGATGCTAAACACATAGTGGTAGCAAATTATAATGTTTAACTGTTTAAAGAAGTGTAACTTTGCCAATACGGCTTGGTTACACTTCTTTTGCTTTCCACCGTCCTTATGCGAGTATCTGCCAAATATAAGTTGGTGCGGTAATCGTGAAAATTAAACAAGCAAATAAAATTGCCGGGCCAGTCCATTCAAACTGGCCACTTTTTCGATAATCAAAGTACGCCATCCCCAATTTGGCAAAGAAAAATACTGCCAATATGAGGTCGATTGCAGGAAATACAACCTTATTTACTACGGTTTTAATCTGTCCCGAAGCATCATTCCAAGTTCCCTCAATGGCTCCGGCAACATCCCCCGCAGCAAAAGCTGTGGTGCTAAAAGCAAGGCACACGAGTACTGTAATCACAAGGCAGAATAAATTTTTTTTGTTTTTTGTCATACATTTCTTCCTTTCATTTTAAGGGTTCAGAGGACCGATATGCCAGTCATCCCAAACAGATCCTCTGATATTTAATGCGTCGGTTAGGTTTGCTGAAAGCATACCCATAGGGGTCCAACTATCAATTGCCCAAGTGTTCACTTCATAGCTGCCATTGGGAAACCACAAAGGTGAGAAGTGGGTTCTGTTTTTGTAGGTAGAGTAGTGATTTTTCTTAAATTCAAAGCTGCCATCGCCCATTCTTTCAAGCAATCTACAGTAGATCTTGTAGCCAAACTCTGGGAAATAGCTGACAGCATTTTGTGGCTTACTAACGGCAGAACTTTGGTTGGTACTGACACTTGCAGATACCTTTTGATTGATGCCATATCCGCTTTTCATGGTAGAGCCTGTGGCTGTTGGGTTTTTGCTGTCACAGGTAATATTCATATTTGCAGAAAATGAAGCAGAATAGCGGTTCAAATCGAACTCCCACC
The DNA here is from genome assembly GCA_002316675.1 of Tyzzerella sp. UBA1042. Classification (GTDB taxonomy): domain Bacteria; phylum Bacillota; class Clostridia; order Lachnospirales; family Anaerotignaceae; genus Chakrabartyella. Next base: position 21,130 of record DCDZ01000062.1, read on the forward strand.
ATCCCTCATCTACCCAATTAGACACCCAATAACGACTTGTATGGGTTTTGCCGTCGCTGTCTGTCCAGCTATCTCTTTCCCAGTGACCACGATCCACCCAGTACTCTTGCCACCAAGGACGCCACACCGACCAATTTGCTCTTGTCTTTTCTGCCCTTTGTGGAACAGGTTCATGTCTGAAGCTATCGTTACGGTCATCGGCAACAGGGTTCGGCGGTGGGTTCTTATCAAGGTCAACAATCTTGCAGTTGATAGTGGTCTTATCTGTACCACCGGGGCCACGAACAGAAACATTGATAACCATATCCTGCTCGGTATTTGGTGTAGTCCATTTTACCCAAGCAAGCTGGCTATCACCATCGGGGTAATAGACATTGCCCACATTGTAGGTTCTGCCGTCAATATAAAAGCTAACTGTTGTAGGATTATCGGGATCAGACTGCCCACCACTGACAGTTACTGCTGTGATGACCTCCGTGTTTACTCTGTACTCGTAATCATAGCTTGAAACATTTGGCTTTTCGGGCTGCTCTGTAAATCTGACAATACCAAGACCAAGAGAGGACTTGATATCTGCATTAGAAGCAGTTTTAGTGGTGCTGCCACTCCACGCAGGATAGCCGAGGTCAGATACTTCGAGAAACATGGCAAGCGGTAGATTCTTGTGTGTCAGTGATGCCATTCGTTTGCGAAGCAGACCACTGACTTGCTCATCATAGATAGCCGCTTCGGTTGCTGTTGTTAAAACCATAACTCCCTCAAACTTATAAAAGGCAAAAGGCTCTATCAACAACTTGTATTTACCGCCGATGAGCACATCGTAGTCCATGCCAGTGTGATTGGCAATTAATTTAATCGTATATTCAGAACAAAAATACTTCTTAATGGCATCTATATTATTACTGCCATTCGTACTTACAATCTTAGGCATAGCCTGAACAGGCTTAATGCAAGTATATCCGCCCTGTTGTGGAGAAAGTGCCTTGCCATTGCTGTACTGAATCTTGCTTACTTTGCCAAAGTTATAGATTGAAGAGCTTGGTGTTCGGTTACTGATATCTATTGGGGTAGTAACTGCAGTGTGAGTATCTGATTTTACCACCGTTACTCTTACTCCTTCGTTGCCCGGTGACCACACATTGGTACTTGTTCCGTTTCCCATATCTCCACCGCCACCATCAATATTTCCATCTCCCACAGCAAAAGCAGGCATAGAAAAACTGCACACAATGGCAAGGGCTAAGCAGAGTGCTGTAATGATTTTTTTCATCTAATCTCCTTTCCGCAAAAGAAAAATGCACCGCTTAACTGCAGTGCATTTCATTTAGCTGTTAAGTTTTAATCCATAATTCCGACTTGTTTATTGATATCTCCATCACTATCGCCTTTAATGGTTTGGTTTTCTCCCATGTTTGGCACATTGTCGAAGCCCGGCAAGCCACCTGTTGGTTCGCTCGGCTGTTCCTTAGGCTGTTCCTGTGTCTGAGGAGGAGTTGGGTTTTCCTCGGTAGGCTTATCGACTTTCTCTCCGTTTGGCTTTTGATCGGGGTTCTTGAGTTCTTCCTCGGTGTAGGTTGGTTTTTGGGGAATGTCGGGTTGAATGGTTTGGTCGGTGCCCTTGTCATCGCCATTTGGATTTTCTGTATCCTTTGAAATTTCAATGTCGGGAACCTTAATGTCATTTTCTTTTTCTGTGGTATCGGGTGTTTCCACCACAACGCTTTGGGATTCACTGCTGCTGTTTGGAATGTTCACATCGTCAGTGGCAGGAGTTTTGAATGCTCCTGCAATAAGGATTACAAGCACTGCGCTGATGGCAAGACCGCCTACAATTACAAGGCTTCTCTTTGTTTTATCTGTCATATTCTTCATAAGGTTTTTCCTCCTGTATTTTTGTTGAGGCAAACACTACCACACAAAGCAAATAATAGCTACTGAAAGATGATAAGTTAAGGGAAAGTTAAAAGATAGGGGTATAACCGGCACTGTTTTTCACCTTAATTCTCATAGGAGGCAGTAGCTTTCCGCCAAAAGAAACAGGCACAGAAAGTTCTATGGAGCTATCAATCTTGAACCTGTTGCCCTCACGATCTGCCGAGGCAAGGGGTGCGTTTTCAATATCTACATCCAATCCCCATATCTTAAATTGGGATTCGGTGGTATCGCTTGCTGATTTCACGTGATAACCGTTTTCCGCTGTAAGTCCGAGGATTGTATCCATTTTATCATAAATATCGCCATAGTCCAAGGACTCCTCAAAGTCATCAGCCATTGGCTGATATCCTCCCGAATACCCCTCACGCACTCCATGATAAACATCGTCATAGTTTTCGGTGACTGTGGCAATGGCTGCATTTTGCAGAGCATCACGAACACCCTCGGCTACTATCATAAGACGGAAGTATTCGGAAATACCTGTAAAAAACATCACTAAAACAAGCGTAATGGCAACGGCTAAAGGATAACCGTTGCCACGATTATTTTTTAGGGGTTTCAATAATTTTTGTATCATTACTTCCAATACACCTCGCTTTTGCCCATAGCTTCACCACGGAGTGTTACGGGGAATGAGCCAAAGTCACCGAATAAGCCAATATCCATGCGGTAGATCACTACCACAGTGATTTCCTCGTTAAGCTGTACTCTGCCTGTTCGTGACCAGTTAACATCGGGATTGATGCCTGTTTTGTCAATGAGAATTTCTTCTCGCCTTGAGGTTTCTGAGTCGACTCTGCCTGCAATCTCAGCTTCACGCATAAGCTCAGTGGCAAAGGTATCCACCTTTTGCTTTGCAATATAGGCGGGAAATACCTTGACGGCAAGTGCCACCACGAGCATGGCACATAAGACAAGAACCACTACATCAATGTATCCCTCGCCACGATTGTTTTTTAATGGTCGCAGTAATTTCTGCATCTTGCCACCTCCTAAAACATTCCGCCGAGGGAGCGGATAATTTCAAAGATGATAACCATCATGTACATCATGAGGAAACACATCAGCATGAGAAAGCTGAACACTCTGATTTTCGGCGGTATCTTGAGTGCTTCAGCTTTTAACCTTTGCAGCTCCAGCTGCTTCATATCGTGGGAGAGCATTTGGAAGTACATTCCTCCGTCATCACCACGCAGTACACCGATTAAACCTCTTGTGATGTCGGACAGCATGGGTGAATTGAGCCTTGACTCAAATCTTGTGAGAGCTGCCTCATAGCTACTTGAACGCATATCGGCTGTTACAATATCAAGCTCCTTTGCAAATTCTTCACCGGCATTCTTTTTGTAGTGTTCAAGCATAGAGAGTACATCTCGGCTCGCCTTTAGTTCCTGTGTAATGGTGGCAACAAACCTCGGCAGTTCTATCTCAATCTTTTCTCGCTTTGCAGACAGCTTTTCATCTGCCTTATGAATTTCCTTGAAATACACAATCACAGATAAAAACACCACAATAGGTGCAAGGAGCGGAAACACCAAAAGACAAGGAATGACCACAAGGGCAATCATTCCCGATTTTAGAATTGCATAGGCTGTAAATTCCTCTGGAGTTTCCTTCATGCCTGCGGCAGATAGGGTGTGCTGCATACGGATTATTTTGTACTCATCCATAGACAAAAATTGAGCGAGCTTTATTGACCAAGCTGTAAGCAGAGCATCAATGGACTTTGCTTTCTCTCCACTTTGCTTGGTGGCAGTGAGCATTGCTTTGCCTGTAGCAAGACTTGGGAGCTTCAGCACATCGGCAAGAATGAAAAACACACCCAAACCCAAAAATGTACCAAAGAGTAAAATTAAAAATTGCATTGTTTCACCTCCGTTAGCGTCTATATTCGATTGGCTGTGTCAGCTTTACCACAAACGCCATTGATACAAACATAATTACAAAGCAAATGGCAAGAACAAGCTGCCCCGGTGCCGAGTGCATAAGGGTGTTGTACCAATCCTTATTTAAGAAATACAGCAAGGGAATATTGCAGAGCATCAGCACCTGCATTGAGATAAATTCCTTTCGTGGACCGAACACCAAGTTTTCAAGCTCACCGTTTACCACACGCATATCGGATAGCTTTGTCACAATAGGTGTCAGTGTGCTTTTCAGGCTTCTGTCCGACTGGCAGGCAATCATTGCATCGCACCATTCGTGGAATACCGCATTGTCAATCTGTCCTCGCATAGACAAAAGAGCTGAAACGATGTCGGGGTCAATCATCTTGATGCGATAGGTAAATGCCTTAAAAACAGACAGCACAGGAGGGTTCAGATATCCGATGTTTTCCTCCACTGCCGTCACAATGTCCTCGTTTCTAAGGTAAGCGGTTGTAATGATGGACAGTGCTGTTTCCAGCTCTGCTGAAATGTCTTTTTTGAAGTGGGATTGTGTGAGACGCACATACCAAAATGGCAGCAGCATAAAGCCAACTGCAAGGACAGGCACGGCAAAAAAGTTACCAAAGCCTATGGCAATTGCTGCACCCACAGCAAACAGTGCCAAGGACAACAAGCATATAAAGGGGAAACGCTTACTTCTGCCTGTCACCCTTAAAATCTCTTGCACCTCGGTGATTTCTCTTTTGAGGAAACCAATCTTTTTTCGGTTGGTGCTTTCTTTGATTTCAGCCTTTAGGCTATTAGAACTCGTAAGCAGTCTTGCAAAGATGCCGTCTGTGAATTCCGTAGGGGTTAGGGAGAGCAAAATAAAAAAGCCTGTGATCATACCCGCACAGGCAAAGAGTAACATTATATTCAAGCTGTTTTCACCTCATCTTTCGCTTTTAAGGCTTCAATTTGTGCCAAAGGCATACCATTCTCCAATAGTCTTTTGGATAGGCTCTCGGAGATAGAGTTTGTTTGCTCATGGTAGCCTTCAATGATAAATTTGCCGTCTACGATTCTGTTTTCAGTAATCACATACCTAAACAAGGTGTGATATACTCGCTCACCACTTGGAAATATTTCGCACTCCATAATCTCCATCATACGGCGTTGTTTGTTTTCAAGCTGCTTGCAGAACACAATGATTGGATATGCCTCGGTTACATACTGCATAAGGGTTTCATCGCTCATATCCACAGCACGTTTGCAAAGAGATACCATTCGGCGGTAGGTGGCTTCACAGGAATTTGCGTGAATAGTTGTTAAAACAGCAATGCCTGTTCGAGCCATCTCTTGACCTGCGTTTGCCTCGGGTCCCCGCATCTCTCCAACTACGGCAATATCGGGGTTCATACGAAGTGCCATATCAAGCAGTTTGATTTGGTCGATACACTGACTTTGAATTTCGCTGTCCCTTGTGAGTGTATGGATTACTGAGTTTACCACCTTGCCGTCCCGATAGCGGACGAGGTCAAGCTCACGAGAGCCGTTTTCAATGGTGTAAATTCGCTTGTTGTCTGGAATGGTAGTCAAAAGCCAACCGAGGACAGTGGTTTTACCGCTTGAGGTTGCACCTGCAACACATACTGAAATGCCATAGCGAATGAGGGCCGACAAAAAGTCAAGCATAGTGCCTGTTGCCGTTCCAGTGCTTACAAAATCCTCTTTTTTCATGCTCTGAGGATTTACAATACGAATAGAGGCGGCAATGCCCACATCTTCATCGACAATTGGGGTTTTCATAGCGGCAATACGAATGTTCTTAGAAAGATGTCCAAGAACAACGGGGCTGGCATTGTCCAAAACCATACCCGACACATGAAGCATTCTTCGCACCACATTAATTGCGTGTTCAGGTGAGTCAAAGTGCTCATCTAACTTTACATTTCTGCCATCGGAATACTGAACCTCAATGTCCTGCCAAGAGTTGATGTCGATTTCCTCAATACCCTTGCCGAAGATATATTTGGTCAAAAAACCATACTCCGCCATTTCGGTATAAAGAGCTTCAATAAGGTCAAGTCCATTCATACCCTTAACTGCAATTCGCTTTTCCATAATGAACTTAGAGATGTACCGCTTCATCTGCTCCTTGGCATCTTCAAGAGAATTGTCGGTGATAAGCTGGGCATAGTTTTCGGAGACGTACTCTTGAACCTCTTTCAGCACTGCGGAAAAGTCTTTACCCGCGGTTTCGGGTGCAAAAAAAATAGAGTGTGCGTTGTTTTTAACGCCCAGCTCTATCGGTACTGCATTTTTCTTTTCAGTTGTAAGAATGGTGTCTGCTCGCTTTTGCAGGGAGGTTTCTTGTTCTTCAAGGATAGTTTCCGCTTTAGCTAAGACTTCTTTGCTTGCCGTAGCTTCGGCGGTGTTATTTTTATAAAAGATGGAGTTTCCTCGCTTTTCGCCTAACTTCATTATCCGAACACCTCCTTTGTGATTTTCTCAATCTCCTTACGGAAATCTCGGCTATCCTTCAACGTTAAATCCAAAAAAAGATTGCCCTCAAGATACTGCTGTTCCAGTTCCTCGGAATGAGGGAGCTGAAAGCTCAGACTTCCCATCGCACCACTCATGTGTTCAATACCGTGATTGCTCTTGATATTGGAGGCACATTTGTATTGCTTATCAAAGTCAAGCCCCGCACTTTGCAGGGTGGAAAGCTGACTGGAAAGGTAGCTGATGGATTTGAGGTCACAGTTTGCAAGGCGAAGCACTGCATCACTTTCAAGAAGTGCTACGGCAGACAGCACATCATTGGCGATATAGCTGCCACAGTCAATAATGACAAAGGGTGCAATCTTGCGAAGTGCTGAAATCAGCTCTCTTGCCTGTGTTTCCCCAAAAGGAGTGTAGCTGTATTCATTTTCGCCCTTTTGCATTCCCAAAATAGTGAGGTAGTCCATCTTTTTGTGAGTAATCATGTGGTACTTTACCAACGATTCATTGACATGAGGTGCGGCTAAGATACTGCCCAACGACCTTTCACATTCCAAGTCTGATGGCGGGCAAATGCAGGGAAGCATAGGTGAGGTCATATCGCAAAGTAAAAGCACTACATTTTTCTTTTTGTCTGCAAGGTATTTTGCAATCTTGGTTGCTACTGTGGTTTTGCCACTGGCGGGACTGCCCCAAACAGCAAGAACTCCACCGTGGAGGACTTTCTCCTTTGGCAGCGCCGCTTTATCGATTTTACCGAATATGGAGTTTTTTTTGAAATTCATTATTCACCCTTGCTTTCTCCTGCGTCAGGATTCTTGTTTTCATTAGATTGTTCCAATGCTTGAGGCACAGCGTTTTCTACCAAATCGGGATGATGAATTTTATTAATGACTTTTTCCTGGATTGTGATAAATTCCTGTGCCTGTTTGTTGTCACCTCTAAAAACGAGGGAGAGATGACTCTTACCCTCGGCTTCAAGTTCAGCTAAGATATTACCCTGTTCGGGAGTGACAAGCAGTGTTACAGTAGAGGGCAGTTCTCGGTCATCTTCGGATTTTGTCTTTTCACCTGTGTTGGCATCATATCCGCTTGGTGCTGTGACAGAGATGACCTCAACATATTTAAGCTCGGGAGGAATGACAGTCAAGCCTTGCTCTCTGAAATCGGGAGCAATTACCGACACAATATCCCCGGACTGCAGCTTGCCCGAAAGACCACCTGCAAAGGTTTTAAGGGTAAGTGAGATTGCCTGCTTGGTGCCGTCAAGGTTATATAGATAGGCATTTTCATAGGCGGGTGTTTTGGACACCTTGGCGTTTAGAATGTAGTCACCAACTGCAAAGTCAGCCGTTGCGAATGTGCCGATAACCGTTTCTTTGGTCTTGATGATGTTTTCGGGCAGGTTATAGCTACCGACTTCTACGGTCTGCACCATATCCTTGGTAATTTCATCACCCTGTTTGATTTCCTTTGCCACTCGCACAATCTCGGTTTTTTGGCTGATGCTTTGGTTAAAAAGCGGTGTAATGCCAAAGCAAACCACAAGGGACAAAACAATGCAAAGAATACCGACAGTGGTTCTGTTTTTCAAAAATTTCATGGGTTAATTCCTCCTTAAAATGATGTAGATGTATAATTTCTTTTCATGCATTCAGCCACAATTTTCGGCACAAAGGCAAGTGCGGTGGCAATGGGAACGATGACACAAAGTGCCACAATGCTCTTTTTGTTTTTAAGCTTTTTCATACGAGTCAACCTCCGATTTCTATAAAGTAAGTGATTAAAAATCCAAGCCCAAAAAAGGGAGCAAGAGGCAGAGAGCAGTTCTCCACCTCTTGCTTTGTTTTGCGAAACAGCATAGCAAGCCAAACAAGACTCACTATGCCAAATCCGATGATGATGCCACAGGTTGTAGCGGTAAAGCCTATGACAATGCTGACGGCCGCACAGAGCTTGATATCTCCTCCACCCAATTTGTCGGGAGCAATGTAGACTGCTGTCAGCCATAGGATGAGGGCAATGCCAAGCCCTAAGAGATTAACAAGGTGAAAGTCTAAAAGGAACAAAAGAGAAATCCAAAGACACAGGACATCGGGGATTTCTCTTTTCTTGCAATCCATTATGGCGGCATAGGTTAAAAATGCTGTGAGTAAAACAGCCTGGACAATTACATTCATAGGCTGTTACTCAAAGTAATACTCAACGGTATAGGTTATATTTGACTTGTTGTACATACAGTCATGATTGGTATAGTAGTAAAACTCCAACTTAGAATACATCCCACTGCTTAGGTTTCTTGTAAAGGAGATACCATTGGTAGTGGTGCCGTAATCAAGCTGTTCCCACTGCTGTGTAAGCACATTATAGCCACGCACTCTGCCATAGTCGTTACCGCTATGACCACTGACCGCAGGCACATTAAATGTGTATTTTGTAATGGTTGCACCTTCGATGCCATTTTCGTTGATGGTAGAGTTAGGTCCTGTCAGCATCATTCCACCGCTGCCGTTACTATCCATTACGAAGAACACGATGGCTACCCAAGGAGATTCTGCACCTGTGCTGTCTACTGCTTTTACTCGGATAGTATTTTTTCCCAAAGGATAGGTAGAGGTTTCATTCGGTCTGCCTTCCCATACATAGGTAATGACATCGCCGTCTGCATCTGTGCTGCTCGCTGTGATGGTGAGTGGTGTACCCGGCACTACGCTGTTGCCACTTGGGGTTCTTGTAATCACAGGACGAGCGGGAGCAGAGTTTGCAACAGTAAAGCTTTTGCTTACCCATTCTGAGTAAGCTCCTGTGGAGTCCTTTGCTCGTACCTTTACGGTGTGAGTACCAATGGCATAGTAGCTGTCGACAGTTTTGTTCTCCCATTCCAAGGTGACGGCATCTCCATCGGCATCATTGCTTGCAGCAGAAATATCCACAAGGAACTTGCCATCCTTTGCGGTTCGGGTAGGTGTTGCAGTGAGGGTTGCTGTGGGAATGTTGCTCACAATGGTGAAGCTCTTGCTTACCCATTCTGAGTAAGCTCCGGCAGAGTCCTTTGCCCTTACTTTTACAGTGTGAGTTCCCACAGGATAATAGCCGTCCTCGGATTTGCCCTGCCATTCAAGTGTAGTTTTATGATCCTCGGCATCGGTTGCAGTAGCAGAAATATTTACGAGAAATTTTCCGTCCTTGGCAGTTCTTGTGGGATTCACGGTAAAGCTGTCAATGGTAGGTGCTGTGTTTATTACAGTGATATTTTGGGAATATCTGCACTCTCTGTCCAAGCTGTCGGTTGCAACTGCAGTTAAAACAAAATCACCTGTATCATGAATTTCAATGGTGCCACCGTTTTTGGAAAGCTCACCCACATAGAAGCAAGTCTCACCGTTCTTGGTAAGCGTCCACTGAATTTCTGCCTTTTCAGTGTGTAAAGACTTGCTGATTTTCACCTCCAAAGGCTTTCCGTAATGCACACTATCTGGCATTGTAAAGGCAAAATCTACAATCGGCATAATGGTTATGCTTTCACTGTGGGAATAGCTTCTGCCAAGCAGATCCGTCATCTTGGCGGTCATTACATATTCACCATGAGAGGTAAAACGCACCTTTCCTCCCAATTTATTGAGTTCCCCCTCAATGACAGAGGAAATTGCAACGCTCTTGCCATCCTTTGTGATAGACCATTCCACAGGTAGGGTGTTGTTGTGACCGTTTGTCCTGACATCAATTTGGGTATCGGTGTAAGCAACCTTTGGCAAGGTGAAGCCAAGGGTTAGAACAGGAAGCATCTCCGTTTTGTTCTTAGGCTCAAAGAGAAAAACTCTGCCGGTTTCATCGGTGGTTCTTGCCACAAGCTCATAAATGCCTGCTCGCTTAAAGTGGATGTTACCACCCTCGTTGTTGAGTTTTCCTGTCACGAAGGTGTCCCAGTCCTGATAGCCAAAGCTGTTGTCCACAAGCCACTCCAAGGTCAAACCATCTAAGTCAGTAACAGTGGTGTATATTTTAACCTCGGTATCGGTATGAATGAGCTTTGGTTGTGTATAGGTGACAGTCGGAACGGGATATACTTTGAGCGCTTGCTCATAGGCATACTTTCTGCCACCATCATCGGTAAAGGAGCATTTCAGCACATATTCACCCTTGTACTTAAAACGGATGCTGCCACCATCATTGGTGAGTGTTCCTGTAATGGCGTCGGCAAGGGTGATTTCCTTGCCGTTCTTAGTTACTGTCCAAGCTGCAGTTTTCGCTCCGATTTCCGCAAGGGTTGTTTCTACCTTTACCGTATCATCGGTATGCAAAATAGAGGGGAGATAAAATCCAACAGCACCCAAAGGATAGACAGTAATTTTTGTAGTATCAGTAAAAGCTCTGGCAGTCTTGTCTGTCAGGGTAACCGTCAGCTGATAGACACCTTTTTCCTTGAAGCGGATATTGCTGTCGGCGAGGCTTACATTGCCCTCAATTTGGCTTTCAAGCTCCACAGGAGTGCCATCCTTTGTCAGTGTCCAATGAGCTGTCAGCTCTTTGGCATTTTTGCTCTCTGTCTGTAAGGTAACCGTTTTATCCGTATGAGAAAGGTTCGGCAGTTTTAGCTTTACTTCAGCCACCGGATACACCACTACACTTTGGGAAACAGAGGTCACTTTTCCAAGGGTATCGGTAATGGCTGCCGTTAGGGTGTAACTGCCATGCTCCTTAAACTGAATGGTGCCGCCTGTGTTTCCAAGCTCGCCTGTAATGGCTTTGGTAAGATCGGAGGCTTCTCCGTCTTTGGTTACGGACCACACAACTTTACTTTCACCGAGATTTTCAGTTTTCAAATCTACCGCAAGGCTTGTGTCGGTGTGGGCTGTTTCGGGTAAAGTAAATTTCGCGGTTACCACCGGGTATACCGTAATGGTTTGGCAATGGGTAATTTCTCTGCCACGGCTGTTTTTAGCAACAGCGGTAATGGTGTATTTACCAATTTTCTTTACTTTCAGCGTACCGCCCTCTTTACTGAGTTCTCCCTCAAAGGCTGTGGCAAGCTCCACTGGGATTTCATCCCTCATCACACTCCAAGAAACAGCGCTTACATATTTGCTTGTGGGTGCAATTTTAATTTCATCGCCCACATAACAGTTTTCGGGAATGTTAAAGGAAAACTGGGGAGACGGAACATAGGAAGAACCACCACCGCCATTTCCACCACCCGAGGGTTTATCCTCCGGCTTGCTTACAGGTGGTTTTTGCCGTTCCTGTTCCAGTTTATCCTTGGCTTGTTCCTCTTTTACAAGCATTTCAAAGGCTTCGCCACGAGTAGCATTGCCATTTGGCTTTGCCGTTTTATCAGAGTAGCCTTTAATGATAAAGTATTTTTCACCAATACAGAGATACATCTGATCCTCTTTTTCGAGGAGACTGATGTCGGTAAAATCTAAGTCACAGAGACAATCTGCACTATGGCGGTTATCGCCCAAGGCACGAACAAGCATTTTTACCATTTCTAAACGGGTGATTGGCTTATTGGGTGCAAACAGCTTGTTTTCATAATCATCTGCGACAATGATTTTTTGTTCCACCAGATAGAGGATGCTTTGCTCCGCCCAATGTCCATCTATATCAGTGAACAGATTGTTCGTTTCGGTTACTTCAATATTTTTAGTCATAGTTTTTGCAAGCAGTGTTGCGAATTCAGCCCTTGTGATGATTTCATCGGGATGACAAAGACCATCGGGAAATCCTGCGATAATACCCTGTTCTGTGAGTGTTTTGATTGCTTCTTCTGCCCAGTGTCCTTTGGCGTCCTCAAAGTATCGGTGGACAGCATAAGCACTGCCACCAAATACAGAGAGAACAAGGCAAAGGATTAAGAGCAAAGAAGCTGATTTTTTCAGTTTCTCTTTCATGCTCTGCCTCCATTAACCCTTATAGTTGAACATTTCCTGAATCTTGCTCTTGAGCGTAGGCATAACCACATCTCCGAACAATGCATAAAGACCTGCAAGAAGCAGACCTCCCAAAACCACGGCAATTAGGATTTTTACAGCACTATCGATATAGTTTTCACCGCTGTTGTTCCCTACCGCAAGGCGCATTTTGTTCTTCTGAAACATAAGGAAGGTGCTTGCCTTCACTGCCATATTACCTAATGCATTCTTTGCCTTGGTAATCATGTTCTTAATCATTTTCATGGTGTTTTTCCTCCAAAAGTTTAATTGTTTATGATTTGTCTAAGTGGGGTTACATTGACATTACAGGTTCATTTGACTGCTCCTGTTCAGGAGTTTCTGCCATTTCGAGCTTTTACTCATAGGCAGAAATTACTGCATTATTAAGGGCAGCACGGCTTTCCTTGCTAATAGGAAAGAAGATGTCATCATACTCGCCCTTATGGTTTTTCACGCTGGGCATCGCCACAAAAAGTCCTTTGTTCCCCCCAATGATACGAAGGTTCTTGACAGCAAAGGCACTGCCGATATTTACCGAAGCGTATGCCTTGACATTTGCGCTATTTTTAACGGGAGTTACTCTCACATCAAGCTCAAAATTGTTGTTGTGTTTCATTTAATACCTCCTGATTTAAAGTTCCATTTTCATATCAAAGCCTTGTGCCTGCTCTGACGGCTCAAAGCTGATTTCCTTAAACCCAAACCGATCCACATAGTGAAACTCACTGCCGTTCTCGTCATAAATCTCCACTACGTCGGACATAGACAGTGAGTGACCGTGATAACCTTTAGGGTGATTAAGGTTGCATATCTCATAGATCATGTCGAGGTTGTTAGTGGGTAGACTTCCGTCAAAGACCACTTCAAAGCTGTTTTTATTTGGTTCGCCAAACCTCTCCTTAAACTCATCAAATGAGATAAATCGCATAGAAAAGTCCGAATCGGCTTTTAGTTGCCAAATTCGGACATTCTTTAGAGTTTCTTCACTTTTCATAAACTGGGACACATCCTCCTTTTGGGCAAGCACCTCGAAAATACCATCAGAAAAGCAAGGCTCCAATCTCTTTTCCTTGCACCAGTCTTTCAGTTCATCACAGAGAAACGAGCTGTCGAGATTTGCCTTGCCATCCTTTAGGTAGCCTGTCGGTGTGCCATAGTAATAGATAATGCTGTTTTTGAGTTTTACGCTCTCCATGATGTCCTCCAATCTACTTCATTTCAATTCCTCCCATGGCAGGAGAGGACTGCAGAGGCTCTGTCATCGCCTGTACCTTTTCTCTTGCCCAATCCGGCATAAATTCCTCTCTCAGCTCACCGATGAAATCACTGCGGTCATACTGACACTTTTCACCATCCGAAAGAAATCTGCCGAACACCTTTCTGCCACTTGCTGTGGGACTGCAGCCAAAGCCATGCTCACACAAAACAAGCTGATCCTTGGGGTTTTTGTACTCATCTTTTAAGCACTTGGGATTTAGCACCATAACCTTTCCGGTGTAATCAAGATGTGTCTTATCATTGCAGTGGGTGGGATTCCAAAGGTTTAGACTGTCATATTCTTTTCTCGCAAGATTTGCAAAACCATCAAGTACAGCAGGGTGGCTTGTAACCATAAATTCATAATTACGGTTGTTGGCTTTGCTTTTGGGGATAAAAAATCCCTTTGCCCATTCCTTGTTATCCCTTGAAAATCTGCCGTCATGTTCAAACTGCTGCAGAGTATTGGCAAGCACAAAGTTCACTCGGTCATAGCCAAACTCGGCAATGACAGGCTTTGCCACATCGTGATTTAAGTGCATTCCATCGAAGTTTTGGTTAATTGCTTCTTTTATGGCATTTGCACAGCGGACATTCTCTTTGAATGACTCTCGGTATTGCGTAAGTTCTCCGTTTCGCTTGGCTTCAAGCAAGCTGTATGGGTAAACATATTTTTTATCCATTAAAGCACCTCGTTTTCAATAAGGAGCGCATCAAGTTCGCCAAGGCAAATGCCATAATCTGAAAAGGTAGCAAGCAAATGCGGAGGAACATCTGAGATGTCATAGTCATACTCAGCCGGTTCAATGTGAACCACACCACCATCTTCTTCTACAAAGGCGGCAAGTTTTGTTCCACTGGGAATACTTGCAATTTCAAGCACTTCATCCGGCAAGTGAATAGGCTCAAAGTCCAAGTCATCACAGTGGTCACAGCCATCACACTCGCCACAGCATTCTGCCAAGCCATCAATAAGGCTATATAGCAGAGTGGACATGGAATCAATGGTTTTAACTACATCCATTGCTGTCATTTTGGCTTTTGTGAGGACGATAAGGTGGTCGGTGGCAACAAGCTTTACATTGTCGCCAAGCTCTGCCTTTTCAATGATTTCGTTTTCTACCAAAAGACCGTTGTTCTGCTTTGTGTTTTTCATAATAAAATACCTCTCTTATTTGTATATTTTCAAAGCCTTCGCAGGCGAATGAATGAGCTTGTAATCTCCCTCTGTCCAAAAGTTTAGGAAAGAGAAGAGATTCATCTGATGGTTTTTCTGCTGTAAAAATGGTCTGGGATCGTAGTTGGTCATAATGAGTTCTTCATAAACCTCGCCCTCCTTGTGGGACATAGAGTTGGCTCTTGTGGTGTAGAAGATATAGAAATCCTGATACAGCTCTACAATTTCGGGGGAATTATTATAGCTGACCATCACATAACCCTCGGCTTTTGCCAAAACATCGTGCAAGCGGATATGATCCTCTTTTCCAAATGGTACAGGGGTTTTGTAAAACCCTTCAGCTTGATAGTAGGGAGGATCGCAGTAGATGAAGCCATTTGATCTGTCATATTGCTTGATGAGCGCTTCAAAGTCCTTGTTCTCAATGGTGATGTCAGCAAACTTTTTGCTGAAGTTCCACAGGTCCACAAAGAACCTACGAACATCGCATTTCTTGCCACCAAAGGTTTCGCCGTTGGCATTAAAACTGTATCGCAATAGCTTATAGTAGGAGGCGGCTTTCTTCACATCCTTTTCCTCAGCAGTTTTTAAGAGCAGTTTTTTTGCTTCATCGGCATTGGGTGGGGAGAGCATAATCTCGGTAAGCTCCAGTTCCTTTTGCAAATCGGCATCGCTAAACTCTTCTTTTTCAACGAATTTTTTATACATCTCAAAGTCATCACGGGCATTGAGAGTGAGAAAGCCGATTTCATGAATCAGAGCTAAGGGCTTATCTCTGGCACACCGCATAAGGTTTACGAGATTTGCGTTAAAATCGTTATATACCTTGAGTGTACTTGGGGGACAGTCGAGGTTTAAAGTAACCGTTCCACTGCCCCCAAAGACATCCACGCTGCGTTCATACCTCGGTGGTGCAAGTAGGTTAATCAGCCACATGAGCTTTGCTTTTCCACCCACCCAGCTGATAATACTTTTAATCAAATAGTGGTCACCTCACTTTCGTGGAAATAAAAAAAGTCCGATTGTTTCTGAATAAAAATCAGTAACAATCGGACTTAATGGATAGTAGTGTTTTCTTTTTCTGTAATAGACATCTGTATATTTTCATTAAAAAGGTCTTGAGATTTAATAAGTCCGTTTCGAGCTTTGATGATGTTCATAGCTCGGCTATATAAGTGTCCAATGCTGTGTTTAAGCTCCAATTCTGTTTCGGCATAATAATATCCGGCAGAATCACTGCAAATCGGATTTCCCTCGCAACGAAGCATATTTACAAGCTGCCGTACTGTACTGCCGGTAATTCCAAACAATCGTTCAAGTTCTTTGCTTGTAACAGCATTTCGCTGTCCGCAATGACCAAAACTGAGATATTGTAAAAATGCTTTTTTAATATTCTTTTCTTCCATCCGTTCACCACCTTCTTGGGAAAACAAAAAAGGCCGCCCCATCAGTGCATCTGCACCAATAGGACGGCCTTCGTTTCAATATTTAATTTTTCAGTCGGTTACATCGACATAGTCATTTCTATACTTGGAGTTTGCTTTTTGATTTGCTCGGATAGACGGATACCGTCATCCGGAATTAACATTCCATAGGAGGTAGTATCCACACCGTTATACTGCATCAAGGCTTTGCCATATCCATCCTTGGATAGATAGAAGCTAAATTGTTCTTTCATCGGCAAATCGAGACTTTCGAGTACCTTATCTACATAATCGGTGGCTGTGGTACAGCTTCGGTCGAGGATGAATTCATCCATTTTTTCATAGACAGATAGAGCTGTTTCAATATCCTTGCACTGGGCAGCTTCAAGCATTGCCTTATACTTTGCAAGTTCATCGCCGTTAAAGCGATTGATTTTTTCGGCAAGGTGATTGAGAATATTGAAACCATCGTTATCCGTATAGCAATCGGCAAGTTGAGGAACTACCAAGCTTTCATAGCCATAGAAGCAACAGTCATCCATACTTTCTGCACCAATTTCCTCCAAGGCTCTTTGAATGTCGGCAGTAGCTGCGGGTAGCTTTAGGCTGAGTGTGTTTTGGTCGTTTGGCTCGTCACCCTCGGGAATGAGGGCAAACTCCAATCGGAAGATGTAATCACAAGGCTTTGGCACAACAGGATCTCCATTGTAGATTTGTTTGATTTCCTCGTTTTTTACAAAGTATCCGGTGATGGTAAAGACACCGTGTTCTTGCTCTCGCATTTCCTTGCCGATTTTTTCTTTATCCAAATGGTCACATATCCAGTCGTACTGCTCATCGGTAAGGCTGTCCAAGTCGGCAAGCTGTGGAAGCAGTTCATTGTCGATATAGAACTCACCCAAGTCCTTATCGGAGATGGCAGGTGCATGGTAGTAGTCGAGGGTGGGAGCGTTAAGTGCAAGGTTGATAATTTCTTTCATATTGGGATATTCTGACCCCTCAGCCTCTACAAGACCTGCAAACTGCACCTTTTCATAATCATTCATTTTATCCACCAAGCTGGCAAAATAGTTCATCTCATAAAGACTGCAGGACAGCATTTCCTTGTTTTCAAGAAGATTCATATCTCCAAGAAAGTATTTGATATCGGCAGCACAGCTTTCATTAGTGCCGTTTATCATCTGCAAGGTATCTTCTAATTCCTCATAGCTTGCAGGAAGCTCAACATCTGCAAAGGCTTCGTTTTTGGGGTTATAGGCTTGTGCTTTTAAAACTCTCATAGGCTCATACCTCCAATCTCGTGTTTAGGTTCTGCAATTTCGGGTTCTTCGGGTTTGCTAATAACCTTGAAGCTGTCTTTACCAACCACCACTCCAAGACCACTTCCGTTCTGCCATTTCATATGCAAGGTGCCAATATCGTCAATACCAATAACCTCGCCCTGCATACCCTTGGGGATTGGGTTGTAGTCATCTTCCATATCTGCAGCCAATTCAATGACTGTGCCGATAGGGTATCGCTCCTTAATTCTATTTAATTGTTCTCGTGTTGGGAATCCTCGCATTTTACATTCCCCCCATCGTCAATTCTTGCTTTGGCTGACTGATTCCAAGTTCTTCGGCAGTTTGCAAGCTCCAGTTTTTGCTCTGCCAGAAGCTCACATAGACATCTCTGTCACCGCATTTAATTTCTCGCTGCTCGAAGCCTTCGCCCCAACCATCTGAACATTGCCCCTCAATTTCACTTTTAATTCTTGACATTTCCTTATCGTCAAGAGGAGCATTCAGTTCTAAGGTAGCAAGACCCATCAGCTCGTCACCGACAACTTCCACCGAAAAATCATAGCGTTTCACCTTGGCATTAACGGAATCGTTATCTCCGTAATATTTCATCAGCCCTCGCTCACTTTCCTCGGGCAGAGCATTTTCTTGAATGGCTTCTAAAATTTCATCCTCGAACTTTGCAATATCATATGAGGTAAGTTCGATTCCCTCATCCAACTGCTCCATGTAGCCATACATATTTTCGTCCTGATAAGTGGTGGTGTGGAGAGGCATATAGAACTTGAGAGTTTGCGTTTGCTGTGACGGGATTTCAATTCCGATTTCAGAGAGCATTTCGGAGAGGTCTTGATTGTAGCCATAGTAGAGGATATACCCATGGTTGATGAATGCTCCGTTCTCATTTTGCAATCGCTGACTGCCATATTTCTGAAAGTCAATATAATCATCCAAGTTCTCATCGTACTCGAAGTGACCACTTTCACAGATCATATATCTGCCGTAATCCTCAGCATTGTAAATACCATCGAACATTTCAAACTCGTAGGCACTATCGAAAATTGCATCAAGGTCTTGAAGGGTTTTTGGTTGTAAGCCACCTGTGAGATTGTTGGGGTATGGTATTTCTTTTGTACCCATTTCAGCAATTCTTTCGGCAATATGATTGATGCTGTTTAATTCCTCTTGGCTGTTTTTCGATAAGGTTTTGAGGATATTCTTCATCTCATTATTAAAATAATCACATTCCGATGTTATTTCACACTCGGTAACATAGGCTGCACCCAATCGTTCCAGTGCTTTGGTCAGTTCCGTTTCCACATAAGGCAGGTAGAGGTATTCCGCAAAGCCATCCTTGCTCAGTGTGACGGTTCCCATATTTTCTTCCCAGTAATATTCGGGGAAGTGGATGCCGTCATATACTTGCTCAAACTTATTTTTGTTTTTGAAGATGATTCCATAAGGTGTGACAGTGGGATTTAGATTGTCGGCAATAACTGATTTAAAGTATTCCTCGCCATTCAGTCGGTTTAATTCCTCCATGGTGGTTCCACCTTGCTCAGTGAGGTACATATCCTTACCTATGGTGTCAAGGTCGCTGAAATCCCTAACAACGCTGGCACAGTGGGTGTTAAATGTCAGGTTGATAAGGCTGTCTATATTGTCAAGCTTTTCACCGTAGGCTACTGCATAGAATGTGGTCATTTCATTTTCATCAAAGCTATCCAGTCTTTTGGCGAGGTAGTTTAGCTTGTCTAAGTTGAAGGTCTTATCTTGAAGCAAGATGTTTGCTCTGTCACTTGGATACACACCCTCTACTGCAACCTCGGTGGCAGATGTATTGGGGATACCGACTGCTTTGCAAAATTCTGCAATTCTATCTTCTCTGCAAGGTAACTCTAAATAGGTGCTGCCTTGTTCTGTTTTAATTTTAAAGTTCATATAATTCCTCCATTTTTGATTTTGGGTATAAGAAAAGAGCCACTCAAGTGAGTGACTCTAATCGTTAGCTTTCATATATGTTCGTAATTTCCAAACCATTTGCTTTTGCATAGCCCACTGTGTACGCTGTTCCTCCGCTTCCTCCATCATAGTAGCAAATCATTTTACTGCATCTGTCTACCATGTAGCGATTTCTCTCATGATAGCAGCCTTGTTTATAGTGCGTATTTAGTGTAATGACCTCATCACAATAGGGAAGGGTATCATAATAGGTTTCTCTGTCTGCTTCTTTCCAGCGGATGGCTTGATTTTCAAATGGTGTTACGGCAATTAGCTTAATGATTTTGGGATCGCTCGTTTTAATAACTCGTTTTCGCTTTGCTACAATATCTGCACACAGTAAGTCAAAGCCATAGCAAGCTCCGAAATAGAATGTGTCAATGCCATTTTCTATTGCTTTGTCGATTTCCTCCCATAGTTTTAATTTCAATTTTTCCATTTCGTCTTGCGTGTTTGGTAGCTTTTCACTTCGATGACCACTAAAGCATAGTGCGTTTTCTTTTTTCTGCATAGTTTTATGCCTCCTTTATAATACTATATACATAGTATCTATTTATATGTATATAGTCAAGTGTAATAAATTTAGATAGACTATTTATAGAGAGGTGAGAAATATGAGTAACGCAAATTCGATTTTTGAAATAAAGGACTACGGCAAAATATCCTTTCATATTAAGAAAATCATGGATGAAAAGAAGTTAACACGCAGTGCTTTAGCTCGTCTTGCTGATGTTCGTTTTGAAGTCGCTGATAAATGGTATAATGGAAACATTGAGCGTATGGATGTTGATGTACTGACTCGCATCTGTTTTGTTTTAGACTGTGATATCAGTGATTTAATGACCTATTCAAAGTAACCGTGAGAGTCTGTCTTGGCAGGCTCTTTTTTACTGTCTCACAGTCATAATCTCATCACCATATTTTGCAATCATAAAGGCATTGATAATTGCCTTGAATGCATATGC
>DCDZ01000062.1:41686-43163 GCA_002316675.1 Tyzzerella sp. UBA1042
GGCGGCTTGGTATAGAGCATATCCGTTTGTGCTGATTCCCTTGAGGCTGATTTTATCCAATTCGATTGCTTTATGGTGGATATGATCTTTGGCTCTATCCCATAGTTCCTCATGTGCCGACAGGATATATATGATGGCAAGCTGTTCGCTTTTTCGTTTCAGTGTGAGGGAACTGCTTTCTTTGAGGTAGGAGTACCTGTCCTTATGATAAGAGGATAGAAACCATTCGCCACGAAAGCTGCGGACGATCTGTCGTAATCTTTTCTTAAAAAATCTGTTCGAGAAATCAGAAAAGCGGTCAGCCACAATATGGTGATAATGAATCTGCCCATAGCCAATCCGTTCCGTCATATATAGGCAGTGAGAAGCTGTGCAGGCTCCCTTTGCAAATTCACTGCAGTAATCGCATTTCTTAAATTCTTCTTTTTCATCAATCGTTTTCTTTCCCATAATAACCATTCCTTTCCCTCTGGGTGAAAAATTAGGAACAGACATCATCATTTGTTCTATTTCTTGTAATCTTGTGCCGTACATAAAGCTACGTGACATTGTTCTCATTCCTTTCGATTTTTAGCGGAAATAAAAAAAGACCAAGCCTTGGATTTCTCCGTAGACTTGGCCTTAATTTGAAGTAGCGCCCTTTTTGAAACCCTTGTTAAATCTTTTGGTCAAAAAGGGCGCTACTCATATATGTGAGGGGTAACAGCTGTATTTCAGGTCATATTCATTGATTTTAGTTCCTTTCTTCTAAAACGCAAAAAAGGCCCTGATTTCTTATTATTGAAATCAGGGCCTTACTTACATTTTATTTGGTTGTAAAGAGTGGCGCCCTTTTTTGAAAGGTCGCAAAGCCATTCTTAAAATGGCTTATAAGTGGCTTAAACACTGGGTTTGTAGCGATTGGTAAAAAGGGCGCTACTTTTTATTTTTCCACTATGTACTTTTGTTTTAGAGCTTATTATGTTTAAAATCGTGATAGTTCGAATACACTGACACCCGAAAAAGCACTAAATGATAACCACGAAAATGCACTCTAAAAAAACGCCTATTTTTGAGGATAAAAACCCCTGAAAAGGGCGATATCATCGGCATTTCTGCCGATAATATCTTTTTTACACTATTCTTTTGGTGCGGGCGACAGGACTTGAACCTGCACATCAGAGATACCAGAACCTAAATCTGGCGCGTCTGCCAATTCCGCCACGCCCGCACGATAACTTGCATTCTACGTTTCCTGCAATCCATTGTCAAAAACAAAGCCCCATAAATATGAAAAGGCTCCTTTATGAGCCGACAATGCACCAAAAAAAATTATCCCCCACCCCCACAAAAACACTGGGCATGGGCCAAATTACAAATGCTATAAAAATAAGCGGGTGATGAGAATCGAACTCACGTGTTCAGCTTGGAAGGCTGACGTTCTACCATTGAACTACACCCGCAGACTCTGAACCAGGAGGGATTCGAACCCCCGACC
>DCDZ01000062.1:43394-64225 GCA_002316675.1 Tyzzerella sp. UBA1042
AAAAGGCAGTATTTCCATGGAAATACTGCCTTTTGTATAAAGCGGCTTACTATCAGTCGAAAAAAACCCCATTTTTCAAGGAATTCCCGTATATTCCAGCGGTCGTTTTCTATGCCCCTGCATGGCAAAAAGCTACGGGCATCCACAAAAAAGATACCCAGCTTATAGACCATTGCTTCTTAGCCGAATCTCTCCCCGGCTTGTATATTCCATGATTGCCCCTTGTATCCGCCCGTTTTCCACAGTAATGATTCCAAAGGTAGGCATAAAGCCATCTCTAGGCAAGGTAATACTCCCCGGATTGAACAAATAAATGCGGCCCGTTCCATCATTCACAGGCACATGGGTATGACCAAAGAGTACCCCATCGGCCCCCTGCTCTTCTGCCCAATAAGCTATGGTTTGCAGAGTATACTGCACACGTTCCTTATGTCCATGGGTCAGCAAAAACCGCTTCCCCCCGGCATTTACCAGCTTATGAGAGGGGGTTTCTCTTCCGTAGTCATTGTTTCCCTTCACATAATGAAAAGGAAGCCGGGGAAACATGGCTTGTAATGCCATGGCATCCTCATCATAGTCCCCCAAATGAAATACCATGTCGATGCGTCCCGTCAGCCTTTCCAATACAGTCATGGCAGTGCTAATTCTGCCATGGCTATCACTTAAAACCAATACTTTCATTTTTTCAATTCCTCTTTCAGCAGTTTCTTCATTTTACCCAAGGCTTTGCCCCTATGGCTAATGGAATTTTTTTCCTCCGGAGAAAGCTCCGCCATATATTTTCCCTTTTCGGGAACAAAAAAAATGGGGTCATAGCCGAAGCCGTTCTCTCCTTTGGCCTCCCAGCCAATGATTCCTTCCACAGTATCATAGCTCACCAATCTTCTTCCATCGGGAAATGCCGCCGCAATACAGCTGACAAACCTTGCCGTTCTTTCTTTTTCCGAGGCATTTGCCAGCTTTTCAAAAATCGCCTGAAATCTTTCGGGATACGGTGTATTCTCTCCCATAAATCTTGCGGAATAAATACCGGGGGCCTTATCCATATAGTCTATTTCCAAGCCTGAATCGTCAGATAAGGTGATTTTATGGCTGATCTCCATAATTTGTACGGCCTTTTTCATGGCATTTTCCTCAAAGGTTGTGCCATCCTCAACCACGTCGAATGTAATACCTGCCTCCTCCATGGATACAACCCGAACCTCCATGTCGGCCAAAATATCATTGATCTCTTTGATTTTCCCTTTGTTTTTTGTAGCAAAAATAATTGTTTCCATGCCATTCTCCTATCCTAATGCAGCTGCAAGCCCGCCTATTTCAAAATCATTTTTTTGCCTTTATGCTCTATTATATCCCTTCCTGCTGTTTTTGAACAGAGTCTTTTCTTTGATTGCACTACGCTCCTTCGGGAAGCGTAAAAATTACCAACAAAAAAACAAATAATTTGCTAAAAACAAATCATACTACTTTTATGCTTGAAAGGAGGATTACAGTGGATCGTTTTGTGCAGAGAGCAATGATTTTTTTCATTGGTGCGTTTGGTTATTATGGTATTGAAGTTCTTTTCCGCGGGTATTCCCACTGGACTATGTTTCTTACAGGAGGCATTGCTTTTCTATGCCTGTTTGCCCTTTTTAACTCCCGTTGTCCCCTGCCCTATTGGGTCCTCTGTCTCATGGGGGCGGCTATGATTACGTCCATAGAATTTGCTGTAGGCATTGTTGTCAACCGATGGCTGAACTGGAGTGTATGGGATTATTCCGCTCTGCCTTATAACCTCTCGGGGCAGGTTTGTCTGCTGTTTAGCGGCATTTGGTTTGTTCTTTGCATCCCCATCGGCGTCTTTTCCCGGCTTCTGAAAAATAAGGTGCTACAGCGGGCTATACTGTTTTTTTTACCAAAAAACAAAGAGCTCGTGAATAAATAGATGCATATTTTCATAGGAAAAGGCATTGCAAGGAAACCCTTGCAATGCCTTTTCCTATTTAGCGAAGACGGTGCTTGTCCATCATTTCTATAATGGCATCCCCAATGGCCTCTGCGGCAATCTCTTGATTTTCAGCGGAGGAAATTTTAATGGCATCCCCGGGATTTGAAAGAAAACAGATTTCAACTAAAATAGTAGGCACTGTAGTGGAATTCAAAATCAACAAGTCTGTCCTTTGCTTCACCCCGCGGTTTGTGGTATTCATGGCCTGTACTAAGCTGCTTTGCATAATTTCCGCGGCCTTCAAACTGGTGAGCTTACTATTATTATCGTTGCTATGTACCTGATACAGGGTTTCCGTTCCGTTTGCCGTAGTGGCAGTTCCTGCGGAATTCATATGGATAGAAACCATTAAATCCGCAATTTGATTTGCGGTTTTAGCCCTTACGCTATTTTCCGGCCTTACATCACTGTCTCTGGTCATATACACCTTAACATCGGAATTCTCCAAATATTTCTGCACCTTCAATGCCATTGTTAATGTAAGATTTTTCTCCATCAGCCCGTTTGCACTGGCTCCCGGGTCATTTCCTCCATGGCCTGCATCCAAAAGCAGAACCTTATCGTAAACCTCCTTGGGATTCTTCACATGAATTTCATAGCCCTTCTTCGTTTCCTCTATAACATATTCGCTATAACGGTTTTGCGTAAATCGAATGACGGTTTTGCTGCCCTTTGTGGACACCGAAATACTATCTATCACATCATTTCCAATTTTCAAAGTACCGTATCCATAGGCACTTTCATAGTCCCCCGGAAGGGTCAATTCATAATAACCCTCGGTATGACGGTCATTTTTTTGAATATCCTCCACATCCATACTTTCCACGCTGTCCAAAATCAAAACATTGGAATCAATGTCATAAGATAGATTTTCAAGGGTGGATTTCTTTACCTCCAGTGTAAAATCTCCGTCCTCTTCCTCCCAGTTGAATTCCGTCAGCTGGCCTACCTCCAAAACAATGCGGAATGTGTTTGTATCATACATACCGGTTCTTGCCGCGGTAATATAAGACAGCCCATTTGTGCTTAACACATTGGCTGCCTTTGACTCCACATTAGGGAAATCAATGACAATCCTATGGGGATTCGATAGAGTGGATATTTTGGCCCCCAGCCCGCCGTCGGCACCAACCACCAGCTTGTCCACACCATTTCGGTTCGTCAGGGAAATATCCTCCACAACCACCTGATCAAAGGTAACATAAATCTTTTTCTTGTCCGCACTCTGGGTCACGGTATAGCTCTTTTCCCCCGCCAGATCGAGAACGACCCGTGTCACAGGCACGCCATTGGCATCATGCTGGGCGGAGCGGATGGACGTCACAATATTGCTGTTTGTATTTGTTATTTTTTCAGAAAGACCGTTGGTGGCATTTTGAATATCAATGACCACCCTTGTATCATCCAAATATACCTCATCATAGCTGTAGATTGCATCGTTGGCCTCAATGGTAAACACCTGTGAGGCTGTCTTACTTGCGGGTACCGATGCCTGAAAAACCTTTACGGCCTGGGTTGTGGGCTTCGTCGGCTCAGTAGGCGTTGTTGGCGTTCTGCCCTCCCCGATGTATACGGTTCTGTTGGGGTCATCCCAGGTTACATTCAAGTCTAAGGCCTTTGCCAGCGCCCGCACAGGCAGCATAGTTCTATCGTTGATAATCATGGCTGGCACATCCAAAGCAATTTCCTGCCCATTTTTTATCACCGTTTTGCTGCCCAATGTAAATGCCACGGTATAGTTCTCATTGATGATAAAGGCTTGATTGGTTTCATCGTTCCACAAAACGTCACAGCCTAATTCCTGGGCAATCAAACGCATCGGCAGCATGGTTCTGCCCTCAATCACCACCGGGGGCATATCCTTGGGTGCCAGTTCCTCTCCGTCAATTTTTATTTTAATCTCTGACGCACTATAGGCATGGGTTTTTCCATTATAAGTTAAATTCATATTTACGGTTTTCGCAAATGCCGTACTTGTCATCATGGCCGCAATGGCCAATGCCGAAAAAATCAGACGCTTGAATCCCTTTTTCATAGCTACCTCCTAAGGTGTTCTGTATTTAAAAGGCCGAGGCCTCATTTTTAAACAATCATATTCAGTATATCAAATTTTGTCGCAATGAAAAGGGAATTGTCTGAATTGAAATATAAATTTAATAAATAGCCTTCGTGTCTCTCCTCTGCCCCACAAGCATATTCCAATAGATTTTAACAAAATTCTTAAAAATGCCCCTCCTCCTTACAATCTGCTATAATCATCAGAGGAAGAATGTGTAAAAATTCATATCGGAAGATGAATAAATTGAACTCATTGAAAACAGCTTTTGCAGTCATTGCTTATGTTGCCGCCCTTGTATGTGCATTGGTCCTCCCACAGCAAAAAAAGTTCTATGTTGATGAAAACAAGGCCTCTCTCATGGGTGCTGTAAAAGACTATATTGAGGAGGACACCGGAATCACTCCAGAATTTGTTTCTTCTGCCACTGTAGGAAAACAAATTGTCATCATATTTCAGGATCGGACCCAAGAAAACCTTCTGGGGGCTGTTCTCTTTCAAAAAGGGTTGAACGGCCGCTACCGTCCGGTGAATATGGAATACGGCATGGATTCCCTTGTAGGGAGCATTTCCACCCGCAGCCTGCCGTCAGACCCAAAATCCCGCACTGTATTTTATGCTGCAAGCCTGCCCAAAGAAATATGCTCTATGGAAATTTTGAACCATTCCCTATGGAATCTCCAAGGAAAATTTATTCCCAAATGCATCACCCCGGTTGAAATAAAGGATCCCCCTTTTGTTTCTGTCTACAAAAAATCCGGCTTTCGTGATTTCCGTTTGTTGGATGGGGAGGGAAATACCGTGTCCCATGCCCTTTCTCCCAATGAGAACCCGGACTATACTCATACGGCAACCACCCTGATTTTGGATTTGTCCCTCCTGTTGATCATTCTTTTTTCACCTAATTTTACTCATGGCCTATTTTATGCCGAAAGGCTTTAGGAAAGAAAATAAGTAGAAACCCAATAGTACATTTTCACTACGCCAACAAAAAACCCCCGAAAAGCGTTGATAGTTCAGCACCTTCGGGGGTTTTTATTAAGCGTCCATAATGATGGGTAAAATCATGGGGCTTCTTTTCGTTTTTTGCCAGAGGAAATTTTTCAGTGTATCTTTAATGATACCCTTGATATAATTCCAGCTAGTAATTTTCTTTTCTTCACATTCCATCAGTGCTTCCAGCACCACTTTTTTGGCTTCATCCATCAAGTCTTCCGCCACGCGGACATAAACAAATCCTCTGGAAATAATATCCGGCCCTGCAATAATCGTGCCGCTTTCCCGATCCATGGTAACCACCACCACCATGAGACCATCCTGAGATAAATGCCTTCTGTCACGCAACACAATATTGCCAACATCGCCCACGCCAAGGCCGTCTACCATCACATGACCGGCGGGCACTGTTCCGTTTACCTTCGCTTCGTTTCTTGTAACCTCCAATACCTCGCCCAGCTTCATAATGAAAACATCGTTTTTATCATGTCCCATGGAGATTGCCAAATCCTTATGGCTGGAAAGGTGCATAAATTCGCCATGAACAGGCATGAAAAATTTAGGCTTTGTCAACGCAAGCATGAGCTTCAGCTCTTCCTGCCTTGCATGGCCGGAAACATGAATTTCCTCCATATCGCCATAAATGACGTTTGCACCTTTTTTCAAAAGCTCGTTCACAACACGAATAACGTTCTTCTCGTTGCCGGGAATGGCGGAGGCACTGATAATAATTTTGTCCTCCGGCTTCACACTTACCTGCTTATGCTCGTTCATTGCAATACGGGAGAGAGCAGACATGGTTTCACCCTGACTGCCGGTGGTGATGATCACAAGCTGTTCATCACGATAATTTTTAATTTCGCCAATATCAATCAGCGTGCGGGGAGGTATGGTCAAATATTCCAGTTCGGAAGCGGTTTTCACCGCATTGACCATGCTCCTGCCGATAATGGCAACCTTCCGGCCATATAAATGGGCTGCATTGACCGCCTGCTGAATCCGGTGGATGTTGGATGAAAACGTGGCCACCATAATACGGTTTTTGGGGGTATCCTCAAAAATTTTCTCAAAAACCTTACCTACGCTCTTTTCAGACATGGTAAAGCCCTTTCTTTCCGCATTGGTGCTATCGCTCATTAAAAGCAGCACGCCTTCTTTTCCCAGCTCGCCAAAACGCTGTAAATCAATGACCTCACCGTCAATGGGTGTATAATCCACCTTAAAATCCCCTGTATGCACAACGGTTCCAATGGGGGTATGAATGGCCAAGGCCACAGCATCGGCAATGGAGTGGTTGGTGTGAATAAATTCCACGTTAAATTGGCCTAAATTCACCCGCTCTTTGGGTACAACCGTATGCAAAACGGTTTTATCCAGCATTTTGTGTTCTCTTAATTTGTTCTCTAACAGGCCTAACGTTAAAAGTGTCCCGAATACGGGCACATTGATCTGCTTGAGAATATAGGGCAATGCACCGATATGATCCTCATGTCCATGGGTCAATACAATACCCCTTACTTTGTCTATGTTTTTGATCAGATATGTGACATCGGGGATAACTAAGTCAATACCCAGCATATCATCCTCTGGGAATGCCAAGCCGCAGTCAATGACCATAATGTCGTTTCCGTACTCCAAAATAGTCATATTCTTCCCGATTTCCTCCAACCCGCCCAGGGCCGCAATTTTCAGCTTTGCCTTAGGCTTTGGTTTCCTTCCTGCCAAAAAACACACCTCCTTTTTTCTATTCTTTTCCGTTTTTCTTATTTCTTCATTATGCCGCAAAAAAGCGCAGTTTAAACCGCAAAAACAAAATCCCGAAAAAATAAAATCACTTTTATCTGTATTTCGGGTATACATAAAAAGGGCAGGATATCCGCCTTTTGAAAACATCTCTCGTCCCATGCTTTCTTTCCGGCGTTTCTGCCAAATCCTATGTAATTTGCTTTTTTCTTTCTCCGCACAAAATGAACCGGCAAAATGCCGTTCATTTATCGTAAACACAGCAAAAAACGCTGGGTTTTAGATCAAATTGAACCAAAATGGATGGGTTTTGCTAGAAAAACAGCCGGCGCATCAAACACAGCCTGTTTTCCGCCCATCACTTCGATTTTTAATGCAAAATACTAGCAGTATAAAGCCTGCCTTTTGGCATCAAATCACACAAAATATCCCTTGCGAAAACAAGAGTTTTAAAATTTCTATGAAAAAACAGAACCTCTATCCGGTTACTCTATCCATAGTAAGCAGATCGCTCCGTTTTATTTTCTACCCAAAGAAGTATAGCACAGCAAAGCAGCTTTCACAAGTGTGCCTCGGGCATTCCGCCAATCCACAGGGAAAGCATTGCTATTTTGCCCAAGGAAAGATCGTCCCAAAACATCAATCGATTTTCATTTCATAATCGGCGCTTTTTTGTGCAAACAGCTCCGCCACACGATCAAACTCTCCGTCGTCCTCCACCAATGCATAGGTTACATCATCGGTATTAATGGAGGTCTCTTTCAAAATAAGGGCCTCCGCCTCATCATCGTCAATCCATTCTGTTTCTACAACCAATAAATACCGCTCGCCGCCGCAGGCCACGTTATCAATAATAGAAAATTCAACCTCTGTGCCGTCTTCGGCAGTCATGGTCACTGTTTCAAATTCGCTTTCATTCATTTCATCAAAAATATCTGCCATTTTTACTGCTCCTTCATTGCCCATTGTCCCTGCTGTCTAAATATCCTTGCAGAATATGCACCGCAGCCATTTTATCAATTACGCTTTTTCTCTTATCGTGGCTTAGCTCCGCCTCACGCAAGGCCCGCTCCGCCGCAATGGTGCTAAAGCGTTCGTCCCACAAAACCACTTTGATCTTAGGAAAGCGCCGTTCAATCCGTTCCGCAAAGGCCTTTGTTTTTACGCAACGCTCCCCTTCGGAATTATCCAGATTTTTGGGATACCCCAAAACAATGACCTCCGGCTGATATTCCTCCGTCAATTCCGCCAAACGCTTCATGCTTTTTTTATATTCAGCAGGGTTTTCCCTGCGGATAATCTCCACACCCTGAGCCGTCCATCCAAAAGGATCGCTCACCGCAACGCCGATGGTTTTATCCCCAAAATCCAATCCTAAAATTCGCAAACAGGTTCCTCTTTCTTATTCATTCCGCTCCATATAGTCCTTCACCAATTCCTCCAGCAGTTCGTCCCGCTCTAATTTCCGAATCATAACACGGGCATTCATATAGCTGGTGATATAGGTAGGATCCCCCGATAAAATATATCCCACAATCTGGTTTACAGGGTTATACCCTTTTTCCTTCAAGGCCGTACTTACAGCGATGAGGATTTTTTTCGCTTCGTTTTCGGGTTCTTTTTCTACTCTTCCAAAATATTGTGTTTCATTGATATTGCTCATACTGCTCACTCCCCATCCCTCGTTCATTCGCTGTCATTCTCATCTTACTTCATCATAATATAAACCAAAGCGGATTGCAACCATATTCTCCTTACAGAATGTTTACAAAATCGCCTCACCAAGGGCATACTCCTCTGTGATGTCCGTTATTTTTGTGAAAACCAGCCGGTTGGACAAATCCTCAGGGCTATTTGTAAGCACCTTCATGTAATTTGAAGTATGCCCTTCATAAATGCCCTCCTCCACAGATTTTTCATACAAAACCTCTACGGTTTTGCCCATATATTTTTCTAAAAAGGCCTTGCTCATTGCTTCGCTTAAGGCAAGAAGGCTGTGGCTTCTTTCTGTTTTCACATGATTTTGAATCTGATCCTTCCGTTCCGCCGCAGGGGTACCCTTTTTGGGGGAATAAGGGAAAACGTGAATTTTTGCAAAGGCCATTTCCTTTGCAAAGGCATAGGATTCCTGAAAATCAACGGCCGTTTCACCGGGAAAGCCCACAATAATATCCGTGGTAATGGCCGCATCGGGCAGATATTTTCGCAAAAGCATCACGGCTTCACGGTATTTTCGGGTGTCATACCTACGGTTCATTTCCTTCAGCGTTCTGTCACAGCCGCTTTGCAAGGAAAGATGAAAATGATGGCACACCTTCCATAGCTCTGCCATGGCCTTTGCAAATTCCTCCGTCACAACATTCGGCTCAATGGAACTGAAACGGATGCGCTTGATGCCCTCCACTTGGTGCACAAGGCGCAAAACCTCTAAAAGGCTTGTATCCTTCCTATCCTTCCCATAGCTTGCCACATGAATTCCTGCCAAAACAACTTCTTGAAATCCATTTTTCGCTAGCTGTCTTACTTCCACTAAAACATCCTGAGGATCTCTGCTGCGGATGGGTCCACGGGCATAGGGGATGATGCAATAAGAACAATACTGGCTGCATCCATCCTGAATTTTTAAATAGGCACGGGTACGGTTTGCTAATTTTTGTATGGACAGCGGCTCAAAAATCCGCTCCTTCATAATATCCGTTACATGGTTTTCCACACCCCCTTGAGGGTTATAGGCTTCCACCAGTTCCACAATTTGACCCCGGTCCTTTGTACCAATCACCAAATTCACACCCTCCACAGACATAATTTCCTTAGGCGCCGTTTGGGCATAGCAGCCCACCACAGCCACCACGGCAGTTTCATTTTGCCGCTTCACCTTGCGGATCAGCTGTCTGGATTTTTTATCCCCAAAATTGGTTACTGTACAGGTATTAATGACATACACATCTGCCGGTTGGTCGATGCCTACGATTTCATAGCCCTTTTCCTGAAATAATTCGGCAATAGCTTCACTCTCATATTGATTCACCTTGCATCCAAGGGCATAGCTTGCTGCTCTTTTCATGGTTTTCTCCGTTCTTTTCAGGTTCAAAGCCCGGTTATTCCCCGAATGGCTTTGACTACCCCACCTTTATTATTGCTTCCCGCTTGAAAACGGGCATATTTTTTCACACCTTCTGCGGCACCCTCCATGGCATAGCTGTAATAGGCCTGCTTGAGCATTTCCACATCATTATATTGATCCCCAAAAACCATGGTTTCCTTAGGGGAGATGCCCCACATATTCTGTAATGCGGCTACGGCCGTTCCCTTTGTGATGCCCTTGCGTCCTGTGTCTAAGCAGGCATCCCCGGAAATCACAAGGTCCAAATCTTCATGGAGCATGGGCCGCAATTTTCCATAGCAGCTTTCCGCACTTTCCCCTTCATAGGAAATCATGGAGACCTTTATAATATCATCCTTCACATGAAATAAATCCTCTGCCAAACACATTTCATAGTGAAACAGCGGCGAGGACAAATATTTTAAAAGCTCCGGACTTCTTGTGTAGCTATAATATTTAGAGCAAAGGAGAGGCTCCACACCCTTTAGGGTGAAAATACGGTCAAGGCAATGAGCCACATCCTTCTGCTCCATGGGCTCAACCACAAGCTCCTTGCCATCGTCAACCACAAAGGCACCGTTTTCCGCAATGACCACAACATCCTTAATCTGCTGTTGAAAGTGCTTTTTCAAACTGGGATATTGGCGGCCGCTGGCAACCACAAACCGAATGCCCTTCTCCTTTAATTTGGGCAGAAGTCCGTAAATTTCCCCATCAATATTTTTTGCATCATCCAGCAATGTGCCATCCATATCTGATACAATTAATTTTATCATCTTATCCCCCTATATCTTGTTTATTTTAAAAAACACAGGAAGTATCTTCAGTGCAATGTCTACATCTTTTCCCGACAGCCAAATGAAATATTTACGCAGCAGTTCCCATTTTTGCCGTTTTAGCAAAACCCTGGAGCAAATTTCTTCCATTTCGCCTAGTTTTTCTATAATTTCATCCTTTTCGTGCTTGGATAAGCCCTCCATAAAGCCAAACTCCAAGCGAAGCTGTGTAAAATCCACATCCATCACAATTTCGTTTTGTTCCTTCTTTAAATAATATTCCAAAAGCCCCTCATTTTTATAACCATTTTGACGAAAGCCTTCCAAGCGTTCCATTAATTTTTTCACATTTTCACGATAAGCCTCTGCCTGCAGTGCTGTTTTCTCGTAAGGCTGAAGAACTGTAAGCCCGTCGCAAAAGCCGTTGATTTCATCCTTGTAGGTATTCACCAAATAGCGAAATAAAACGGACATTTTTTCCGCATCATAGGAAGAAGCCTCCCATGTTTTGAGGCAGCGGTCAATATCTTCATCTAGTTTTTTGCAAAACGCCTTCTTCTCCATCCAGACCCCATCCCTTCAGCAACGATAACCGCCCAGACACTACTTTTTATGCTTGCAGTATATCATAAAAAGAAGGGATTTTGCAAGGCTGGCGCAAAAGGAAAAGAGTCCTTCCCGCAGGAAAAACTCTCTCTTTGTTTTAAATCTCGTTTTCATCCTCAACAATAACCACCATGCCGCCCAAGCGCCTGTTCAGCTCGCTTCTGGTGATCTTGATAATATTGGGCGTAACACCATCCTCCTGTACTTCAATGAAGTAAGGCTCTTCGTTGTCGCAATCGTTTTCATCCAGCCAACCGCCGAAGAAGGACAGAATTGCCCGCATGATTTCCACGCTGTGACCCCAATAATCCAAATCCAGAAAAATCATACGATTCTTTTCTCCGTTTTTGGAAAATTTGCGGCTTTTATAAACCATTGTAAAAAGCCGTCTTTCCTCGCCCTTGTATGTGAAATAAACTGCCATTTCGTTGCTTTCACCAAAACGGTTTTCATAGCGGTTTACTTTAGCACCGGGATCGAAATATTTTAAAATAAACTGATAGAGCTGTTCAAGTTCTATTTCTTTTGTAATATATCCATGAGTTTTTGCTGTCATAGATGGCACATCCTTTCTAGGCTCTCTCGTGTCAAAATATTTTGTGTGCGAAATATCTCTTTCTGATTGCATTATACAGTAACATATCCGCCATGACAATAGTAATCAGGGAGAATCTTAATGAGAATATCACAGCCTTTTTTATCCATTTATCACAATAAAAAACCATATATATGGGCTTTTATGTATTTTTTATTTTTGCTTCCCTATGAGGATAGGGGAGTAAAAATTACATTTTTCCCAATATTTTTTCCACAAGCTCACTGCTGCGCTGAGCCGCCATCAGGCTGAATTTTTCAAAAGAAAGGGTGGCTTCCTCCCCTGCGCCGTCGGAAATAGCCCGCACAATTAAAAAGGGAATACGGTTCAGCCAGCAGGCTTGGGCAATGGCCGCCCCCTCCATTTCCGCACAGACACCCTGCACGTTTTTACGGATTTTTGCCTTGCCTTCCTTTGTGCAAATAAATTGGTCTCCGCTGGCAATACGCCCCGGTATAACCTGAAAGCCCTCTGCAATTTCTGCGGCGGAGGCCTGTGCCAAACGCAGCAATTCCTCGTCGGCTTTAAAATAGCTTTCCGCCATACGGGGGATTGTGCCAATGGGGTCTCCCAAGGGGGAGGTGTCCATATCGTGCTGCACTGCATCCGTAGAAATCACAATATCCCCGATATGCAGCTCTTCAATCAGCCCGCCGGCAACCCCCAGCACAAGGATATAATCAACACCAAATAAATCAATCATGGCTTGGGTGCAAATGGCAGCGTTCACCTTGCCGATGCCGCTTCTGACCAAAACAATATTGTTTCCTTTATACCTTCCAATAAAAAATGTCAACCCAACCACATTTTTTGTTGTCACAACTTCTATTTTTTCCTTCAAACAAAGAATTTCTTCCTCCATTGCACCGATTATGCCAATGGTTTTCATCCTATTCATCTCCGTTCTATGATAAGTACTGTTTGACGGACGAAATCTTCGCCCGATATTGCTTTTATCATACCACAATATCTGTCTCTTTTACAAGAGAACATATTTTACTTTGTCCTGCGTTGCAAAATCTTTGTATCTTTTGTATACTATTAGGAAAGAACTGAAAAAGGAAGGATTGTATGCAGCCGATAATCGGAATTACCCCAGACTATGACCCTACAGTGCATAGATATAAAATCCATGAGGATTATATTTCCGCCATTTCTTCGGCGGGAGGATGCCCTATTCTGCTGTTTCCCCACAACGAAATCCCGTCTTTTTTAGACGGGATTGTGTTCAGCGGCGGCGGGGATATTGACCCTCTTTTGTTTGGGGAGGAGCCCTTGTTTCAAAGCGGCGAAATTTCTCCTGTAAGGGATGCTTTTGAGCTTTCCTTGTGCAAGCAAGCCATGGCTCGGGATATTCCCCTGCTGGGCATCTGCCGGGGAATGCAAATCATAAATATTGCTTTGGGCGGCACAATTTTTCAGGATATTTCCGTCCAAACAAACAGCAAGCTGAAGCATAGCCAGCAGGCCCCCCGGGACTATGCAACCCATAGCATTTTTATTGAAGAAAACTCCCTGCTGTCTGCCCTGTGGGAGAAGGAAACGGCCTCGGTAAATTCCTTTCACCATCAAGCCGTGGCATTTTTGGGGGAAAATTTACAAGCTTCGGCAAAAAGCCGGGACGGCCTAACGGAAGCCCTGGAGCATAAGGAAAAGCCCTTTGTTTTAGGCGTGCAATGGCACCCCGAGGCCATGATGCATACAACAGAACAAAAGAAGCTCTTTGCCGCTTTTTTAAAAGCAGCGGAGGCTTTTCATAAACACAGGAGGTAAGTATGGAAAAACTCCAAGCACTCTTTGCTCCCGAATCCATCATAAAAACAGGTACGGAAATGGGCATTACCGCCTTAAAAATTATAGGGACGCTGCTCTTTTGCTGGGTCATTATCCGTGTTTCCAGCTGCTTGGCCCAAAGATTTTTTCAAAAGCAAACACAAAAGCATCACCTTGCCATGACTGAACGCAAGGCCAACACCCTCAATTCCATTACCACAAGTATATTGAAATACCTCGTTTATTTTGTGGGGCTTTTTACAATTTTAAGCTTTGTGGGGATAGACAGCAAGTCCTTATTGGTCATTGCCAGTGCCGGCTCCGTTGCCATCGGCTTAGGCGCACAAAGCGTGGTTACCGATATGCTGGAGGGCTTTTTCATCCTCTTTGAGGATCACTATGCCGTGGGGGATATTGTGACCATTCAGGACATTACCGGCACCGTGGAAAGCGTAACCCTGCGTTATACAAAAATCAGAGATGCCCAAGGAAGGGTACACATTATTCCCAACGGTTCCGTGGGCATTGTAACAAATATGTCCAACGATTTTATCAATGCAGTAGTCACCGTAGGCATTGCCTATGAGGAAAATATCGATCATGTGCTGCTGATTCTTCAAGATGAAATGGAAAAAACAAAGGATATTGACGGCATATTGGAAACACCCGTTATTGCCGGCGTTGTAGGCTTAGAGGAATCGGCGGTTTCCATCCGCATTGTGGCCAAATGCAGGATAAAAACAAACTTTGCCGTGGAGGTAGAGCTGCGCAGGCGCATCAAAAACCGTTTGGATCGAGAGGGTGTGGCCGTTCCTTCCCTCAAGCGCTCCATTCAAATCATACAGGAAAAGGAGAAATAAATTATGGTTTTTTCTGTGGGAGATATTGTACAAATGAAAAAAACGCACCCCTGCGGCTCCAACCAGTGGGAAGTTTTGCGTGTGGGCATGGATTTTCGCATCAAATGCTGTGGCTGTGGCCATATGGTGATGCTGCCCAGAGTGAAATTTGAGAAGAACGTAAAGAAAATTATTTCTCAAAGGAAGCAGGAATAAAACATTCTGTTTTTTTACAAAACCCTTGCAGGAACCAAGCGTTTTATAAAAAGCGGCAACTTTGCCGACACCTGAAAATCCCCCTCTATTTGTAACAAATAGAAGGGGATTTCTATTCCCAAATACTGCTTACTTCTTTCTCATAGCATTGAGAATTGCCAACACCGCCACGCCAACATCGGCGAAAACCGCCATCCACATGGTAGCCATACCCACGGTACTTAGTACCAATACCAGCATCTTAATACCCAAGGCAAAAGCAATATTCTGCCTTACGATGGCACGGGTGTTTTTCGCAATGCGGATGCCTACGGACAGCTTGCCAATATCATCATCCATCAGCACAACATCCGCCGCTTCTATGGCCGCATCGGAGCCAATGCCGCCCATGGCAACACCCAAATCCGCCCCGGCCAATACAGGGGCATCATTGATGCCATCCCCCACGAAGGCAACTTTTCCCATGGTTTCTTTTTCCTTCAATTCCTCCAGAATGCGCACCTTATCCTCCGGCAGAAGCTCGGCATAATAATGATCGATGCCCAATTCTTTTGCCATGGCTTCTGCGTTTTTCTTTCTATCACCGGTGAGCATGGTCATGGATAGCACACCCATACGCCGCAAGGCCGCCAATGCCTCCTTGCCATTTTCCTTCAGCGTATCGGCAACAAGTATGTAACCCATAAATTTCTCGTCCTTGGCCACATAAACCACGGAGCCAATGCCTTCATAGGGCTGGAACGGGATTTTTTCTTTTTCCATCAAACGGCGGTTGCCCAATAAAACCCTTTGGCCCTTTAAGTCATAGGAAACACCAAACCCGCCCAGCTCTTGATAGTCTGCCGCCAAGTCCAGTTCTTTTGTCTTTTTATATGCCTGCACAATGGCCTCTGCTATGGGGTGATTGCTGTTCGCTTCGCCTAAGGCCGCCAAATACATCACTTCATCCTGATCCTCCGCCACAACCTCAACAACGGAAAATCTGCCTTTTGTCAATGTTCCCGTTTTATCAAAAACAAGCTGAGAGATATGGCAAAGGGTATCCAAATCTCCGCCGCCCTTTACCAAAATACCGTTTTTCGAGGCTGCGCCAATGCCCGCAAAATAGCTTAAAGGAACAGAAAGCACCAAAGCACAAGGGCAGGATACAACTAAGAAAATCAATGCACGGCCAAACCACATTTGGAAAGGGCCAAAGCCCAATGCCGGCGGCAGCACCGCCAGAGCCACGGCCAAACCAACAACAACAGGGGTATATACTCTTGCAAAACGAGTAATAAAGCGTTCTG
Source organism: Tyzzerella sp. UBA1042 (assembly GCA_002316675.1). Classification (GTDB taxonomy): domain Bacteria; phylum Bacillota; class Clostridia; order Lachnospirales; family Anaerotignaceae; genus Chakrabartyella. The sequence goes on from DCDZ01000062.1 coordinate 59,377, forward strand.
TTTTCGACTTTTTGCCTGCCGCATTTTCAACCATTTCCAGAATCTTCATTACTGTGGAATCTTTAAAATGTCTTGTTACTTCAATTTTCAAATTGCCGTCTAAATTGATGCAGCCGCTTAGAACATCACTTCCCGGTGTAACACTCCTTGGCAGCGCCTCTCCCGTAAGGGCGGCGGTATCCAAGCTCGCCCTTCCTTCCTTCACCCTGCCGTCCAGAGGAATTCTTTCCCCCGCCTTCACAAAAATCAAATCCCCCACCTGCACCTCATCGGGATGCACCCGCTGCATTCCCTTTGGGGTAATCAGTTCTGCGGAATCCGGCCTGATGTCCAGCAGTGCCGTAATGGACTTTCTTGACCTGCGCACCGCATACTCCTGAAAGGCTTCCCCAACCTGATAGAACATCATTACAAATACAGCCTCCGGCATTTCACCAATGGCAATGGCCCCCACCGTGGAAAGGGACATTAGGAAGTTTTCATCAAATATCTGTCCCCGCGCTATGTTTTTTGCAGCCCGCAGTAAAACATCATAGCCGAAAATTCCGTAAGAGAGGAAAAATAAGACAGTTCCCACCGTGGTGTCCCGCAAAAACATCGCCGCCACAAAGAAAGCCGCGCCCAAGCCAAAACGAACCAGTATTTTTTTATTCTCTTCGCCGTTTTCCTGTTCATCGGGAACCTGTGCTTCTGGGTGGCAACTGCCGCAGGAACAGCTTTCCTGCTGTATTGTCTGGCAATTTTCCATGGCAACCACCACGTCCGGCTCATATTTTTCCACAATGCCTTTAATTTTTTCAAAAGTACTTCCTTCTGCGGCCTCCTCCGACAAAGAAACCTCCATGGTTTGCTTTACCAAATTGATTTCTGCCTGCTTCGTTTCTTTTAATGCTTTGACCTCCGTTTCAATTTTTCCCGCACAGTTTGTGCAGGTAAGTCCCCTTAAATATACCTTCATGACAGAACGCCTCCATACCTACTCATATGACCACTTGTTCATATATATATTTTTAAGACGGGCTGCCAAATTTTGTTTTTAACAGCCCCTCTGCGGCGACAGCTTCCTCATTCTTTGAAAAAAGCCTTTCCTGGATGCTCTTCAAAAAAATCAAACTTCTAATCGCCTTGTTTTTTTATTCAACATATCCATACTTATGGCGAATATGTGTCATCCCCTGCTCTATGATTGTTTGCACGTGTTCATCATCCAAAGAATAATAAACGGTTTTTCCCTCCTTACGGTATTTTACCAAAAGATTTTGGCGCAACACCCGCAATTGATGGCTCACGGCTGATTGAGACATACTTAAACATTCAGCAATCTCACCCACATTTTTTTCGCCTGCAAGAAGGCTTTGCAATAATCTGATTCTTGTAACATCTCCAAAAACCTTAAAGAATTCAGCAACATCCTGAATAAAATCCTTCTCCAGTTCATTGGCCATATCTATATTGCCGCAATCGGCGGAAGATTGTTTCATAGAATCGCCCCCTTACATATGAACATATGAACATCCAATCATATAATAACATATTCTTTTTTCCCTGTCAACTGACGGCTTCATTTTTTTTGAAATTTAATTAGCTCGATAAACCCACGAACCGCATGGGGCGATGTTACATTTTTTAACCGCACCATACCGATACTCCGTTTTGGCAAAGGCGGCGTTACAGGGATTTCGTACAGGCGCTTTTCCCGCAGCGCCTCCACCGTAAATTCCTTAATCACATAGGTAAGACCCAAATTAATCCGGGCAAAGCTGATTAATAAATCACTGCTTCCCAGCTCTAATATGGGGTTTAAAACCACGCCATTTTCCTCGGCATAACGGTCTATGTATCTTCTGGAATTGCTTAAATCCTCCAGAAGCAGAAGGGGATAGCCGGGCAAATCCTTAAGCTCCAAGCCAACCTGAGATAAGGGCTTGTACCGTTCACCGCCAACCAATACATCATGAATCTCTATACAAGGCGTAATTTCCAAATCCCGATCCTCTTGAATGGGCAGATTGATAAAGCAAACATCTACACTGGCATTTTTCAACAAACGCAGAGATTCATAGGTTGTTTTGTTCGTGACCTTAATATTAATATCAGGATAAAGCTTATGATATTTTTCCAGATAGGGCAGTAAAAAATTGGCAATCACCGTATCGCTGGCGCTGATTTTCAACTCCCCCATTTCCATATTCACCATTTGGAAATACTTTTCTTCCGCCGCATGGATCAGCCCCAAGGCCTGATCCAAATAAGTATATAACAGTTTTCCCTCCGCCGTAGGGTATACGCCCTTTGCCGTACGAACCAAAAGAGGGCTTCCCATTCGATCCTCCAATTGACGAATGGCCATGCTCACCGCCGGCTGGGAAATAAACAATTCCCTTGCTGCGGCAGACATATTGCCTGTGCGCACAACAGCGCAATAAATGCGGTATAAATCCAAAGAAACATCAACCTTCAAATAAAACTACCCCCTCTCACTTTATATACCGGAAAAAAGGATATGCAATACAAAGTGCCGCCCCGAAGGGGAAGATGCTTGAAAAATCAAAAGCCCTCTCCTTCAAAATATTCTTGTATAAACACCAAATTGGCTTATGATAAGAAATATTCCGGTTCCGCCCTTCTCTCGTAAAGCTCCTCCAGCTCCTCCTTATGATAAAGAAACCCTGCATCCTCAAAAAATTTGGCACCTACGGGACATTTTTTAACGCAAGCACAGCATTTCATGCAAATGCCCGGAATATCGCTAAAGTTATCCCTTGAAATCGCCCCCATGGGACAGACCTCTGCGCAAATCCCGCAATTACAACAGTTTTCTCCTGTTTTTGGCTTCACCTTACGAATGTCTATGGCCATTTCATGCCTGTCTCTTGGGGTAAAATACGGCCGAAGGGTTTTTTGGCCTTTCACAAATGCCGGCCCGTCATACACCCAGCCTCTTTTCAGCTTTTCCCCAATTCTTTGCCCGAATTCCGTCAAAAGCACACTATCCTTTGCATCCGGCCTGCCTGCCCCTAGTTTGCGGGAAAAGGAATGCTCGCTGACAAAGGCCCCCCCGGCTACGGTTTGAAACCCTTGATTTTCCATAATATTTCTAAGCTCTATCAAAGCGTCGTCATAATCCCGGTTTCCAAAGGAAACAACGGGCACACCTACGGCGCCGTTTCCTTTTATTTTCTCCTTCAAATACGGTAACAGTAAATTCGGTACCCGCCCGGCAATCACAGGCGTTCCTAATATCACGAGGTCTGCCCCGCCAAAAACAACCTTCTCCCCCCTGTTTTTTGGCAAGGTAAAGTCATACGTATCCAAGGACACCGCCAATGCTGCCGCTGCCGCTTTGGCTACCGCTTCCACCACCTTTTGCGTTCCCCCTGTGGGGCTGAAAAAAACCGCCCAAATCTTTTTTATCTCCATCTCCTGCGGATGCCCCATCTGCATCCCGCCTCCCTCCCTAGCACTTTCTTTCATCATACCCCATCCCTATTTGTTTTTCAATAACGAAAAAGGCACCGCCAAATCATTTCTGATCTAGCCGTGCCTTTCCTATCTGCTTAGTGAAATTTTTCAAGTGCATTATAAACATCGTCTACAAATTCAACCTTTTGTGCGGCAATCATTTCCGCAAACCTTGCGTCACTGTATTCCGCCTGCTTTTGGTTTGTAAAGGCCTGCTGGGCCATGGTCTGTATTTCGCTGTCCTCGGGCTGGGTCACACTGTTGACACGAATGACAAAATATACCCCGTCCATCTCAATGGGCTCGCTGATCTCTCCTACCGGGGGAATTTCCTCCAGCCCAAAGGAGGATAAAAACTGTGCCTTATATACAGACATATTTCCGCCCTGCTCTGCCTCCTTTGCAGTATCATCCACATCATATTCCTGAAACAGGCTGTCAAAATCCTCGCCGGCCTTCGCCCGCTCTACAGCCTGATTGGCTTTTTCCAAATCGTTCAAAACAATGGTATCTAAATCCACAGTGGTATAGTCGTCCCGCATTTGCTCCTTATTTTCTTCAAAATAATTCGCCTGCTCTGTTTCATCTACCTCGCTTTCCGCAGCCAAAGCCTGATATACAATGGAGTATAGATAGGAGCCTTCCATAAACGGCGTAAGCTTCTCGGCATCAATCCCCATTTTTTCCAGATCCTCCGCCGGTACATTGGCAACAAATTGCTCCGAAGAGGATACTGCCCCTTCCTTTTGCTCCTCCGAAAGGGTGATATTGTTTTCCTTGGCATAGTTTCTTGCGGCAGCCACACTTTGCAGGGTATTCAGCGTACGCTCTTGCACCAGCTCATCCGCTGTTTGCCCGTCAAAATCCATTGTCCAAATTTCATCCCCGCCAACGGAAGTAAAGCTTTTGGTTGTTGTATACAAATACACCATATATTCTGATTTCATGATTTCCTTACCGTCAATTTTCATAACCACTTCATCATTGAAATTACTGCTGTCTGCTTTTCCGCTGCAGGCGGAAAGTGCCATCATTCCCGCCGTCAATAAGCACAGAAGTCCTTTTTTCTTCATGATTCATCCCTCTTTCTGTTTATTTTCATACCCAATCTATCTTCTCTTTTTCATTCACATCCAAGCACGAAATGCTAAATCCCCCTTCGTCTTGGCTTTTTTCATCTATACCTTCTTAAAACGAAGTATTTTCAACGCCTCTGCTCTTTTTCCGGCATGAAGGCTGGTTATCTTCTTAAGCCCGATGAAATGTCCAAGCTTTGAAAAGACCTAGTGTAAAATATTATACACGTTATCTTGAGAAAAGACTATGCTTTCATGGCATTTAATAAGAATTTAATTTCTTCCAAGGCCTTGGGCTCCTTCTCCTTAGG
>DCDZ01000062.1:64405-64558 GCA_002316675.1 Tyzzerella sp. UBA1042
AGGCAGTTTCACCGTCAAATACGGGTTTGCCCCTGCCGTAAACAAGTATTTTCCACGGCCTTCCGAAATAATTTGCGTCAGGCGCAGGGGGTCCGTTTTGGCATCGGGACGGAACTCCAGCAGAATATTCCCTCGCTTTTGTACCACAGCGGA
>DCDZ01000062.1:64781-67395 GCA_002316675.1 Tyzzerella sp. UBA1042
TGTACGCTCTTGGGCAAGTCTCCAAAGCGATCCTCCATTTCCTCTTGAATATCGAAATATTCCTCTTGGGTGCGTATATTTGCAATTTTTTTATACAGCTCCATGCGCTGTTCTTGGTTTTTGATATAAAAATCGGGGATATAGGCACTGATATTCAAATCCACTGTGGTTTCTGCCATCTCTTCCTTGGGTGCCTCCCCTTTCAACTGCTGCACCTCTTCCTCAAGCAAACGGCAATACATATCATAGCCTACCGACTCCATATGACCATGCTGCTCTGCGCCCAAAAGGTTCCCGGCACCGCGGATTTCCAAATCCCGCATGGCAATTTTAAACCCCGAACCAAACTCCGTAAATTCACGGATGGTTTGCAGACGCTTTTCCGCAACCTCCCGCAGCATTTTATCCCGCCGGTAAAGCAAATAGGCATAGGCAATGCGGTTGCTTCGCCCTACCCGCCCTCTAAGCTGATACAGTTGGGACAGGCCCATGCGGTCTGCATCTTGAATGATGATGGTATTTGCATTGGAAATATCCATGCCTGTCTCTATAATGGTGGTGCATACCAATACATCTGTTTCGCCGCCGATAAAATCTTCCATAATGCTTTCCAATTCCCGCTCAGACATCTGCCCGTGGGCAAAGGCAATATTGGCCTCCGGTATCATCTTCTGCAAGCGGAAGGCTTCCTCGCTGATGGAATCCACCCGATTATATAAATAATATACCTGTCCGCCTCTTGCCACCTCCCGATGGATCGCCTCCCGCACAAAGGCAGGATTATTTTCCATCACATAGGTCTGCACAGGGCGCCGTTCCTGAGGTGGCTCCTCCAACAGGCTCATATCCCGTATGCCCGAAAGGCTCATGTGCAAGGTACGGGGGATGGGCGTTGCGGAAAGGGTCAGCACATCCACATTTTCCCGCAGACGCTTCAGCTTTTCCTTATGGGACACACCAAAGCGCTGTTCCTCGTCCACTATAATCAGGCCCAAATCTTGAAATGCCACATCCTTGGAAAGCAGACGATGGGTGCCGATGACAATATCCGCATAGCCTCCCTGCAAGTTTTTTAGGCTTTCCTTTTGCTGCTTGGGCGTTCTAAAGCGAGAGAGCAGTTCTATGGTAATGGGATAGTTGGATAGCCGCTGTACCAAGGTGTTATAATGCTGTTGTGCTAATATGGTTGTAGGCACAAGAAATGCCACCTGCTTTCCCTCCTGCACCGCTTTGAATGCGGCGCGAATGGCAACCTCGGTTTTGCCATACCCGACATCACCGCAAATCAGCCGGTCCATCACCTTTCCACTTTCCATATCCTGCTTCACATCTTCAATGGCATTCAGCTGATCCTCCGTTTCCTCATAAGGAAAGGCCTCTTCAAATTCTCTTTGCCAAACGGTATCCTTGCCGTAGCAGTAGCCCTTTGCCGCCGCCCGCTTTGCATACAGCCCAACCAAGTCCTCCGCCAATATTTTAATGGCTGCCCGGGTTTTGGCCTTCGCCCTGATCCAGTCCTGTCCCCCCAGCTTATTGAGCCTTGGCGCGGCACCGCCGCTGCCGATATATTTTTGCACCATATCCATTTGGTTGACCGGCACAAAAAGGCTGCCGCCGTCACGGTAGGAAATTTTCATGTAGTCCTTCTGTACGCCTTCCACAGAAATTTTCTCTAAACCGCCAAAGATACCGATGCCGTGGTTATCATGTACAACAAAATCTCCTGCTTTTAAATCCGTAAAGCTTTCTATCGCAGCACCGTTCTTTTTTTTGCTTTTTTTACGCTTTTTTTCGCCGCCGCCAAACAATTCATTATCGGAAAAAACAATGAAGTCAATAAATTCGTAGCAAAACCCCTTGGATAAACTGCCTTTTGCCACCCAAACAGCCCCCTTGGGCAGGGGTGCCTCCAAGCTTTCCATATAAACCGCAGGCACGCCCATTTCCGTAAGCTCCTTGGCCATGCGCTGGGCCTTGGTGCCGGTGCCCGCTAAAATCAAACTGCGGTATTCCTGCTTCCGCAAATATTGCAATTCCTCACAAAAAAGATCCACCCTTTTGTGAAAGGAGGGGGTGGAGCGCGCAGCAATATTTACACTCACCTTGGGATGGAAGTCTATGGTTCTTTGGCTGAGCCCCGCCAATAAAATGCGGCGGAACCCTTCCCCTTGGCGCAGAATATCCATATAGTCGAATAAAATCTTCGCCTGTCCCGGCAGCAAATAGCCTTGGGCAATACGCCCTTTTACACTTTCTTCATATTCCGCCATAACTGCGTTCATATGCTCCCGAATCCGCTCCGGCTCGTCAAAGCACAGCAAGGTGTCCCCGGGAATATAGTCCAAAAGGCTGGCGGTGTCCTCATAAAAATAGGAAATATAGGAGCCAATATTGGAAAGGTTCTTTTCCAGACGCAGACGTTCTCCATCCTCCCCGATATTTTCCTTTAACCGCTCTCTCCCTTCCTCCAACCCTTGCTTTTCCATGTTTTGCAGGCACTTTGCAAATTCGTGCATGATTTTTTTCGCCGCCTGCTCCGCCATAGCATCGTCATAAACCAATTCCCGCATGGGGAAAATGGTGGCCTCCTCCAGTTTATCCACAGAGCGCTGGC
>DCDZ01000062.1:67535-68182 GCA_002316675.1 Tyzzerella sp. UBA1042
AGAGCGCTGGCTGGCCGGGTCCATGGAGCGGATAGAATCAATTTCGTCATCCCAAAGTTCTATTCTCACAGCCTCCTCCGACGTCAGAGAAAAAATATCTAAAATCCCGCCCCGCAAAGCAAACTGCCCGGCACTTTCCACCAATTCACTGCGCTCATATCCCAAACAAACCAATTGTTTGATCAGCGTGTTCCTATCCACAATATCCCCCACCTTTAATGTGAGGATAAACTTTGAAAAGATTTCTTTTTTTGGGTACCGGTCTAACAGGGCCTCCATGGAAGCAACAATAACCGGCCGTTCACCGGAAAGCAGCCGCTGCAATACCGCCAGCCTTTGGCAGTTCATCTCCATGCTATGCACATCTGCGCTATAAAACAAAATATCCTTTGCAGGGTAATAAACGGTATTTTTATGAAAATACGAAATATCTGCAAGAATTTCTCTTGCCCGCAATTCACTATATGTTAATATCAGCAATGGTTTTTTTGTGTGCTCCATAAGGGAGTAGAGAAAATGGGCTTTTTCCACGTCAATGACCCCTGTTGCAAAAACAGGGGTATGCTCTTCCCGTATGGCTTCCAATACCTTCTGATAGCCTTCCAATTCTAACAAAGGCTCCGTTAGCGTTTTCATTCCTTCACCTC
>DCDZ01000062.1:68338-68614 GCA_002316675.1 Tyzzerella sp. UBA1042
CTCGGTTGTTTTTTCAAGCTTTTCCTTTTGGGCTGTCTTCGGCTTCTGATTGATGTGGTTCATTGCATCCATAACGCCATGGGATAAAATCAGCTCCACCGCCTTTACGGATTTATCCAACCCTTGGGCAATCATAGGCAAATCATCCTTTTGGAACTTCGCCAACACATAATCCGCCAAGTCCCAACCGTTTGGTTTCTCGCCGATGCCCACCTTGATGCGGCAAAATACATCCGTGCCCATTTGTGCAATGATATTTTTGATTCCGTTGTGCCC
>DCDZ01000062.1:68746-69093 GCA_002316675.1 Tyzzerella sp. UBA1042
TTTTTGATTCCGTTGTGCCCGCCATGGCTGCCTTTTTCCCGAATACGCACGACCCCCGCCGGCAAACTTGTGTCATCATAAATAACCACAAACTGCTCCTGAGGGATTTTATAAAAATTCACGATCTCCCGAATACTTTCGCCGCTTAGGTTCATAAACGTCTGGGGCTTCACCAAAAGCACTTTTCTGCCTGCAATCACGCCGTCCCCCACCAGAGCCTTATGCTTAAATTTATCAATCTTTATAGTATATTTCTCTGCCAGCCGGTCTACCACATGAAAACCCACATTATGCTTTGTCTCTTCATATTTGGGTCCCGGGTTGCCCAAACCTGCAATCACAAAAAA
>DCDZ01000062.1:69214-69399 GCA_002316675.1 Tyzzerella sp. UBA1042
CCCAAACCTGCAATCACAAAAAAATCCTGTCCCTTATCATTTTTCTTAAATTTATCAAAAAGTCCCATGTTATCCTCCTGCAGCAAAACACGTTTTATGCACAATCTCAGACACAGACAAAAGCCCTAATTTTTTGAATTAGAGCTGAAAATAGCCATACATATTTTATTTCAGGCATTTATCTT
>DCDZ01000017.1:0-2276 GCA_002316675.1 Tyzzerella sp. UBA1042
GACTGAGCTATCTGGGCGTATTTTGTGACGCCATATTAGTATATATAACAAAATGAGATATGTCAACATTTATTTGTTATTTTGTCGTAAAAATGTAAAAAAATTAGGCACTTTCTCTATAAAAAAGCATTGCGTCCTACCAGAAAGGCCTGCGTCAAAAACGCAAGCCTCTGGCATCATACTTATTTTTTTGTTTCTAAACCCTCTTCCCGTAAGTGTTGGGCTCTTTCATCCCAAAATTCACAGGAAATGCCCACAACCCGAGAGGTAAAAGGCTCCCCCTTCTTGGCTCTATAATGCTTTGTGGCACGGAAGGCATACTTTGCACCAAAAAACAGTATGGGAAGGTTGCAGTAAACAATAATAATATTCCCCAAATCGGAAATATACCATAGATTATCCAGCTCGAGCCCCGCCAAAACGGAAAGTACCCCAAAGGGGATAAAAACCAAGGCACCCAAAATGCGGATAAAATTGATGAAGCTTTTCTTTTTGCTGATGCGGTTTGCCGCAATCTCCGCAAATATAATGAAGCCGATGACGCAGGTATAGGCAAATAATCCGTAACACAGGCTGATTAACAGCGTAACAATGCTGTCGGCACCGGTGCCCGGCATCAAAGAGGTGATGGAAGACAGATACAAGGGAAGCTTTTGCCCATGGATTTCCTCCCAAAGGGGAGGATTGTTCCAAAGCTGCGCCATAACAACAATGAAGCCGGAAAGGGTACAAATAATCATGGTGTCTAAAAACACGCCTAGGGTCTGCACACAGCCCTGCTCACAGGGATGTTCCGCATTGGAGGCCGCCGCCGACATGGTGATGGTTCCCTGCCCTGCCTCATTGGACATCAGCCCACGCTTTACACCCTGGGCCAATGCCGTGCCAAAGAAGCCGCCAAATATGGCTTCGGGGGTGAATGCCCCTTGAAATACAGCCGCAAAAAAGAAGGGGATGGTACGGAAGTTGAAAGCGGCAATCATCAGCACCGTCAGGCAATAAATGACCGCCATCACCGGTACCATTTTATCCGTCGCCTTAGTGATTTTTTTAATGCCGCCAAAGGCAAACATACTTGTGCCCACAACCAATACAACGGCGATGATATAATAAAGCACCGAGGTTCTGCCATATGTATTGCCCGTCACCACCTCGGCGATGGAGCCCACGGAGGAAAACACGTTAAATGCCTGGGCCGGCAGGCAGAACATGGCATAAAGGATAAAAATTGCCGATAAAACCACACCCACCCATGCACGATTCCCCATAATTTTCTTACCATAAAAGGGCAGGCCGCCGACAAACTCATCGTCCTTTTTCTCCTTAAAAATCTGCGCCAAGGTTGCCTCCATATATGCCGTTGCCATGCCGAAAAACGCACTGACCCACATCCAGAACAATGCACCGGGACCACCTACGGATATGGCGCCGGTGACACCCAAAATATTGCCGGGGCCTACCCGCATGGCGGAGCTTAGGAAGAAGGCTGCCAGGGGCGTAATACCGGTTTCCGCCGTTCTTTGTCTTGTCAGGATACGCAGACTCTCTTTAAAATGGGTAATCTGGATAAAGCCTGTTTTTATGGTGAAGAATATCCCCGAGCCGATCAATAAAATTACGGCAAAGCTTAAATTGCCCAGCACCGGAATTGCCCCATACCATCCGAAGTTTGTGGGGAAATCCCATAAAAAATCGGCAATGGGCATCACAAATTGAAAAACACTGTTTATTGCTTCAAATATCTCTTTCAAAAAAATTCCCTCCCTCATGTTAAAAAAAAGCGCTTGGGATACTGTATCCCACCGGCAAGCTTGCAGCCGCCTGTTTGGCGGTACCGTTTTCAAAAGGCTTGCACAAAGCTTTATGCGCAAAAACGCTTGTTTTTGCAGGTAATTAAAAAAATGAATATTGTTTTATGGTTATATCGCCCTCCTGTTTTAAGAACCAAGGCCATGGGGTTTGATTTAAAATTTGAGTTTTATGCCAAGGTACAGAATCCTTTTTTTCATAACGCACTCTAATGTTTTCAGTATACCGTGACGGACATAGAATTACCACTTTTTTCTATCGCAGCAGGAAACTTTTTTTGCATTATATACGGCATATTTCTCTGGTTTTACTTGTTTTTTCTCCCCTTTTTCCCTATAATAGAAACGTTATTATTTTTTGCGGCAAAGAAGCCGTTTATTTCTAGGAGGGTATTATGAATCAACAACGAGAAAAATTCTCATCCCGACTGGGGTTTATCCTCATCTCCGCAGGCTGTGCCATTGGGC
>DCDZ01000017.1:2569-3829 GCA_002316675.1 Tyzzerella sp. UBA1042
ATTTTTTCAAATATTTTGCCATGGCGGGCAATTATCTTTTAATGATGTTTTACACCACTGTTGCGGGCTGGATGCTGTATTATTTTATTAAAATGGTAAGCGGCGGCTTTGTGGGATTAGACAAAGACGGTATCTCTACGGCCTTCGGGACCATGCTGCAAAGCCCCGGGCTTATGGTGGGCTTTATGGTCGCCGTGGTTTTCATCGGCTTTGGTATTTGCAGTCAAGGGCTGCAAAAGGGTGTTGAAAAAATAACCAAGGTTATGATGCTGCTGTTACTGCTTTTGATGGTTATTTTGGCAATCCGCTCCATTTTCTTGGAGGGCGGCGAAGAAGGCCTACGGTTCTATCTAACGCCCAATTTTTCTGCCTTAAAAGAATTTGGCCTTGTAGAGGTGCTTTTTGCGGCCTTAGGACAGGCGTTTTTCACGCTAAGTATTGGTATGGGTGCCATTGCGATTTTTGGCAGCTACATTGACCGTTCCCGTTCTTTGACGGGAGAAGCTATTTTTATTACGATTTTAGACACCATGGTGGCGTTAATGGCTGGTTTCATTATATTCCCCGCATGCTTTGCTTATGGCATTAATCCTGATGCCGGCCCAAGCTTAATTTTCATCACGCTGCCGAATGTTTTTAACGCCATGCCCGGAGGCAGGCTGTGGGGCTCATTATTCTTTTTGTTTATGTGCTTTGCCGCAATTTCCACGGTCATTGCTGTTTTTGAAAATATCATTTCCTTCGGTACCGATCTGACAAAGGCCAGCAGAAAAAAGGTGGTTGCCCTAAACCTTGTGGCGATTATTCTTCTGTCTCTGCCGTGCGTACTGGGCTTTAATCTTCTAAGTGGCATCCAGCCCTTAGGCGAAGGCTCTTCTATTTTGGACTTTGAGGACTTTATTGTAAGCAATAATATTTTACCTTTGGGCAGTGTTGTGTATGTTTTATTCTGTACCTGGAAAATCGGTTGGGGCTGGGACAGCTTCATGGCCGAGGCAAACAGTGGAAAGGGTTTAAAGTTCCCCAAGTCCATTCGTTTTTATGTTCAATGGATTTTACCGCTGATTGTGCTATTTGTATTTGTCATGGGGTACAAGTCATTATTCTTTAGCTAAACCAAAGGGATGGAAGACTTCGGGACGCTGTCCCGAACCCGGCAAGGGATCAGTCCCTTGGCGCATGATTCAAAACTGCATTTTTGAAATAGAATAACGCTAAACCCCATGGAATGGGCTTTTATAAAAGTTTTTGGTCTTGCTT
>DCDZ01000017.1:4011-4373 GCA_002316675.1 Tyzzerella sp. UBA1042
TGGTCTTGCTTTTTACAAAAAGCGATTGACCTCATCCAATCGTTTTTGCTTTGCAAAAGCTGGCTGCGCCAGCTGCCCTTTCTTAGGCAGTGAGAGGGCGAAGCCCACGGTCTTATCTTTGGGCAGCTCAGGTCTTTCAGGCGGGAGCTTTTAAAACTGTCAATATTTGTGGATACTCCTACTTTTTTCCGCCTGCAAACCATGTTATACTCAGAATAAAAACAGCGGAGGAGATACCCCATGAAATTAGCCTTGATTCAGATGCAGGTAAAAAACACACCGGAAGAAAACCTCGTAAAGGCAAAAGCTTTGTTGGCGAAGGCGGCGGCAGAAAAATTCGATATTGCCGTTTTCCCGGAAAT
>DCDZ01000017.1:4507-5356 GCA_002316675.1 Tyzzerella sp. UBA1042
ATATTGCCGTTTTCCCGGAAATGTTTGCTTGCCCCTATGACAATAGCTGTTTCCCTCGTTTTGCCATGGATAAGGAGGATCCGTTTCTCTTGGAAATCAGTGCCTTGGCGGCGGAATACGGCATTTACATTGTGGCAGGCTCCGTACCCGAAAAGTTTAAGGACAAAATTTATAATACCTCCTTTGTATTTGACCCCAAAGGGCGCAGAGTGGAGAAGCACCGGAAAATGCATTTATTCGACATTAACGTGGAGGGCGGTCAGCGGTTCATGGAGTCCGATGTATTGACACCGGGGGAGGAGGTCACCACCTTCGACACGCCCTGGGGGAAATTAGGGCTCATGATTTGCTATGATATTCGTTTCCCAGAGCTTGCCCGGCTTTTGGCTCTGCAAGGGGTAAAGGGGATTATTGTGCCTGCCGCCTTTAACATGACCACGGGCCCTGCCCATTGGGAGCTTACCTTCCGGACAAGGGCGTTAGACAACCAGCTATACATGGCTGGTATCGCACCGGCGCGGGATATGAATGCGTCCTACATTGCATGGGGACACACCATTTCCACCGATCCTTGGGGGCGGGTGCTTCATCAATTGGACGAAAAAGAGGACATTGCTTTTGTTGAATGGGATTTTGAGTATTTGGAGAAAGTACGCAGAGAATTACCCCTTTTGAAGCATCGGCGCACGGATTTATATCGTTTAAGCGATAATACAAAGACCATCAAATAAAGAAAAACAAGACCTCGGGATGCTGTCCCGCACCCAGCAAGGGACCAGTCCTTTGACCCGTTATTCCCAAAAACTGCGTTTTTGAAAGGGAATACTATAAAAGTTTTTGGTCTTGCTT
>DCDZ01000017.1:5510-6216 GCA_002316675.1 Tyzzerella sp. UBA1042
GTCTTGCTTTTTACAAAAAGCAACTGGGGTTTGGGGCAAAGCCCAATGTCTTAAATTTATTATATTGAGAGAAAGAGGTGTCATATGCAAGAGATCATTTACCTGGCAGGCGGCTGTTTTTGGGGCACCGAAAAATATATGGAATCCATCCCCGGCGTAAGCTCCACCCGTGTGGGCTATGCATTAGGCAAAAGAGACGATAGAAAAATCAACCTTCCCCAAACCGTAACCTATGCGGAGGTATGCAATGGCATCGGCCATGCAGAAACAGTGGAGGTTGTTTTTGACACGGAAAAAATCAGCCTGACCCAAATTTTAAAGGAATACGCCTATACCATTGACCCCACCTCTCTGGGCAGACAGGGAATGGATATCGGCGTGCAATACCGCACAGGTGTTTATTATACCAAAGCAGAGCAAAGGCCTGTGATTGCGGTGTTTTTAGAGGAATTGCAGAAAGACTATGACCGCCCCGTGGTTGTGGAGGTGTTCCCGTTGCTCCAATTTGTTGCAGCCGAGGAGTATCACCAAAAATATTTAACCAAAAATCCCGGAGGATATTGCCATATTAACTTTGCAAAAATAGAAAAGAAAAAGCAAAAAATGGTTGACCCAAGCAAATACCCAAAACCCAGTAGAGAGAGATTAAAGGAAAAGCTCTCACCCCTACAGTATGCCGTTACCCAGGAAAATGCCACAGAACCCC
>DCDZ01000017.1:6356-6705 GCA_002316675.1 Tyzzerella sp. UBA1042
CCCCTTTTGCCAATGCCTTTTGGGAAACCCAAGAGGCAGGGCTTTATGTGGATATTACAACGGGTGAGCCCCTGTTTACCTCAAAGGATAAATTCCAATCCTCCTGCGGCTGGCCTGCCTTCGCAAAGCCCTTGGACCCCAATACCGTTGTGGAGTATGATGACCTGTCCCATAATATGCTTCGTACCGAGGTACGCAGTCAGGCTGGAAACGCCCATCTGGGACACGTTTTTACCGATGGTCCCAAGGAATTGGGCGGACTGCGTTATTGCATCAATAGTGCCGCATTGCGGTTTATTCCCAAAAAAGACATGGAACAGGAAGGATATGGCGAATTTTTGCCTTTTCT
>DCDZ01000017.1:6885-7117 GCA_002316675.1 Tyzzerella sp. UBA1042
TTTTTGCCTTTTCTATGAGAAAATGGTTGTGTTTTTTACAGCGGGAGGCTAAAATAAAGAGCATATGAATTCAGTTATAGGAAAAGGAGCGATCTCTCGTGGATTTGACAACAGTAAAATCAATCTACCGCGATACGGCTGCCTATGCAAGCAAAGAGGTAACCGTCGGCGGGTGGATTCGTACCATGCGTGTTTCCAAAAATTTTGGCTTTATCGAGCTGAACGACGGCTC
>DCDZ01000017.1:7353-7509 GCA_002316675.1 Tyzzerella sp. UBA1042
TATCGAGCTGAACGACGGCTCTTTCTTCAAAAACCTGCAGGTTGTTTTTGAAGCGGAAGCCTTATCTAATTATAATGAAATTACAAAGCAGGGCGTTGGCGCAGCGCTGATTGTGAAGGGGCTTCTGACGGAAACCCCGGAGGCAAAGCAGCCCTT
>DCDZ01000017.1:7720-14661 GCA_002316675.1 Tyzzerella sp. UBA1042
AACGCCATGGCGTTGAGTTTTTGCGCCAGATTGCTTATTTGCGCCCAAGAACCAATATGTTCTCCGCAACCTTCCGGGTAAGAAGCTTGATTGCCTATGCAATCCATAATTTTTTCCAGGAAAGAGGCTTTGTTTATGCCCATACACCCATCATCACCGGCAGTGACTGTGAGGGTGCCGGCGAAATGTTCCGTGTAACCACCTTGGATTTGAATAACCCGCCAAGAACAGAAACCGGCGAAATCGATTATTCCAAGGACTTCTTTGGCAAAGAAACAAACCTGACGGTCAGCGGTCAGCTTTCCGCCGAAACCTTTGCCATGGCATTCCGCAACGTGTATACCTTCGGGCCTACCTTCCGTGCGGAAAACTCCAACACCGCCCGCCATGCGGCGGAATTCTGGATGATTGAGCCGGAAATGGCTTTTGCCGATCTGGAGGATAACATGGAATTGGCGGAGGATATGCTGAAATATATCATCCGTTATACATTGGAAAATGCCCCGGAGGAAATGGAGTTTTTCAACAGCTTTGTGGATAAAGCCCTGCTGAAAAGACTGCAAAACATCCTCGAGAGCGAATTTGGCCGTGTAACCTACACAAAGGCTGTGGAATTATTGATTGAAAGCGGACAAGCTTTTGAATATCCCGTAGCATGGGGCATTGATCTGCAAACAGAGCATGAGCGGTATTTGACGGAGCAGATTTTCAAAAAGCCCGTTTTTGTTACCGATTACCCCAAGGAAATCAAGGCCTTTTATATGCGTATGAACGAGGACAATCAGACCGTGGCTGCCATGGATCTTTTGGTGCCCGGCGTGGGTGAAATCATCGGCGGCAGCCAGAGAGAGGAACGCTTGGATCTCTTGGAACAGCGCATGGAGGAATTGGGGTTGAACAAAGAGGATTACTGGTGGTATCTTGACCTTAGAAAATACGGCGGTACAAGGCACGCAGGCTTTGGCCTTGGCTTTGAACGTGCCGTTATGTATCTCACAGGCATGGGAAACATCCGTGACGTACTGCCCTATCCAAGAACGGTAAAGAACGCAGAATTTTAATGGCTTTTACTTACCAATAACGGCCTAAAACGGCAAAGCGGAGCACACCTCAAAAAGAACGGCAGAAATGCAGTTTCGCAAATGGGGTGTGCTTTTTTTTGCCGAAAAGCAGTAGTTTTCTGGGCATGGATGAATTTTGAACTTAAAAAAGGCTCGCCCCTAGGAAAACAGGGGCAAGGCCATACTTGCAAAATATGATTAAAATTCGTATTTTACGGTAAAGGAAATACTGCCCGCTTCCTTTGGCGCAATGGTTTCAGGGGGCAAATAAAACCCGATGCCAGTTGCTGTCAAATAAAAGCCGACCGCATCTAAGGAGGCCTTCAGCCGCTTTTCCCCATCTTCATAAAAGCTTGCGGGGCTTTCTTCGATCAAGGCGGCAAAAGAGGTTTCCAGAAAATCCGCTAATTCTGCTTTGCTGTCCTTCACAACATCGGAAAGCGCCAGTTCCTTGCCGTCTTTGGCGGAAAAGGTGTGGGAAAGACTGCCCTTGAGGAGAGAACTATCCCCGATATATTGGCTGGTTGTGCCGTAGAAGGAAACAAATTGGGCATCCTCTCGGGTCATTTCATAAGAGCCCACAAAAGAATAGGGCTGAAACTCATCCCCCTTTGTTTTTTCATAGGCCGCTTTTGCCTTTTCTCCGTAGGCCTTCAGAAAATCCCCGGCAAGAGCCTCTGCCTCCGCCTGCAAGGTTTTCTGCATTGCTTCCCCATAACTGCCGCCGCTTTTTGCAAAATCCATTTGGAAGGTTAGCACGGTGGTGCCGTCTGCCGCCTTCACTGATGCGGAATATCCATCCTCTGCATCGGCCTCCTGAGAGGTAATGGTAATCACATATGCGGCGGGGTCCCATGCCACCTCGGCATCAAAGGCCTGGGCAACGGCCCGCAGGGGCACCATAGTTCTGTCGTTCACAATACGGGCAGGAACATCCATGGTATCAATCAGCTGTCCGTTTTTATAAAGACCGGCCTCACCGATTTTTAAGGTCACCGTATCACTGCCCTTGGTAGAGGTTACAAGCTGCTCCGGCTCGGACCATGTTATCATACTGCCAAAGGCCTGAAAAATCGCCCGCATGGGCACCAAGGTACGGTCCTCCACAATCACCGGCGCTTGGTCAAAGGCTATGGCCTGTCCATCCACAAAAACCTGTATGGCAGGGTGTGCCATGGCAGGCGTTGCGAATGTAGGGGTAGTAAAAAGCAAAAACGCAGCCAAACCGGCCAAAACTCTTTTTTTCATTATTACACCTCACGCTTCCGGCTGCCCGGAAAGGGAAGCCTCATTTTCTTTCGCTATTTCCTCGGCCCTTAAGGCATATTTCATGGCCAAGCCGCCGCAATACCCGATAATTTGCATACAGTTTTTCTTCCTTGCCTTTCCTTCAAACTCGCCCATGGGTGCGGAAAGCTCTTTGCAAATCAAGGTACCATAATACGCTTCAATTTCTCTGATCATTTCTCCTGTCAGGACATAAATTTCCTTCAATTCCCCAATTCTTTCCCTCACGGTTTCCTTTTCAAAGGGGTTTTTTCTGCCGATCACACTGCTTAATGCCATAACCGCGCCGGTAATGGCACCACAGGTGTTTTTTGTATTTCCCATGCCTGCGCCAAAGGCGGAAGCCAAAGCCATGGCCTCCTTGGGCATGGCTTGATTATAAAGATCAAAAAAACTGCAAAGAACGCATTCACTGCAATTTAAGCCCTGACGAAAATAACCGCTGCTGTTTTGCGCCGCCTGCTCCACCAGAGTCAACGAGTTTTCTTTTTCATCCATCCTAAAAACCTCCGTAGCTTATTTTTGTATCCCTAACAATAGCGGGGAACGAATTCTTTTTTATCATAGCATAAAAGCTTGTAATAATCTTTAAAAAAGTATGATATTTCTAAAAAAAAATGCCGTTTTAAAGGAATTCTTTAGTTTTTTGTTTCGCCCATGTTTTTGCCCGACTGCCGTATTCGCCAAAGAGGACATACGCTCCATCATTAACGCCAGAGAGAAGTTTTTCACAAAAATATTTTGCTGTTCTACTTTGGAAAAGGCCTTGGTGGGTATGAGGGAAAGGAGGCAAGGCTCCGAGGCCTCCACATCAAAGGTGATCTGGCTCATGGTGCAGGACATGGTGAGCATTCCCCTGTATGCAGGCGGAAGATGGCGGCCTTTTTTCCCTCCTCGGAAACCAGATAGGCACGAACCCCGCCGGAAAGCACCTGCACCAGGCCTAAGGAGCCCGCTGTTGGGGTATAAATCAGATACCTTCCTTGAAATTCTAAGGTTTTCCTATTTCCCTTTAAAAATTCCCGTTCCTCACCGCTTAAATTGGAGAAAAACGGAAGCCGCTCTATTTGATCTAAGCCCATAGGGAACCCTCCTTCTTCCCCAAAATTGCGACATACCTTAATTTTATGCGTTTGTTCAAAAATGATCAACGCTCCTTTCTTGACGTTCCCTGTCGTTCGTGCTAAAATCCTGCCATAGAAAAGGGAGGTACAAAAGATGAATGTAAATTTAGAGGAACTGCAAGCACTCCCCATTTTCAGAAGCATTTCCAAAGAAGGACTGCAAACCATGATGGATTGCTTTTCCGCAGAGCTGATTTCTTTGAAAAAAGGGGAAGGGCTGAAAGAAAAAAAACGCCTGGCAGTCTGTCTTCTCTCCGGGGCGGTTTCCGGCTTAAAAACAGGAAGTTTTTTGCCCATGCCAACGGAGGAAGCGCCCGCCGCTGAGGATAGCGTTGTTTTGGTGATGGATAGCCATATGCTCCTGTATCCCTGCTACGGCTGCTGTTTTTTTCATGCCCAGCTGCTGCAAAATATGCGTGAGGACGGCATAGACTTTTCGGCGCTGAATGCATAACGGAGCTTTCAGTGTAATAAAAAACATCTCCTTCGCTGTTGTTCAGCCAAAGAGATGTTTTTTGATTACCGCAAAATAACGGTGATTTCCAAGGTGCCCTCATTTACCGCCGTGACGAAAATTTTCCCCCTGTGCTGCTCCACAATCACCTTGGCAATGGAAAGCCCCAAGCCATAGCCCCCTGTCTGCCGGCTTCTGGAAGCATCAGTACGATAGAACCGCTCTAAAAGAATATTCATGTTCCCTGTTTGCTCCAAATAGGCTTGGTTCCTGACGGTCAGTTTATTGCCGTTTAGCAGCACATGAATGGGGGAACCTTCCGTGGAGTGCTTTACGCTGTTATCCAAAAGAATATAAACCAGCTGACGCAGCTGATCCTCATTGCCGTTTATCACCACATCGGGAGAAATATCCGTCAAAATGGTTTTTCCCGCACTTTGGGCAAAGGCCTCCATTTCATCACAAACCTCGGCGGTAATTTGAGAAAAATCAAGGCTTCCCAAGGTCGGCGGCTCCTGTCCCTCCTCCATTTTTGCAAGAGTGGTCAATTGGTTGGTCAACCGGGTCAGCCGCTCCACCTGACGCTTGATGCTTTGGGTCCATTGGCTGTCCCCATGCTCCATTTCCAAAACTTCTGTGTTTGCGCCGATAATGGAGAGGGGTGTTTTCAGCTCATGCCCCGCATTGGTGATAAAGGTTTTCTGCTTTTCATAGCTTTCTGCCACAGGACGCACAGCGGATTTTGAAAAAAGAACAATCAGAACGCACCCCGCAAACAGGCCGGCCCCGCCGACGTAAAGGCTGTTCAGCAAGAAATTATTCATAAAAAATAAATCCTTTGTGCAGTCTAAAAAAACCACCAGGGTTTCCTCATAGGAATTTGTAACATGATACCGGTAGGCGCCTAAAAACCCGTGGGCTTTGCCCTTTTCCATGACGGTGTCCACCATGGCGGAGGCTTCCTCAAGGGTAACGGCGGCAATGCTGTTTAGGTTGATGGAGGTCTGCTCCATGGCGTCATTTAGCGTAACGGAAAAATAGCGGGTTGCAAAAGGGTCTTCCGGAGAAAAATCCGCCCGCCTTCCCGGGTGTGCTTGCCGCCCTTGCTCCACCCCCTGCTCTTCGGATATTGGCTCCGTTTGGGGCTTGTCCTTATGAATTTTAGGGAAAACGCCGTCATTCTCGGAAATCAAAGCTAAGGTACTGTCGGCATTTTCCTTCATATTGCTGTAATTCCAGAGGTTGATGGCAATAAGGAAGGAAAAAAGCACAATAAACACACTGAGGGATGCAATGGCGATAAAACGAAGCCTCAATTTTTCGCTCATGCCTCTACCTCCAGCGTATACCCCAGATTTCTTGCCGATTTGATGCGCACATTGGCTTCCACAGCCGTCAGACGGCGGCGGAGATAGGAAATATAAACCCATACCACGCTTAGCTCCGCTTGGGTGTCATAGCCCCAAATGCGCTCCAAAAAGCGCTCTGCCGAAATCAATTGATTGGGATTTGCCATCATCAATTCCATCATTTGAAATTCCTTGCCCATCAAGCGCAGCTTTGCCGTTTCCGTAGAAAGAATGAATGTGCTACGGTTTAGGGTGATGTTTCCCATGGTCAAAAGATTGTCTCCCCCTGTTTCCGCCTTTCTGGTCATGGCACGAATTCTTGCAATCAGCTCCTTCATGGCAAAGGGCTTTGTCAAGTAATCGTTGGCCCCGCTGTCCAGGCCCAAAACCCGGTCATCCACCTGAGATTTGGCGGTAAGCATCAATACGGGAAGGGTGTTTTTCCGTTCCCGCAGTTTTTTTAAAACCGTAAGCCCATCAACCTTTGGCATCATAATATCCAAAACGGCACCGTCGTAATTATCCGCCTCTAAATAATCCAAGGCCTCCGCCCCGTCATAAACGGCGTCCACAGAAAACCCATTTCTCTGTAAAATGGTAACCAATGCATTTGAAAGCTCCTTTTCATCCTCCGCCAATAAAATACGCATGACCGCCCACCGCCTTTCCTTAACTTTATATCGCACTGTCTTTATTTTAAACATAATACAACGTGTTTACAACCCCTGTCTGTATTTGCAGTTTTTAGCTCCGTAAACGGAGCTTTTTGTGTAAAAAAGACCTATTTGTAAAAACAATAGGCCTTTTGAACCAATATTTTGATAGAGTAAAATATTGAGTGGGGGTTAAATACTTTGTAGGTTCATCATATCCGCTGTAACTTAAATATAATTAAAAATTCTAAAAAACAATGGTTTTTATCGGAAGCCTTTTTCTGTGAAAGAGCGTCAGCGGTGCCCGAAATAGAAATCCCAGCCTCTTGTCCTTCGGAGAGAAGCAGGGTGTTTTTATCGCTTAAGAGGCTTTCTCCTGTCTTTCGCCTTTCATTTGGCCTCTGCCGCCACTTCCCATACCAGTGCCCGAGGTGTGGCTTGTGCCTTCCATGGTAAAGCTTTGGGTTTCCTCTCCCGTGGTTATGGTATAAGTAGAGCCGTCCTGCAGCCCAGCATGGGAAACAAGCACTGCGCTGTAGGCTCTGGTGGGTTCATAGGTGAGCAGGGAAGCGCTTTCGCTTTTTACTGTAACTCCGCCGCTTTTGGATTCGGTTAGGTAAAAGAGTGCCCAGCCTTGGGTTGATGCGGTTCCAAAGCCTCTGAACATACTGCTGGAGCCACAGGCGATTAAGGTGCCTCCGGTAATTACAGCCTCGCCGTCGCTGTCTATGCAGGAGTCTTGGCTGTTTTCCGGCCCTGTGATATAAATGGTGCCTCCGGAAATAGCAATGCTTCCGTTGGAGTCTATGCTGTCACCCTTTGTATCCAGAGCGATGGTACCTCCCGTAATGGTGATTTTACAGTTTTCGTTTGCCTGAAAACCGCCGCCCATTTGCCCCCGTCCTTCCCCGGTACGCTGGGCAGGAGCCTCCGCTGCCTCTCCCTCGGGTCTTTCCTGGGGTGCATTTTCCATGGTGGGGCGCTCCCCGTCGGCGGGCATAGTACCCTCGTCA
>DCDZ01000017.1:14979-58640 GCA_002316675.1 Tyzzerella sp. UBA1042
CGTCATCGGCGGCAACAATATTGATATCGCCTGCGGAGATCAGCACCGTCTGTCCTTCTATGCCTTCATAGCTTTTTGTAATGTTGATGGTGCCCCCTTCCACGGTGGCCGCCAAATCCGCATGGAAGCCATCGTCTCCTGTGGCAATGGTATAGGCTCCGTTTTCCACCGTCAAATTTGTGTTGCTGTGAAAGGCATCATCGGCACAATCCATGGTAAAGGTTCCTCCCCGCAGTAACAGATTGCCCGCCGCTTTGATCCCCTTTGCGCTGACACTTTCTGTGGTGGTATCCTCTGAGCTGTCACTCTCTATTTTCGTATTTTCTGTGCTGGAACGCTCTTCTGCAAGGGTGGCCTCACTGCCGCCCCCGGTGGTCACTTGGAAGGTACCCTCCTCTATTTGCAGCAGGGAGGAAGCACTTAGGCCATCCCCTGCGGCTGTCACTGTATAGCTGCCGTTTCCCGCATAAAGGTAGCCCTTTGTTGTATCCTCGCTGTTTTCACTATGGAAGCCGTCCTTGCCCGCAGTCACCTGAAAGGTACCATCGGCAATGGCAATGCTGTCGTTGACATCAAAGCCATGCTCCGCCGCCGTAATGGTATAGGTGCCCCCAGTAATGGTCAATTCATCCTTGCCCACAATGCCGCTGCCGTAGGCGGCATGGAGGGTTAATGCGCCGCTGCCGTTGAAGGTAATGTCATCCTTGGCGAAAATAACACCGTCAATGGTATTCTCGTCAATGGATACAAATTCACTTTTGTTGGAGAGGGTGTTGGTGGTGCCCTCTGCTAAGGTAAGAAAGGTTTTATCCGCCTGCCGCACATAAATGGCCGCACTGGTATCCTTTTGTATGGTTACACCATTTAACACCACCTGCACCTTATCGCTCTTTGGTGCGTCTATGATAATCTGCCCGTCGGTCAGCGTTCCGGTAAGAAGATAGACCCCTTCCCCCTGAATGGTAATATCTGCGCCGCTGATGCTCACCTTACTGCTGTCGGTGCTTGCGGCCGTTGTGCCGCTTAGTGTGATAGAGACGGCTTCGTTCTTATCATAGTCCCCGCTTAAATCCCGCTCGCTGAATAATTCTTCTGCATTTAAGGCTGTCAGGGCGGTGTCTGCTGCGGTATCACTGGCTGTGGCTTGGGTGCAGCTGCTGAGCAGGCCTATGGCCAAAACTGCGGCTAACACAGTTTTTCTTCCTTGCTTCATAGAATTTCCTCCTTATAGTTCGTTATTGTTTAAGGGTCTGGAAAAACTGATTTCCAGATTTCCGTTTCGTATCCGAAGGTCGTCGATCATCTTTTTTTCCGAGACCCCGTCTTTTAAGACCGTACGATAGGTCAGACGAAATAAACTGCCCATATTTGTGGTTTTTACCTCTATCAATTCGCAGGCTGTAAAGAATTTTTCAAAAATATCGTCAAAAATATCGGTATAATCCAAATCCTCCGGGATGGTGATGCGCAGCTGTCGTTCTTGCACCATGCCATAAAAGGCCTGCATTGCCCTTGTGCCGTAACACAGCTCTGTCAAAGCAAGGATGATGGTAAATAAAACGGCCAGAACCAAGTATCCCATGCCCACGGCAAGCCCTGCCGCCATGGCAATAAAAATGGCACAAATTTCTTTGGCCGTTCCCGGAACAGAGCGAAAACGCACCAAGCTGAAGGCCCCCGCAACGGCAACCCCTGCGCCGATATTTCCGTTTACCATAAGAATCACCATGGCAACCACAGACGGCAGCATGGCCAGTGTAACCAAAAAACCGGGAGAGCTTTTGCTCCGCCGCCGATAGGTGAGGGCAAGCAAAAAGCCGATGAAAAGCCCTACGGCAATACAAAGCAAAAAGGTGGTTACGGTAATTCCTGTGGTAGAATTTAAGATATTTTCCGAAATAAGATTAAGCACTGTATGTATTCCTCCTTCCAAGCTCTCTGCCCTGCATTGCGGTGTATGCATTGCCATATTTAGAATAGCTGATTTTATAAATATTATTTTCGCTGAAAAATCTTGTCAGCCATAGAGGCATACCCATTCCTGCCTTTACCTCCAAAAGAGCCATGCCTTCCGGCAAAAGCTTCCGGCCATAGGCACCCTTGCACAGGCAAATATCATAATCCCTCCAAAGAATGGCATCATCAAAGGTCATTCTGAATGCGGAATCCTCTTTGCCGAAAAATGCTTCCCTTTGGTAGGAAAGCAGAACCGCCGGCTGTAGGGGATGGGTGTGTGTAAAATAATCAATTTCCCGGATGATTTGCGTGTCTTCGGGGGGCAAGGCCGCCTGTTCCAGCCAAAGCTTTGCCGCCTTTTGCACCATGGCGACCCGCCTTTTATAGACAATCCCTTTGTATTTTTTCTTCAGCTCAACAAAAACCGTAGCCTCCGGCGTAGCCGTTCCATAGCTGCGTACCCGCAGCTTTTCTTTATAAACAGGCTTTTCCATAGAATGACGGATGAGCTGCTTATTGTCCGTATCATAATAGATATTCATAATGGTTGATTTTCCAAAGCTGTCGGGCGACATATACAATGCCATCCCCTCCTGCAGCCTTGCCCTTTGTTCATAGGTGAGCAGATATTTCACTTCTTTTCTCTGAAATGTTGTGGGTGTTCCCATAAAATTCGCCTCCTTGCCTGCGGTTTTTTGCAGGCGTAACTCTTTTTCCAAGGCCCAGTATATGAAGGAAACCTAAAATCTACTTTAAACCTAAACTTTTTTGACAGTATATTGAAAAAGACAGCAAGCATGGAAAAATAGATTGCAGATATGTACTGATTTGGAGGAAAATGATAAAGTTTTGAATATATGGTTTATAAAATACATCTTTTTGGGGAAAGCTTTTTTTCCAAAGGGAGTGTGTGAAAATTTCATGATAAAATCAGCTTAGACATAAAAATACATATTAAAAGGAAATTGCCCATGAAAAATTCTAAAAATTACGATTTTTGGGAATAGCTTTTATCTTCGTAAAAGCTTTCTAAAACCCTGGGGGATGGCATGAATAAAAAGAAAACACTGATCCTTGGAGTCATTGCCGTACTTTTTTTAGCGGGATACACAGCCATGTCTATCTTTACGCAAAAAGAGCTTGCATCCTATGAGCTGGAATCTTTAAAGTGTTTTGGCGATGTCAGCAGTGATATGAATACGGGAAACCATCTGATGGCGGATTTGGTAGTAAGAACAGATTTATATGATATTAGAAAAATTGTTGCCCGGCTGAATGAGAGCGAAGGGGTAACCTTCGACAACGATGCAGTAAAAATACAGGATTTTGTTTTTACAGAAGGGGCGGCAGCACTTCTGCATTGGAGGCACCCGGCTATGGCTTTTCCATCCATGAAAAGGAACAGGAGGCGGAGGTTCAATTTCACACCATTGGTTTGGAGGAGTATGCTGTGTTTTATTTTTCGCCTTCCATGCTTTATCATACCACCGACGGCGAAGCCCGCAGGCTGAACCTATATGCTTTTACCAGCGGTCTCCTTTACCGGCAGGAGAATTGAGAGCGCACAGGCATCAGCCAATAAAAAGCATGGCTTTATGGCTGATATTCCGGCACCTGTTTTTGAAATTTTTAATCCCGACGGATATATAAGAAGCCCCGCTGCGTTGGTTCATCCTGCGCAATGGGGCTTCTTTCATACAAGTTTAGTGGGAAGCCTTTACCTTGATCCAAAGCTCCGCCAGCTTTTGCTTCAATACGGGGTTATCTTCAAAAACCTCGTCCTTCGCATACTCCGTTCTGGGCAGATATGCTTCGTTTTGGGCATAAATTCCGTCGGCGCCGGACATTTCGTCTAAAACCTCTTGGTTAGAGGAGGAATAGCCTACGGTTTCGGAATTATCATAGGAAGCATCGTGGGTCAGCACATAGTTGATAAATTCATGGGCTAACAGGGGATTTTCCGCATTTGCGGGAACGACCATGGCATCACTCCACAGGTTGGTGCCCTCTGCAGGGAGGAAAAAGCTCATATCTTCGTTTTCCGCCAAAATGGTTGTGGCATCTCCGCTGTAAACAACGGCGATATCCTTATTTCCGTTGATCATGCCGTCAAT
Source organism: Tyzzerella sp. UBA1042 (assembly GCA_002316675.1). Taxonomy (GTDB): domain Bacteria; phylum Bacillota; class Clostridia; order Lachnospirales; family Anaerotignaceae; genus Chakrabartyella. The sequence goes on from DCDZ01000017.1 coordinate 19,050, forward strand.
AACTTCGTCGGTCACATAAGCGGGGTCCATGGTGTCGTTCATTTGCAGAAGCCAGTTGTAGGCCTCTTCGATTTCGCTTTCGCTCTGTGTATTCATAGAATAGCCCAATGCCTTCAATGCCATCATAAAGGAATCTCTTTCGGAATCGTAAACATAGAGTTTGCCCTTATAGTCCGTATCAAGAAGGAGGTTATAGCCCTGTTTTTCCACATCGGCAGGGTCTACGTTGTTATGATTATAAACAATGCCTACATTGCCCCAGAAATAAGGCACGGAATAGGTGTTGTCGGGATCATAAGGCAGCTGCTTTACCCCTTCCGCCAAGTTTGAAATATTGGGAATATTGCTTAAATCAAGGGTTTGCAGCATATCCTCTGAAATCAGCCGCTCAATCATATAATCAGAAGGGATGAGGACGTCATAAGCGTCACCGGCCTGCAGCTTGGTATACATCATTTCGTTGGAGTCAAAGTATTCCATAATCACCTTAACGCCGAATTCCTGCTCAAAATCGGAGATGAGGTTTTCCCCCACATATTCCCCCCAGTTATAAAGCTTTAAGGTGGCGGAGCCGTACTTTTCCGCCGCATCAGAGTCAGCGGAGCCACCGCAGCCGGACAGCAGCACCGCCGTGCCCAAAGCCAATGCAATCAATTTTTTCATGTCAGTTTCCTTCCTTTCTTGTCTTTTAAAATCGGGATAATATTTACAATAAATAAAACTGCCGTGATCAACAAAATGACTAAGGTGCTTAAGGCGTTGATCGACGGGTTGACACGCTTGCTCATGGTATAAACCAATATGGAGATATTATTCACGCCATTTCCCGTTACAAAATAGGAAATGATGAAATCATCAAAGGACATTGTAAAGGCAATCAGTGCCCCGGAAATAATGCCCGGTCTGATTTGGGGCACAATCACCTTCCAAAGGGCCTGTATGGGCGTCGCCCCCAGGTCTAAGGCGGCATCCGCCAAATTGGGATCAAGGGAGCGCAGCTTTGGCGTAACGCTTAGTATCACATAGGGGATACAAAACATAACGTGGGCCAACAGCAGGGTCAAAAAGCCTTTTTTCACACCTAAAGCGCTGAAAAACATCAAAAGCCCGATGCCCGTTACAATTTCCGGGTTTAAAATGGGCAGGTTGTTGACCTGCTCCACAATGCCCCGCATCAGCCTGCGGGATTTGGAAAGGCCGATGGCCGTAAGGGTGCCCACAACGGTGGAAATCAGGGTAGCCAAAAGGGCAATGATTATGGTGTAGGCCACAGCCTGCATCATGGTGGAATCGGAAAGCATTTTTTCATACCACCGCAGGGAGAACCCGGCAAACTTTGTTAGGGAGCGGGAGCTATTAAAGGAAAACAGGATGATGTATAAAATGGGTGCATAAAAAAACACTGCGGTACAGCCCAACAGGACCTTGGAAAACAGGTGTTTTTGTTTTTTTTCCATCAAGCATTCTCCTTTCCGTTTGCTGCGGGGTCGGTATCCGCTTTTTTTGTAAGATACATCGAAAACAGAATGATTATGGCCATTACCAAGGAAATGGCACTGCCGAAATTCCAGTCTCCCGAGGTCAGGAATTCTGTTTCAATCACATTACCGATCAATACATATTGGCCGCCGCCCAAAAGCTTCGGAATAAAGAAGCTGGATACGGCAGGCAGGAATACCAACGTAATGCCGCTGATTACTCCGGGTATGGAGAGGGGCAGGGTTACCCTTAAAAAGGACTGTATGCGGTTTGCGCCAAGGTCGCTGGCGGCCTCCAGATAGCTTTTATCCATTTTTGTCAGGGAGGTGTAAATTTGCAGAATCATAAACGGGATAAAGTTATACACCATACCCAAAACAACGGCAAAGCTTGTGTGTATCATGGTAATGGGGCCAAGGCCCACAAGGCTCAAAAGGTGGTTGATGATCCCTTCATCCTGCAAAATGCCCATCCAGGCATAGGTGCGCACCAGCATATTGATCCATGTGGGCAGGGTAATCAAAAGAATCCAAAATAGCTTGCTTTTTTCACTGCGGTTGGCAATGACATAGGCAATGGGGTAGCCGCATAAAATGCAGATGGCTGTTGTGATGACCGCAATGAATAAGGAACGCTTTAATACGCTCATAAAAACCTGATCACTAAAAAAACGTGCAAAGTTTTCCAAAGAAAAACGAATGGTGGCCACATCATTGCCTTTATCGGTAAATGCATAAAGAACAATCAACAGCATGGGCGCAACGATCATCCCCGCCATCCACACAATATAGGGCAAAGCCATAGTACGATATTGTTTCACCAAGCATCCTCCCTTCAGCTGTCCTTTGACATAATATGAATATCCTCCGGCTGGAAAATAAGCCCCACCTCGTCGCCGATTTCGTAGCAGTCGGTGGTGTCCACCTTATATTCATAGCCTTCGGTGGCAAAGGTAACCTCATAAACCCCCGGCGTAATGGTTTCGGAGTCAAAGTCATATTTTACGTTTGTAATTTCCACAGCGGTATCATCCTCAAGGCTCCATGCGGAAGCATTTGCCCAAGTTTTTAAATCCGTTTCCAAAGCGATGGACTCATGAATTTCATCGGCTTTTTTAAAGAAATTTACCGCAAAAATTTGTTCCTGATATTCTTTGTTGATAACACGGTTTTCATCCTTTACAATCATGTTTACCGTAACAGAAGTGCCTGCGGCGGTGGAGAAGGTAACGGGATAGCTGCCGTTTTCTTTTTGAATGGTGTAGCTGATTTCTTTGATGGAAATAAATTCATCTGTCTCCGGGTCCCAAGCTTGGGCATCAGCCCGGGCAACAATGGTGGCCTCGTCCAACTCCTCCACATCCTCCATATCCAAATAAAAATCGTTGGCGGAAATTTTTTCGTTGGCGCCTTCGTTGTAAACGGGGTGATCGTCGGATACCATCATTTTTACCGTGATGGAGGTACCCACCTTTGTTTCCACAATGGTTTCGTAATGAACGCCTTTAAAAAGCACGGATTTTATAATGCCCTTCAGCTTCCCCTCTGCTCTTGGCACAATATCCAGATCCTCGGGGCGGATCACCACATCCACCTTCTCATTGGGGGCAAAGCCGAAATCAACGCATTTGAATTTTTTATCCTCAAACATAACAAGGTAGTCCTCAAGCATCATGCCGTCCATAATATTGCTCTCGCCGATGAAGTTTGCCACATATTGGTTCACCGGCTCGTTATAAATATCTGTGGGTGAGCCGATTTGCTGAATTTCGCCGTCCTTCATGACCACAATTTTATCCGACATGGTCAGGGCCTCTTCCTGATCATGGGTTACATAAATAAAGGTAATGCCCACCTCCTGCTGAATTTTTTTCAGCTCCTGCTGCATCTCTTTCCGAAGCTTTAAATCCAAGGCACCCAAAGGCTCATCCAAAAGAAGGACGTTGGGCTCATTTACCAAGGCCCGGGCGATGGCAACACGCTGCTGCTGGCCGCCGCTCATTTCCGTCACGTTGCGGTCTGCATATTCCTCAAGGTTGACCAATTTCAGCATACGTTTTACCTTCTGCTCTATAATATCCTTCGGCTCTTTTTTAATTTTCAGCCCAAAGGCAATATTGTTATATACATTCATATGAGGAAACAATGCATATTTTTGGAAAACGGTGTTGATTTCCCGCTTGTAGGAGGGAACATTGCTGATTTCCTCTCCGTCGAAAATAATCTGTCCTTCGTTTTGTGTTAAAAATCCGCCTAAAATCCGCAAGAGGGTTGTTTTGCCGCAGCCACTGGGACCAAGCAGGGTGACAAACTCGTTTTCATAGATATCCAGATTGATCCCCTTTAAAACCAACTTTCCGTCAAAATTCTTGACGATATTTTTGAATTGAATCAGCTTTTTCATATCTTCCTCCTTTGACGTGTTTGAAAAGTCTATGGCCTGTTTTCCATAAAGGCAGGGAAATTCTCAAGATCGCTTTGGATTTTTTGGAATTCGTGCTTTTAAAAAAATCGCCGCTTGACGGTTTTCAAACAGGGCCTTTTTCATCAGAATAACGGCGGCGTAGAAATCCATAGGACTTTTGCCGTTGTTTTTTTATCGTTTCTTAGGCAATGCCTGCTTTTGCCCGAAAGGTAAAAGGTTTCCCCTTTATGCACAGGAAAACGCTCTTCGGCGCAGTCTAAAATAATGCTGCCGTCTAAAACATAGCCAAATTCCTCACCGCCGTGGGGGTCTACCTGAAAGGATTTGCCGCCTTGGGGCAGTTCCATTAAAATGGGCTCCATTTCATTTTTTTGTGTGTTTGGCACAATCCAATGTACGGTGTAGTCCTCCTGCTCATCCACAAAGAAATCTTTTTTGCGAAAAACCAGCTTTTCTTTTTTCTCTTCTTTAAAAAACTCTGCAAGGGTGGTGCCCAGTGCCTCCACAATATCGTTTAAAGTTGCGATGGAAGGGGACGTTAAATTTCTTTCCAGCTGAGACAGAAAACCCTTTGTCAGCTCGCTGCGGCTGGCCAGCTCCTCTAGGGTGAGGCCGTTTTGCACACGAAGCTGCTTGATTTTATGCCCGATGTCCATGCATAACAACTCCTTTTCGTTTTAGTGGTATGAAACGTTTTTTCTTTTTATCAAACCTCAATCATTATACAGCAACTGCCCGGAAATGCAACACAAATAAAACAAAAAATTCGATATATTAAACTTTTTGACAAAATGTATTAAAATTTCCGATTTTTGTGTAATTTTTTTAGTTTGTTCGCTTATAGACGGAAGGAAACCTTCCTTTGCATTTTGCACAGAAGCAGGTGGTTTACCATTATAAAACTTAGACAAACACTATTATAAACACCATAACCATAGAAATATGCAGTTTCCGGGGAAATGAAAAGGAGGGGGGATTGGAAAAATAATGATGAATTTTATTTTGATTTGCAGGTGTTTCACTAACGTTTTTACGAAGGGGGAAACCCCCATACCCTTGGTTTATTTTCGTATAAAAGGATTTCTGTTTGGTTGTAAAATATCCTTGAAAAATCATATTTTTACTGTATGAAAACCCATACATTTTTCTCAATAACATTGACAGCGGTGGGTTTTTGTGGCTTAATAAGTACATATCTTTTTTCAAATACATGAGAAATAATATAGACGCTTTTGTTGAAACAACCCATGAAAATAGAAGGCTTGGGAAAGCGTGATCGCAGCATTATAGAAATTTTTCGGTTTGCACCTTTTGACAGCTGCGGCAATCTCATTTCGAGAGGCCTTTCTCAGGGAAATGAAAAAAATAGGAAAGGGGAATAAAAGTTTATGGTACGTTATGCAAAAAGATTAGATCGTTTAAACAGTTCGGATATTGGAGATCTTTTGAAGCTCATTGCCAGACCGGACATTATTTCTTTTGCAGGCGGCTTGCCCGCGCCGGAGCTGTTTCCTGTGGAAGAGTTAAAGCAGGCCGGTATTGCGGTCATGGAAGAAATGGGCAGCGTTGCCTGTCAGTATTCTTCTGCCGAAGGCTTGCCCCAGCTGCGACAGAAGCTTGCAGATAGAATGGCTGTGAAGAATAACATTAAAGCTACGGCGGATCAGATTTTAATCACCAGCGGCTCCCAGCAGGGGCTGGATTTTGCCGCAAGGGTTTTTGTGGATGAGGGCGATGTGATTTTGGTAGAAAGCCCCTCCTACCTTGGCGCAATCAATGCGTATAAGGCTTGTGAGCCCACATTTGTAGAGGTTCCCACTGATGACGGCGGTATGGTGATGGAGGATTTGGACAAAATCCTTGCTTCCACGGAAAATGTAAAAATGATTTATGTCATTCCCGATTTCCAGAATCCTACAGGGCGCACTTGGTCCTTGGAGAGAAGAAAAAAATTCATGGAAATTGTAAATAAATATGAAATACCTGTCATTGAAGATAACCCTTATGGAGAGCTGCGTTTTGAAAACGAAAATATGCCGGCGTTAAAGTCCTTAGACACCAAAGGCCTTGTAGTTTATCTTGGCACATTATCAAAAATTATGGTGCCCGGCTTCCGTTTGGGCTGGGTTTGCGCAAACGACGAAATCCTCGAAAAATTTAACACCATGAAGCAAGGGGCAGATTTGCAAACCTCCACCTTGACCCAGATGCAGGCCAATAAATATATGGATTTATATGATTTGGATGCCCATGTGCATAAAATCCGTGAGGTGTACAAGCATAGACGGGACGTTATGATGAGCGCCATGGAGGAATACTTTCCCAAGGAAGCAAAGTTTACCCATCCCGATGGAGGCCTGTTCACTTGGGTAGAGCTGCCTGCCTACATCAACACAAAGGAAATGGCCCTGCAGTGCTTGGAGAAAAAGGTGGCCTATGTTCCCGGGGGAAGCTTCTTCCCTAATGGCGGCAAGGAAAATTATTTCCGCGTGAATTACTCTTGCATGACGGATGAAAAAATTATTGAGGGCGTAAAGGCTTTGGCCGCAGTCATTCAGTCAAATTTGAAAAAATAGCTTGCTATCCCGGCAGTGTGCATGGTATAAAAACCCTCGCAGTATCCAAGGAAGGATGCGCTTGCGGGGGTTTTTCATTCCCAGCGGCGGGGAATTCTGTGACTTCTGAAATTGTATGGAAATTCATACAAAAATAGAAGGAAATACAAGGGTACATTTTGTTTATATTGTTTTTATTTAAAAACAATATAAAGGGATACAAGAAACGATTTTTTCGTCTTGTTTTGTTTTATATACAAAAAAATAAAGCTTTTGTATTTTGTTTTACGACAGTATTTTGGAATCAATTTCTTAAAATTGCATTGACTTTGTTAATTGTTTGTGTTTTAATTAACTTGAAAGAGATATTTTTAATGAAATTGTCTATGTACAAGAATAAATACATATCTTGTAGGACATCAAATTATTTTTATATTGAAGGAGGAAGAAACCATGGTACGTTTTGCAGACAGAATGAATCTGTTAACAGGCTCAGAAATCAGAGAATTACTGAAGCTTACAGCTCAACCGGACATTATTTCCTTTGCAGGCGGCTTACCCGCACCCGAATTATTTCCTGTTGAGGCAATGAAAGAGGCATCCGTAAAAACCTTAGACACAATGGGACGTGCTGCGCTGCAGTATTCCACAACAGAAGGCTATGCGCCTTTGAGAGAGAAAATTGTGGCAAGAATGCAGGCTAAAAATAATATCCATACGGATATTGACCATGTTTTGGTTACCAGCGGTTCCCAGCAGGGGTTGGATTTTTCCGCTCGTGTTTTCTTAAATAAAGATGATATTGTTTTGCTGGAAAGCCCCTCCTACTTGGGTGCTGTCAATGCATTTAAGGCTTGTGAGCCGAAATTTATGGAAGTTCCTACCGATAATAACGGTATGATTATGGAAGAGCTGGAAAAAATTCTGGCTGCCAACGATAGAATAAAAATGATTTATGTGATTCCCGATTTCCAGAATCCCTCTGGCAGAACCTGGACACTGGAAAGACGTCATAAATTCATAGAAATCATCAATAAGTATGAAATTCCCGTTATCGAAGATAACCCTTATGGCGAATTGCGTTTTGAAAACGAGAATATGCCTTCCTTAAAATCCTTGGATACCAAGGGCCTTGTGATTTTCTTGGGAACCTTCTCCAAGATTTTGGCACCTGGCTACAGATTGGGTTGGGTTTGTGCCGAGGCTGGAATTTTAGCAAAATATAATTTTATGAAGCAGGCTTCTGACCTTCAGGCTTCTACCGTTGCCCAGATGGAAACAAATACATATTTGGAAATGAACGATTTGGACGAACACGTAAACAAAATCAAAAAAGTATATGGCAAAAGACGTGACTGTATGCTGAAGGCAATGGATACCTATTTCCCGAAGGAATGCACATGGACCCATCCCGATGGCGGCTTGTTTACATGGGTTGTATTGCCTGAATACATTAACGCAAAAGAAATGGCACCTCAGTGTTTGGCAAAGAAGGTTGCTTATGTTCCCGGCGGCAGCTTCTTCCCCAACGGCGGCCATGAAAACACCTTCCGTATGAACTATTCTTGTATGCCCGAGGATAAAATCGAAGAAGGCATCAAGCGTATTGGGGAAGTAATCAAAGCAAACCTGAAATAATGCTTTTTGCGTAAAAAGCATTATTCCAAAAACATACAAAGCTCTTCCGGCGGTTTGAACTGAACCAGTAAAAACGGACAATAGACAAAGGCCCCCTGATGTAGGATAATAAACTACATTAGGGGGCTTTGCTATGCAACGAACATATACGCACATTAAAGTAATAGAAGATCAAAGGATTGAGCTACGGCAATCAGGTAAAACACGGCAGGAAATCGCCGATGAATTAAGGTTTACGAAACAGCAGATTAAAAACTGGTAAACCGCCAGAAAATCCGTGCTTTTGACATGGCTAAATCTTTGATTGATGAGTATATCTACTTTTACAATTATGAACATATCCAACTGAAAACAAAACTGACACCAATGGAAGTTCGGTGCCAGCCTGCTTCATTCCTTTTCCTTGCATTAAGGGGCGCTTTTTGTACAGTCCGTATATTCTGAGGCAGTGCACAAGCTTGTAAAACGGCAACTTTTTCTATTATTACAGTCCGGCTATCTCATGAAAAAGAAGTTAAAAAGGCCTTTAATTTCAGCAAATCCTCTTGGTAAACCTGAGATAAGCTGCGGTTATAGATGATTGCCGCAGGATGATACAGGGGGAATAAAGCCCTATCCTCTCCCAGAGGGACGGGCCGCCCATGGGCATCGCCGATATTGCTCTTTTTATCCCCGGTTACCGCCTTTAGGGGCACATTCCCCAGAGTAACAATGATTTTGGGGGAAATCAGCATAATTTCCTCCGCTAAATACGGCAGAAAAAACTGAATTTCCTCTTTTGACGGCGGACGATTGACCGCCTTTCCCGTTTTGGGGCTTCGCTTTGTGGGGCGCAGCTTTACCACGTTGGAAATATAGATTTCCTCACGCTTTAAGCCGATTACATCTAAAAATGCGGAAAGGTTTTTCCCTGCTTTTCCCACAAAAGGCTTGCCCTGCTTTTCCTCGTCTCCCCCCGGAGCCTCCCCTACCATCATCAGCAACGGTGCGGCGGCACCTTCACCAAAAACCAGTTTTTTTTCACCCCAAGGGGACATTTCCAGATTTTCTTTCATTTTTATTTCCAGCTGTGACCCTTGCTCCATTTGTTTTTCCTTCCTTTTCCCATAGTTATCCACAGTTCCCCAGTGTTATCCACAGCATTTCTGTTGATAACTTTTTATGTATACCCCAATATATTGTGTTGAAATTCTCACTTCGACAAATTAATGTTAAATATTTGTTGTATTTTCGGCATCGTTTAATATACATCTTGTGGTGCATATTTACAATGTGGACAAACCCTATGTTGTCCACAGTTTTTATGTGGATAGCTTTTTTCCTTTTTTGGCCTGTTTTATAAAGAATAAGAATACCAAACAGCCGCCCAAAAAACCGCCCATATGGGCGAAATTATCCACGCCCATATCCAAAAAACCGAAACCGATGGAGGCAACTGCCAGCAAAAGCATGGTGGCATAATTCATATCTGTATAGGCCGGGCCGTATTTCTTGGTCAGCAGCAGCATGGCCCCCAGAATACCATAGATGGCCCCCGAGGCGCCAATGCCCAAAACATCGTGGGCCAAAATACTGAAAGTACCGCCGCAAAAGCCTGAAATCAAATATAATGCCAAAAATCGCCCCGTACCGAATAGCCGCTCCGTCTTCGTGCCGAAATAGTACAAAAATAAGGTATTGGAGGCCAAGTGCATTATACCGCTATGTAAAAACATGGCGGTAAGAAAGCGATAATACTCCCCTTGTAAAATGCCCCTTCGGCTAAGCCCAAAGGCACGGATGGTGCTCCCGCCGTTACCGGAAAGGGTTGTGTATACAAGCAGCAGCAGGCAAACGAGGAAAATAATGATACAGGCCCACGGTCTCTTTATCTTCTCCGGGGCAAGAAACGGCTGCGTAACGGCTTCCCCCTCCGCCGCAAGATGCAGCAGCTTCTCGATGCCAAAAAGGCGGCTTGGCCCTCCGTCTTTGGCGAAAACCTTTTTCTGCTCCAAATCGTAATGCCATGTCACCCCATGAATACGTTCATCGGAATATACGGAAGGCCCTCCATCCCCTTCCTCCAGCAAAATGCGCAGGCTGATCAAATGGGTACACCGCATTTCCTCAAGCGCTTCCCCCATCTGCTTTGTATATTCCGTTAAACTCTCTTCCATTTCTTGTGCTTCCTCTTTCGGGGCAATGCCCAAAATATATAATACCGGATTCTCCATGCGAAGAAAAATGCCGGGCAACGGATTTCCATGGACGTCCTTCACCCGAAGAAAGCTGTGCGCCGACAAATGACTATAAAAATTTTCTATAAATTTTATTGAGTTATCCACAGTTTACACCTACTTTTTTATGAAAAAACTCACTGCAAGGCAGTGAGTTTCTCTCTGATAAGAAATGGGGTAAAATCTTATCTTTAAAGGATTTTTAAATTGTGAACTTGCAAACAACCAAGTTTTGTACACAGGGAAGCCCTGATTATCCACAATGGTATCCACAACATTATCCACAACAAAATATATCACATTTCTTCCTAATTGTCAAACAATTACATTTTTTTTACAAGAAAAAACTTAAGACAATTAACCCCAAAAAACCCGGTGCTCCCAGCAGCCCCACGGCGAATAATGTCGAAGGATTTACCCCCACCTGCAGCCCAAGGCGATTGCAAAGCCAAAGGCAGCATCCCCCAATAGCTGCCGAAAGCAAAAAACGAAACACAATGCGCAGCGGCTTTGAAACCGCCGTTAATATTAAAATGATAAGGCAGCTGATCATTATTACGGTTAATACTTCTGCCATCTTCCCACGCTCCCTTCCAACACATTCACACAATTTTGCGGTAAGGCCCAGTCAATCCCAATTCCTTGGCTTCCTTCAAAAAATAATCATATTTTTTTTGCAGGGCTGTAATTTCGTAAATATAACTGTCAACCAAAGCCTCATCCGTTGCCGCGGCAAAGCCTTGTCTGGCGCAGATCAGCCTAGTCTGAACTTCCTGAATGGCAAGTAGTATTTTTTCTCCCTCAGTCAGAATGCCCTCCGCTTTTTCCTTCTTTTTTATCATCTGCTTGCCTCCTTCCTATTATCCTAAATATAAGCATTTAGATGGTGTTTTATTCCTTTTCACGCCGCTTTTCTAAAATATAGGAGGGTTTGGACACTCTTTACGGGAAAAAGGGCTTTCCGGCATAAAAAAACCCCGTCAAAAGACGGGGGTGCAAGGTGTCGGCAAGGTCTCCACCTTTTGCAGAAATCAATTCCGCAAAAGGGTTCCATTTGAAAACCTGTGATTTTCCTCGATAGAACTATTTTTATCTACAGTCGAAGGGTTAGAAAATAACAGCTGCTATGCCCCTGTGAACTCAGCGGCTACGGGGCCTTCATCCACCAGAATAATCAGACGGTATTGTGTGCCCTTTGTGGTATTGCCCAAAAAAGCCTTCCAATTGAAGCTTAATTCCACCTCTTCGCCGGCTTGCAGCTGGGCGGTTTCTTCCCCCCAGTTGGCTTCAGCCGTACCAGAAGATTCTACCCATCTGCCCTCCTTCAGCTGCTCCAGATGATATTCATGGGCGCTATACGTTACGGCCTCCTCCGTATCATTGGAAAGGATAAATGTACCCGAAGCGCCTTTGAGGGTACCCTCCTGTAGGGTAAGGCTAATACCCTCCTGTGTGTTTACTTCTGTATAAATGGTTTCCTCCTGGCTGCCGCTTCCACACGCTGTGAAAAACAACATTCCTGCCGAAATCAAAAAAATCAAAGCTTGTTTCATTTCTGCCCCATTCCCTTTCGTTTCGTATTTTTTGCAAAGAGACCCCTTCTTTACCAAAAAAAATTCATTACTTCCTTAAATCCTCCATAAGCTGTGTTTTGCCATGGGTTTTTTCATCCTTCATCTTAATCACCTTTGCGGGAGAACCGGCGGCCACAGCACCGGCAGGCACGTCCTCCGTTACAATGGCACCTGCGGCAATCACGGCATTCTCACCCACGGAAATCCCTTCCAGCACAACGGCATTGGCACCGATCAAGACGCCGTCGCCAATACGAACAGGGTCGGCACTGGGCGGCTCCAAAACCCCCGCCAGCACTGCGCCGGCACCGATATGGGCATTTTTCCCAACGGTTGCCCTTGCACCTAAAACAGCATTCATATCAATCATGGTGCCCTCGCCGATTTCTGCGCCGATATTGATTACTGCGCCCATCATGACCACTGCATTTTTGCCGATTTTTACCCGGTCACGAATAAAGCTACCCGGCTCGATACGTGCTTCCACTGCGGTAACATCCAGCATGGGCACGGCGGAGTTTCTTCTATCGTATTCTATGTGGTACTCCTGAATTCCTCCGGCCTTCGCCTCTAAAATCTCCTGCACCAAGGCAAAATCCCCAAAAACAACCCAAAAATTTTCGTTCCCGAAAATCTTCACGCCTTCCTTCTCCACACCGCTTAAATCCCCCTTTACGTAAACCTTTACCGGGGTAACCTTTTTTGCATCCTTAATATATTTTGCAATCTCATAAGGATTCGTCATATCATAATTCATTATTTGTTCCTCCATTCCTATTGTATGATTTCATATTATAAAGGAAAAAAAATTATTTTCCAAGGCTCTTTGTCTGTTTTTATGATACAATGGTAAAAATTATAATGGAAAGAGGGATTTCTTTGGAGAAAAGGATACAAGAAATGGAGCAGGAGCTAAAGCAAATCCGCCGGGAGCTGCACCGTATACCCGAGTTGGGGCTTGCGGAGCATAAAACTGCCGCTTATATAGAAAAAAAGTTGAAAGAGTTGGGCGTGGACCATGTGGAACGGTGCTTGGAAACAGGGGTCATTGGTTTGATTCGGGGGCAAGGTACGGAAGGGTCCATTGCTTTTCGTGCGGATATGGACGCTTTGACGGTGCAGGAGCCTCCCCATCCCTATGCCTCCTGCCACGAGGGCTTGATGCACGCCTGCGGTCACGACGGACATATGACCATTCTTCTTGGCTTTGCCAAATACCTTATGGCTCAGAAGGTGCGTCCCCGGGGGGACATTTTATTGATTTTTCAGCCTGCCGAGGAAGGCCCTGGCGGCGCCCGGCTTATGATTGAGACAGGGATACTTGAAAAATACAACATCACCAAGGTCATTGGCTGCCACATCTTCCCCGAGGTACCCCAAGGAAAAATTGCCTGCAGGGCAGGGGGAATGATGGCCCGAAGCGGCGAAGTTTCTGTGGTGATTCACGGCAAAAGTGCCCATGGCGCCCAGCCTCAATTGGGTGCCGACGCAGTTTTGGCAGCTGGGGCAGTGATCAGCGGCCTGCACACCATTTTATCCCGCAATATTTCCCCATTAGACAGCGGCCTTTTATCCTTTGGCTCCATCCATGGGGGTGAGGCCTGTAATGTTGTGGCAAAGGAGGTACACCTGGAGGGAACCATGCGTGCTTTCTCTGACGAGGTTTATGAAGCCATGGCGGCGCGGGTGAAGGAGGCGGTAGCTTTTATTGCCAAGGGCTACGGCTGTAGGGGCAGTGTGGAATTTCGCCATATGTACCGCGTGGTAAAGAATGACCCGGCCCTGGTTCGTGCCTTGGAGGAGGTCTGCGGTGAGGACTACATTACCACCCCGCCCTATATGCTTGCCGAGGATTTTTCCTTTTTCCAGCAAGCACGCCCGGGCTTATTCTTCTTCTTGGGCGCCGGCAACCCGGAGAAGGGGTTCACCCACTCTCTCCACAGTGCCGAATTTGATTTTGACGAAGCAATCCTTTGCAGCGGCGTGGAGGTCTATGCCCGTTTATTGAGACAATTGGGGCTGCTATAGCTCCTTTTCCGAAAACAGCTTTCAGTTCCATCAAAAAAAGCGGGATTTTCCGTGGATACCGGCGAATTTTTCCTCCTTTTTTCTGCCCCTTTTGAGCTGTTTTCTTGTGGACATCCGCTGTAGTTTGGAAATATGGAGGAAACAATACAATTTTTCTATGATTTCTCTTTTTTTACTGTAATTTCCCAAACCCCCAAGGATAGCGGGCTAACGGCCTCTCTCTGAATTCTTTAAAATTTCTTAATATAGATTTATTCAAAATACAATTGACACAGAATTCGTTTTATCATAAAATTAGTTTTATCATAAAATTAATTTCGTATTACAAAGAAATGAGGGGAAAATTTTATGTCTGATGCTTACGGCAGAAAGATTGCCGAGCTCTTTATAGCCCTGCATATGAATTTGGCTTATTGGACGCGGCTTCATCTGGAGGAGGTTTTCAACGTAAGCGGTAAAGGGGAAGGGCAAAAACTAACAGTACAGCAATTAAGCTTCCTTGTCTGTATCAGAGATTATGGCTTAAACACAGTCTCACAAATAGCAAATGCCATGTGTCTTAGCAAAAGCAGCGCTTCCTTAAGCATTGCAAAATTAGTAGAAAGAGGCTATTTGCTCAAAGAATTTCCATCTAAAGAGGATGATGGACGAAAGGTTTATCTTCATTTGACAGAAAAGGGAACCGCCGCCACCCAAGTCACGGAGGATGCCCTGATTCAAATTACCAGCAACTATTTTGGAGCTTTTGAGGATGACAAAAAAGAAGCGATCTATGATCACTTAAATGCACTGAATCAATTAATTATTCATAGGAGGAATTAAAAAATGAAACATAAGCTAATACTTTTCGGTCTTTGTGCCGTTTTATTGGGGGGATGCGCCAAGGAAACGCCTGAAGAAGAAACAATATTGCGCAGTGTTGAAGTGGCTACCATTGGAAAAGACTCCATTGTCAGCAGCTTTTCCTATTCCGGAAAGGCGGCGCCTTCCAAGGAAATTTCCGTGATTCCCACGGTGCCGGGGGAGGTTATCAGCTATCACTTTGAGGTGGGCGATACGGTGAAGGAAAATCAGGTGCTTTTCTCCGTAGATTCCTCCACATTGTCAGATCAATTGCGCAGTGCCCAGGCAAACTACAATGTTTCTGTATTAAACCTTGAAAACGCAGAAACAACCTATAATAATAACAAGGTGCTCTTTGACCAGGGGATTATCTCCAAAACAGAGATGGATCAAATCAGTCTGGCTTATGAAACCGCCAAGGCAAACATTGAAGCGTTGGATATTAATTTGGATATTTTGCAAAAACAAATCGGTGACTGCACCGTAACCTCACCCATGACCGGTGTGGTTGTCAACAGAAACGTGGAACGAGGCAGCTTTGCCAGCCAAAGCACCCCCGCCTATGTGCTTATGGACCTTTCCACAATTAAGGTGGAGGTTGGGGTTTCTGAGCAGGCGGTAAACAACATCCATGTGGGGGATGAGGTTCAGGTTGCCATGTCAGCGGCCGCTTCCGAGCCCTTTACCGGGAAGGTTGCCACCATCAGCCCAGCTTCCGGTCAAACGGGTACATATCTAGTAAAAATCGAGCTTCCCAACAAAGACGGTATCATAAAATCCGGTATGCTGGCAGAGGTAAGCTTTGTTGCCCAAAAGGCTGAGAACGTACTGGTATTGCCCATCAGCACCGTAATTACAAAGGACGGCGAAAGCTACATTTATGTGGTGGAAAACGATGTTGCCAAGAAAACATCGGTAACTCTGGGTATTGAAACGGGAGAAACTGTGGAAATCACCTCAGATTTGCCCGAAGGCACACAGGTTGTTACCCGAGGACAGACCTATCTTTCCGACGGCGAACAGATACAGATTGCAAATCAATCCGACGCTGCCGAAAAGCCCTCAGCAGACACGGCAAAGGGGGAATAAAGTATGTTATCCAGACTTTGTATCCGGCGCCCCATTACCACCATCATGGTAACCTTAATGGTGTTTATTGCAGGTATTGTTGCTTACAGCGGCCTAAACCTGGCATTAATGCCTAACGTGGATCTGCCCATTGTACTGGTCAGCGCCACCTATGTGGGGGCGGGTCCGGAAGAAATTGAAAACCTTGTCTCAAAGCCCTTAGAGGATGCTTTGGGCACAGTTAATAATGTAGACACCATCACTTCTATGTCAAACAGCAATGCCGCAATGATTATGGTGCAGTTTGTAGACGGCACAGACATTGATATGGCCGCCATAGATTTAAGGGACGTGTTGGATCGAACAAAAGGCACCCTGCCCTCCGATGTGGAGGAGCCGGTCATCTTTAAAATAGATATGAACGCCATCCCCATTTATATGGGGGTTACTGCGGATAATTTGGACTTAAACGCACTGAACACCCTTCTGGATGAGGATATTCTGCCCCGCTTAGAGCGTATTGAAGGGGTTGCCTCCATCGATTTATATGGCGGTGTTGAAAAAGAAGTGCGTATTACCGTGGATCCCTCCAAGCTTACGGGGTATAACCTAACGGTAAGCACCCTTTCACAAATACTGGCGGCAGAAAACATGAATCTGCCTTCCGGCTCCCTTACCCAGGGAGAGATGAAGGTGCCCGTTCGTACCATTGGGCAGTTTGACTCCGTGGAGGAAATCAAAGACCTGCCCATTGCCACACCCTCCGGGGCCATCATTCACTTAAGTGATGTAGCCAATGTGGAGGAAGTGAACAAAGACCAAAACTACATCGCTTATCTTGACGGAGAGCAGGGCATTATGATTGCCGTCAACAAGCAATCCACCGCCAATCTGGTGAAGACAAGCGAAAAGCTGCAAAAGGAATTGAATGCCATTACAGCCCAATATCCGGAGCTGCATATGACCATTGTTATGGATACCACAGACTATATTAAGGATTCCATTTCAAATATCACAGAAACTGCCTTTTTAAGCGCGTTGATTGCATTCTTTGTATTGCTGGCGTTTCTGAAAAACCCCGTTACCTCGGGCATTATTGCAGTTTCCATACCCACCTCCATATTGGCCACCTTTGCCCTAATGTATTTGGCAGGGATGTCCTTGAACCTGATTTCCATGGGCGGTGTGGCCATTGGTATCGGTATGCTGGTGGATAACTCCGTTGTTGTTCTGGATAATATTTATCAGTATTATGAGCGGGGATATAGCCCGAAGGAGGCCTCGGAAGAAGGGGCAAAAGAGGTTACCATGGCAATCACGGCCTCTACGCTGACCACCGTGGCGGTATTCCTGCCCATTGCCTTTGTAAAAGGCTCCGTGGGACAGCTGCTGCAAAATCTGTCCTTTGCCATCACCTTTTCGCTGATCGCCTCTCTTGTTGTTGCAATTACCTTTGTGCCTATGGCTTCCGCACTGCTTTTGCAGAAGAACAGAAAGACAAAGCTACGCAAATACCAGAAATTCTCTGCCGCCCTTTTTCTATGGGATAAAGCGTTGGATCGTCTTTCTCAATGGTATGAGGGTGTGATCCGCTGGGCCTTGTCCCATCGTAAAACAACGGTGCTTACGGTTTTGGCGATTTTTATTGCCAGCCTTGTAACCGTCCCCCTGACAGGGATGGACTTTATGCAGGAATCCGATGAGGGCATGGCCAGTGTGGCAATCACCCTGCCCAACGGCACCTCACTGGAAACCACCGATGAGGTTGTGTTAGAGGCCCTGTACCGCCTGCAGTCCGTTCCCGAGAATGAAACGGTGTACGCCATCATCGGCGCCGATTCGATGTCGGATAACAGTGCGGCGGCAACGGTTTATATGAATTTAATACCAAAGGTGGAGCGTTCCCGCAGCACCGCAGAGGTATGCGAGGAAATCAAAACCCTCTTGGGGGACATTCCCGGCATAGAGCTTACAGTATCCGCTTCCCAAATGTCCATGGGCAGCACCAGCGGCAGCGGCGATGTAACCTTTAACGTTTATGGGTATGACAGTAAAACCTTAATGGAGGTAGAGGCGGAAATTGTTGATTTGATCGGCAATATTGACGGCTTTACCGATGTGGAGGGCTCTACCGGAAGCACAGTGCCGGAGGCTATGGTTAGAATAGACCGCAGCAAGGCCTCCCATTACGGCGTAACCGCCGGCAGCATCGCCGGTGCTTTAAACACGGCAATCTCCGGAACCACGGCAACCCAGTATAAAGTGGACGGCTCCGAATTGGATGTGGTGCTGCGCTATAACACAGACGAATTGACGTATTTGACAGACTTGAATAATTTGACGGTAACCTCGGCTGCCGGGGTGCAAATTCCTCTGTCCTCCGTTGCAAGCATCGAAATCAGCGAAAGCGCAACCTCCATCACCCGTGAAAATCAAAAGAATTATGTTACCATCAGTGCCAATACCACAGATTTAAGCGGCAGTGAAGCACAGGCGCTGATTGACCAGGCCATGGCGGCCTATCCATTCCCCGACGGCTGCTCTTATGCATACTCAGGGAATATGGAAATGATGATGGATGCTTTCAGAAGCTTGATGATTTGTATGGTTGTTGCCGTACTTTTGGTTTATATGATTATGGCTTCTCAGTTTGAATCCCTGCGGTATCCTTTTATCGTTATGTTCTCCATGCCTTTGGCCATTACCGGCGGTATCCTTGGCCTGTTTATCACAGGGAATACCGTTACCATGCCTGCCATGATGGGCTTCGTTATGCTTGTGGGTATGGTTGTAAATAACGGTATTGTATTGGTGGATTATGCAAACCAACTGATGGGCCGGGGACTGAGCTGCTATGATGCCTTAGTCACCGCAGGCCCCAGACGTCTGCGCCCCATCCTGATGACCACATTGACCACAATATTGGGTATGCTGCCTATGGCCTTGAGCAAGGCAGAGGGCAGTGAAATGATGCAGAGCCTTTCCATCGGTGTTATTTTCGGCCTCTCCTTCTCCACTGTGGTAACTCTGGTATTTATCCCCGTGCTTTATCTTTGGATGAATGAACGCAGAGAGCGCAGACGGTCAAAAAAAGCCTCGAAGAAAGAAAAGAAGACAGTCAAGAAAGAAAAGAAGACAACCAAGAAAGAGAAGAAGGCAGCCAAGAAAGAAAAGCCCGACGAAAATAGTACAGTATAAAAATACTATTTTATGTTGCTTTTCCTTCGATAAAGGCGATATACTAAAAAAGAAGGCTCGTATCCTAAGGCAGCGCCTTTGTTATACGGGCCTTTGCTTAGCAAAAAAACAGGAAACGCAACTCATATCAAAGCTTTTCGGCGATTTTACGAAATCCCAAAAGAAAGGAAAGCAGCATGAAGCTTACGAAATTAACGGAACATATTTATTATATGGAGCACGACCCGGAAACCGACCGCCCTGCCTTGGGCTATATCAAGGGGAAAAAAGGCGGGTTTATGATGGATGCAGGCAACTCTGCCGCCCATTATCAGCATTTTTTGGAGAAATTGCAGGAAAATAAGCTCCCCCCTCCCCGCTATCTCTCCGTTACCCATTCCCATTGGGATCACACCTTCGGCCTGTGGGCTACGGAGGCGGTGACCATCGCTGGAGAAAAAACAAATAAGGAATTGGAAAAAATGTCCCATTGGACATGGGACAATACCTCTATGAAACAGCGCTTGGATGCCGGGCAGGAATCAGAATTTTCGCACATTCATATTCAAAGGGAGTATTCCCACCTCAGTGATATTCGGGTGAGAACGGCAGAAATCAGTTTCAACGGCTCCATGACCATAGATTTGGGGGATGTAACCTGTATTCTACGGGATATTGTATCTCCCCATTGCCGGGACTCCGTGGTCTTTCTCATTCCTCAGGACGAGGTTATTTTTCTGGGGGACTCCTATTGTTCCGTTCCCGAAGGGGAGGTATGGGTGTATGACAAGGTTTTGCTCACGGCATATATTGACGAGCTGGAGCGGATTGACTTCCGCTATGCCATCAAGGGGCATCACCCGCCTCAAACAAAGGAAGTGTTGCTTGGGGAATTAAAGAACGAATGGAAACGGCTTTGATTTACATACCGACATCGGTTGCATTTTTACAAAAAAAGGGCAATGACGAAAAATGTCATTGCCCTTTTTTTATTTATCGCTGTATCCTGTTTTATCTTCTGATCATATCCCGCTTGATTTCTTTTATGCCGGTGGCGCCGCACATAGACATGGCATCCTCCAGCTCAGCGCCGATTTTTTTCACATAGGCCGTAACCCCTGCCTCGCCGCCGCCAAATAATGCCGTTACAAAGGGTCTTGCAATAATCACGCCATCGGCACCCATGGCAAGGGCCTTAAACACATCGCCGCCGGAGCGAATACCGCCGTCAACAAATATTTTCATACTTCCGCCTACGGCATTCACAATTTCCTCCAGCACATCCGCCGTTGCCGCACAACCCTCCAGCACTCTGCCGCCGTGGTTGGAAACCACAATGCCATGAGCCCCCGCTTCCGCCGCTTTCTTAGCACCCTTCACACTCATGATGCCTTTTATCAGAAAAGGTATGTTGGTTAAGCTGATAATCTCCTTCAATTCCTCCACAGTTTTACTGCCCGCAGGAGGGGTGAGGTTTTTCAAAAAGGGAAGCCCTGCCCCATCAATATCCATGGCAACGGCAAAGGCACCGCTTTGTACCACCAGCTTTGCTTTCTCTGCAATCACTTCCTTATTCCAAGGCTTGATTGTGGGAATTCCCACACCCTTTGCCCCTTGGATGGCCTTGGTTGCCCCTTCCATCACCTGGGCATCCACACCATCGCCGGTGAATGCAGCAATGCCGTTTTGACAGCAGGCGGACACCAGAACATCATTATATGTAATATCGTTATATTTATCGCTGTAATGCATTTGAATCGCACCCACAGGCCCGGCAAAAAACGGGTATGCAAAGTGCTTGCCGAACAGCTCAACGGAGGTATCTATGGGTTGATTCTCATAGATGGTATCCATATTTAAATAAATCTTTCTCCAAGCCTCATAATTACGGACGGCACCATCGCCCTTTGCGCCGGGCCCAGGCAGTTTATTCCCGCAGGCCTTCCCATTGCAAATTGGACAGGCAAAGCACTTATCCCCGACGCAGTTCTTTGCCGCTGCCATCACTTCTTCATATGTCATTTTGGTCACCTCTTTTTTTAGCATATCATAGCACAAGGCTAGAGGAAAATCAAACCCCCCCATTGGCCTGCTTTTTATAAAATACCTGAAAAAATGGGCTTTTTACACCATAAAATTTTTCGATATATTTTGAATTTCATCAGTTTTTTTCAAAAACAGAATTTTCTCTGGGAAGCACTCGCTATGGCAGAGCGTTTCTTTTAGCAAAATAAACAATTCCTGCTTATGCCTCTGGTAATGCAGTTTTTTGCATATTATGTATCATATTTTTGTTTTTTTCTGTATAATCCATTTTTAATTGCATAATATTCAAAAAATCTCTTTTTTCTTTTTTGAAGGACGCCAACAAACGATTTTAAAAATGGTGAGGTTCTCATGATTTATTCTAGTTTCTTTCCCATAATCCCTTATATTTTATGCAAAATTTCATACTGCTGTTGTGTAAATGACCCTGCTATGCCTATGATTCGCTAAATTTGTATAATTATACATTTTCGTATTGACTTTCCCATTGAAAAGTATATAATAGATAAAAATCAAATGTTAGAAAAGGGGAACAGGCTATGAAGTATAAGGTTTATATAGACGGTCAGGCAGGTACAACAGGCTTGCAGCTCCGCCAGCGTCTGGAGCATCATCCAAATATTGAGCTGCTTTTAATCAGCGAGGCACTGAGAAAAGATGAGGCCGAGAGAAAAAAACTGCTGAACGAGGCGGACGTTGTTTTTCTTTGCCTGCCCGACGAAGCGGCAAAGGCAGCGGTACATCTGGTGGAAAACCCGAAGGTTTGTATCATTGATGCCAGCACCGCACATAGAACCGATCCCCACTGGACTTACGGCTTTCCGGAGCTTTCTGCAGAGCACAGACAGGAGATAGTAAACGCAAAGCGCATTGCAAACCCCGGCTGCCATGCAACAGGCTTTATTGCGGCGGCATATCCCTTGGTAAAGCTGGGCATTCTAAGCCCCGCTTATCCTTTTTCCGCTCACAGCATCACAGGCTACAGCGGCGGCGGCAAGGGTATGATTCAGGAATACGAAGCGCCTGACAGACCTGAGGCCTACGAAAGCCCAAGGCAGTACGGCTTGGGGCAAGCCCATAAGCATCTGCCGGAAATGCAGTACATCACAGGGATTTCCGCTCCGCCCATATTCACCCCCATTGTGTGTGATTTCTACCGGGGTATGGCAACCTGCCTTCCCCTCCACGCCGCGCTTTTTCAAAAAAAGATAGGTAAGGAGGAATTGATTGCTTTATTTGAAGAATTTTATAAAGCTTCCGGCTTTATCAAAATCTCTCAGGAAAAAAGCGGTTTTTTGGCATCAAACAGCTTGGCGGACAGCAACGGTCTTACCCTTTATATAGAAGGAAATGACGAAAGAATGACCATCACCAGTGTATTTGACAATTTAGGAAAAGGTGCATCGGGCGCGGCGGTACAAAATATGAATATTGTCCTCGGTTTGGACGAAACCGAAGCATTGATATAAGTTTAGGAGGAACATTTATGCAGAAAATAACAGGCGGTGTTACTGCACCCAAGGGCTTTCTTGCCGGCGGCCTGCACTGCGGTGTACGGGCAAGCCAAAGCAAAAAAGACTTAGCCATGATTTACAGCCAAATTCCTTGCACAGCAGCGGCAGTTTATACACAAAACAAAGTTTACGGCGCACCCATTACCGTAACCAGAAATAATATTGCCAACGGCATGGCTCAAGCCATGATTTGCAACAGCGGCAACGCCAACACCTGCAACGCAGACGGCGTAGAAAAGGCAGAGGCCATGTGCCAAATGACAGCGGCGGCACTGGGACTTTCCCCGGAGGATATTATCATTGCTTCCACCGGTGTTATCGGGGCGGTGCTGCCCCTTGCGCCCATTGAAAAGGGCATTCAGGCATTGGCACCACAACTGACGGCAGAGGGCGGTGTTTTTGCGGCGGAGGCCATTATGACCACAGACACAGAGGCAAAGGAAGAGGCCTATACCATAGAAATCGGCGGGAAACCAGTGACCATCGGGGCAATGGCAAAGGGCAGCGGCATGATACACCCGAATATGGCAACCATGCTGGGCTTTTTGACAACAGATGCGGCAATTTCTGCGCCCATGCTGAAAAAAGCCTTGAAATTGGCCGTTGACGACACCTTTAATATGGTCAGTGTGGATGGGGATACCTCCACCAATGACATGGTTTCCATCATGGCAAACGGCATGGCGGGAAACCCTTTGATTACATCCGAAGGGGCGGACTTTACGGCCTTTTTAGCAGTAATCAAGGAAATCTGCACCTCCATGGCAAAGAAGATTGCGGGGGACGGCGAAGGGGCAACCAAGCTTTTGGAATGCACGGTAAGCGGTGCGCCCTCTATCCCTTTGGCAAAGGCCATTGCCAAGTCCATCATCACCTCAAGCCTGACAAAGGCGGCCATGTTTGGTGCCGATGCCAATTGGGGGCGTATTCTTTGTGCCATCGGCTATACCGCGGGGGACTTTAAGATAGACACCATCTCTGTGGATATTTCCTCACCCAAGGGGACAATTCACGTTTGTGAAAACGGCGCAGGGATAGCTTTTGACGAAGGGCTTGCGAAGGGCATTCTTCTGGAAAAGGAGATTCATATTCAAGTGGAACTGAACCAAGGGGAAGGCACTGCAACGGCATGGGGCTGTGACCTAACCTATGATTATGTGAAAATCAATGGAGATTACCGCACCTGATGGGGAGGCAGAACACAATGATAGCAGACTGCAACAACATAAAGGCAAAGGTTTTAACGGCGGCCTTGCCGTATATACAAAATTATGCGGGCAAGACCGTTGTAGTAAAATACGGCGGCAACGCCATGATTCATCCCGAGCTGAAAAAAGCAGTGATGAGCGATATTGTTTTGCTCTCCCTGGTGGGGATTCATGTGGTGCTGGTGCATGGCGGCGGGCCGGAGATCAGCGGGATGCTGGAGCGGCTCAGTATTCCCTCACGGTTTGTAGACGGCCTGCGGTATACCGATGCGGAAACAGCGGTCATTGTACAGATGGTACTGGCGGGCAAAACCAACAAAGACTTAGTTTCGCTGATTGCACAATTAGGGGGCAAGGCCATTGGTCTTTGCGGGATTGACGGGGGTATGATCAAAGCCTCCAAGCTTCCGGGAGATTACGGGTTTGTAGGGGAGATTACCGACATCAACACAGAGCCCATACTACAGGCCATCCACGGGGGGTACATTCCTGTGATTGCCACAGTAGGCACTGATTGCAAGGGGCAAACCTACAATATTAATGCGGACACGGCGGCGGCGGAGATTGCGGCGGCGTTAAAAGCGGAGAATATTATCACATTGACGGACATTCGGGGGTTAATGGGGGATGTTTCTGATGAAAAATCGCTGATTCCCGTTGTAAAAATAGACGAAGTGGAAAAGCTAATGGAGGACGGGATTATCAGCGGCGGCATGATACCCAAGGTAAAGAGTCTCAGGAAGTCTGTACTCTCCGGTGTGGAGAAGGCCGTTATGATTGACGGGCGGATTGAGCATTCCATACTTATTGAAATGTTCTCTGACGAAGGTGTCGGCACAATGTTTGTAAAATAAGGCCTTGCAAAAAGCTCAGTTAAGGTCGTGGGCTCTGCCCACACCTGCTTGCTTTTTGTAAAAAGCAAGACCAAAAACTTTTATTTGAACCCCCATTGCATGGGGCTTCTGTGAAACACTCCCGCAAAAACGCAGTTTTTGCATAAATAGGTCAAGGGATGTATCCCTTGCAGGGCTTGGGACAGCGTTCCAAGGTCTTGATTTTGACCTTAATCTTAATCAAAGGAAGGTGAGCCAAATGGGCTTTGAAGAAATCAAACAAAAAGATGAGCAGTATATCATGCATACCTATGGCCGTTATCCGGTGGCATTGGACCATGGCAAAAACGCAACCTGCTATGATATAGAGGGTAAGGAATATATCGATATGACCAGCGGCATCGGCGTAAACGCCTTGGGCTTTTGTGATAAAGATTGGATAAACGCAGTAACCGCACAACTGAATAAACTGCAGCACACCTCAAACCTGTATTATACAGCACCCTGCGGTGAGGCCGCAAAACTGGTCTGTGAAAAAAGCGGTATGCAGAAAATGTTCTTCGCCAATAGCGGCGCCGAGGCAAATGAAGGCGTGTTTAAAGCGGCAAAAAAATATAGCTTTTTGAAATACGGTAAAAATAGAAGCACCATTCTGGCACTGGAAAACTCCTTCCACGGCAGAACCTTGGCCGCCCTTTCCGCCACAGGCCAAGAGGCGTATCATAACTATTTCTTCCCTTTTGTGGAGGGTGTTACTTTTGCAAAGGCCAATGATACGGCAGATACCCTTTCTAAATTGACGGATGACGTTTGTGCTGTTATTATGGAAATGGTACAGGGCGAAGGCGGTGTCCTTCCTCTGGATCAGGCGTATGTGAAGGCTGTTTATAACGCCTGCCAAGAAAAAGACATTCTTTTTATTGTGGATGAGGTGCAGACAGGCATCGGCAGAACTGGCTCCTTCTTCAGCTATCAGCAGTTTGGTATTCAGCCCGACTTGGTATCCTGTGCAAAGGGCCTTGGCGGCGGTCTGCCCATCGGCGGCGTATTGTTCGGCAAAAAAACAGAGGAATGCCTGTCCCCCGGGGATCATGGCTCTACCTTCGGCGGCAACCCCGTTGTCTGCGCAGGCTCTGTAGAAATTTTAAACCGTATAGGCGACGATTTCCTGGCAGAGGTTCGGAAAAAAGGCGAATTCCTTAAAAATCAGATTTTGACAATGCCCCATGTGACAGATGTTGCAGGCATGGGCATGATGCTTGGCATCAGCCTGGATGTAGATGCGAAAGAGGTTATCCGGAAATGTCTGGAAAATGGCTTGCTGGTTCTTTCCGCCAAAACAAAGGTGCGGCTTTTGCCGCCATTGACCATTAGCAGAAAAGAATTGGAAAAAGGTCTTTCCATACTAGCAAATGTTTTAAAAACAATGTAAAATAGAATCAAGTTATTCCGCAAAACGCAGCTTCAGGCTGAGTGGCTCAAACAACTCAAGGGTTGATTGAACGAAAAATCCACTCCTGTCCTCCTGCGTTTTGCGCTGTATATTACTTTCCCACGGAGCACAAGAAAGAGAGGCATAAAACGAATGAAGCACTTTTTAAAGCTGTTAGATTGCACAACGGAAGAGATCATCGAGCTTTTGGACTTGGCCGATCAATTGAAAAAATATGTGAAGGAGGGTAAAGAGCATCATTTCCTAAAGGGCAAAACCCTGGGAATGATTTTTGAGAAGTCCTCTACCCGTACCCGTGTTTCCTTTGAAACGGGAATGTATCAGCTAGGCGGATATGCCCTTTTTATCAGCTCCAAGGATGCGCAAATCGGCCGCGGAGAGCCTACGGAGGATACTGCCCGTGTTCTCTCCCGCTATTTAAACGGCATTATGATTCGCACCTTTGCCCAGGACGAAGTGGAAACACTGGCAAAATATGGCTCTATCCCCATCATCAACGGCTTAACGGATTTCTGCCATCCCTGCCAGGTTATGGCAGACCTGCAAACCATCCGTGAATATAAGGGCAAATTAGAGGGCTTAAAGCTGTGCTATATCGGCGACGGAAACAACATGGCCAACTCCCTAATCGTGGGGGGCTTAAAGGTAGGCATGACAGTAAGCATCGCCTGCCCCGAAGGCTACCGCCCGGACCAGCGTGCTTTGGATTTTGCGGCGGCCTATGGCGATAAATTCATACTCACCGACGATCCGAAAGCTGCGGCAAAGCAGGCCGACGTGGTGCTTACCGACGTTTGGGCCTCCATGGGTCAGGAGGAGGAGCAGGCAATCCGTGCAAAAGCCTTTGCAGGCTTCCAAATCAACAGCGCATTCATGGCGCTGACCAACGAAGACTGTATGGTGCTGCACTGCCTGCCCGCCCACAGAGGAGAAGAAATTACAGCGGAGGTTTTTGAGGCCCACGCAGACGAAATTTTTGACGAAGCGGAAAACCGTCTTCATGCACAAAAAGCAATTCTCGTAAAATTACTGGGCTGATAGGATGTGAAAAGAATGAAAAAAGCATATTTAATTCTGCAAAACGGAAAAGTTTTCCCCGGAACACGTTTTGGGAAGGAAGGCGAAATTACGGCGGAGTTGGTTTTTACCACAGGCATGGAAGGGTATCTTGAAACCCTGACCGACCCCAGCTATCATGGGCAAATTGTTGTTCAAACCTTCCCTTTAATCGGAAATTATGGGGTCATCCCTGCGGATTTTGAAAGTAGGGCACCCTCCCTTTCCGCCTATATTGTGAGAAATATCTGCGAGCTGCCTTCCAATTTCAGAAACGAAGGCACTTTGGGGAATTATTTGGAGAAACAGGGCGTCATCGGCCTTTGTGATTTAGACACCCGGGCGCTGACAAAAATCATCCGTGAATACGGCGTGATGAACGCCGCCATTGTAAACGAAATTCCCCAGGATTTGGAGGGCTTTGCAAGAAGCCTTTCTACTGCCGCCTTAAGCAGCAGTGTGGAGCAGGTAACCTGCAAGAAATCTTATGTTTTAAACCCCGCAGGGGACAAGCATATTGTCCTTTGGGATTTTGGCTATAAGAAAAATATGGGGGACGAACTGGTAAAAAGAGGCTGTAAGGTGACTGTTGTGCCCGCCCAAACCACGGCGGAGGAAATTTTGGCCTTAAAGCCCGACGGCATCCTCCTTTCCAACGGCCCCGGAGACCCTTCCAATAACAAAAGCATTATTGAAAATATCGGCAAGGCTGCCCAGAGCAAAACACCGATTTTCGGCATTTGTCTGGGACACCAGATGCTGGCTTTGGCAAAAGGCGCCATCAGCACAAAATTGAAGTACGGCCACAGAGGGGCAAACCAGCCCGTACGCTATAACCCCACGGGCAGGCTGTATATCACCAGCCAAAACCACGGCTATGCCATTCAATCCGAAACACTGCCCTCTTCTGCGGTGCTGTCCTTTACCCATGTGAACGACAATACCTGCGAAGGCGTTGAATATACCGATATCCCCGCCTTTTCCGTACAGTTTCACCCCGAAGCCTGCGGCGGGCCCAAGGATACCAACTTTTTGTTTGAACACTTTATGTCTTTGATGGGAGGAAATGCAAATGCCGCTGAATAAAAAGCTAAAACGAGTTATGATTATTGGTTCCGGCCCCATTGTGATCGGTCAGGCGGCAGAATTTGACTATGCAGGCACCCAAGCCTGCCGTGCGTTGAAATCCTTAGGCTTGGAGGTCATTCTAATCAACCCCAACCCTGCCACCATTATGACGGATAACGCCATTGCGGACAAAATTTACATTGAACCGCTGAAAACCGATGTGATCAAAAGAATTATCAAAAAAGAAAAGCCCGACGGCTTACTTTCCACCTTGGGCGGACAGAACGGCCTGACCCTTTCCATGCAGCTGGCCAAGGAAGGCTTTTTGGAGCAGGAAGGCGTTCTCTTATTAGGCTCCCGCTTAGACACCATTGATAAAGCGGAAGACCGGCTGATGTTTAAGGAAACCATGGAAAAACTGAACCAGCCCTGTATCCCCTCGGAGGTTGTGACGGATATCGAAAGCGCACTGGCCTTTGCCGAGGAAATCGGCTATCCTGTCATTGTGCGCCCTGCCTTCACCTTGGGGGGAAGCGGCGGCGGTATTGCCAAGGATAAAGCCGAGCTTGGGGAAATTGCCCGCAGCGGCTTAGAGGCCTCTCCCATCCATCAGATTTTGGTGGAGCAGTGCATTTCCGGCTGGAAGGAAATCGAATTTGAGGTAATGCGTGACGGAGACGGCAACGTTATCGCCGTATGTTCCATGGAAAACTTTGACCCCGTTGGCGTGCATACCGGGGACTCCATTGTTATTGCCCCTGCCGTTACCTTGGCGGATAAGGAATATCAAATGCTGCGCACTGCCGCTTTGGATATTATCACCGAGCTGCAAGTAGAGGGCGGCTGTAACGTACAGTTTGCCTTAGACCCGGAAAGCTTCCGTTATGCGGTAATCGAGGTAAACCCCCGTGTTTCCCGCTCCTCCGCATTGGCCTCCAAGGCAACAGGCTACCCCATTGCCAAGGTTGCGGCACTCATTGCCGTTGGCCTGACCCTTGGGGAAATTGAAAATGCTGTAACCAGCAAAACCAGCGCCTTTTTTGAGCCAACCTTAGATTATGTGGTTGTAAAGCTTCCAAAATGGCCTTTCGACAAGTTCGTTTATGCAAAAAGAAAGCTTGGCACACAGATGAAAGCAACGGGCGAGGTAATGTCCATTGCGCCTACCTTTGAACAGGCTCTTTTGAAGGCGGTTCGTGGGGCAGAAATCTCCATGGATACCTTAAACCTATCTATTTTAGATAAAAACAGCACCGGGGAAATCAAAGAAATGCTCCACGAGGCCACTGACCGCAGACTTTTTGTGGTTTATGAAGCCTTGAAGCGGGGTATTTCCATAGAAGAGGTGCACGAAATTACACTGATTGACGAATGGTTCTTGGGCAAGCTGGTTCATATTTTAGAAACAGAGCATCGTCTTTCCAAGGAGCCTTTGACGGAAGAATTATATGTTTTGGCAAAAAATATGGGCTTCTTGGATAAGACTATTTTCGCCCTCTCGGAACAAACCCATGCCCACCGCAGTGCCGTTTATAAAATGGTAGACACTTGTGCGGCGGAATTTGCGGCGCAAACCCCTTATTTCTATGCCACCTATGATACGGAAAACGAAGCCGCCGAGTTTATCAAAAACCATGAAAACGGCAAAAAAACAGTTATTGTTTTCGGCTCCGGCCCCATCCGCATCGGCCAAGGGATTGAGTTTGACTATGCCTCGGTACACTGCGTTTGGACACTAAAGGAAGAGGGCTATGACGTGGTTATGGTAAACAATAACCCGGAAACCGTATCCACAGACTTTGACACCGCCGACCGTCTTTATTTTGAACCCCTCACCCCTGAGGATGTGATGGATATTATAGAAACAGAACAGCCTTACGGCGTTGTGGTGGCTTTCGGCGGACAAACGGCCATTAAGCTTACAAAGACTTTGTCTGAAGCGGGCGTGCGCATTTTAGGCACCTCGGCAGAAAGCATTGATACGGCGGAAGACAGAGAAAAATTTGACGCCATCCTTGAAAAATTGCATATGTCCAGACCAAAGGGCTTCGGCGTGATGACAAAAGAAGAAGCATTACAGGCGGCAAAGCAGCTTGGCTATCCCGTTTTGGTGCGTCCCTCTTATGTTTTGGGCGGTCAAAACATGATCATCGCCTTTTCCGACGAGGAGGTTGCCCGCTACATGGATATTATTCTTGCCGGAGGCATTGAAAACCCCATTTTGGTGGATAAATATTTGATGGGCACCGAGGTTGAGGTGGATGCCATCTGCGATGGTGAAGCGGTGCTGATTCCCGGCATTATGGAGCACGTAGAACGGGCCGGCGTTCACAGCGGCGACTCTATCGCCGTATATCCCGCATGGAACTTAAGCGGCCCCTTGACCCGCCGTTTGATTGAAGCCACGGAAAAATTGGCCTTGGCATTGGAAACCAGAGGCTTGATCAATATTCAGTATGTTATTTTTGAAAATGAGATTTACATCATCGAAGCCAACCCCCGTGCTTCCCGTACCATTCCTTACATCAGTAAGGTAACGGGCCTGCCTGTGGTGGATATTGCAACACAGGTGATGCTGGGCAAAAAGCTTGCAGACCTGCCTTACGGCACAGGCTTATTCCGCCAATCCTTATTCTCCGCAGTCAAAGTTCCCGTATTCTCCTTTGAGAAGCTGACGGATGTGGACACCCATCTGGGGCCTGAAATGAAATCCACCGGGGAGGTTTTGGGCATCGGGCGCACCTTGGAGGAAGCCGTTTACAAGGGCTTGGCTGCCGCCGGCTATCATATGGAGCAGCGGGGCGGCGTGTTGCTGACGGTGAAAAAGCGGGATAAACCGGAGGTCGTGCATCCGGCAAGAAAGCTGCATGAATTGGGCTTCACCCTTTATGCAACAGAGGGCACTGCCTATGAGCTGAAAAAATACGACATTCCCGTCATCGAGCTGCCCACTATGGTAGAAGGCATTGATGAAATTATGCAATTATTAGAGAGCGGAAAAATACAATACATGGTTTCCACCTCAAACAAAAGCACCCTTCCGCAGCTTGCCAGCGTGAAGCTGCGGAGAAAGGCAACGGAACGGGGCATTTTCTGCTTAACCAGTATTGATACCACCAACGCATTGGTGAATGCATTGTCCAGCGGCTTCCATCTAAACAACATGGAGCTGATTGACATTGCCCATCTGCCCAGAGAAAAAGAGAAGCTGCATTTTACAAAAATGCGGGGCAGCGGCAACGATTATATTTATTTCGATTGCTTTGAGCAGGAAATCAAAAATCCCGAATTTTTAAGCGTATGGCTTTCCAGCCGCAGAAACGGCATCGGCGGTGACGGTATTGTGCTGATTGAGCCTTCGGCGGTTGCCGACGCAAAAATGCGTATGTTTAACGCTGATGGTACAGAATCGGCCGTTGCGGGGAACCCCATCCGCTGTGTTGCCAAGTATCTTTATGATAACAAGATGGTTCATACAGAAAATGTGACCATTGAAACAGGCAACGGCGTGAAGCATTTGGAGCTGTTCCTTCGTGAAAACGAGGTATACTCCGTATTGGTTGATATGGGGAAGGCCGATTTTGATCCCAAGGCCGTACCTGTAACCCTTGGAGCGGAGCCTGTGATCCACAAGGCAGTCAATGTTGGAAATAAGGAATATTTCATTACCTGCCTTTCCATGGGCAACCCCCACTGCGTGATTTTCACCGAGGATGTGGATTATATCCCTCTGGCGGAGGCGGGCCCTATGCTGGAAAATGCACCCTTCTTCCCCGAACGGGCGAATATCTCCTTCGCCTCTGTGGAGGATCGCACCACATTGCGGATGCGCGTTTGGGAAAGGGGCATCGGGGAAACCTGGGCCTGCGGTACGGGGGCCTGTGCTGTGGCGGCGGCAGCTGTGGCGTTGGGACATTGCCCCGACAAGCAGGATATTACCGTGAAGCTGCGGGGCGGTGATTTGATTATCCATTGCGATGAGAACAACATCACCATGACCGGGGATGCAAGAAAGGATTTTGAGGGCTTTATTGAAATTTAATATCCAGGGGGTATCGGAAACAGTGCCCCCTAACCTTACAAAGCCATCGAAGAAAACAGCGGTGAATAACGATTTTTTTATAGAAATTTTTTACAAAAATCGTTTTATTCGTTGACAATTATTATTATTTAATATATAATACAGACAAGAAAGACGTTACTTTATTTTATGATTACAATTATGGAGGTGCTTTTATGGAATTGAAAGGTACAAAAACCGAAGCGAATTTGAAGACCGCTTTCGCCGGTGAATCTGAAGCAAGAAATAAGTATACATACTATGCCAGCGTAGCAAAAAAAGAAGGCTACGAGCAGATTGCTGCTCTTTTCTTAGAAACAGCAGGCAATGAGAAGGAACACGCAAAGCTCTGGTTTAAGCTGTTACATGGCGGCGAAATCCCTGCTACAGATGCAAACCTGTTGGATGCGGCTTTGGGCGAAAATTATGAGTGGACAGATATGTATGCCAACTTTGCCAAGGATGCAAAGGAAGAAGGCTTCGACCGCATTGCATTCCTGTTTGAAGGCGTAGCACAGATTGAAAAAGAGCATGAGGAAAGATACCGCAGACTTCTGGAAAACGTAAAAACCGGCGCCGTATTTGAAAAAGACAGCGATGAAACCGTATGGCAGTGTGAAAACTGCGGCCACAGACACGTTGGTAAAAAAGCACCCGGTCTCTGTCCGGTTTGCAGCCACCCTCAGTCTTACTTCCGTTTGGTGACTGAAAATTACTAAGATTCCCCCTATTTGGAAATCCAAATATAACATACAAAAAGAACTGATCCGAAACGATCAGTTCTTTTTGTATGTTATCCTTCTGTGGCATGGAACCCATAGCCCCGGCTGAAAGTTTGCATAAAAAAGGCAATTGCCGCTCAAAGACAGCCCTTGCCTTTTTTATATGAAATAATACTATTTTAGCTTATTGAAAAAACTCTGTATAGCTTTTCTTTTCCTCCAAGCCCTCTGTTACCTTGGCCATATTTGAGGTATCCCCAATCAATGTGGCACCACAAAGGGTATTGTTTAAGAAATAATATTTCTCCAAAATATTTCTCTTTTCATCCTTCACCTGCATGGTTTTGTAGGTGAGGGCCTCCTTACTGCCGGGGTCGCCGATGGCATACAGCATGGTTCCAAAGGCCGCCATGGTCATACCATAGGTTTTTGTGCTATAGCTTAGGCCTTCTCCTGCCGCATTTGCCCCTGCTATCCGCCCCATTTCGGAAGCAACGGGCCAAATTGCAATATTCATCCCCTGATGCTGGGCGCAATCGCCGCAAGCATAAACATCAGATGCATCGGTACGCATTTCTTCGTCAACAACAACGGCACGGTCGCAAGTGATGCCCGCTTCCTTTGCCACGCTGATATTTGCACGCACACCCGTGGAAATGATGACAATATCCGCCGGAATGCTTTCTCCGCCCTCCAACAAAACGCTGTCTACTTTGCCGCTTCCATGGATTTCAGAAATTTTTGCCCCGGTAACAATGCGCACGCCCTGCTCGTCTGCAATTTTGGTCAGCATTTCCACAGCTTCGCTATCAATTCTGCCTGCCATCAAAACAGGGGCGCCTTCCAAAACCGTTACCTGCAATTTTTCCTTGCGCAGCTCCCAAGCCGCCTCAAGGCCTAACACGCCGCCGCCAATGACTACGGCAGATTTTGCGTTTAATGCCCATTGGGTAATTTTTTCCACATCGGATATCGTTCTAACGGCGGTTACACCCGCAAGCTCTCTGCCTTGAATAGGCGGAACAAAGCTATGGGAGCCAAGTGCATAAACGCATTGATCATAGGGCAATACCTGGCCGTCGGAAAGGGTTACCTCTTTCTTTGCGGTATCCAGCTTTTCCACTTTTGTATCTAATAGCAGCGCAATCCGGTTATCCTCAAACCATGCACGGTCCTCGCTGGCAATGGCATCACCGCTCAAAGCGCCAAACATATTTTTTGTCAGCATAGGTCTGTCATAGGGCAGCTCCTTTTCCTCGGAAATCATGGTAATGCTTGCCGTGCCATTCCGCTCCCTAATGGCCTTGGCCGCATTCAACGCCGCCGTACCGCCGCCTAAAACAAGGAATTTTTCCATGGTTTCTTTATAGAAGGTTGCCTTTTTATCGGCAACAGGCACAAAGTTTTCTGGGCCTACGCCGCAAACAGGGCAACGGTCTAAAGAGGAATCAAATATTTCGCCGCAAACCAAGCATTTTACAAGGGAGGATTTTGCACCGGATTTTTTCGGCGCTTCCTTTTGCTGTAATTTTTCACCAAAGCGGTAGCCAAAATCAAAGGCATCCAGAAGCTCTTTTGAGGAAGGCTTAAATTGCACGCGGAAACCCTCCACCACACGCATATTTAACTGCTTTAAGCGGGCGATCAAATTGGGAACCCCTTCGCCGCTCCAGCCATAGCTGCCAAACGCACTGGCAAGCTTCCCGCCATGCACCGGGGCATAGAGAGAGGTGGTCAAATCCCAAATGGGCTTTAACGCATCCCCCAATATGGTAGGTGTTCCAAGGAGTATGCCGTCAGCTTTTGCCAATTCTCCCAAAACCGCCGCAGTATCTTCCGTTACCAAATCATACAGCTTAACGTCAATATCGCCGCTTTCTTTGATGCCTTCCACGATTTTTTCCGCCAATTCCTTGGTATAGCCATAGGCGCTCACATAAGGCACCACAACGGTAGATTTTTCGTTCCGCTCCACCTTACACCATTCTTCATACAGCTGAATCAGCTCAGGAATATGGCTGTCTAACACAGGCCCATGGCCTGTACAAATCATATCAATCTCCAAGGATTTTACGACCTCTAGGGCATTTGTCATATAAGGCTGTTTAAAGGGCCCGATAATATTATCGAAATAATATTTTGTTGCCCGCAGATAGCCCTCTTCATCCGTCACCTTGCTTCTGAGAATCCCCTCGTGGGCATAATGAGAGCCGAAGGAATCGCAGGTTACAAGCACCTTATCCTCTACGATATAGGTATACATACTATCCGGCCAATGGAGGTTTGGCAGGGCATAAAAACGCAGGGTTTTATCCCCAATGCGCAGCTCATCCTTATCCTTCACAGGAATACTGTAAAAATCTCTGTTTACAATCTGCTTCAAAAAGCCGATGGCTGTGGGTGTGGCAATGATTTTTGCCCGGGGGCATTTTTCTATAATATTTTTGAGGCTTCCCGCATGATCCGGCTCGGTATGATCCACAACGATATAGTCAATGTTTTCTATGTCCAGCTTTTCGGAAATCGTTTTTTCATATTCGTCAAAAAACTTTGCTTTTGCCGTTTCAAACAAAACGGTTTTGTCTCCGCATTTTAAAATATAAGAGTTATATGTGGTACCAAACTCGGTCAGCATAATAATATCAAAAACACGCAAATCCTTATCTAAAATGCCCGCCCAGTAAAGATCCTTTTTCAACTGCAGTGTATGCATAAGTTCCCTCCTTATCATATCTGTTTTTTCGCTGTTTATAAAATTGTTCCCTTGCGGCATTCCGTTTTTCGGCGGCGAAAACAATCCTGTAAAAAAGCAAAGACCGGCATTTACCAGTCTTTGGGATTGTTCTTCTTATGCTTCGTACTTCCAAAGTCCATGCAAATTACAGTACTCATACGCCGCAACAAGCTTTTCATCCTCTGTCAAAGCAAATTCAGCTTCAGGGGCACCGGTGTGATCTAAATATTTCAGCTGGCCGCCCTTGGTGGTTTCCAAATAAATCCATGCAATGTGATGCTCCTCCAGCATAGGATGGGCAACACTGCCGATGACTACCTTTACTTTATTGCCTTCTACCGTTACAACGGGTACATGCTTTTCGGACGCACCGTCAGAGGTGTTCGCTTTTAACTCTTTCATTTCTTCTCCGCAACAGACTAAGGTTCCCCCTCTTTCCTCTACCAGGTGAACAATATTTTTACAGCGGTTACATCTAAAAAATTTTGGTGTCATACTGCATTCCTCCTTCATCATTGGGTACTCATTATTTTTATATTGCTTTTTCTCAGACTGTTCTATACAAATTTTTTTTACTTTTGTATGAATCTATGATAGCATACTTATTGAGAAAAAAAAAGTTGCAATTGCAACAAAATGAGGTGATTTTATGAAAAATTTGAGTAAAAATCCAATTTTTACCGGAGTGACGCCGGAGGATATTGAAAAAATGATTGTTTGCTTTGAGGCAGAAAAAAAAATGTTTCGAGACAAGCAAACCGTTTATGTTTATGATGCGGGCTGTCAGAAGGTGGGGCTGCTTTATTACGGCTGCGTTTCCATCAACAGGATCAATGCCGACGGCTCTTTGGATATGCTGGAATACATTGAAGATTCGGGGATTTTTGGCACCGCCTTCACCTTTTTTGAGCATGATGACGAATTTATTGTAATTTGCGAGCGCAACTGTGCCATTCTGTTTGTGGATAAAACCCACATAACAAAGCGCTGCGCTAACGCCTGCGCCCATCACAGCGTTGTGATTGAAAATCTTCTTACGTTTCTGTCAAAAAAAATTGTCAATTTAACGGAAAAGGTGGATATTTTGAGCCACCGCACCATTCGGGAGAAGCTTTTTTGTTATTTTCGGATGCAGACGGCCAAGTCCGGCAAAAATTTCTTTCAAATGCCCTTTTCCTTTCTGGCATTAGCCAATTATTTATGCATTGACCGCAGTGCTATGATGCGGGAGCTGAAAAAAATGAAGGAGGAAAAGGCCGTTCGGGTTGACGGGAAAAATATTTACCTGAATCATGATACGACAAAAAGCTGACACAACAATTGTGCCAGCTTACTGCATACAAAAATATTTTTACGGAGGAAGGGCTTGGAAAGCCAATGGTTTTTTAAATGGAATCCTTTTCGGAATTTATTTCTGCTAAACTGAAAAGCCGTATTTCTACAACCATCCTTGCTCTTTAAAAAAGCGGGAGGAGGCTCAGAAACAAAGGGTATTCCCCCGGCACCCTTTGTGTCAGTTTTTTTCATAAAATATCAGCCCTTGAGTCTATGAAGATACTTTTCTTTGGTGGCCATACCGCCTCTGATGTGACGCTCTGCTTTGTTAACTTCGAGCACATGACGAACTGATTTGGCCAATTCGGGATCGATGCGTTCTACTCGATCAGTAATATCCTTATGTACCGTGGATTTACTGATTCCAAATTTTTTAGCAGTCTCTCTGACAGTGGCGTTAGTATGGATCATAAATTTTGCCACCTCTATCGCCCTCTCTTCGATATATGTTTTCAACCGTAGCACTCCCCTAAAGATCATCTTGGATTATTTATATGCGTACACTCATGGCATATATGAACCTTTTTCGGGATTTCTTCCAGATTCCCTTTGAAAAATAACGATTCCATCTTTTTATTTCCTTCTTCCATGTTACAATAGTGCCTAGGGGTGACATTCCCCCGCCATAAAAGTTCAGAAGCTATATACCGAATATACGGGAGGTTGTTATGGAAAAAAATCATTCTGTCCAAGGATTTCGTGCTTTTCTTGCCCGCAAGGACATTGTGTTTTCTCCGAAGCGCTATGGCATTGAAGCCCTCGGGGCCATGGCACAGGGGCTATTTGCATCTTTGCTGATGGGTACCATTCTTGCTACCCTAGGGCAGCAGCTTGGCATAGAAATTTTGGTTGAAATCGGCGGCTTTGCAAAAAGCGTTACCGGCCCTGCCATGGCGGTTGCCATCGGCTATGCACTGCATTGTCCGCCCTTGGTGCTTTTTTCATTGATTGCCGTGGGCGGTGCCGCCAACAGCCTAGGCGGCCCCGGCGGGCCCTTGGCCGTACTGATTGTTGCCATCGCCGCAGGGGAATTTGGCAAAACCGTTTCAAAGGAAACAAAAATTGATATTTTAATCACACCCTTGGTTACCATTCTGACGGGGGTTTTGCTGGCCATGTGGTGGGCACCCACATTAGGCACCTTGGCAAACGGTGTGGGAACCACCATTATGTGGGCTACAGAGCTGCATCCCTTCCTTATGGGCATACTGGTTTCCGTCATTGTGGGCATCGCCCTGACACTGCCCATCAGCAGTGCCGCAATTTGCGCTACCCTTGGGCTGACCGGTCTGGCCGGCGGAGCGGCGGTGGCCGGCTGCTGTGCCCAAATGGTGGGCTTTGCCGTCATGAGCTTTCCCGAAAACAGATGGGGCGGTTTTTTTGCCCAAGGTCTGGGCACCTCTATGCTGCAAATGGGCAATATTGTACGGAACCCGAAAATTTGGATTCCACCAACGCTGGCCTCCGCCATCACCGGGCCCATTGCCACTTGCTTTTTTCAAATGAAAATGAACGGCGATGCCGTTGCTTCGGGTATGGGCACCTGCGGCCTTGTGGGTCAGATCGGCCTATATACCGGCTGGGTAAGGGATATTGCCGCAGGCACCAAGGAGGCCATCACCCCCTTTGACTGGATCGGCATGGGTATGATTTGCTTTATTTTACCGGCGGTGCTTACCCTGCTTTTTGCCGCCATACTGCGAAGGCTTGACTGGATTGGAAAAAATGATTTAAAATTGGATTTTTGACTGCATATAAAAAGGTGCCGACTTTATCGGCACCTCGAATAAATAGGCTATTCTGTTCCTTGCTGCAAAAGATGCAATTTTTTTCGCAGCTTTTCCGGCATACGGAACAATGCCTTTTGAAACTCCTCCGCCTCCAAAAGCCCTCCGGCCTTAGCGACCACGGCGGCAGAAATATAATTTGCCGCTTCTATGGCCTCAGGAAAGGTCAAGCCAAAGCGTCTTGCGGCAATCACTGCGCCCATATGGGAATCCCCGGCGCCAATGGTATCTGCCACCGCTGCTTTCACAGGAGGGGCATACTGATCCCCTTCTCCGTCAAAACAATAAGACCCCCGCTCCCCCAAGGTAACAATCACAGGG
Organism: Tyzzerella sp. UBA1042; assembly: GCA_002316675.1. Lineage (GTDB taxonomy): Bacteria > Bacillota > Clostridia > Lachnospirales > Anaerotignaceae > Chakrabartyella. The sequence goes on from DCDZ01000017.1 coordinate 58,189, forward strand.
CTTTGGGTTTTTGCATACAAATCTCTTGCCCCCTGCTCAATATGCTCTGCGGCGGTAAAGGCAAGAATTTCCTGTTCATTTAAATGCAAAATGGGATGCAGGCCTAAAACCCCTTCCATCTTCTTTGCATCAATTTTCATAATGCGGGGGCTTGGGGAAAAATATATTTGATAAGCGGGATGCTTCTTTAAATATTCTATTATATTCCAGCCGGTATACTCTTCAATTTCCAAGCCGCAAATATACACGCTATCTATGGATTCCCTATGGATTTTTTCCAGATAATCTTCATAAAATGTATATTCAATGCCATGATCCACAATAAAAGTGCGCTCTCCCCCTGCCTCAACCATGCAATAGCAGCAGCCGTTTTCCGCCTCCGGACGCCGAATATAAATGGGAACGCCCCGCTCCGTCAGCTTTTCCGCAACATAATTGCCATAAATGCCGCG
>DCDZ01000017.1:58801-65131 GCA_002316675.1 Tyzzerella sp. UBA1042
ATGCCGCCGCCTACGGCAGTGCAAAGGCTATACGGCGCAGAAAAATGGCGCAAAATATCGGATGTTAAAAAAGCACAGCCTCCCAAGGAACGGCTTTGCTTTGAAATATGAATGTCCTCACCTGTGACAGGCAGATGGGGAATATTTATAATGACATCTACCACAGCAGAGCCAATGACCAGTGTTTGTTTCATTCTGCTTCTCTCCCAACCTAATTTACTTTTCCCAGTATACCATACTGAAAATAAAAATCGAAACTTTTTTCATTTTTTGGGAACCCGGAGGAAAAAGTACCGTCAAATAAGCAAACCACAAAAAACCACGGAACAGAAAGGGGAATTATAAATGAAAAATTTAAGACGTATATTCATCACCACCTCCTTAACGGCATTGCTTGCCTTCGGCTCTGCCACGGCAGTTTTTGCAGCGGAGGGAAACACAGTCACCACCAGCGGTACCGGCATTATCAGCGTAGAGCCGGATACGGCCTCCATCTCCCTTACGGTGCAAACCATAGGCAAAACCTCCGAGGCGGCAAAAAAGGAGAATAATAAAATTTCCGCAAAGGTAGTGGCAAAGCTGGAAGAAATGGGCATAGCCAAGGATAAAATCATTACCAATTATTCTTCCGTGTACCCGGAATATCAGTATGACGAAAAAACAAAAAAAAGCACCATCAGCGGCTATCGGGCCCACACCAGCTTGCAGGTAAAGGTAACGGATATTGACAATGTGGGCAGCTATATTGACGCCGCATTAAACGCAGGGGCAACCGGCTTTAACGGCGCCTCCTTCAGCTTAGAAAATCCCACGGCATACTATACCCAAGCCCTTCAATTGGCGGTGAAAAATGCTTCTACCTCCGCCAATACCATTGCGGCGGCATACGGCAAAGCATTGGGTCCCATCCAAACCGTTGTGGAGCATGAATCCTATGCTTCCTTTGAAGAAACTGCAGTCTACAATGAAAAGGCCATGGACATCAACGCCGGCACCGGCAACAGGACAGTCATTCAGTATGATAAAATTGATGTAACTGCAACCATTACCGCCACCTATGGCCTGTAATGCTCCTTGCCTAAAACCCCCATCAGGAAAATTTCTTCCCGATGGGGGTTTTTTTGCCCTAGCTCTCCTTCTGATATGTATACATACCCAATCTGTTATTTACAATGTACATCAAAGGAATGAGCAGTTTTGTTCCTCCGGGCAGCAGGTGCTTCATTTCCTTGGTAAAATTGATCAGGCCTTTTTGCTTGAGCTTAGGGCAAAGGGCAACCACCTCACTGCCATCCTTGACACCCCAGTGAAACTCGGCAGTTGTATTTTTTACGGTATCATGCATTCTTCCCTTATTTACGACCCCCTTATACAAAAGATCAAAATGGGCTTCAAAGGCATCAAAGCCTTGGGTCAGCAATTCAAGAAAACGGCAGACCTCCTCCTCCTTCAAATACATCAGCATCCCCTCGGAAAGAATCAGCAGCTTCCTTCCGTTAGGAACCACTTCTTTCGTCCATGCAGGGTCTAAGGCGGATTTGCTAATATTTTTTACCCGCTCGTTGGGGGCAAAAAACAATTCCCTTTGGGCAATCACCTCGGGAAAATCTAAGTTATACCACAGGATTTTTCCGTTATCTACCCTAAAAAAACGGGTATCCAGCCCACAGCCTACAGAAACAATGGCACAATCGGGATTTTCGCTGATAAACCTCCTTACCTCTTCATCCATTATTTTTGCCCGGGCCAAAACGCCGTAATAAGACATCTTCCCCCGCTCAAATTTTTGAAAATCATACTCAATTTTTTCCATGATTTCCACTGCCTTTTTATCTTTGATCACAGGATGGCTGCTTTTGGCATCCTTCGCCCGTGCATAAAGAGTAATAAGCAGTGTTTCCATTACGCCATCTAATTTGATTGGCATTTACTGACACCTCCCAGAACTGTATTCATTTGTTAGCTTTGACTAACTATTTATGATTAGTATGCACTTTCTTTTTTCCTCTGTCAATCAAAATATTTCTCCCCTGCCACAACGATAGAGCCAAAGAAAAGTAAAATCTATGTTAAATATTGTAAAGAAATGGAAAACTGTATTGTATGTCCCCTGAATTCATAATACAATAATTTTGCAAATTCATAGCATAAAATGTAGATTTATACCCTATGAATCCTTATAAAATGCTGTTTTAATACGATAAAAAAAGAAACACTAATATAAGAATGTTATTTTATCTCACGAAGGGTGCGGCTGGGTATGACGTTAGGCATTCCTTTCGTTTTACATTAAAATTTCTTTGTCTATGAAAAGAGTCCTGACACGGTTAGAGGGCTCTATCTCTACGCATACAAAAAATGGTAAGCTTGGGCAGATTTTTCCCCAAAGGTTCCCTCTCGACGGAGGAAGGCACAAGGACAGGAAGGTATCCCTGGGAATTTACGGGAAAGCAAAGGCTATTTCCAAACAAAAAAGGAGTCTTGCAAGTGAAACAGGCAATTATTGATATTGGTTCCAACTCTATGCGTCTGACTGTTTATGAGGTCAGCAGAAATACATTTAAAATACTCTTTCGTGAAAAAATTATGGCGGGACTGGCGGGATATGTAGATCACGGCATACTGTCCGACGAGGGTATTGAATGCGCATATAACGGTTTGCTGGATTTTAAGGAAACCGTAGACCTGCTGAACATCAACAAGGTGAATGTTTTCGCCACGGCATCCTTAAGAAACATAGAAAATACTGACGAAGCCGTAAGGGCAATCAAAGCGGCCACCGGATATTTGGTAGAGGTGATCAGCGGCGAGGAGGAGGCTGTTTACGGCTATACCGGCGCCATGCTGGAATTGGATCACCGCCTTGGTTCGTTTATTGATATTGGCGGCGCCAGCACAGAAATTGTTGTGTTTTCCGAAAAAGCCCCCCATTCCGTCATGAGCTTTCCCATCGGCTCCCTCAGCCTTTATCGGGAATGTGTGAAAAAAATACTGCCGGGGGAAGCCTCTTTGAAAAAAATTCAAAATGCCATTTCCTCGGGAATCGACGGGAAACGGCTGCTGGAGTTTCAAAAGCAGTCCCCCACCCTATGTGTGGGCGGTACAGCCCGGGCAATCTTGAAAATCACAAAAAAAATATACGGCCTGCCCAGCGATTGCCGCACCATAACCGCCACTCAGCTCAAGGAGGTCTGTACACTTCTTTGTAAAACGGATAAAACGGCGACGGACTTAATTTTGAAGCTGGAGCCGGATCGTATTCATACCATCATACCGGGTGTGATGATTTTAAACTATATCACTATGCTCTTTAAAGCAGATGAAATTGTTGTAAGCAAGTTTGGTGTAAGGGAGGGCTATTTGTGCAAAAGGATACTTCAGCTTGGGAAGAAAAATACGCTTTTACCCAAAACCGGGAATTAAGCTGGCTGCGGTTCAACCAGCGCGTTTTGGAAGAGGCCGCCGATACGACGAACCCCCTTCTGGAGCGGTTGAAGTTCATTGCTATATTTTCCAGCAATTTAGATGAGTTTTTTATGGTCCGAGCAGGCAGCCTTTTTGATATTTCTATGATCTCTCCCGAGGAGATTGATAACAAAAGCGGCATGACCTCCGAGGAACAGCTTTCTAAAATATATGATACGGTTCCCGGGTTGATCACCCTAAAGCAGCAGCTTTATGGGTCTGTGATTTCAGAGCTGGAAAAGCGGGGGGTTTGCGACTTAACCTTTGACGAGCTGAAGGCGCCAGAGCAAAAATATCTGAACGACTATTTTAAGGCAAATATTCTGCCCATTATTTCCCCTATCATTGTGGGAAGCCACCATCCCGTTCCCCATCTTGTGAATAAATGCCTGTACATCACCGCTTCCTTAAACAACAAAAAAGGGAAGCCGGCCATAGGGTTCATCCCCATACCATCGTGCTTGCCGGCCTATGTAAAAATGCCGGATTCGGACTTAAGATACGTTCGCATGGAAAATATCATTCTGCAATGGGCACCCACCATGTTTGGGTACTATATCGTAGAAGAATCTTGTATCATCAGCGTGACCCGCAATGCAGATATTAGCTGGGACAGCGAAAAATTTGATGACAACGAGGAAAATTTTCGCAACAAGGTGGCAAAGCTGCTGAAAAAACGGGATAGCCTCTCGGTAATCCGTATGGAGATTAATGGAAAAATATCCGACGATTTTTTAGCCGCACTGATTAATTTAATTAAAATTGGACGACAGCAGGTTTTTTTTGATACCTGCCCTTTGAATATGAAATTTGCGCATCAGCTGGACAGCCAATTATCCCCCGCCAAGGCCCAAACCCTGCTGCACCGTCCCTATCGCGGCAGATGGCCCGAGGATTTCAGACAGGAAGGCAGTATTATAGAGCAGATTCAAAAAAAGGATAAAATGCTGTTTTTCCCCTTTGATTCCGTCTCTCCCCTTTTGCGGATGCTCAGCGAGGCCGCCGAACGGCCCGACGTTTTATCGATTAAAATCACAATCTATCGCTTGGCGTCCTCCTCTAAAATTGCCCATGCCCTTTGCCGTGCCGCAGAAAACGGCAAGGAAGTTATTGTGCTGATGGAGCTGCGGGCAAGGTTTGATGAGGCAAACAATATTTCGTGGTCAGAGCTTCTGGAGGATGCAGGCTGCCAAGTGATTTACGGCATTGAGGACTTCAAGTGCCACAGCAAAATCTGCTTGATCACCATGCGCACCAAGGGCAAATTAAACTACATCACCCAAATCGGCACAGGAAATTATAACGAGAAAACAAATGCCATGTATACAGACTTGAGCATCATGACGGCGTCTCAGGCCATCGGAGAGGATGGAAGTGTATTTTTTAGAAATATGCTGGTGAATAATCTGAATGGGGAGTATAAGGAACTGCTTGTGGCTCCCAAAGGAATCAAATCGAAGCTTTGCAGCTTGATTGACGAGCAAATTACCAACGGTCCCAATGGATATATATGCATTAAAGCAAACTCCATTACCGAGCGTGAGGTCATTGATAAGCTGAAAACCGCCTCCCAGGCAGGGGTGGAAATTCAGCTGATTATTCGGGGTATTTGCTGTATTCTTCCCGGTGTACCCAATTATACGGAGAATATCAGGTTACAAACATCGTGGGGCGCTTTTTGGAGCACGCCAGAATTTACTGCTTTGGACGAGACAGAAATGCCCAGCTTTATATTTCCTCTGCGGATCTTATGACAAGAAACTTGAACCGCCGAGTGGAAATTGCCTGCCCCGTGTATGACGATGAAATACGGGAGCAGCTGCAGTGGATTCTTGCCACCCAGCTGCAGGACAACGCAAAGGCCTCTTTTATGATGCCCGATGGTTTGTATCGCAGAAAGGAAGGGAAACTGCCGATTTCCCTCAATAGTCAAGAGCGGTTTATGGAGCTTTCCCCCCATAGCCAAGTCCCTCCGGAAACCGCCAAGGAAAAACCGGTCAGTATCATTCTTTCCCTGCTGCAAAGGCTTTTACAAAAAATTAGGTAGCTTTTTGTATGAAACGGGAAAATTTTTGAACTATTCCCATGGCTTGCCCTAGCATATTTATGCAGAAATATTGTATATAAATACCAGATAGGCCATGTTTCAATCGTAAGAAAGGAGAGAAAGCTATGAGATATAAAACAATTGTTACGGAATGTTTGCCGAAGGCGAAGCCCATGGCTGCTGCCGTAGAGGAGAAATCCAACGAAATGGCACAGCAGGGATACAAGCTTGTTACAATGGCCATTACAACCTCTGCAAAAGCAATTCTGGTTTTTGAAGCTGCCGCAGTGGAAACTGCTGCGGAGGATGAAGCAAAACCTATTGCAAGCACCCAGGAAGAAACAGCATAATGTATGGATACAAAAAATTTATGATATACCCCTAATTCAGAAAGCGCTCCATGGCCTATCAAGCATGGGGCATTTTCTATGTGAAAAAATAAAATATAAAAGGATTGTACTGTGATCCAGAGCTTTCTGGGCGGAAAAAAAGAAGAATAAGACCGTAAAACAATGCCGTTCTGCAAGGCGTAGATGTACCGGAAAATCATAAGCAGGTCGTTTGGCTGTATAAAATAGCGTTAGCGGAAACACTGCGAAAATAAGCGTAAAAAAATCAGCAAAGAGAAATGTGTGGAACTCCTAAAACCCTCTGCTGAATGCATAGATGTAGCTTTAAAATTGTGGTAAGAAACCATATAACAAAAATGTACGCCTATGTTGACGGTTCTTTCACCGTAAATATAGGCGTACATTTGAAGGATTGCGGAGGCAGGATTTGAACCTACGACCTTCGGGTTATGAGCCCGACGAGCTACC
>DCDZ01000017.1:65290-66950 GCA_002316675.1 Tyzzerella sp. UBA1042
CGGGTTATGAGCCCGACGAGCTACCGGACTGCTCCACTCCGCGGCAATAAAAAATATGAAATTACAATGGGCGGAGAAGGATTCGAACCTTCGAAGCTATCGCAACAGATTTACAGTCTGCCCCCTTTGGCCGCTCGGGAATCCACCCATATAATAAGCCGATGATCGGACTTGAACCGATAACCTGCTGATTACAAGTCAGCTGCTCTGCCAATTGAGCCACATCGGCAACTGATACCTAAATCGAGTACGAACTATATAATAACACAGGAATATTCATCCGTCAAGTATTTTCTTCTTCTTCCGGCAAAATTCTACCAACGACCCGATTCCTAATAAAAAAAGCTTAAAGCTCTTAAAATATCTCCAAAATACTGCTGCATAAAATGCAGCACCAAAAGAAGCGATGCAAAATAGCATCCTAAGGAGATTGGTTTTAACAGATGATTTTGTCTTCTGGAAAATGCCATTACCTCTAGTATAGACTGAATGCATAGAATTATGAAAAATTCTCCGGCTAAGGTTAAAAAAGCTTGCATTGTTTGGCTCCTTCCGCAAAAACTTATTACCATACTATGAAAATACCCCTTTTCAAATGACGCTTTACCGTTCATAATAGAAGAAAAGGAGGGTCTGCTATGAATCAAAAACTAAAAAAAGCAACGCTTTTCGCCGGTGCCGCGGCGTCAAGTCTTTTGGGTAGCCTTATTCTTTGGCAAAAAGCCTGCTTTTGGCAGGCGCAAAAAAAGACAGAAGATACCCTTTTTGAAATATATGCCTCACCCTTTGGTGATATCACTTATACCTCCGTGGGTCATGGTCAGCCGTTATTGCTGCTGCACAGCATGATGCCCGGTGCAAGCCACAAGGAATGGGATAGTTCTGCCTTGGCAGAGCAGTTCCATGTTTACGCCTTGGATTTGCCGGGCTTTGGGGATTCCTTTTCCCCTAAGAAGCCTTGGACAGCCTATCAGTATGCTCAATGCCTTCCTGCCTTTCTGAAGGATGTAATTCGCCGGCCGGCCTTTGTTCTGGCCGCTAACGGCGGCGCCGATCTGGCGCTGGTTACAGCCATGCTGCACCCGGAAAACATAAAAGGGCTGATGCTGATTTCCCCCGAGGGCTTCGGCCACGGCTTCCCCACAAATGGGGACGTAAAACCCCTGCACAAGCTGCTTTTTCCCATTTTGGGTACCCAATGCTTTCTTATGGAAACCACAAAGGGCAGCATAAAAAAAGAATTGGAACAGGCTTTTTTCGCAAAAGAAAAAATCGCTAAGGAGCGGTTGGATATCATCCATCAGGATGCAAGAAAAAACCCCAAGCATCAAACCACCTTTGCCGCCTTAAAAACAGGATTCTGGCGGGCGGATACAAAGGCTGCATTTTCCTCTCTTTCCATGCCCTTTTGGGTTTTGTGGGGGGAAGAAAATAAAACAAACCCCGTTTCCAACATGACATGGGCGGAAGCTGCCCGTCCCGACGGAGACTATATTATTTTTGAGGGCACAGGCGCCTTCCCCCATTGGGAAAACAGCCAAGCCTTCCTGGATATTGTAAAAGAATATTTGAAATAAAGGAGACCCTTGCAATGAAGCCAACAGAAGCAACACTCTATTCTCAGGAAGCCATGGAGGCTTGGTTTAAACAAGTAACCAGC
>DCDZ01000017.1:67143-67850 GCA_002316675.1 Tyzzerella sp. UBA1042
ACATGGCATTGTGCCGAAGCTGCAACCAAAATTTGTGTGCTGCAATCTTGAGGAAAAAACCGTAACCCTTTCCTTTGATGTGCTGCCATGGGAGCTAAACCCCCAAAATGTCATCCATGGGGGCTTAATCGCCACGGCCTTCGATACCACCCTGTGCCTTCTTTGCCACTACTTCACAAAGCCTCGAGGCGTCATCACTGTAAGCCTGAATACCACGTATCACAAGCCGATTTTTATGGGAAGCACCTTTCATATAACGGCAAAAATGGAATTCCAAGGAGGCTCTTTATGCAACATTACCGGAGAAGCCTGGGTACAAAATCCTCCTGTTCTGGCCTCCAGTGCCACCTCCATTTTAAAGGTATTGAAGGAAGAGCAGCACAACCCATTAACATAGGAAGGAAGGCATACATATGAGAGACAATTCCGGTCTGAATCAGGCGGATATGGCCGCTTGGTTTTCGACAATCAACACGCCGGATTTCTTTATGAAAAAATTCGGTGTATTACCTCTGCTTGACCCAAAATTGAAAGAATGCTGTTACGATAAAAAAGAATTGACCTTAAGCTTTCAGGTGAAGGAATGGGAATTAAACCCCGAAGGCGGGCTGCATGGCGGAATGATTGTGACAGGCTTTGACATGACCTTTGGCTTACTATGCCATTATTTTCAAAAGCCAAACATGGTTTGTACCGTCAATTTATTT
>DCDZ01000017.1:68036-107384 GCA_002316675.1 Tyzzerella sp. UBA1042
TTTCCCATGGGAAAAAAATTGTAAGTATGACGGGAGAGGCCAGAGTGCAGCGGGAAAATATTCTGGCGGCCACGGCCACAACAACCTTTATGATTTTGGATAAAGGAGCAGGCACCCTGGAGAGGGACCGTCCTCTATAAAAAATACAGCCCTTTCCTTTTTTAAAATACAGAAGCCCACAATGGGCTTTTTCGTTTCTCTGAAAAGGAATCTGTTTTACATTGAAAAAGTCCGAACGCACCCTTTGCAAAGCAAAGCTTATCCATGCACACGGACTTTTTTATTAGGAGAGTAGATATCAGCGGACTATTTTTTCTGGAATTGGGTTGTTGCAAAAACGGTTTATGCTCCGGGGGTCAGGCCGAAGCCACATCCCCTTTACGGATACGGATGATGATTTCGCAGCCCTCTTCATTTTGACTATCCTCATACACCACATCCATGCCGCTGCGGCGGATGACCTCTAGGGATTGCTTAATGGTATTGGTGAACAAGCGGAAATCCGTAACAAAGCGTTTCTCCCGCCGTTCCCCTTTTTCCACATACTTATTGCGCATTTCCTCCAATGTATGCTCCACAAGCTCCTCCGTACGCTTTACGTTCATTTCCTCCCGAATCATATGGCTCATAACTTGCAAACGGCTTTCTTCATCGGGCAGCCGCAGGAGTGCTCTGGCATGGCGCTCTGTAAATTGATGCTCAAGAAGCTCTTTTTTCACACTGTCTTCTAATTTTAAAACCCGCAGCTTATTCGCAATGGCAGATTGGCTTTTGGAAAGCTTTGCCGCCAGCTCCTCTTGGGTCAGCCCATAGTCCTCCATCATATTGCGGTAGCCCTCAGCCTCTTCCAAAAAGCTCAGATTTTGCCGCTGGATATTTTCGATGAATGCCATCACTGCGCTGTCGCTATCTGTCACCTGCACAAACAAAGCAGGCACCGTGGTAAGCCCAGCCATTTCCGCCGCCCGCAGCCGCCGTTCCCCTGCCACCAATTCATAAAAGCCGCCGCCCATTTTTCTGACAGTGATGGGCTGTATGATCCCATAGGAAGCAATGGATTCCGCCAATTCCTCCAGTGCGGCCAGATTGAAATATTTCCTAGGCTGATATGGATTGGGGCGAATCTTTTCTATGGGCAGTTGGTATACCGCCTTTTCCTTTTTCAAGCGCATTTCGGTAAATTTCAAAACCTCCATATGTAGTTCCTCCTTTTTTTGTCTATAGAAACCGAGATACCTTTACAAATCTACGGCATTTTTCTTCTTTTCTTGGTTTCATTCTAACATAAGAACCACTTTTTGTAAGAAAAACAGTATAACAAAAATTCTGTGCTTCTGACAAATTTGCGGTGCATTAGACAGCAAAAACCCGAAGGGACAGGAATATTGGCGGAGCTTGTGAAAAAGTTTTGGTTCTACCGCCCTTTCTCGCCAATTACCTGCAAGGTTTCAACTACATATATCCCATTTTCCGACACCGAATACTATATGTTGCGTTTGGTAATTTGATTCTGAATCCCTTTCCACAGTTTTTTCCTGTTTATTTCCCGGTCGAGCCTGCTAATTTTTTAGAAATTGCAACACAGCCCAATATTTCCCCGGTTATGTTACTGCCGTAAACCTCATTCAAGTCTATGAACTAGAAAAACAGCATTTTTGATATGCTGTTTTTAGGTCAACGGATTTTTTGAGATTTTCCCCGCTTTTCTCGGATAAATTTTAGGGGTGGGGGCTATTTTTTCGATAAAAACCAATTTATGGGACAGCTCCGTATAGGGAATGGTGACCTCAATCACATTCTGCACCTTACCACCAAGCTTAGACAATGCGCCTGCTGCTTCCGCGATTTCGCCCATGGCATCCGGGCCCTTCAGCGCCGCCAAAAAGCCACCTACCTTTACAAAAGGCAGGCAATATTCCGCCAATACCGACAGGTTGGCCACCGCACGGGATACGCAATACCCAAACTGCTCACGATACAGTGGATTTTGTCCGCCGTCCTCCGCCCGGGCGTGAACGCAGGTGATGCCCTCCAGACCCATGGCGGTAATGGCCGTTTCCAAAAAACCGATTCTTTTTTGCAGGGAGTCCAAGAGGGTCATAGAAACCCCGGGGACTGCAATTTTTACGGGCAGGCCGGGGAAGCCTGCGCCTGTGCCCACATCTATGATTTTTGTATCCGCTGTAATTTTTAAATATGGCACAAGGCTCAGGCAATCTGCAAAATGCTTTAGAATAACGGCTTTTTCCTCGGTAATCGCCGTTAAATTCATTTTTTCGTTCCATTCCAGAAGCAAAGACATATAGGTCATAAACTGCTCTGTCATTTGTTCGGAAAGGGGGATATTCATCCGCTCACAACAGGCCTGCAACAGTGCTTTCTTCTCCATGGGCTACTCCTTTTCGATATAATTTATTTTCCATTTGCCGAAGCGGTCAGGCTCCACCACCATCTGGACGGAGATTACCTCGGTATTACCCTCATCGGTCTTACAGGTCAATGCCACAGTTCTATTTTCGTTCCATAGTTCATCTGAGAAATAATGCAATGTTTTTCGCTCTTCAAAAAACTTTTTTATGCCGTCAAAATCCGCAACAGCTGCCGCTGAGGACGAAAGATAACCCAAGGCCTCCTCCTGTGCATCCTTTTCCAAGGCGGTCAGAAAGAAGCGCAGGATACCGCTAGGCGTTGGCAAGGAGAAAAAAGGCGTACTGACTGTATTGAAACTAGAGTCCTCCAGCCGAAAGCCTCTTTTTGGTAAAAATAGTTTCATGTCCTCCGGGGGACTCGGTCTTTTCGTCATCTTCCAAGGCAAAAATAATTTCATGAAATCTCCCCTTTCTATTGAGTTTAAGAGCTTAAGATCAGCCCTTAGGGACGCCGTCCCTAAAACCCTGCAAGCCTTTGAAAAGGCTTGACCGAAACTTTAATATGCAAAAACTATGTTTTTGCCAATGAAACATATTATTTCAAAAACACAGTTTTAGAAACAAGGGGTCAAGGGACTGGTCCCTTGCTGGGTGTGGGACAACGTCCCACGGTCTTGCCCTTTATCCCCTTCTCTTTCGCTGCTCTAAATAAATAAGCAGTACAGAAATATCCGCCGGGGATACCCCCGTAATCCGCGATGCATGGCCTAAGGAAGCCGGCCGAATATCAGCCAGCTTCTGCTGCGCCTCAATGCGTAAGCCTTGAATGCTCCGGTAGTCTATATCCTCGGGTAATACTTTGCTCTCCAGCTTCTGAAATTGCGCTACTTGCTTCAGCTGCTGGCCAATATATCCCTCGTATTTAATCTGTATATTCACCTGCTCTCGCACATCCGCAGGCAGTGCCGGCCTGTCTTGATCCACCACCGCAAGCTTTTCATAGTTCAGCTCCGGCCTTTTGATTAAATCCGCCAACCGTACACCCGATTGAATGGCGGTGCTTTTGCTGCGCTCTAATACCGCCAACACCTTTGCATTGGGCGCAATGGTTAACCCCTTCACACGCGCGATCTCCAAGGCAATCAACCGCTCTTTCTCCCGCAGGGCAAGATACCGCGCCTCAGAAATCAAGCCAATGTCATGCCCTATGGGTGTCAGCCTTTGATCCGCATTATCCTGCCGCAGCAGCAAACGGAACTCGGCACGGCTGGTCATCATACGATAGGGCTCTTTGCTTCCCTTGCTGATTAAGTCATCAATCAACACACCAATATATCCATCGGAACGCCGTAAAACAATAGGCTCCTTCCCTTGGATATACCTTGCGGCATTGATCCCGCCGATTAACCCTTGGGCCGCTGCCTCCTCATACCCGGAGCTACCGTTGAACTGCCCGGCGCTGAATAACCCCTGAAAATCCTTAAATTCCAAGGAAAGCTTTAACTGGGTGGCATCAATGCAGTCATACTCAATGGCATAGGCAAAGCGTGTGATTTCGCAATGCTCTAAGCCGGGAATGGTGCGATACATGGCAATCTGCACATCCTCCGGCAGAGAGGAGGACATCCCTTGAATATACATCTCCTCCGTACTCTCGCCCTCCGGCTCGACAAAAAGCTGATGGCGCTCTTTATCGGCAAAACGCACCACCTTATCCTCGATAGAGGGGCAATATCTGGGGCCTGTCCCCTCAATAATGCCGCCATACAGAGGGGAGCGATGGAGGTTCTCCCGTATCACTTGATGGGTTTTTTCGTTGGTATAGGTCAGCCAACACAAAACCTGCTCTCTTGTAATCTCTTCCGCTGTATTTTCAAAGGAAAAGGGCGTTATTTTTTCATCCCCATACTGGGGCTGCATTTTATCCAAATCAAGGGAGCTTTTCAGCATTCTGGCGGGTGTGCCCGTTTTAAAACGATATAGACGAATGCCCATGTCCTTTAGGTTTTGGCTTAAATGGGTGGCGGGCATTAAATTATTAGGCCCGCTGGGGATAATAACCTCGCCATGGAGACAGCGTCCATGCATATACGTGCCCATGCAAAGAACCACGGCCTTACAGCGAAACACAGCGCCTGCGGCGGTAACAACACCGGAAATTTTATCCCCCTCCATAAGGAGTTCGGAAATTTCCCCCTGATACACACGCAGGTTCGCTGTTTTTTCCAAGGTATACTTCATTTCCGTCTGATACCTCACCTTATCCGCCTGAGCCCGCAGAGAATACACTGCAGGTCCCTTCCCTGTGTTCAGCATTTTTGTCTGAATATAGGTTTTATCAATAGTCTTGCCCATTTCTCCGCCCAAAGCGTCGATTTCCCTTACCAGATGGCCCTTTGAACTGCCTCCGATAGAGGGATTGCAGGGCATCATGGCAATACTGTCCAGGCTAATGGCAAACAGTATGGTTTTCATGCCCATTCTTGCCGTCGCCAACGCCGCCTCACACCCCGCATGACCACCGCCGATTACCGCTACATCAATGGTTCCCGCCTCATACTTCATTTTTTTAAAACTCCTTCATATCAAAAAGGGAAGCCCCCAATTTTTTTATTCTTAACATAGTATTTTAGAATAAAACAGTATATTTCGCAATGCTTTTTGAAAAATCCCTGCTCTTTCCAACAGCTTTTCCTACAAAGCAACCGGTTTTCCAGAGATATATCATTATTTCCCCAAGCAAAATTTTGTAAAAATACGGTCGATGATTTCCTCATCCGCCACATCCCCGGTGATTTCGCCCAAAGCACGATTGGCATCCTGCAAATCCATGGAGATAAAGTCCTCGGGCATACGGGTGCGAATGGTAGTCAGGCAGCATTCCATGGCCTCTTTTGCTTGGAACAAAGCGTTTTTATGGCGGGTATTGCCCAAAATTGCGTCCTCCGCCTGCATACTCTCTCCATGGAAAAACATTTCTTTTATGCCATGCAGGAGTGCATCAAACCCATGGTTTTCTTTAATGGAAATGGGGATAAACTGCTCCTTCGGCAGGAATTTTTCCACCTCTGTCAGCAGAAGCTTTGGCGTTAAATCCGTTTTATTCAGCAAAACCAAGGCTTTCTTCCCTTTTATGAAGGATAAAATTTCACGATCCCCCTCTTCCAAAGGTCTGGAAGCGTCTAGCATCATCAGTATCAGATCCGCTTTTTCCGCATACGCCTTGGATTTTTCCACGCCCATTTTCTCCACCAAATCGCCGGTTTGGCGGATACCCGCCGTATCCACGATTTTGATGGGGATTCCGTCTATATTCAAATATTCCTCCACCGTATCTCTAGTGGTTCCGGGGATATCCGTTACAATGGCCCGGTCTTCCTCCAAAAGCCAATTCAAAAGGGAAGATTTTCCCACATTGGGTTTACCCACGATTACGGTCTCCAAGCCATCCCGGAGGATTTTACCGCGATCCGCATGGCGCAGAAGCTCTTCCATACGCCCGAGTAATTTTTGTGCGCCCTGTTCCATGCTGCCATAGGTTTCTTCCTCTACATCGTGCTCTGGGTAATCGATCACAGCTTCGATGGCGGCGATCATATCTAAAATTTCCTCACGCATAGAGCGGACAGCTATTTTCAGCCTACCCTCCAGCTGATTTACCGCCGCTTGGCGGGACAAGTCCGTTTGGGAATGGATGAGGTCGATAACGGCTTCCGCTTGGGTCAGGTCCATACGGCCGTTTAAAAAGGCTCTTTTTGTGAACTCGCCGGGCTCCGCCAATCTAGCGCCTGCGTTTAACACCGCCTCCAGCACACGGCGGGTGACCAATGCGCCGCCATGGCAATTGATCTCTACAATATCCTCTTTGGTATAGGTTTGCGGGGCTTTCATCACAGAAACCAGAACCTCATCGATGACCTCGTTTTGGCTAATGATTTTTCCATAGGACAATGTATGGCTTTTCTTTTGTTCAAGGGTTTTTTTACCCGAGAACAAGCCATCGGCCAATGCAACACAGCCGATGCCGCTTAGCCGAACGATGCCGATACCGCCCACACCCAAAGGGGTTGAAATGGCGGCTATTATATCGTCCAGGTGATTTAATCTATTCATATTCCCCTCCTTGATCTATTATTTATAAGACCTCGGGGCCCGCCCCGAACCCTGCAAGGGATCAGTCTCTTGACCCCTTATTGCAAAAACTGCGTTTTTGCCAAGGGATTTCTCCTTAAAACCGCATATATATACGGTTATAATAAAGTTTTTGCTCTTGCTTTTTTCAAAAAGCACGCAGGGTTTTAGGGACGGTGTCCCTAAGGTCTTTCTCTTGACCTTTTGCACAAAAACATAGGAAAACCCGTAACAAGAGCCTCCTGCAACGGGTTTTTTAACTGCTTTTATTTTAAAGTAATTACAACATTACGATAAGGCTCTTCTCCCTCGCTGAAGGTTGTAACAAACCGGTCATTTTGCAATGCAGAATGGATGATTCTCCTCTCGTAAGGATTCATTGGCTCAAGCACCACATTTTTCTTCGTGTGCTTCACCTTCTTCGCCAGATTAAAGGCAAGGGTTTCTAAGGTTTCTTTCCTCCTCTGACGGTAGTTTTCCGTATCCAGCATTACACTGATATAAGAAGCACTGCTTTTATTAACAACAAGGTTCACCAAATATTGCAGTGCATCCAAGGTTTGCCCCCGCTTGCCGATCAAAATACCCATGTCTTCGCCGGTCAAATCAATAAATAAATGCTTATCCTTCAGCTGTATCTCAATCTTTACAATCAGCCCCATGGATAGAAATACTTCCCTTAAGAAATTTTCCGCCGCCCGTTCCGGATTGAAATTTCTCCGCACCAGAACAACCGCCTCTTTTCCGCCAAACATACCAAAAAGCCCTTTGGACCCTTCTTCAATCACAGTGATGGATACCTCGTCCTTAGATG
The DNA here is from genome assembly GCA_002316675.1 of Tyzzerella sp. UBA1042. Lineage (GTDB taxonomy): Bacteria > Bacillota > Clostridia > Lachnospirales > Anaerotignaceae > Chakrabartyella. The sequence goes on from DCDZ01000017.1 coordinate 75,351, forward strand.
CGCCTAATTCCGCCAAGGCAGCAGCAACTGCTTCATCAATGCTTTTACCGCTCTGTCTGATTTCATCCATTCTGTTCAGCCTCCTTCGCAAATTTCTTCTTATAATGCTTCTGTAAAACTACCTGCTGAATAATACCGAAAATATTACTGATGGTCCAGTAAAGGCCAAGCCCCGCCGGCATAGAAATACAGAAGAAGCCCATCATAAACGGCATCACATAGGTCATGGTTTTTGTCATGGCCATGGCCGGGTTGTTTGAATCATTATTCGTGGAGGGTGTCATCATCATCATAATTTTAGACTGGGCGTAGGTAGTCAGCGCCGCAAATATAGGCACAAGAATACCCGGCCACTTCAGCCCCGCCGCACTTACCAATGGAATAAACAAGAAGGTTTCAATATCACTTTTTGTTGCCAAAAGATCAACCAAGGCTGTTCCATTGGAGCCAAGCTGGTTTAAAATACTTGTCCATGCATCGGCACCAAGGTAATTCACCAGCATGACAACATCATTCAAACGGCTTAAATCAAAACCGTTTGTTTTAATGATTTCCACATTTTTATACTGGTCAACGAAGTTTTGTGCATAGGGCGCAAAAACCTCCATTCTTAAATCCTGGGGAATCTGCAATATTGCATTGGCAATATCCGTATAGTTCTGACCAATCACATCCACATAAACATATGCATTCTGGAACAAATAAAACAATGCATATAAAATAGGCAGCTGGATCAACAACGGCAGACAGCCGCCCATGAGGTTGATGCCGTTTTTCTTTTGAAAATCCTGCATCTCCATGGCCATTTTCTGCTGAGAAAGCTGATCTGTCTTTCCTTTATATTTATTTTTAATCTTTTCCATCTCAGGCTGCAGCAGCTGCATCTTAAAGGATGATTTTTGCTGTTTTATCATCAACGGAAACAGAATTACTTTCACGATCAAAGTAAACAGTATGATTGCAAAGCCCAATACGCCAACATTCATTATACTATACAGCCCATCGAAAAGCATATTATATACTTGTCCCAGCACCTTGGCGATAGGCCCTAATATACTTCCGGGCATCTTTACAGACGAAAACGTCGTCAAAACGACACCAGTTAAAAGTTCACTTCCAAACACGTTTATGCCTCCTTAACAAACAAATAGAATTTTCTGCCCCGCAGGACAAGCCAACCAAACAATAGAATTTTTAGGGAACGGGGTCATAGCCGCCTTCATGGAAGGGATGGCATTTCAGAATTCTTCTGACGGCAAGATATGTGCCCTTAAAGATGCCATAACGGGTTATGGCGATATACGCATACTGAGAGCAAGTAGGTGTAAACCTGCAATGTGGCCCAATCAACGGAGAAATTCCCACCTGATAAAAACGGATCAATAGCAAAAAAAATTTTTTAACCATTTTTCCCACACTCTTTTCTCTCTTTTTCCGCAATTTTCTCCTGGGGAGAAAGAAGCTGATGTTTCTTAAATAAATGACGCAAGGACATTTGCACCTCTTGGTAAGAGGCCTCCTTGCAAGTAACCCTGGCAATCACAACCAAATCATAGCCGCAGCGAAGCTGAGGCTCAATTTCCCGGTAGCTTTCCCGAATCAGGCGGGTTACACGGGAACGCACCACGCTTTTTCCAACCTTTTTACTTACAGAGATACCTAATTTGTTTCCTTGCGTCCCATTTTTGACTGCATACATAACTAAGTGGCGGTTGGCAATGGATCTGCCTCGATTGTAAACATACCGAAATTGAAACTTTTTTTTCAATGATTCTGTAAACTTCATGATACGCCTTCTTTCATTCGGCACCGCCAAATTGCGCCTCATATGAACAAAAGGCCACTAAAAGCGGCCTAATATACTTTTGGTATGAGGATTATGCGGATAATACTTTTCTACCTTTTTTTCTTCTTGCTGCAAGAACTTTTCTGCCGTTAGATGTTAGCATTCTTTTTCTGAAGCCGTGTTCTCTGCTTCTCTGTCTTTTTTTAGGCTGAAATGTCATTTTCATGGTTATACGCACCTCCTTTAATACTAGGTTTCACTGCCCTATTTATGAGCACTGCTACTATTATAGTAAAAAAGAAATGGAACGTCAAGAAAAATATTTCCCCGAAAGCCCATAAATGTCGGGATTTTTGCTTGTCCCATTTTCTTTTTTAGGAAATCTTTTTCTGATGCAAAGATATAGTTTTCTTTTTCTTTCTTTTTACTATATATAGTAAGGATTTTTTATTCAAAAAATATTTTTAAAATACGATTTATAAAAAAACACCCTGCACCAAAAATGATATTGGAAAAAGAAGGGACGCCTACTGCCTTTTTTCCAGAAAAAACTACGATTTTACAGCAAAAACGCAAGGATTCTAAAAAAATATGTAAAAAGACTTGTTTCGATTAAAATATTTTTTCATTGCGGTTGTGGATAACTTTTGTTATACTAGTTGCAAAGTATTGTTTCGTTGATGATCCACAAAATTCACAATTCTTTTACAGTACCCAAAGGGAAGTTATCCACAAACTGTTGATAACCCTGTGTATAACTTCAATTATTTGTGAAAAACCTCTTGAAAAACATTCCTTTTTCCCAAAATAAATCCAATCCACCGGTTTGGAGACTCCCGTTTTTCAATAAAGTTGCAAACTGTTAATTTTGTGGGCAAGTACAAAGCAGTAGCTGTGAACAACTAGGGCTTGTCTTTCTAAAAAAAGATTCTTTCACAGCCATCTACATTTTATTGTGTATAACATGAGTGTTATCCACAAAATTTTAACAGGAGGTACAGAATGGAACAGCTGAATGAATTGTGGAACGAAGCGTTGAAAATTATCGAGGAAGAAAGCTCCGCCGTTAGTTTTGAAACATGGTTTCGTCCAATTGTACCCTATGGCTTACAGAACAATTGTCTATATTTGCAGGTAGACAACCCCTTAGCCAAGGATATGCTGGAAAAAAGATATTTTGATTTATTGAAAAATACAATCAAACAGATTATGAAACGGGATTTGGAAATTATTATTTTAATGGGGGACGAGCTGCCCATAAAATTGATGGAAAAAAAAGAGACGCCGAAGCAGGGCTCTGAAATTCCACGAAACTTAAATCCCAAATATGTATTCAGCTCTTTTGTGGTGGGAAACAGCAACCGTATGGCCCATGCCGCATCCTTGGCTGTAGCCGAGGCCCCGGCAAAAAACTATAACCCTTTATTTTTGTACGGAAATTCCGGGCTGGGCAAAACCCATCTTATGCATTCCATCGCCCATTATATTTTAGACACAAACAGCGAGGCAAAGGTATTATATGTCACCAGTGAAACCTTTACAAACGAACTGATTCTTTCTATTCAAAACAATAGAAATGAGGCTTTTCGTAATAAATACAGAAATATTGACGTACTTTTGATTGATGATATTCAATTTATCTCCAAAAAAGAAGGTACACAGGAGGAATTTTTCCATACCTTTAATGCATTATATGAATCCACAAAGCAGATTATTATCTCCTCCGACCGACCGCCCAAGGAAATTGAAACCTTGGAGGACAGGCTCCGCAGCCGCTTTGAAATGGGCTTGATTGCGGATATTCAGCCGCCGGATTATGAAACAAGAATCGCCATTCTCCGCAAAAAGGCAGAGCGGGATAATTTGCAGGTGCCCGACGATGTTTTGGCTTATATTGCAAAAAATATCGCCTCCAATATTCGAGAATTGGAAGGGGCCCTTACACGCATTGTTGCCTTTGCAACCCTTACCAATCAAAACATTTCCATTGTTTTGGCGGAAAATTCCTTAAAAGATATTTTCAGCGAAAACGCTTCCGCGCCTTTGACGCCGGATTTGATTCAAGAAATTGTGTGTGAGCATTACAATATTCGCATAGAAGAAATTCAAGGAAGTAAAAAACCAAAAAATATTGCTTTCCCAAGACAGATTTCCATGTATTTATGCCGAAAGCTCTTGGATATTTCCCTGCCGAAAATTGGGGAAAGCTTTGGCGGACGGGATCATACCACGGTAATCCACGCCATTTCCAAGATCGAAAAGCAATTGGAAAATGATACGGCACTGCAAAACACAATTTTGCAGCTGGAGAAGGAAATTAAGGGGCAATAATGCTCCACATTGCCCTGTGGAAGAGGCATAGGATAACTTGTGGATAAGTATTGCTTTTGCCCTGAGGCTGTGTATACTGTGGATAAGCCCCCTGTTTGTACACATGGCTTCCACAAGGCTTGTCAACAACCAGAAAACTTGATTCTCGGGGAAATGTAAGGTTTTCCACAAACTCACAGCCCCTACTGCTACTACTGCGGATTAAGTCTTATTTATTTCTTCTAACACTGTGTGAAAAGGAGTTGTGAACAACATGAAATTAATTTGCAATAAAGACTTACTGGTACAATATATTAATATCGTGAATAAAGCTGTTTCAAATCGAACAACATTGCCGATTTTAGAATGTATTTTGCTCACAGCAAATGAAAAGGGCTTTATCTTAACAGGAAATGATCTGGAATTGGGCATAAAAACGGCAGCCATTGAAGCGGAAATTTTGGAAATGGGCGAAATTGCCATTGAAGCCCGTATTTTTAATGAAATCGTACGCCGTTTGAACGGAGAAGAGGTCACCATTTCCACCGACGACAAAAATGCCGTTACCATTATTTCCGGTTCTTCTGAATTCAGCATTATGGGCCAAGGAGGAGAGGATTTTCCCGATTTGCCCGAGGTGCTCCAAGACCAAGCCTATACCTTAAAGCAAAATGATTTAAGAAATATGATTCGCCAGACCATTTTTTCCATTGCACAGGATGGGGCAAAGCCCGTATTGACTGGGGAATTATTTGAATTTAATGAGGAATTTATACATATTGTTTCTGTGGATGGGTATCGCATTTCTTATCGTAAAAATAATTTATTAAGCAGCTACGGGAAAAAGGACGTTATCGTTCCGGGAAAAACATTAAGCGAATTGCATAAAATTTTATCACAAGCCGAGGAGGATTTGGTTTCTGTTTTTGTGACAGACAAGCATATTTTGTTTGATTTGGGAACGGCAATTATGGTTTCTCGCTTGATTGACGGAAAGTTTATCCGCTATGAGCAAAGCTTTTCCGAGGATTTTAAAACCGAGGTTTTGGTGGAGAAAAACGCCCTAATCCAATCCTTAGAGCGTGCTTCTCTGGTTTCAAGAGACAATAGAAAAACGCCGGTTCGCTTCCAAATGAAAACAAAAACCATGGAAATTACAGCAAAAAGCGATATGGGTACTGCTTTTGAGGAAATTTCTGCGGAAATTGAGGGGGAGGAAATTTCCATTGCCTTTAATCCCAGATATTTCATTGAGGCCCTGCGCTCCATTGATGATGAAAAGGTGAAAATTCATTTTACTGCCTCCTTAAGTCCTTGTACCATTTTGCCTGTGGAGGGCGATGCTTTTAAATATCTCATTCTTCCGTTAAGAATGTAATTATATTATGGTAACCTATAGAAAGAAGGACGACTTTATGCAGGAAGTTGCAATTCATACAGAATATATTAAATTACAGCAGGTTCTTAAGCTGGCGGGGGTCATTGGCCAAGGGTCTGATGCCCGGGCTTTGATTGCCGAAGGATTGGTTTATGTAAATGGACAGCAGGCATTGGAGCGGGGAAAAAAAATTCGCGTCAATGATGTGATTGAGGTCAAAGGCGGGGATTCCATTAAGGTAATTTGTGAGGAATAAATTGACTGGCTTTTTGCAGATTTTCTTTTGAAACAAAGAGATGTGCCATCGCAGTATGGAAGCCGTGATACGGAAGCCGTGGAAAAATTGATGAATACAATGTTTATGAAAAGGGGATAGATATCCCTTTTTCTGCTTTGTAAAAAATCTCAATTCTTTTTGTTATTTTTTTAACTCATTTATTTCGACTGTGTTTTGGTTAAAATGAAAACTTTGTATATCGGGTGGATATTTATGCAAATTTTAGAGGTTTCTTTGCAGGGGTTTCGCAATCTGGAACAGCTGCAATTACGGCCCTCCGGGGGAATTAATGTATTTTATGGTGAAAATGCCCAGGGGAAAACCAACTTTTTGGAGTCCCTTTATTTTTGCGCCATGGGACGATCCATGCGGACAAAATTTGATTGGCAGCTCATCGGTTTTCCCGAGGAAGAAAGCCACATTCGCCTGTTGGTTCAAAAAAATAACAGAAAAGAGCGCATTGATGTCCATTTAAAACGAAATATGAAAAAGGGCATTGCCAGAAACGGTATGCCCATTAAAAAATTAGGAGATTTATTTGGTACATTGTATACCGTTGTTTTTTCCCCCGAGGATCTTTCGTTGATCAAAGAAGGGCCGGGAGAACGACGGCGTTTTTTGGATATGGAGCTTTGTCAGCTAAGCCCCATTTATTATTATGATTTGCAGCAATATTATCGTATTTTGAAGCAAAGAAATAATTTGCTTAGGGAAATTCAAAAAAAATCGGCATTGCAGGAAACCCTTTTTGTTTGGGACGAGCAGCTTATTGACTATGGTGAACGTATTATGACCGCCAGAATGGCTTTTTTACAAAGGCTGGATAAAATAGCCGCCGAAAAGCTTTCTGCCCTCACAGGGGGCGTAGATGCCTTAAAAATACGATATAAGCCAAATTGCGATCCGGGACATATGGCGGAGCGCTTCCAGCGGAACCTCCAGAGGGATATTCATTTGGGCAGCACCAATTTGGGGCCTCATAAGGATGATATTCTCTTTACCATTGACGGGAAAGAGGTAAAAAGCTTCGGCTCTCAAGGGCAGCAGCGCACAACGGCTTTGGCGGCAAGGCTGGCAGAGGTGGATTTGATTAGAGAGGAAACGGGGGAGGAGCCTGTTTTGCTTTTGGATGATGTGCTTTCCGAGCTGGATGAGAGACGACAGCGGTTTTTATTAGAAAGCATTGACGGCCTGCAGACCTTTTTGACTTGCACGGGTATCGAAGATGCGGTGAAAAAATATATCAGCAGGGATAACCTGTTTTATGTAGAAAACGGGTTTATTCAGCAAGGGATTGAAATAAACGGGGAAAAGGCTTGATAGAGGACAAAAGCCCTGCAACGGGCTTCCTGGGGCAAGCCCCTAAATTTTGGTTTTTGGAGGGTTTTTTCAAAAAAACCGCCGCATATTTTTCCCATGCAAAAAAAGCTTTCCTGCGAGCGCAATGAGATTACGTTTTTCTGCTGTTTTCAGAGTAAAATTTATAGTTTGATGCTTTGGGAGACTTTTATTCTCAAAGGAAAGAATTTCAGGTTGTTTTCGCACAGGTTTTGTAGATAATTTGTTTTATATTTTTGGTATTTTTTTCTAAAAATGTGAAATGACTTTATTAGGAAGGAAAAAAATATAAAATATCCTTGAAAATGAAAGTTTTCCTTGAAAATATGGGGTTTTTGCTTGTGAAATCCTTGAAAAAATGTTATAATTCATACAAAGTATATCTTCTTTGGAAATATGCCTTGGAATTCTTAAATTTCTTGACATTCCAAGAACAAAAATAGGAGTATTGTCGAGGCTTTTAAAAAGCAGGTAACAGGCAGTAAACCAAAAAATAATTTTGCCTATCATACTTGATTTAAAATAGGTTTTATGAAATAAACCTATTTTTTCTTTGGCACAAATGAGAGAAGAATCCGAGAAGAGTTTTAGTTGAAGGAGAGGTCTTATGTCATCAGATTATAATGAAAGTCAAATTCAAGTGCTGGAAGGCCTGGAGGCTGTTAGGAAGCGTCCGGGAATGTATATCGGTTCAACCAGTGCGAGAGGGCTGCATCATTTGGTTTATGAGATTGTGGATAATGCGGTGGATGAGGCTTTGGCAGGGTTTTGTACTGAAATAACTGTGAAAATTCATGCCGATAATTCCATTTCTGTTATGGACAACGGCCGCGGTATTCCCGTGGGGATTCAGCAGCAAAAGGGAATTTCTGCGGTGGAGGTGGTGTTTACCATACTCCATGCCGGCGGAAAGTTCGGCGGCGGGGGCTATAAGGTTTCCGGCGGGCTTCACGGCGTTGGTGCGTCTGTTGTAAATGCCCTGTCTGCTTGGCTGACAGTGAGAATTCACACCGAAGGGAAACTGTATGAGCAAAAGTATGGCCGGGGGGATGTGCTGAGCCCTCTGACGGTGATCGGTGAGTCTCAAGAGCATGGAACCTATGTGCATTTTCTGCCCGATCCCGATATTTTTGAGGAAACGGTGTTTTCCTATGATATTTTAAAACAGCGTCTGCGGGAAACTGCTTTTTTGACCAAGGCGTTAAAAATCAACCTCATTGACCTGCGAGAGGGTATGGAGCAGGAGCGTACCTTCCATTACGAGGGCGGGATCAAGGAATTTGTGTCTTATATCAACAAGAGCCGTCAGCCGTTATACAACGATGTTTTCTATGCCTGCGGGGAAAGGGACGGCGTTTTGGTTGAGGTGGCGTTTCAATATAACGATGGATATACAGAGAATATTTTCAGCTTTGTAAATAATATCAATACGCCTGACGGCGGTACCCATTTGATTGGCTTTAAAAGCGGTTTGACCAAAACATTGAATGATTACGGGAAGAAAATCGGCGTGCTGAAGGATGCGGATAAAAAGCTTTCCGGCGAGGATGTGCGAGAGGGCATTTCCGCAGTTATCAGCATTAAGGTGGAGGACCCGCAGTTTGAAGGGCAGACAAAGGCCAAATTAGGCACAAGCGAAGCCAAGGGCGCTGTGGAGGGTGTTCTAAGCGAATATTTTACCTATTATCTTGAAGAAAACCCTGCGGTGGCTAAAATTATCGTTGAAAAGAGTATGACGGCTTCCAGAGCCCGTGATGCGGCCAAAAAGGCAAGGGAATTGGTGCGGCGGAAAACCGGCCTAGAAAATACAAGGCTGCCCGGGAAGCTGACGGATTGCACCAGCAAGGATCCCTATGAATGTGAAATTTACATCGTAGAGGGTAACTCTGCAGGGGGGAGTGCCATTAAGGCAAGAGATCCCAAAACCCAAGCGATTCTACCTTTGCGTGGTAAAATTCTGAATGTGGAAAAGGCGAGACTGGATCGTATTTTGGGCAGTGAGGAGATCAAAAATATGATTACTGCCTTTGGCACGGGGATTTCTGAGGATTTTGATATTGAAAAATTGCGGTATCACAAAATCGTTATTATGACCGATGCCGATGTGGATGGCGCTCATATTCGTACACTGCTTTTGACCTTTTTTTACCGGTATATGCCCCAATTGATTGAGGAAGGCAAGGTTTATATTGCCCAGCCGCCTTTATACCGTGTGGAAAAGAACAAGCAGCATTATTATGTATATGACGATCCACAGTTAGAGGCTTTATACAACGAGATCGGCAAAACCGGGATCAAGGATGTACAGCGGTACAAGGGTCTGGGTGAGATGGACTTTGACCAGCTGCGGGATACGACCATGGCGGTGGAGCATCGTATTTTGAAAAAAGTAGATATCAGTGATGCATTGCTTGCCGATGAGATATTCAGTATGTTAATGGGTGACAGTGTAGAGCCCAGGCGGGATTTTATTGCGGAGAATGCACAATATGCCGAGATGGATTTTTAAAAGCCAAGAGATTAAGGTCAAGAGATTAAAGGTCAAGAGCAAGACCTTAGGGATGCTATCCCTAAAACCCTGCAAGGGCAATGGCCTTGACCCAATATGGAAAACTGCGTTTTCCAAGGTAATAAAGAATAAATCCCTTCTAAAACGGAGTTTTTGAAATCTTGAAGGTCAAGAGCAAGGTCTTAGGGACACTGTCCCTAAAACCCTGCAAGGGCAATGCCCTTGACCCAATATGGAAAACTGTATTTTCCAAGGTAATAAAGAATAAATCCCTTCTAAAACGGAGTTTTTGAAATCTTAAAGGTCAAGAGGCAAGGTCTTAGGGACGCTGTCCCTAAAACCCTGCAAGGGCAATGCCCTTGACCCAATATGAAAAACTGTGTTTTCCAAGGTAATAAAGAATAAATCCCTTCAAAAACGGAGTTTTTGAAGGAAATGGGTCAAGGGAGGAACTCCCTTGTGGGGAGTTGGGGCAAAACCCCAAGGTCTTTAAGGCTTTCTGTTGTAAAAAATAAAGAGGTGAAAAAATGAGCGACGAAAATAGAGAAATAGATAAGGTCGTTTCCATAGATATTAACGAGGAAATGAAGAAATGCTATATCGATTATGCAATGAGTGTTATTGTAGCCCGTGCCCTGCCGGATGTGCGTGATGGCTTGAAGCCGGTGCAAAGACGTATCCTTTTTTCCATGAACGAAATGAACCTGGACCCTAGTAAGGGCTACCGTAAGTCCGCCCGTATTGTGGGCGATACCATGGGTAAATATCACCCCCACGGCGATAGCTCTATTTATCAGGCAATGGTCCGTATGGCGCAGAACTTCTCTATGCGCTATATGCTGGTAGACGGCCATGGTAACTTCGGCTCTGTAGATGGCTATGGCGCAGCCGCCAGCCGTTATACCGAGGCAAGGATGTCTAAAATCACAGCGGAGCTTTTGAAGGATATCGAAAAAGATACCGTTGACTTTGTGCCAAACTATGATGAGAATGAAAAAGAACCCACTGTCCTGCCCGCAAGAATCCCCAACCTTTTGGTGAACGGCTCTTCGGGTATCGCCGTTGGTATGGCAACCAATATCCCGCCCCATAACTTGAAAGAGGTCATTAACGGCGTGATTTGTATGATTGAAAATACAATCGAGGATAAGGATACCGATGTGGAAGAACTCATGGAGCATATCCAAGGCCCGGACTTCCCCACAGGTGCAACCATCCTTGGGAAAAGCGGTATCCGTGCGGCATATCGCACAGGTAGGGGTAAAATTCTGGTGCGTGCATTGGCGGAAATCCAGCCTGCGCCAAACGGCCGAGAAAAAATTGTGGTGACCGAACTGCCTTATATGGTCAATAAACTTCGTTTGATCGAAAAAATGGCCGAATTGGTGAAGGATAAACGCATCGAAGGCATTAGCGATCTGTATGACGCCTCCTCCGGTGACGATATTAAGATTATTATTGATCTGAAAAAAGATGTCAATGCCAATGTAATCTTGAACCAGCTTTATAAATATACCCAACTGCAGGAAAGCTTCGGTGCCATTCTGCTGGCATTGGTGGATGGTAAGCCGGAAGTTTTAAACCTGAAACAGATCATTGCGGAATATTTAAAGCATCAGGAAAATGTAGTCACAAGAAGAACACGCTTTAATCTGGATAAAGCGGAAAAACGCGCCCATATTTTGGAAGGATTGCGTATCGCCATTGATCATATTGACGAGGTTATCCGTATTATCCGTACCAGCTATGATAATGCAAAGGAACGGCTGATGGAGCGGTTCTCCCTTTCCGAGGTACAGGCGCAGGCAATTTTGGAAATGCAGCTGCGCCGCTTGCAGGGCTTGGAGCATGAGAAAATAGACGCAGAGTATCGTGATTTAATGGAGAAGATTGCATATTTTAAATCCTTATTGGCAGACAGAAAATTAATGCTGGGCGTGATTAAGGACGAAATCACAGAAATCCGTGATAAATTCGGCGATGAACGCCGTACTCAGTTGGTGCAGAACCCCGGGGAAATTGACGTGGAGGATTTGATCGAGGAAGAAACCTGCGTTATGACCCTCTCTAATTTGAATTATATCAAGCGTACACCGCTGGATACCTATAGAAGCCAGAATAGAGGCGGCAGAGGTATTGTTGGTATGCAAACCAGAGATGAGGACTTTGTGAAAGACCTATTTCTTTCCTCCACCCATGATACCATCCTGTTCTTCACCGATCAGGGACGGGTATATCGCATGAAGGGCTATCAAATCCCCGAGGCAGGGCGTACCGCAAGAGGCATGGCCATTGTAAACCTGCTGGAGATTGCCCCCGGAGAAAGCATTACCGCCATTATCCCTGTGAAAGAGTTCAAGGAAGATGAATACCTTGTGATGATCACAAAGCAGGGTATCATTAAAAAAACAAAAATGGCAAGCTTTGCTAATATCCGTAAGGGCGGCTTGATCGCCGTGAATTTAAGAGAAGACGATAATTTGATTTCCGTTATGACCACCAACGGCGAAAACGAAATTTTTGTGGGCACAAGAAACGGCTTGGGCATTAAATTCTCTGAAAAAGATGTGCGCCCCATGGGCCGTACCGCCACAGGCGTGAAGGCGATTACCCTGCGAAAAGGGGACTATGTGGTGGCCGCAGTGAAGCTTATGGAGGACACCCAGCTTTTGAACGTAACAGAAAAAGGCTTTGGAAAGCGTACGGAGACAGATGCATTTACCGTGCAATACAGAGGCGGTAAGGGCCTGAAAATCCATCAGCTGACAGAGAAAACAGGCGCCTTGCTCGGTGTGCTTTTGGTAGCGGAGAATGAGGAAATTATGCTCATGACCTCCGAGGGCATTATCATCCGCCTGCGTGCAAAAGAAATTTCCACCATTGGCCGCGTTTCACAAGGTGTGAAATTAATCAATTTGAACGACGGTGTTACGGTGGTGGGCCTTGCAAAAATATCCGAGGAGGATATTAAGGAAGATGAGGGAGTATTGGAAGAAATAGCTGAAGAAATAATAAAAGAGGAGCCTGTAACAGAATAATTGGCTTTCCTTTGAACAAAGCCCGATTGTAAGCGCAAAATTTGTTTTGAAATGCTTACCTTCGGGCTTTGTTTATGGGAAGAAACCATGGACTTTTATGGTTTTGGCTTATGAAAATCAGTCTAAATCCTGCCTTTTTATTTTATTAAGCTGGGCTTGGATATTCTTTTTTTCATAAATAAATAGAGAAACAGGCAAATACTTGGCAAATAAAACAGATAAATTTTTGAAAAATATATAAATATTAGAACTTTATATGGTTATTTGACAATGATGCAGTATACTGCTAAAATCAAGCTATATGAAAAAAGAAGAGGTGTGAAGATGTGGAATGTTGAGTTTTTTTTAGCTTTAGGTAAGGTTATTTCCTTGGTCCTTTGTATGGTTTTTATTGAAGGGGTTGTGGCAAGCAGGCCCAAAGGCAAGTGGATTGGGATGATACTTCCGGTGCTTATGCTGCTCCTTTCCGTTTGGGTGTTCTTCACATGGAAAAATACACTATACTTTATTTTTGTTTTTGCGCCGGCACTCTTGTGTTGGTTTATTTATTATATCTGCCGCCGTTCCATTAAAAACGGCACCGCCTTAAGCTTGCAGGAAGACGAAAATAATTGACGGGCTTTTTAACGCAGAAAAGCTGTTTGATTGACGGAGAAGCTGCTAGTCATCACTTTTCCGGTTTTGATATTGTTGCATAGCATACTGTTTTTTTCCTAGTATGAATTGGGGGTATAAAATGAAAAAGATTTTCCTGTTCCTTTGTTTTTGTTTGTTTTTTACCTCTTGTACCCACAAAAAGGAGTATTCTGTTGTCGCGGGTGAGGCCCGGTCCACTGTGCGTCAGGCAACGCTGGCAGTGGTGGGTGACATTATGGTTCATGATTATCAGTATAATGAGGCATACGATCCCGCCACGGGTTCGTATAATTTTATGCACAATTTTCAGGATGTGAAAAAATATTTCCATGGCTATGACCTTGTTTTGGGAAATTTGGAACTCACCTTCGGGGGCAAAGAGCGGGGATATTCCTCTTATCCTTGCTTTAATACACCCGATGAATTTTTAGATGCAGTAAAGGATGCAGGCTTTGATATTTTAACAACTGCCAACAATCATTCTATGGATACGGGAAAATCCGGACTGCTCCGCACCTTGGACAAGCTGGATGAAGCAGGCATCGACCATATGGGAACCTACCGTTCCGCCGGGGAACGGGACGAGATTTTGTATAAAAACGTGAACGGCATTAACATTGCTTTTTTATCCTATACCTATGGTACCAATGGGATTCCTGTGCCCGAAGCGTATATGGTAAACCTGATTGACAATGATCAAATGGTGAAGGATATCAAGCGGGCAAGGGAAAATGCAGATGTTGTTGTGGTAATGCCCCATATGGGCAATGAATATGAAACATACCCCAGAGAGATGTTTCAAAATTGGGCGGATTTGATGTTTTTGGCCGGTGCGGACATTATTCTTGCCAGCCATCCCCATGTTTTGCAGCCCATGGAATACCGCAAGATTGACCATGGAAACGGTGTTCATGACGGATTTATTATCTATTCCTTGGGGAATTTTATCTCATCTCAAACAACACCCCCAAGAAATGCGTCTATCGTGCTGCATTTGACTATAGAACAGCAAGGGAATGAACCGCCCAATGTAAAAGAGGTTTCTTTTGTGCCTATTTGGACGCAATTTAGAAATGCTCAGGATCAAAATCATTTCGTAGTGCGTAGTGTGTATGAAATGCTGAGTTTAGAACAAAGTGAACGAGATAAGCTCATACGAAGGAAGGATCAAAAGCGTTTGGAAGAGGTTCATGAGGAAACGGCCTCCTTCCTGCTGAACCGGGAAGTGCCCCTTTCTGAAATACAAGAAGAATATGTGTTTGAAAAATAGGGAAAGCTCTTGTCAGTCAAAGAAAACAATGATAGAATACTTTCATGAATGCAATTAATGAAGCACTGGGAGGAGCACAATGGAAAGGGAATATCTTTCGGAAAACGTGGCTTATTTAACAAAAGATTTAGGCAAGTGTAATATTTCACAGAATTTATTTCAGCGTTTTAAAGAATTGATTATGAGCGGTGTTTTACCTGCGGGGTATATGCTGCCAAATGAAAATATCGTCAGCGATATGCTGAAGGTTGGACGCAGCACATTAAGAGAAGCCTATACGGCATTGGCTGTGTTTGGCTTTATCAAACGGTCAAAGGCCGGCACATTTATCAGTGAAATTGATAATATTGTAAACATTGCGCCATTTTGTATCACTGTAGAAAATTCCGATTTAAGCGATCTTTTGGAATTCAGATATATGCTTGAGGCGGAAACGGCAAGCTATGCCGCAAAAAGGGCGACGCCGGAGGATATTGCCAATCTAACTTTTTGCTATGAAAAAATGGTGGAAAGCAGAAATGACATTAACCTATTTGTGGATTATGACTCTATGTTTCATTTGCAGGTTTCTGCCGCAACCCATAATAATCTGCTGATCAGCACCATGATTGCTGCAAAGGACTCTTTTGAAAAGGGGATTCGCTTGGCTTTGCGGGAGTCCTTGACCCAAAACCCCAGAGCCATTGATGTTACCTTGGATTTGCATGGGAAGCTTTTGAATGCAATCAAAAATGGTGATTATCAAACGGCATATGCAATTATGCGGGAACATATTTCTTATGTGAATCTGACTGTAAAATACGGTTGAGTTTTTGAAAAATAAAATTGGGAAAAGACATCCTAAGCACAAGCTTATTTCTGATGGAAGGGATGTCTTTTTTATCGCCGTTTTTTGTACATTGCAGTGCGCATTTCCTTGATTTTACTGGGTTTTTGTGATAAAGTTTAAAGAAGTACGCACTTGTTTTTTATGATATTTATACAGGAGATTGAACATAAGATTCTGATTGGAGGATTTATATATGGATTTTAAAACGGAGGTTGCCGGGCTTTTGGCAAAGACCGCAGATATTTCTTTGGAGGAGGCTTTGGCAACGGTTGAAATTCCCGCAAATAAAGCCATGGGGGATTTTGCCTTTCCCTGTTTTCGTTTGGCAAAGGTTTTTCGGAAAGCGCCCCCGTTGATTGCGCAGGAAATAGCAGATCAGCTGGGTCAGCCGGATTTCATTGACAAGGTGCAGGTTATTGGGGGTTATGTAAACTTTTTTATGAAAAAAGGAGTTTATGCCCAGGAAATTTTATCTAAAGTTTTGGAAGAAAAAGAGAATTATGGGAAAAGTAATATGGGAGCGGGAAAAACCATTGTGATAGACTATTCCTCTCCCAATATTGCAAAGCCCTTTCATGTTGGGCATCTGCGCTCCACAGTAATCGGAAATGCCATTTATAAAATCCACCAGGGGCTGGGATACCACTGTGTTGGTGTGAACCATTTGGGGGATTGGGGCACCCAGTTCGGCAAGCTGATTGTTGCCTACCATAATTGGGGGAGCAAAGAAGCAGTGGAGGCCAATGGTATTCAAGAGCTGATGCGGATTTATGTAAAATTCCACGATGAGGCGGAAAAGAACCCTGCCTTGGAGGATGAAGCAAGGCTTTGGTTTGTTAAAATGCAGGAAGGGGAGGAAGAAGCCCTTTCTCTTTGGAAATGGTTCTATGAAATTAGCATTCAGGAATTTGACCGTGTTTATGATATGCTTGGTGTGAAGTTTGATGCCTATACCGGAGAAAGCTTTTATAATGATAAAATGGCAGCTGTTGTGGAAGAATTGAAGGAAAAAAATATTCTGAAGGAAAGCGAAGGGGCGATGATTGTTGATTTGGAGCATAAAAATATGCCTCCCTGTCTGATTATTCGTAAGGATGGCGGCACCCTATATGCAACCAGAGATATCACGGCTGCCTTATATCGTAAAAAAACATATGATTTTGAGAAATGTATTTATTTGACAGCCTTGGATCAAAATTTGCACTTTGGCCAGTGGTTTGAGGTAATCCATTTAATGGGATATGAATGGTACAAAGACTTAATTCATGTACCCTTTGGCTTGGTAAGCTTAGATAGCGGAAAGCTATCCACCCGCCATGGAAATGTTATTCTGATGGAGGATTTATTGAATCAGGCAATCGGCGAAACCAAAAAAATCATTGAGGAAAAGAACCCATCCTTGGAGAATAAAGAAGAAGTTGCCAAGCAGGTGGGAATTGGTGCGGTGATTTTTAATGATTTATATAATACTCGTATCAAGGATGTTGTTTTTTCTTGGGAGAGAATGCTGAATTTTGATGGAGAAACTGGCCCTTATGTGCAGTATACCCACGCCAGAGCGTGCAGTATTTTAAAGCGTGCGGGAGAATTCAATTTCGATCATATTCAGTATGATTTGCTTTCCGATGAAGCCTCCCTTGATATTTGCAAGCTTCTTGAGGCATTCCCTGAGAAAATGAAAGATGCGGCACATAAACTGGAGCCTTCTGTGTTGACAAGGCATTTGGTTGCCATTGCCCAAGGGTTTAATAAGTTTTACCATGATAATCCCATTTTAAGCAGTGAGGAAGAAGTTCGTAAAGCACGTTTGGCTGTGGTAGTAGCTGTGAAAGCAGTGATGAAAGAGGGCTTACGTCTTCTAGGAATTGATGCACCTGAGCAAATGTAAAAGTGAGGTGTTTTACCATGAAAAAGCTAAAGCTCATATACAATCCTTTTTCTGGGAATAAAAGCTTTAAATTTGATTTGGATGTTTGTATCGGCATTTTCCAGCAGGGCGGCTTTGAGGTTCATCCTTTCCGCTCTATGCTACAGGGAGATATTGCCAAGCATATTAATGCAATGCCGGGAGATTACGATTTGATTGTTGTTTCCGGCGGAGATGGCACTGTGAATATTGTGATCAATGCCATGATGGAGCGAAAACTAAACATTCCCTTGGGCATTATCCCTTCGGGAACGGCCAATGATTTTGCCACTTTTCTTGGCTTTAAAAGCGGGCAGGTGGAGGAAGCTTGTCAGGCTATTGTGAATACAAAATCGATTGCCATTGATTTGGGCCTTGTGAATGATAAAATCTATTTTATAAATGTATGTGCCGGGGGATTGTTAACAAATGTTTCCCAAACTGTGGATAAGGATGTGAAAAATGCCTTAGGCAACCTTTCCTACTATTTAAAGGGTGTGGAGCAAATTCCCAATTTTCATAAAATTCCTTTTCGCATCACAACCAGCAAAGAGGTAATTGAAGAATATTTATATTTATATATGATTATGAATAGTGCCGGCACAGGGGGCTTTACAAAGCTGTCACCTCAGGCTTCTATACAGGATGGAAAATTTGAATTTTTGGCAATTCGAGCAAAACCCTTGATTGAGCTGCCACCATTATTTTTAAAGATGCTGACGGGAGATCATATTAATGATACAAAAAATATTCTTTATTTGCGAGACAATTATTTTAAAATTGAATGTCTGAAAGAAGATTTTAACATTATGGAGTCTACGGTGGATGGAGAATCGGGGCCTCGAATGCCTTTTGAGGTAAAGGTGCTTCCAAAGGCAATTCATGTATTTTTAAACCCCAAGCGTTCATAATGTTTCACGTGAAACATATTGAACATAAACGAAAACAGCAGTGTTTCACGTGAAACATTGCTGTTTTCGCTTTTCATTCAGAGGGGGATGTGCTATAATTTTTTCAGAAGAGGAATGAAAGGCGGGAAATTCTATGGGGAAAGTAAGGATTATTGCCATAACCAATCAAAAGGGCGGCGTGGGAAAAACCACAACGGCAATCAATTTATCTGCAAGCTTGGCCACATTTGGGAAGAAGGTCCTTGTTATTGATGCAGATCAACAGGGAAATACAACAAGCGGCCTTGGTCTGGATAAAAATAATTTGGAATTAACCATATATAATATGTTTTTAGGGGAAGCAGAAATTGCAGAAATCAAACAAACCACCTGTGTAGAGGGTTTGGAGATTATTCCTGCCAACATCAGCCTGACCGGTGCGGAAATAGAATTGATCGGAAAAGAAGAACGAGAGTATATCTTAAAACAGGAATTAGAAAAAATAAAAGAAGACTATGACTTTATTATCATTGATTGCCCTCCTTCATTAAACTTAATTACCATCAATGCCCTTACTGCCGCAGATACCGTTTTGGTTCCCATTCAGTGTGAATATTTTGCGTTGGAGGGGTTGGAGCAGCTGCTCCATACCATTAATTTAGTGAAAAAGAGATTAAACCCCTACTTAGAAATTGAGGGCATTGTTTTTACAATGTTTGATGCCAGAACCAATTTGTCTTTACAAGTAGTGGAGGAGGTAAAGCGAAGCCTTGGCGCCAGCGTTTACCGCAGTATTATTCCCAGAAATGTCCGTTTGGGAGAGGCACCAAGTCATGGCTTGCCAATTCATTTATATGACCCAAAATCAAAGGGAGCAGAAAGCTATGAGCTTTTAGCGGAAGAGGTTATAGAAAAGGAGTGGAGTTAAAAATGGCTGCGAAAAAAATGGGATTGGGTTCAAAAGGAATGGGCTTAGAAGCCTTGATTAATAATAAATTGGAAGATTTTAAAGAAACCGGGAAAGAAATGGGAAAAGCAGGCGTTTGGGAATTGGATATCAATTTAATTGAGCCAAACCGGAAACAGCCTCGAAAATATTTTGATGAAACGGCATTGGAGGAGTTGGCGGTTTCTATCCAAAATTATGGGATGATTCAGCCGGTGGTTGTAAGAAAAAATGGAGAATATTATGAAATTGTTGCAGGAGAAAGACGTTGGAGGGCGGCAAAAATTGCCGGACTGAAAAAAATTCCTGCCGTGGAACGCAAATGGGAGGACGGACAGGCCTTTGAGGCGTCTTTGGTGGAAAACCTGCAGAGAGAAGACTTAAATCCCATTGAAGAGGCGGAAAGCTACCGTCGTTTGCAGGAGGATTTTGAGTTAAGCCAGGAGCAAATTTCGGAAAAGGTGGGAAAAAGCCGTTCTGCAATCACAAATTCCCTGCGTTTGCTCCAATTAGACCCCAGAGTATTGAATTTTGTTGTGGAAAATAAGCTGACAAGCGGTCACGCTAGAACCCTTCTTTCTATTACGGATCAGGAACGACAATTTGAATTGGCTGAACACGTGATTGAAGAAGGGCTGAGTGTACGGGGGACCGAGGCTTTGGTAAAGGCAGAATTGTCACAAAAAGAGAAAGCTAAAAATACAAAATCCGAAAAAATGGAAAATGTAAATCAAAAAAATGTAGAGGAGGAGCTAAAATCTATTTTTTCAACCAATGTTCGTATTAACCAAATGAAGAATAAAGGAAAGATAGAAATTACGTATTATTCTCAAGAGGATTTGGATAGACTTTTAACCATGATGAAAAGAATGGAAGGATAAAAAAATGGATTTGATTCAAAATTACATCATTTATATTCTTTTTGGAATTGGGGCAGCGCTGCTGATACTTTTTGTTTTATGTATTGTATTATTTGCAAAGTTAAATAAACAAAAGAAAAAATATGACTTTTTTATGGGCGCAAATCGCAGACCAAGCCATAATTTAGAAATGAAATTGGAAAAATATTATCGCATCTCAAAAGAGATTGAAGAAAAGTACGGCAAATTGTTGGATATGGTTACGGATATGGATAAAACCATGAAAAGCAATATTCAAAAGGTTGGCCTTGTTCGTTACAATCCCTTTGAGGAAATGGGCGGTAATCTTTGCTTTGCCTTGGCCCTGTTGGATGGGGAGGATAACGGTGTAGTTTTAAACGGCATTCATAGCCGCACAGGTTCTTTCACCTACGCAAAGCCCATACAAATGGGGGTTAGCATTTATATGCTTTCTGAGGAAGAAAAAAAGGCTGTAGCAATGGCAAAGGAGCAGGCCTATCATCCGGAGCATAAAAAGGTAGTGAAGATTAAATTTCGCCCAAGCTTCCGGAAAAAGGACAAAGAGCCGATTATGGAAGAACAAATTCCTCTGGATCTTGTACAGGAGGAACCTCCGAAAGACGAACAGCTGGGTGATGTAACACTGGCGGAGAAGGCCCAAATTTTAGAAGAGGAATTGAGAGCAAATCAGATTGCTGCAGTGGATGTAGTGGAAGAAGAGGAAAACCTGCATGAGACGGAAGAGCCCACATTTTTAGAAAAAGAATTTGAAGCGGAAGAAATGAAAGATGAAAAGGAATAAAGAAAAGGTGGATAGAAAATTATTTTCTAAAGACCACCTTTTTTTATAGAAGAATGTGCATATGTGTATAAAAAATGTGGAAATTGTGGATAAGTAAGCGGATAAAATTTATAGCTGCAGCATAGAACGAGAAAAAAACAAAAGTTATCCACAAAAGATCAACAAATTGTGGAAAGGAGAACCTATGGGATATGAAATGATATTTTCGGATATGGATGGGACATTGCTAAAAAATGGCTTGGAAGTGTCTCAAAAAAATAAATTGGCAATAAAAGAAGCAGTGAATCAAGGCGTGCAATTTGTTATTTGTACCGGCAGAGGCGTTTTTGGCGTGGAACGGTATTTGGAGCAATTAAATTTAATTGGGCGGGAAGGCTATGCTATATGCCAAAACGGCGGGGCAGTGTATGATCTTAGAGATATGTCTTTGGCCATACGGGAAGATTTTTCGCCCAAAATTTATGCCCCCATTGCGGAGTTTGCCCGGGAAATAGGGCTGGAGCTGTATTATTATGATGACCGTACGTTTATTGCGGAGTCAGAGACAGAGCGGGTAAAGAAATACTGCAAAGTTATGGGGAATGACGTGCGGATTATGCATAATCCCTTGGAGTATTCGGGAGAATTTACAAAATCTTTGATCACAGGAGATAGAGAGAAGCTGCTTTTGGTACAAAAGATGGTTAAGGAAACAGACCAGTTAGACTGCTTTTTTTCCAGCCCAATTTTTATGGAGGTTGTGAAAAAAGGTGTAAGCAAGGGCAATATTATGGAAGAAACGGCAAAAAAAGCCGGTGTTTCTTTAAAAGAAGTCATCGCTGTGGGGGATAGCCATAATGATATTTCTATGATAAAAAAAGCGGGCCTTGGCATTGCCGTGGCCAATGCCGAACCGGAGGTAAAGGAAGCAGCCGATTTTATTACCAAAAATAGCTGTGAAAAGGATGCAGTGGCAGAGCTGATAGAAGAATTTGTGCTAAAAGGTTAACATAAACCATATTTTTCCTTAAAAAAGAAAAGCTGAGAAAGGCCTTGCTTTTTATTTACAATATGGTATATAATAGTACACAAAACAGCGTGCGGCGTGATTTCGCCCATAGGAAAGCTAAATTTTCTGCATTTCTCCAGAGAGTCGGCGGTTGGTGTAAGCTGATGAAAGATGAAAATGTTCCACTTTCCCAGCTGCCGATGAAAGTCGGAAGGGTAAGCCCTTTATCGCTGTATAAAGAGGCTCGGAATTTTTTCGGGCAATCTGGGTGGCAACGCGGGAAAAACTCTCGTCCCTGAATATTATGGGAACGAGAGTTTTTTAATGCTCCTATTTCCCAAATTCGTATAAATCAAAGCTCAAAGGAGGAAAATAAAAATGCTGGATATTAAATTTGTAAGAGAAAACCCTGATGCAGTAAAGGAAAATATCAAAAAGAAATTTCAAGAAAATAAGCTTCTCCTTGTGGATGAAGTAATCGAGCTAGACCTTGAAAACAGGGCAATTAAACAGGAGGTAGAGGCCCTTCGTGCCCAAAGAAATAAGCTTTCCAAGGAAATCGGCGGCTTTATGGCAAAGGGCCAAAAGGAAGAAGCAGAGCAGATTAAGGCGAAAATTGCGGCGGATGCAACAAGAGTGGATGAACTGACGGAAAAGGAAAAGGAAATTGAGGAAAAAATCAAGAAAATTATGATGACAATTCCGAATATGATCGATCCCTCTGTGCCCATTGGCAAGGACGACAGCGAAAATGTGGAGGTTCAAAAATACGGCGAGCCCGTTGTGCCTGATTTTGAAATTCCCTATCATACGGAAATTATGGAAAGCTTTGATGGCATTGATTTGGAAGGAGCCAGAAGAGTTGCGGGGAACGGTTTCTACTATTTAATGGGAGACATTGCCCGTTTGCACTCCGCTGTTTTATCCTACGCAAGGGATTTTATGATTAACCGAGGCTTTACCTACTGCATTCCGCCCTTTATGATCCGCAGCAATGTGGTTACAGGGGTGATGAGCTTTGCGGAAATGGATGCCATGATGTATAAAATAGAAGGGGAAGACCTTTATTTGATTGGTACCAGCGAGCACTCCATGATCGGTAAATTCATTGATACCATGAATAAAGAAGAGGATTTGCCTTATACATTAACCAGCTATTCTCCTTGCTTCCGGAAGGAAAAAGGCGCCCATGGCATTGAGGAACGTGGTGTATACCGCATTCATCAGTTTGAAAAGCAGGAAATGATCGTTGTATGCAAGCCTGAGGAAAGCCCTATGTGGTATGATAAGCTTTGGCAGAATACTGTGGATTTGTTCCGCACAATGGATATTCCCGTGCGTACTTTGGAGTGCTGCTCCGGCGATTTGGCGGATTTGAAGGTAAAATCTGTGGATGTTGAGGCGTGGTCTCCCAGACAGAAAAAATATTTTGAAATCGGCAGCTGCTCTAATTTAGGCGACGCTCAGGCAAGAAGATTGGGCATCCGGGTTACAGGGGCGGAGGGGAAGAAATATTTCGCTCATACCTTAAATAATACTGTTGCCGCACCACCCAGAATGCTCATTGCATTCCTTGAGAATAATTTACAGGCCGATGGCACTGTGCGTATTCCCCAAGTGTTACGTCCTTATATGGGCGGCTTGGAAAAATTGGAGAAAAAGAAATAAAAAGAACCAAACAGGGGCTATGTGCCCCTGTTTTACCTAGGCGCCAGAAAAGCCATGAGCATTGCCTTACCTTGAGAAAAACAGAACAAATTGAGTATAGTTTTTGTTGACAAAGCTTGTAAAAAATGATATGATATTTTGGCAGTAGACTTTTTGGAGAAGTACTCAAGAGGCTGAAGAGGTGCCCCTGCTAAGGGTATAGGTCGTTAACGCGGCGCGAGGGTTCAAATCCCTCCTTCTCCGTCAATGCTACCGACCAGTTGGCCTGCAAAGTGTTTTGGTCGTTGGGAAGATGAGATGTGATTTAAGATATTTTCTTAGGTCACATCTTCTTTTTTTGTCCAAGCGCTATCCGGAAAATAGTGGCATCTAAAGAAAGCATTACAGAATATTTTATTGGAGGAAGCCGATTCCAAAAGGGATTGACTTTTTTTAGTATAAGATAGAATTGAAAAAGGCTTTTGGATTCTTTACAGGCTGATTAGAATAAGAAAAAAGGGGAGCATGATAGAGCCAACAATATTACGACTGACTATAAATATGAAATTTGGAGATTATGAAAGAAAACAATATCAATGAAGGAATGGTGCATTTGCTGTTTGTGAAGGATAAAAACGTAGTCGCCAGTGTACTTGGATACAGCACAAGCTTGGGATATAGCTTGAATTTTTCCTCAAAAATAGAATTTACTGATGACGCCGTTTTCAAGGTGTCTCCTTCAGAGGGGATTGTAAACCTTATCCATGCAAAATGAGCTTATGGGAAGGGCCTTGGGTGGAGCTTTTTATGGCAGCACTGGGTACCAAACAGGTCATTTTCTTGCTTTCAGAAATCACAAAAGCATCGTTTACAAAAAAGTACATTATCAAAAATAGAAATTATGGTATATTATTGAATAAAGAGTATTGAATGAGCATTCCAGTATAAATTCAGATGATATGGAGATGAGAGCATGAGACTAAAAAACAAAGTATCCATTATTACCGGGGCCAGTTCTGGGATTGGCTATTCCACAGCCAAGCTATTTGCCAAAGAAGGTGCGAAGGTTGTTCTTGCTGCCAGAAGGAAAAACCGATTGGAAGCCCTTGCGAAAGAAATACGGGGGGATGGCGGTGAAGTACTGATTGTTGCCGCAGATGTGACAAAAAAAGAGGACTGTGAAAGAGTGGTTGCAGAAGCCGTGGCTGCCTTTGGTACAATTGACATTTTGGTGAATAATGCGGGAATGGCCGATAAGCATATCCCGATCACCCGTTGCTCCGATGACTGGTGGGACACCATTATACTGACCGATCAATCTTCTGTTTTTTATATTACCAAGGCCGCATTGAAGCATATGGAGGAACGAAAACAAGGCTCCATAGTGAATATATCCTCTGTGGGGGGTGTTTTTGGTTCCGCCGGCATAGCGTATTCCGCCGCCAAAAGCGCAGTTCTTGGTTTGACGAAGAATATTGCCATTCAGTTTGCCGGTACCGGCATTCGCTGCAATGCCGTATGCCCGGGCTGGACAACAACAGAGTTAACCTCTCCGGAAAACATGATGTCTTTTGACAAAGAATTTGCGGATATATGTGCCAAGCATATGAATTCATCCCTGCCCCCAACATCCCCTGAAGATCAGGCAAATGCCATCCTGTTTTTGGCCTCGGAGGAAGCGAAGGCAATCACAGGGCAGGTGCTTTTGGTGGATAACGGCGCAACCCTGTAACCATAGCTTGTTCCTGCAAGCCTATAATCCATGAATAACCTAGAAATGAAAAAAGTGAATGCTACAGCATTCGCTTTTTGATTGTGTCATTTTGGCTATGGACGAAAGGTTTTCTTTTGATGGGCGCCCCTTTTTCGGTAGAGAAAAAGGACAATGAGGAAGGATACTGTTTGTGCAACGGTAATGCGCAGTACCTGCAATTCATCTGCCCCGGAGGCTGTTGCCATATGCAAAATATTGATCACGGTGTTATTGAAAAAATGATCTCCCATGGCCATCCAAAGGGAGCCGGTGAGCTTTGTCAGCAAGCAGAATTTTGCGCCGGTGATTCCTGTGGTTACAATCAGCATCAGTGCATACATCACAGCCCCTGCTTTGCTCATTTCCCCGTCTAACAGGCTGCGCACAGGCGCCGCAATATGCCAGAGGCCAAAGAGCAGGGAGGAGAAAACCATTGCTTTTAGAAAGGAATACCTAGCCTCTCCTAGCTTGAGGAGCAGGCCGCGGAAGATTCCCTCTTCCATCATCACATTGATGAGATTGCCCAGGATGCAAAAAGCAAAGAACGGTAAGGCCGTTTGTCTGCCTTGATTGCCGTTAATGCCATAGCTGGTTACATAAATCTCCAAAGAAGGAGGGTTTCCTTGGGACAGCAGCAGAAAAAATTCGGCACCATAGGCAATGATAAACACAGCCGCCCCCAAAAGCAGGCCATAAAGCACATTTTTTACCGCCCCCTTGCCAATGAACCCTATTTCTGCGCCCTTCAGTGAAAAATACCTCAGCGCCAATACAAGCACCAAAATCCCTGCCAATTTATGCAGAAATGCCTCGCCAAATACGCTTTGGTCCGTGCGCAGCACCATGTATTCCACTGCTCTGAAGGCAAAGCAGAGCAAGTAAATAAAGATACTGTATTTTATCGGATTCAGTCGTCTATTTTTTTCCATATTGAGCCGCTCCTTATAAATTGCCCTCCTATCCATCACAAGAGACTGTAATGCTCCGGATTTTTCAGAAGGTTTTTTTGGACAGTTATTTTTTGAAGGCCTTGATAAAAAAGAGAATTGCTACAGCAATATAAGCAATATAAATCCCATACGTTATGAAATTATTCCGCGGGAAGCTTCCTTGGGGATTGCCAGGGCATAGAGCACAAAACAAATGGCCCCCAGTATCATAACAATATCAAGATATAGTTTGTGCGTCATGTTATCCACTCCTATTGTACGTTTCGGTAGCTGTAATCCTACCTCCGGGGCATTGCATTCCACGCAAAAATTCTATGCTGTACAAAGAATATTTTTGATACTCAAAGTATATCACCCATGGCGGTGGATTGCCATACTATTTGATGGCAGGCATTAAAAAAAGCCGATTCCACCCCTTTTTGAGTGGATAGAACCGGCTTTTATACTTAATGTCAGCCTAGAACCAACTAGGGATCTAGGGGTGTTAATTTGCCGAATAAGGCATATCTGGCATTATTGAACTCATAGGAGCAGGTGCAAAGAGTGACAATGCGGTCCTCCGTTCCTACGGTGGTGGTGGATTGAAAGGTGGATTTTTTTTTCAGAGCATCAATATAGCCCTGGAAGGCTTGGGCATCGGCAAACTCCAGCGGGACAGAGCCATTCCCATCGATCACAAGCCCTGCAAAAAACGCAAGCTGATAGGTATTGTCGGGCATATAGAGCATCATGGTGGGGTTACTGTCATAATAGTCTTGGGCCTTGTACGCCGTTAAAGAGGAAAACATGGAGCCGTTTTTCATGTTGTGGCCATAGATTACTGTATTTTTGTCTGAAAAATCCCCCTGATTACGGTAATCCATAAATATGGCCCCCAGCTGATTGGCTTCACCGCTGAACAAATGCCCAAGATAGTAGGCATTATCTTTCCCCTGCACAATGGGATAGTCGATTTCGGCTCCTGCCACCCATGCCACCACCTCCGGGTTTATTTCCTCCAGAGAAGCAAAGTCAATATGGGCAGCCTCCTGCTTTTCCGCTGTTTTTTCATCCAAAGGGGGTGCTTCCCGAAGCTGACGCACCGCCTCATACGCCGTATCGGCAGCGGCATATTCCCGGGTTTGGGAAAGCAGGAAAAAAGCAGAATATAAAATTCCTATGGCACACACCACCAACAGAATATGCACTATGCGGCGGGGATTGTATTTTTTCATGGGCCCCATCTCCTTTGATTGAAAAAGAGCCGGCAGGGGAGATAAGCGTTCCCTCTGTCGGCCCTTTTCTTAAGTATTACTTATGGTTTCTTTTTTTACGAAGATTAAAATCAACGAAGGCTAGGGCTGCGAAAGCTACAGAGAAAATGAATAATCCCAGCTTTGCAAGGCTGCCCGCCTGACCGCCTCCGGTTTTAGGCATACCATCATGGGAAACAGTACCGTCTCCTTTTTGTATGGAATCGTTCAGCACCTTTCCGTCCTCATCAACATTCTCGCTGTCTACAACAGGATTAGAAGGGTCGTCGGGGTTTTCGGGCTGATTCGGAGTTTCGGGAGTTTCCGGAATTACCGGCTCCTCCGGAGTATTGCCCCATTTATTCGTAAAGTATGCGGATTTCAAAGTATTTGCCGAGATGGTGCCGTCGGCATTTCTACTGGAAACAGCATATCCTGCTTTTGTGTAATCCGCCTCTGTTACGGTGTATTTTGCACCCTCAGGCAATCCGGTGATGGTAATGCTCTCTCCGTCAGCCAGAGAAATGGTATCGCCGCTGCGAAGGGTTCCTTTGGCTGCGCCGGAGTAAGGATATGCATCGGGCGCACCGGTAAGGGTGATGGTGAAATCAAACTTTTTGTTGAGATCTGCGCCTTGGCCGGTAACAGTCTTTCTGATGGAGAGACTGCCTGTGATTTCCGGCAGCTTTGTGTTGGTAAAGGCTGCAGTGCGGCTCTGTGAGGAGGAAATGGTACCGGAGTCTCCCGCGCTTTTCACAGTGTAGCCCTCAGCAGAAGCTTTCTTCTCTGTTACTTCATAGTCTGCATTCACAGGCAAGCCTGTTATGGTGATGCTTTGCCCATGGGCAAGGGAGATGGTATCTCCGCTCTTGATGGATCCATTGGGCACACCGTCTCCGGTGTAGCTGTAGGTGCCGTTGGCACCGGTAAAGGTAACCTGGAATTCAAACTTCTTTTTCGTATCGGCACCATGGCCGACAACGGTTTTGCTGATAACCAGTTTGCCTGTTGCAGGATCTGGATCCGAAGAAGAAGTTCTTGTGTTTGTAAAGGAAGCAGTTTGCACCTGATTTTCCCGAATGGTACCGAGGTCTCCTGTTTTGGTTGTGGAGTATCTTTGGCCGGAGTAATCCGCCTCGGTTACTTCATAAGCAGTACCCTTTGGCACGTTACGAATCGTGATGCTCTGTCCATGGGCAAGGGAGATGGTATCTCCGCTTTGGATGGATCCATTGGGCACACCATTCCCGATATACTCATAGGTGCCGGTTGCGCCTTTTAAGGTAACGGTAAACGCAAATTGCTTATTTTTGTCGGCGGCATTGCCGGCAACGGTTTTCGTGATGGTCAGATCTCCGACTGTGCCGTCCGCATAGTTTTTAACGGTTATCTTATTGGCATCTGCGCCGGTCTGGCCGTCAAGGGAGGTGGTTACCGTGGCTCCTGCACCACCCTGTACCAACAGCGTATGGTTCTTTTCCTCTGGTTTATAGCCATCTGGTGCTTTTGTTTCTTTCAGAATATACGCTCCATGGGGAATTACCCTCATGGTAAGGATGCCGTGTTCATTTGTGGTGCCTGTTTTTATCACGGTTTTTCCGTCCGATGTATAGAGTGTAAATTCTGCACCGGGAAGAGAGTTTCCGCTGCCATTTATTTTTGTTATTTCGATCCAACCATTTCGCTGCAAGCTAGCGTTGCCATCTGCTTTTGAAATAGCGTACGCCTTCGTTGTATTTACCTGTTCAGTGTCGATTCCGAGCAGGGTCACTTTATTAGATACGTCTCCGGGTTCTCCCGTAATATCAGTGATATAGGTAAAACGATATGCTTGCTTTGAATCCGGAATCTGAAAGCTTAAAACACGGGTTACTGTGTCATAGGACACATCATCCACCGTTAGATTCACAATTTCGCCGTCGTCGTAGCTGCCATCTGTTTTTAAAGCCAGCTTTTGGGCTGTAATATACTTGCCATCCTCATCAGACAGTAACAATTCGCCCTTTGCATTGGTGCGCACATCAAGGCCTATGGGCAGTGTATCCTCCAGTTTGGTGCCTTCCTGCTTAAGGTTATACGGCTTATACTCTACCGTCCACTGCAACTCTCCGGCTTTTATTAATTTAAACGCTTTGTCTAACAGCTGGCTTGTGATGGAAACACTCTGTTGGGCCGTTACGCCTGTGGTCCATTCTTCAGCCGTTAAAGATAGAGTATTCGTTTTTGTTGTTGTTTTGTTGCTGCTGAAATACCCTGCAAGGGTTTCAGTGCTGGGTTTTGCTTTTACCAGAATCACATAAGGTTGATTTAGTGAAGCAAAGGTAAAAGTAGCTGTTTTTTCGGTGAAGTCGGCACTAAGACCGGTCACTGTGTCCAGCGCATTGCCCGTTGCATGAACAGTTTCATTAGCCTGTTTCTCGCCTGCAAAAATGAGATAGTTCTTTCCGTCGGCAATTTTTGCAAATTCCCAGCCGTCCGGCAGGGTATCGGTTACAAATGCTTTTCCAAGGGGAGCTCCATCTGCGTTTGTCCTGCTGCTCAAATCCATACCGTCAGCATTGACGCTCAAACGGAAAATAACCGATTTATCTTCATAATCAAAGCCTTCCTCGGCATTTGTCGTAAAGTTATTTGCATCGTTGGCAGTCACACCAGCATCGGATATGGCATCACGCTTCAGCATCTCCTTAGACAGTGTTTTGCTCTTGTAGGCAACGCTGTCTGTTGCCGCATTCAGCTTTGCATTGGCGCTGAAAAGGGTAGCGGTATTCCACACAGAAGTTGTTTTATTGCCTGCAAAAATATCCGGATTTACCACCAGAGTTTCAAAGGTAAAGGTGTTCAACTCTGTTTGTGAAAGGTCTGTGATTTCTAACAGGTCGGCAACTGGAACTCCGTTCTGCGTAATCGAATGCACCTTCACTTTGACATCTGTGTTACCCGTGTTGCCAAAGGTGTCATTATATTTTTGGTTATATTGCGGGGTTAAATCCGTTTTCTTTATTCCCTCTGGGAAGCCGCTTGCTTCAGTAAGATTAAATTCGCTCGCTTTGCTTCCATACACGAGAAGGTCGTATACCTTTGGTGTGGGAATGTCCTGTCCCTTGGGATCAACCGTCACAGTCCAAGTAATCTTTCGGTCTTTCGGGTCTGCCACGCCGTCTTTTGTAATGGCATTATACCCGATGCCAACTTCAATGTTCCCTGTACCAATTCCTAGCTGGCCATCCCAACGGATGCTTGCAGAATTCTTATAAGTTTTTGTGCCGGTAGCATACGTTTCGTCGGGAACTTTTGTTACAATGGTAAGTAGAATTTTGGAATGAATAGTGCCAAGTTCATATTCGCCGTTACCATTGGGCGTCTCTGGAGTGCTCCCTGTGGGCTGAATGGACGTTGCATTGTCCCAATCAGAGCCGTTCCACTCTTGCCATGTTGCCTCTTGAAAGGTTAGCCCATCCGGTAGTATGTCTGTGATCACAACATTATCTAGGGTTGCTCCATAATGATTGGCAGTGATTGTCCATGTAATAGTGCGGTTTTTGGGATCATAAATGCCACTGCTGCCCTCATCGCTGGCTTTGCCAGCCTTTTCAATCCATTTGGGGGTAAACGTAACTTCCTTTGTATCGTTTTCCAAGACAATGTTATCTTTTTTTAACTCTGCCGTATTGGTCACTGTTTGCTCGGAATTCGCAAAGTACTGTTCCTCGGGGATTCCCGTTTCAAAAGTAACTGTCTGGGGGCTTTCGGAATTGTCTGGAAAGGTATAGCTAATTGTTTTATCATTAACTGTAGGATTTACATCAGCCTTTCCCACTACTTTAAAGGACGTGTTAATATAGTCTCCTACCTCAGTTAAATCATCAGAAAACAC
The DNA here is from genome assembly GCA_002316675.1 of Tyzzerella sp. UBA1042. Taxonomy (GTDB): domain Bacteria; phylum Bacillota; class Clostridia; order Lachnospirales; family Anaerotignaceae; genus Chakrabartyella. The sequence goes on from DCDZ01000017.1 coordinate 106,594, forward strand.
ATAACCCGCTAAGTCAATCTGTTTATTCTCTGTCCCGTCTTTTTCTGTAGCTGTAATCTCTACGGTCCATGTAATTTTTTTCTCGGCCAAATCAGCAGTTCCTGATTTTTTCACCGTATACGTTATTTCTTTGGGAGGTACCTTAATTTGAAATGTTTTAGTTAGGATTGCTACGGAAATGAAGCCGTCCTCGTCAGGCTCACCGTCACCGGTGTATTCTAATGTTGCATTAAAATTGCACGCTACGGTATTGAGTTCTCCGTTAAAAACTTCATCATCTCCGTCGAAGATAGCCTTGGCTGTTACAGTGCCTGTTTCGCTGTTTGTACTAAATGCAATGTATCCAACCTGGAATCCCCCAAAAGTCAAGGGCACGTCTGGGTGTTCTCCAACCAGCTTGAAGTCGCTGCCCAAATCAAACGTAGCCCAATCTCCTTTTTGGACTAACTGGCCAGAGGTTGGTGGATCTTGCGAATAGTCTCCTAGAACCGGCACGCGAAATGAAATATTCACACTGATTGGCTCCGTCGTCAGGATAGGATATGTTTCCTCGCCCTGGGTAAGAGTAACCTCTAAATTATTCAGAATAGAGTACTTATCCGATCCCTCTGTTTCCGCCATGGGCACAAATTCGTTCAAGAGGATAGGAGCCTCCGGAAGGATGGGGAGAGGTTTTTCCACTTCTTCCGGAGGCTCGGTGGTAACATCACCTTCGTTTGCTTTGCCCTCGTTGTCTCCCGGCTCGGTGGTGACATCACCCTCGTTTGCTTTGCCCTCGTCGTCTCCCGGCT
>DCDZ01000017.1:107542-145671 GCA_002316675.1 Tyzzerella sp. UBA1042
GTCGTCTCCCGGCTCGGTGGTAATATCATCCTCGTTTGTTTCGCCCTTATCGCCTTCCGGCTCGGTGGTGACATCACCCTCATTTGTTTCGTTCTCACTGCCGCCTTCTTTTTCCGGGTTGGCCGGAGCCTCCGGTGCGGTGATGACTGTATCCGTTCCCGCATCTATTCCTGTTCCTTCGGCATAGGCTGCGGGCTGAAATACGCTGAGCAGCAGTAGGAATGTCATTACCCAACTTATGAATCGCTTTCTGTTTCTTTTTACCATAGTTTTTGTCTCCCTTCTTGCACAATCCTTTTGTTTTCCTATGGGCTGTCGCCGCTAAAAACCAGAAGGTTGTGTCTGTAGTAAAGTACTTCGCCATTGCTCTCTTTTACATAACAATAGCAAAATTAGGAGTATTGCAGTTTTGCCTTGAGGCTTTTGCGAAGCACTTTTACATGGATTGTACACGATTTTCTTGTGTGTTGCTTGAAAACTGGAAAGAGAAGTATTCTTGTGCTGGACAATTGAAGAAAAAAATATAAAATTAATTTCTTTTTTTGGCAAGAAATTGTAACTGGAATCATGTATACTATGCTCAATATCGTTTTTCTGTTAGATGAAGTGGGGGGAAGCAAATGAAAACTGGTATACTGTTGGAAAAGCTGATCAATATTGCACAAGCTCCTAAAATTGACTTTGCACTTAGCATGAATATGGCGCCCAGCGGATTAAGCAAAATTCTAACGGGAAAAAGGCTTCCGTTTTTGAAGGAAAAAAGAATGTTCAGCAGGCAGGCGGCAGAGTATTTTGCGGAAGCATTATACGGATATAATTGCTATTTAAAATTTGATCCCGTATTTCCGGTCATATATAATTTCCATTCCAAATATGAACTGGAGCTGTTTCTTTCCGATGCGCTGGAGTATGCTTTGGATCAGGATTTTGCCATAGAAAATGATGAAAACCGGGATTATCCGGACAAAGAAAGCGGCTTTCTGGGGAAAAAGAAGGTTTTGAATATGTTTTGCATTATTGTTTCCGACTATGTGGTAAATCATGACGATACTCCTCTGGAGTTTTACAGTACCCTGCCATTATTTTGCAGGTTTTACGCTGATATTTTCCGCCGTGTCGTTATCGCAAGTCCGAAAAAGCAAAATCAGATTTCCTTCAATCATTTCTTTAACATTTCTTCCTTTGAGGTCTCCTACGATGAATATAATATGGATGTCCTTTTGTCAATTGCCCAAGTACAACAATACTATGATTTGAATTTATGGAAAATTCCAGAAAAAATGAAACAACTCTTTTTATTATTGAAGGGAAATTTTTTATTTGTTTTTAATATTCAAATGGATGGAACACCTTTTATGTCGTTTATCACCCATAAAAGCTATCTGGCTGCATTTTTCAATTCCCTGATGAAAAAGGACATGAAAAAAATCAGCTATAACAGAAGCGAAGCCATTGCTGCCCTAGAGGCTGACCCATCCTTTATAGACCGGCTGATTCACAAAAAGATTGATGCGGTATATAATTTTATATCCATAGGATATTTGGTGAGCAGGCAGGAGATGGATGCGATCACTGACAACGAAATTTTAAAAGAAAGCATTTTGAAGCTGTTTCACAGCATTATGACAGGAGAAGCGTTGTTCTGCGTTACGGTGGATGCCATGATGCATTTTTGTGCTACAGGCAAGGCCATTGTGCCCCTTCTTGGCGCCGTTGATATTCCCCATACTCAGCGCATTTCCTATCTCCAGCGCTTTGACGATTATATCACGCAGGAGAATGCCAGCAAAATTAAAATTTTGAACTACGAGCTGCCGAATATTGCTGTGCTTTGCTTCCGCGGGCTGAGTATTGTTTATGTGGTGGATAACGAGGGCAGGGTTGAAAAGATGCATTATTTTGAAACGGATATGCTGAACAATATTTTAGGCATGGAAATCGCTGACAGAAACATGAAAACAATGGAATTTAGCCCCGATTTATGGGATACATATATGGACGAGCTGCAAAAGAGCATGGGATGGATGAAACCGAAGCCTTAAAAAACCGGCGCAGGGGGTTCCGCCAATTTTGGAAAAAAGAGAGAAGCACCCTGCAATCAGTGCGCGCATGGCGGTAGGAATAAAAGCAGTGATCCTTTATTTTCATTTGCTCCGAATATTTTTGCTGTAGTTTCTACCTATTTAATTGAGTATGGCAGACGGCGAACCGGCCTGTAGCTTATCTTTCCGTTAGATCGCACGAGCCAGTTTATCACACATAGTACGGCGTATCAATGCAAGACGCATATTCTTCAGAGCTTCTGTACGCAGGGCGCTGAAAAGCAGGACTGATTGCGAAAAGGGACAGACCCAGGGGCTTGTTCCTTTTTTAAATTTCCGAGGGTTCCCCGGGGAAAGGCAGAGAATTTTCAAAGACTTCTATAACAATTTATTCCGGTTTATGCTATACTATGGATAGGCTAGCAGAAAAAGCGAAGCAGTGAAGCCTGGGAAAGAGAAAAACATCAAGAAGACGGGCAATTTTTCTTTTTTTTAAGAATCTATGACGCAGTATTATGATATAATGGAAAAGATGTCACAGTTCCAAGGGGTAGGGTGTGTTATATGGAGGTTATAAAAGGCGTTTTTGATAATTTAGGGGTAACAGGCTTTGTACGGCCTTCCATCGGATTTCCCGATGTTTTGGACATTTTGGTTGTTGCCTATATTATCTATAAGATTATTTTTTGGATTAAGGAAACAAGGGCATGGGTTTTGTTTAAGGGCATTTTAGTAATTCTTGCCTTAGCGGCCATTGCCACCATTTTGCAGTTAAACACGATTCTTTGGATTTTGTCTAATACCATTTCTGTGGGCATTATCGCAGTGATCGTCGTTTTTCAGCCCGAGCTTAGAAAAGCTTTGGAGCAGCTGGGAAAGGGACGGTTTTTTTCGTATTTTATGCGTACGGATGCGGAGGACAGCCAAAAGGCATCTTCCCGTACTGTAGATGAAATTATTAAGGCGGCGGATAAAATGGGCGCTGTAAAGACGGGTGCGTTGATTTTGATTGAGCAGGAGGTGCCCTTGGGGGATTTGGAAAGAACGGGAATTCCCATTGATGCGTTAGTTTCCAGTCAGCTTTTGATCAATATTTTTGAGCACAATACACCGCTGCACGACGGGGCGGTCATTATACGCAGGAACCGCATAGCTGCGGCAACCTGCTTTTTGCCGCTGACAGACAGCAACGACATCAGTATGGAATTGGGCACCAGACACCGGGCGGCCATTGGCGCCAGCGAGGTATCGGATGCTTATGTGATTGTTGTTTCCGAGGAAACGGGGTCCATTTCTATGGCAAGGGGCGGTGTGCTATATCGTAACTTAACGGCAGACCAGCTGAGAACAATGCTTTCACAAACCAAGAAAGTAGGTAAGAACAAACTCTCTTTTTGGAAAGGAAGGCAGGATAAATGAAAAAATTTCAGGAAATGCTGATGAAGGACTTGGGTTGGAAGCTTTTGTCCATAGGCATTGCCACAATTATGTGGTTTATGGTAATTAATATCAACCAACCTGTTGACACAAGGACATATTCAAAGTATATTACATTAGCGAATACAGAGGTTTTGACAAACCGTGGCCTGACTGTGAAGAATGCCCAGGAGGTTGCGGGAACCAAGGTGAATATCAAAATTAAGTCCCAGAGGACAGCCTTGGACCGCTTGAATCAATCCAATGATTGGCTGCAGGTTTCGGTGGATTTCTCCGCCCTGGCGGAAGCGGCGGATGGAGATACCGTTTCTCTGCCGGTGAAGGTGGAGATGCTGGGAGGCTACAGCGGCTATACCATTGTAAGCAAGGCGCCTGCCGCGGTTGAGGTGCAGATTGAGCGAATTGCAAGCAAAGAGCTTCCCATTCAGATTTCTTTGAACGGAGAGCTTCCCAAGGAGGCCTTGTATGCTGCACCCGTTTTGAGTGCGGAAAGCGTTTGGATCAAAGGGCCGGCTTCGGCGGTGGAGCAGGTGAGTGCGGTACGGGGTACCATCAATGCGGCGGATGTGCAGGATAATGTGCCCCTCAGTGCAAAGCTGAGTCCTTATACTGCGGAAGGAGCCCAAGTGCAGGGTGTGGAGCTTGGCATCAGGGAGGTGTTTGTCACCTACAGCGCATTGACTTTAAAATCTATCCCCATTCAGGTAAATATTTCCGGAGTACCCGCAGAGGGGTTTGTTCTTGGTGAAACCACCTGCACGCCCCAGATGATAGAGGTCATCGGTGCGCCGGAGGCGTTGACGGAATTTATTTATTTGCAGCTGCCGGATATTGATATTTCGGGCATCACCTCCACCGTAAGAAAAAGCTTTACTGTGGCGGATTATCTCCCCGCAGGAGTGTCAATGAAGGATGGAAGCAGTCCGGTTATACAGGTGAGTGTGCAGGTGAGCGGCTCCAATAGCCGGGAAATTGTGCTTCAGTCCAATCAGATTACCGTATTAAAGGGTGAAAGCGGCATGAGCTATGAAATCAGCGGCAGTGCCAGGGTCACCATTACCGGTGAAGAGGGGCTGGTGGAGGATATAGAGGAAAGTGCTTTAACGGCCACTGTGGATGTAAGCGGGCTTTCCCCGGGAGAACACAGGGTACTCATTACCTTGGATTTGCCCGACGGCGTGACCGCAGGCTATGCATATATTGATGTTTTCATTTCGGAGGAGGATTCCTCCGAAACGGAATCGTAATTGTTGGAGGAAAAGATAGATGGGAAAATTATTTGGTACGGATGGCGTCAGAGGGGTTGCCAATACGGAATTGACAGGCGAGCTTTCATATCAGCTGGGCCGTGCTGGAGCATATGTTTTGACAAAGGAAAAAAAACACGCACCGCGGATTTTGGTTGCCATGGATACAAGAATCAGCGGGGATATGCTGGAATCCGCTTTGGTGGCAGGCATTTGCGCCGTTGGGGCCCATGCTGTTTTGGCAGGGGTGCTTCCCACGCCGGCTGTGGCATATTTGGTGCGCCAGTACCGTTTGGATGCGGGGGTAGTGATTTCTGCATCCCATAACCCGGTGGAATATAACGGGATCAAATTTTTCAATGAGCAGGGCTATAAATTAAGTGATGCATTGGAAGAGGAAATTGAAGAGATTGTTTTGAGCCGTACGGAGGTTTTGCCTTGTCCCACGGGCAGTGCCATCGGCACAAAATCCTACGCAGAGGAAGCCTTGGATGATTATATTGCTTTCCTTAGAAATACAACCAATGAGCGGTTTGAGGGCATAAAGATTGCCTTGGATTGCGCCAACGGTGCGGCATATAAGGCGGCGCCCATTGCCATGCTGGATTTGGGCGCCCAGCTTTGCATTATACATAACGGGCCCGATGGAACCAATATTAACGAAAAATGCGGCTCCACCCATATGGAGGATTTGGCAGCGCTGGTGAAGGAAAACGGTGCAGACATTGGCTTTGCCTTCGACGGCGATGCGGACCGCTGTTTGGCCATGGATGAAAACGGCCATCTTATAGACGGGGATAAAATTTTGGCCATCTGCGGCTGTGATATGAAGCAAAGAAATGCATTGCATAAGAACACCATTGTGGGGACGGTAATGTCCAACTTGGGCCTTAGCATTATGGGGCGGGAAAATGAAATTTCTGTTTTGCAGGCAAATGTGGGCGACAGATATGTTTTGGAGAGTATGCTGGCCAACGGCTACAACCTTGGGGGCGAGCAATCGGGGCATATTATTTTTCTGGACCATAATTCCACGGGGGACGGCATATTAACGGCCATCCAAATTTTATCGGTAATGAAGCGCAGCGGGAAAAAGGCCTCTGAATTAGGGAAAATCATGGAGGTTATGCCTCAGATTTTGGTGAATGCCCGGGTGAACAATGCAAGGAAGAATGCCTATATGGAGGTGCCTGAAATCAAAGCGGCCATTGAAGCCTTGCAGGAGAAATTCTCCGCAGACGGCCGGGTGCTGATTCGTACCTCGGGCACAGAGCCTTTGGTGCGGGTAATGATTGAAGGAAAAGACCAAGAGGCCATGGAACGGGAGGCAAAAAAGCTTGCCGCTTTCATAGAAGATAAGCTTCAGTAAAAAAACTCCCGCCGCAGAGGAAAACTACTTGACTGCGGCGGGAATTATGCATAAAATAAAGAAGGACTGCTTTTGTATTAAGGGCGTAGGAGTTTTTAGGCTCTGCCTTGCCTATTACCGAAAAGCATTTTGTTTCATATGTGTCTCAGTAGCTCAGCTGGATAGAGCGTCCCCCTCCTAAGGGGAAGGCCGCAGGTTCGACTCCTGTCTGGGACATTGGCATAGCAAAGGCTGCTATGCCTTTTTTATGCCGAAAAACATGGTATGATGAAGGAGAGGCATTGCATGAAAAAAATAAATCGGGTGGATTATTTTAGAAGTAGCAAACCCTACAGTTGAAACACGAAACACAACTTCCTTTTGTATCTGATTATGTGTTATTGCAATCCTCCCGTTCGTTTTGCTGTTAAGCAATAAGAAAAAGTTCCATCTGTGAAGCTTCGACGCGATGTGAAAAAAATGTATTTTTGATTGGAGGAAAGTATGAATTTATTTATGATACTTCTTGGCGGCAGTATTGTGCTAGATTCTATATATCGTTTAAAAACATTGCAGCAGGATGAAATGTTTAGAAGGAGTAAGCTATTCTTCAGCTTTTACATCGTTCTGGGGGTTTGCAGTATCATAATAGGTTCCATGAAATTCAGCTGCCGAATCAACGAAATTTTGGTTTGGTCAATGTTTGTTTTACACAGTGCCGCACTCATCATAGTACCGAAAAAGAAGAGGTGATATCGAAATAGGGATTTTTTTCTGTGTTACGGTTTAGGTGGTTTTTGTGTTTGGGTGAAGTGAATTTCTTATGAAATTTATCTGGAAAACAGCATTTTACGGCTATAAAAAAGGGCGTCCTAGGGACACCCTTTTTTGAAACAGGGAACAAGATTAGTCCAGCAAGCCCTTGCTTTCAAGGAACCCTTTTGCTACCTGATCCACTGCTGTTTGCTCTACATTTACCTGATAATTCAATTCTGTCATTTCTTCATCGGAAATTTGTCCGGCTAAAAGATTTAATACCTCTTCCAGCTCCGGATGGTTTTTCAATGTCTCGTTTCTCACGATGGGAGCCGCATAGTAGGGTGGGAAGAAGTTCAAATCATCCTCAAGCACCTGCAAATCGTATTTCACTATTTCTGCATCTGTGGTGTAAGCATCCGTTGCATCCATATCTCCGTTGCCGATGGCTTGGTATTTCAGAGAAACATTCATCATTTTGGGGTCACCCTTAAAGGATAAGCCGTATAAATCGCAGAAGCCTTCAAATCCATCCTCTCGATTAAAGAATTCATTTTCCGCACCAAAGACAAGATTTTCGGATACACCGATTAAATCAGAGCAGGTTTCCAAGCCGTATTCCTCGGCGGCCTCTCTTGTTACTGCGATGGCATAAGTATTGTTAAAACCCATGGGCTCCATCCAAGAAATATCAAATTGCTTCTCAAATTCCTCGGAAACCACACGATAGGCTTCATCGGAATCGGTAATTACATCCATCTTTAAGTGGGCGGTCAGCCCTGTACCCGTGTATTCGGCGTAAAGGTCAATATCACCCTTTTTCAAAGCTTCAAAATTAATAAACGTTCCGCCCATATTCAGCTTACGTTCCACCTTTAAATCCGTTTTGTTTTCAACAAGCTGGGAAAGGATTTCACCCAGAATGATATTTTCGCTGAAATCCTTGGAGCCGATGACAACGGTATCCTTACTGCCGCATCCTGTCAATGCCAAGGACAAAAGGGTCATTGCACCAATGGCCATAGATAGTAGTTTCTTTTTCATGTTTTGCCTCCTTATTCAAATTATTTTGCTCGTTTGACAAGCTTATATTCCACTTTTGACATTAAAAAGTCAAAAATAACTGCCATAATGACTACGGGAAGGGTTCCCTTTATGATTGCCCCGAAGTTCATGGTCTGAATTCCCCGGTAAATGGGGTATCCAAGGCCGCCGGAGCCGATTAAAACACCAATTACCGCAATGGATAATGCAGTAACCGTGGCAATTTTGATGCCGGAAAAAATCAGCGGGAAGGACAGGGGAAGCTCTACCTTGCGCATACGCTGCAATTTAGACATACCCATACCCTTTGCCGCATCCTTCAAATGAGGGGGAACTCCCGTCAGCCCGATGTAGGTATTGCGCACAATGGGCAAAAGGGAATAAAGAATCAGCCCAATGATAAGGGTTGTATTTCCCAGACCAAAAAAGATCATTAAAAGAGCCAAAAGGGCCAAAGACGGTATGGTCTGCAGGGAATCTACCACCCAGAGGATCACTTTATCAAGATAAAGCACCCAATAGCAGATAATGCCCAAAATCACACCGATGATTGCGGAAATGGCAATGGCAATCAATACCAGAACCATATGCTCTATTGTAAGAGAGAACAAAGTACTCATTTTTTCACCTCCCAAGCTTTAGGCCTCTGGGCGTAAGAATGTGCTGGAAAAAACCAATCACTGCATTCGCCACCAAAGCCAGAACTGCGGCGGGAACTGCCCCGGCCACGATAAATTTTGTTTCATAGGTAGAAAGCCCCGTCCAAATCAAATCACCCAGTCCGCCGGCGCCAATCATACCCGCAAGGGTGGCCCAGCTGATGATATAAACTGTGGATAACCGAAGACCGCCGATGATAGCGGGCATGGCAAGGGGGAGCTCTACCTGAAAGAGAATCTGCCCGCCGCTCATACCAATGCCTCGGGCCGCCTCGATGCAATGGCCGTCTACCTCTAAAATACCCGTATAGGTGTTGCGCAGAATGGGCAAAATGGCATAAAGTGACAGAGCCGCAATGGCAGGGGGCTTACCAATCCCCATTAAAATCAACATAATACCTAAGAGAACAAGGCCGGGAATGGTTTGAATAACACCGGCGATAGATAAGATGTATTTTGCCGTCCCTTTGTGGCGGGACAGAAAAATACCGGCAGGAACGGCGATGATTACGCCGATACCCACGGAAACAAGCACAAGCTCTATATGGGTAAAAAAGGCTCTCCAAATATCAGTTGAATATTTTGCGAGAAATTCTGAATAGGTCATTGCGTCATCTCCCCCCAAAGAGCCTCGCCCATGGCTTTTGCCATACTGGTTTTGGTAATGAGCCCGGCGACGGTATTATCATCGTTTAGCACGATAACATAGCCGGTGGGAGAAGCGATTAACAGCTCGAAGGCCTCTTGGGCATTGGAATCCCGGTTCACCGTGATGGCTTCTACGGTAATCAGCTCGGCAATCTCCTTGCCTGCCTTTCCCTGTGCCTTTATTTTATCAACGGAGACGGTACCCAAATAGGTGTCATCCTCCTCAATTACAATCAGAGAGGATACATCCCTTCGGCTCATCAGCTCGATACATTCTAAAGTTTTCTTTGTTTTTGGTACGGTAAGTACCTTTTTGCGCATAAAGTCCGACGCCACCATACCAGCGGCGTTGACCCCGTTACTCATATGCTTGCCAAGGAAGCTTTTGATAATGGGATCGGCAGGATTTTGCAGCATTTCCTCCGGAGAAGCAACCTGTAATACCTTGCCCTCGTTCATAAAAACAATGGTATCTGCAAGGCGGATGGCTTCATCCATATCATGGGTAACAAAAACAATGGTTTTGCCCAATTTTCTCTGTATTTTTTTCACTTCCTCCTGCAAGGAATCTCTGGTTACAGGGTCCAGGGCGCCAAAAGGCTCATCCATCAGCACAATGGGCGGAGAGGCCGCAAGAGCCCGCAGTACACCGATACGCTGCTGTTGTCCGCCGGAAAGCTCCGAGGGATATTTTTTTGCGTTTTCCTCATAGGGCATATTTACCAAATCCAACAGACGATGCACAATATCGTCGATTTCCTCTTTTTTATAGTTCAGAAGCTTCGGAACAATGGCAATGTTCTGTTCTACTGTCATATTTGGAAAAAGCCCGATCTGCTGAATGACATACCCAATGGTACGGCGTAGCTTTACAGGGTCCATTTTGGTAATATCTTTGCCGTCAATATAAATTTCACCGGAATCCGGCTCAATCAACCGATTGATGGTTTTTAGTGTGGTGGTTTTTCCACAGCCACTGGGCCCGATGAGAATGACAAATTCGCCTGCTTTTATATCCAGATTCAGTGTATCCAGAATTGTTTTCTTACCGTAACGTTTACATACGCTGCGAAATTGAATCATATAAGATCTCCTTTCTTACTTTCAAACTAACAACTCTATTATACATATGAAGTTGTCAGTTGTCAAGTAAGGGAAAATCTACAAAAAAAGACTTCGCCTTTTTGTAAAAGACAAAGTCCGGTGTGTCCGTTTTGGTGATACTGTTGAAAAGAATGCAGAGATTCCAAGCTTTTTTGAAGAAAATAAGGGAAGCCTCCTAATTGATGCACAAAAGATGGTGCGGCAGATTTTTGTAGAAAAGAGCGATATATTCTGTACGGAAAGCTTAAATTTTACTGAAAATGGGAAAAAAAACGGCCCATCCCCAGGCTGTTTTGAGGCAGAGAATACTTGCTCTGGCTTTTATTCAGCGCCGAAGGAAGGGTCTGTAATATAATTGGTGACGGTTTCTATGGTAGAAATATTTCCTACAAAAATCAGCGTATCCCCCTCTGCTAAAATGACGTAGGGGCCGGGAGAGAGAATCACCTTGTCCATGCGGCGGATGGCAATGATGGTTGCCCCGGTTTTATGCCAAAACATGAGATCCATCAGACTTTTGCCGATGACAGGAGAGTCCTTTGGTATATCAATTTCATAATTCTGAAAAGGATTGCTTTTTGAAAATTTATCGTTGGTACGCACCAAATGCGCCGCCATTTCCCGAATTTGCTCACTGAGGAGCAGCTGCTGATCCAAAAGCTTTTTCAGGTTGCGCTGTATGAGGCGGGTATCGTTTTGCTCGCCGAAGCGCTGGGCAAACTCCGTTGCTTTTTCCACAGAAAGAACCACAACACCGCTGTTTTTGCGAACCTCAACAATGCCCACATCTTCCAGAAGCTTTAAGGCCCTGCGAATGGTTTCCGGGGATACACCGTATTCCGATGACATGACGGAGCGCCCGTAGATTTTTGTATTTACTTTCAGTTCCTCTCTTGAGATGCGCAGGGCAATATCCAACGCAATCTGAGAGTAAACCGGAGGATTGATTTTTTCTTTCATAATAAACACCGTTTCATGATATATTTGATTTTGGATTTGGAATATAGACGAATGCCTGAAAAAATCGGATTTAGAAAGGAACCGTTTCAGTGCTTAAATTTTATATTTCCCAAATACCCAGATGCATTCTAACACATTTCCATAGGAAAGTCCAGCAATGAGAGAGTAATGGGGGTTCCAGATTCTTACAAAAGGCTGTTTTTTGGAAAAATAAGGCAAACCCACCGCTGTTACAGGTAAAGGGAAACCCTGCGCAGACGTAGGATACGCCTTGACAATTGGGGTAAATTTGTTATATACTTTTTTCGTATATAGGCGGTTTTTGACAGTAGAGTTTTTCTCTTACAGGCATCAGAAAACGCATAGATTTTCAGAAAGAGAATGGAGATGAAACCGTGGAGAGAATTAAGACAATCAAAACTCGTGACCTGAAGAAGAGCGTAGCTTTTGGCGGCTGTGGCGAATGCCAGACATCTTGCCAGTCTGCTTGCAAAACCTCCTGTGGCGTTGCAAATCAGCCCTGCGAGAACAAACAGAAGTAAGCTCAAAAGGATTGACAAACGAATCCGCCGCCTGCTTTTAGTAGGGCGGCATTTTTCGTATGGGGAGACTTCCTTTGAGACGGAAAGGATGAAATAGATTGATACATCAGTATAAATTAAACGGATATAACATTGTATTGGATACTTGCAGCGGCTCTGTGCATACGGTGGATGAGGTTGCGTATGACATGATCCAAATGTATGAGGAAAAGAGCAAGGAAGAAATACTCCAAGCAATATTAGAAAAATATAAAGGCCGGCTCGATGGGACGGAGGCGGTGATGTGCTTTGAGGACATCCAAGCCTTAGCCCGAGAGGGAAGCCTGTTTGCAAAGGATGAATATGAAGACCTTGCCTTTGATTTTAAAAACAACAGCCATGTTATTAAGGCGCTTTGCCTCCATGTTGCCCATACCTGCAATTTAAATTGCAGCTACTGCTTTGCAAGGCAGGGGAAATACCAGGGAGAGCGGGCCTTGATGAGCTTTACGGTGGGGAAGCAGGCCTTGGATTTTTTGATTGCCCATTCGGGAACAAGAACAAATCTGGAGGTGGATTTTTTTGGCGGCGAGCCGTTGATGGTTTGGGAGGTGATCAAACAATTGGTGGCCTATGCAAGGGAGCAGGAGCCTGTGCATCACAAAAAATTCCGCTTTACCTTAACCACAAACGGTATGCTGATTGATGAGGATGTGATTGCCTTTTCCAACCGGGAGATGCACAATGTGGTGTTATCCTTAGACGGACGCAAGGAAATACATGACCATTTGCGCAAAACCGTTGGGGGGGAAGGCAGCTACGACACAATTCTGCCCAAGTTTCAAGAATTTGTAAAGCGCAGAGAGGGCAAGAATTATTATATGCGGGGCACCTTTACCCATAATAATGTAGATTTTACCAATGATATTTTTCATATGGCGGATTTGGGCTTTCGGGAGCTAAGCATGGAGCCTGTTGTGTGTGATCCTTCCGACCCCTACGCACTGACGGAGGCGGATTTGCCCAAGCTGTTTGATCAGTATGAAATTTTGGCAAAGGAAATGCTTCGCCGTAATAAAGCGGGCAACGGCTTTGCATTTTATCATTATATGTTGGATTTGGAAAACGGCCCCTGTGTTTATAAAAGAATCAGCGGCTGCGGTTCGGGCACGGAATATATGGCAGTTACCCCTTGGGGAGAGCTGTTCCCCTGCCATCAGTTTGTGGGGGATGACAAGTACAGCCTAGGCAACATTTGGGAGGGCGTGAAAACCCCTGATGTTCAAGAGCAATTCCGCCACTGCAATGCCTATGCAAGGGAGGAATGCCGGGATTGCTGGGCAAAGCTGTACTGTTCCGGCGGCTGTGCTGCAAATGCATACCATGCCACAGGCAATATTCAAGGGATTTACGAGTATGGCTGTAAATTGTTTAAAAAGCGTATCGAATGCGCCATTATGATGAAGGTTGCAGAAAGCTGTGAGGAATAATATCATGCATACACCCATTTATGATTTTGTAAAAAAATATGGGGAAAGAGGGGCTGTCCGCCTGCATATGCCGGGGCACAAGGGCAACCCTCTTTTGGGCTGCGAGCCTATGGATATTACGGAAATCAAAGGGGCGGACGACCTGTATCATGCCGCGGGGATCATTCGCCAAAGTGAGGAGAACGCCTCCGGCTTATTCGGCTCCAAAAAAACCTTTTATGCCACAGGGGGCTCCTCCCAATGCATCGGCGCCATGGTGTATTTGGCCATGCTCCATGGGCAAAAAGGACGGCCCATTTTGGCGGCAAGGAATGCCCACAAGGCTTTTTTACATACCTGTGCCTTGTTGGATTTAGAGGTTGTGTGGCTGTATCCTCAAAAGGAAAGCCCTCTTTGCAGCTGCACTATTTTTCCGGAACAGCTAGAGGGGATTTTGAACGCTATGGAGGTATTGCCCTTCGCTCTTTATATTACCTCCCCCGATTATTTGGGGGGTATGGCGGATATTCAGGGGCTTTCCGCCGTTTGCAGAAGCTTTGGCATTCCTTTGCTGGTGGATAATGCCCATGGGGCTTATCTGCGGTTTTTGCCCGAATCTATGCATCCCTTGGATTTGGGGGCGGATTTATGTTGTGATTCTGCCCATAAAACCCTTCCTGTTTTGACGGGCGGGGCCTATTTGCATATTGCAAAAGAGACAAGCTGTTCCTTTGAAGGGGCGGGGAAACAGGCATTGGCCTTCTTTGGCTCCACCAGCCCTTCCTATTTGGTGCTGCAATCCTTAGATTTATGTAACCGTGTTTTGGCGGAAGGATATAAAAACCGGATAGAGGCTTGTATTGGGCAAATAAAATACCTTTCTTTGCAATTAGAAGAAAAGGGATATGTGGTACGGAATTTTGAGCCGTTAAAGCTGGTTCTGGATGGAGCGGCAATTGGTCTGGAGGGCGTTATATTGGCGGAATTTTTGCGGGAAGAAAACATCGAGCCGGAGTTTGCCGATGAGGATACCCTTGTGCTGATGTTTACACCGGAAAATACGGAAGAGGACTTTCAAAAAATTTTGCAGGCCTTTCCCCCGGTGATTGGAGGCAATGGAAGAAGAAAAAAATCCATACTGCCTGCCCGGGGAGCCCGTCGCTTGTCTATTCGGGAGGCAATGTTTGCAAAGCGGGAGCCCCTTCCTGTGGAACAGGCTTTGGGGCGAATTTGCGCTGTTCCAGCGGTTTCCTGTCCCCCTGCCATACCCATTGCCGTAAGCGGCGAGGAGATTACACAGGAAATGATTGGGCTGTTTTTGCTTTATGGCATTGAGGAGATTGAAGTAGTGAAGGCCTGAGGGATACGGTTTAACAACAAACTGTGGTGCTATGCCTTAGCAGACAATGGAGAAAGGCAAGGAAAAATATGTTGGTTTATGCGTACCTCTGTTTTTTCAAGAAGAAGAACGCATACGGTTAGGAGTAAACAAATGTTTGAGGATACAATCATATCCCTTCAGAGTTTTATCATGCTGATGGGAGCAAGCTTTTTAGCGGGTTTTTTAGATTCTATTGCAGGGGGCGGCGGTTTGATTTCCTTGCCTGCCTATACCCTAACGGGAATTCCTATGCATTCTGTTTACGGCTGCAATAAATTTTCTGCGGCCTTTGGGACGACCATTGCCGCATGGCGGTATTGGAAGCATAAAATGCTGGATGTTCAAGTGGGTATTTTGGCGGCAGTGGGAGCATTTGCTGCGTCTGCCTTGGCGGCGAAGGTAGTTCTTTATTTCAGCGACAGCACCTTAAAAACCATGATGTTCATTGTACTGCCCATTGCGGGGTTTATTACCATTATGAATAAAAATATGGGGGAAGAAAACCTTTCCGACACTTATTCCAAGAAAAAGAAAGTGATTCTCTCCATTGTGATTGGCGCAATCATCGGGTTCTATGACGGCTTGGTTGGCCCCGGCACGGGAACCTTTGCCTTGATGGCGTTCTGCTTCCTCATGAAGTACGATTTGCGTACCGCTTCGGGCAATGCAAAGTGCTTAAACTTAGCCTCTAATTATGCGGCTTTGGCGGTATTTTTGATGGAAGGAACCGTTTATTTTAAAATAGCCGTTCCTGCGGCGATTTTTGGTATTGCAGGGAATTATTGCGGGGCAGGAGTTGCCATCAAAAAAGGTGCAAAAGCCATTCAATTCATGCTGATGGTTGTGATCGTTTTATTGTTTCTTAAGATGGGATCGGAGGTGCTTTTTTCATAATAGGGAGAGTACCTGTTTTTGCAGCGCGCTGAAAAAAAGAGGCATCGACAGAGTCGATACCTTCTTTTTTATTTTTAAAACAACAACGTTCCCTCCGCCTTTGCGGCTTCAATATCCTTTAAAATACTTTTTTGTTTTTCGTCAAACAAAAGGTCTTTATTATACTGATAGTATTTTTCACTGCCATTTTCACTGATGAATTTTACGCTGTAAAAATTCGTGGTCAATTCTGTGATAAAGATAACCATTTCCTGCCCGGCGCCAAAGGCCGCCTCTAAAAACAGGAAGGTATTTTCCAATTCCTTGGCGCCGGTTTCGATAAGCCTTTCCCGCAGGGATACATCCGCGGCGAAGGCGGCTTTGATTTCCGCAAAAACCCCCTCCTTCTCCCGCAGGCCAAGGCTTTTTATTTTTGTTTGATAAGCAAGGAGCCGTTCTATGGTTCTGCGGCGGCTTTTTTGGGTGCTTTGATCCAAAAGGTCCGCCTTCTTTTCTTGGGTGAAGGCCGCCTCTTTTTCCTCCAGCAGGCCCTCCAACAGCTTTTCCCAAGGGGTTTCCGTGCAATAGGGGCTTTGGAAGCGTTCCTTGAGCACCAAAAGGGCTTGATGCAATTCTGTGGCAAACAAATCCTGCTCGTAGGCCAGCTTGAAATCATCGGAAAGACGGCTGAGCAAAAGACCCAGCACACTCAGCTTTTCATCAAAGGGGGCGGTGGAAAGCTTGGCGGCGGTTCCCTCCGTAAAGGTGCCGTTTAAAATATCCTCTACATGGTACTCTGTTTTATATTTATGATATAGCTCTAAATAATTGGCGAAGTCCCGGGCAATTTTGGGATGCTGTAAATATTGGGCAATCATATCCGCATTTGCGGGTATTTTCATGGCCTCATAAACCTTTAAAATGGTGGAAAGGTCCTCCCAGCCTCTGGGGGTGACAAAGCGTTTGCCGTCTACGGTGTTTTCCATGGCATAAAAATTATTTTTCTTGATTTCCAAGTAGGATAAAATTGCTCCATGGACGGAATTCTTGTAGGCGTATTCCCGCCAAACGGGATACTCCGGTTGAACGTCCACTTTTTTTACACGATCCAACGTTACTACGTCAAATTCCCGCACACTTTTGTTATATTCTGGGGGGTTGCCCGCCGCCGCAATGAGCCAGCCCTCGGGCACCTTATGGGCACCGAAGGTTTTGGCCTGCAAAAACTGGAGCATGGCCGGAGCCAGGGTTTCCGAGGCGCAGTTGATTTCATCAATAAAAAGGATGCCCTCGGACAGGCCTGTTTCCTCCATTTTGTTGTAAACCGAGGCAATGATTTCGCTCATGGTATATTCTGTGATGGCATATTCCCGTCCGCCGTATTGCTTATGGCTGATAAAGGGCAGGCCGATGGCACTTTGGCGGGTGTGATGGGTGATGCTGTAAGCCACCAGAGCCACGCCGCATTCCCTTGCCACCTGCTCCATAATGGCGGTTTTGCCAATGCCCGGAGGACCCATAAGCAGGACGGGACGCTGGCGCACCCGGGGAATCAAATATTCTCCGAATTCATTTTTCATAAGATAAGCCTGTATGGCTCTTGTAAGTTCTTCCTTCGCTTGTTTGATATTCATGTCAATTCTCCTTATCGTAAACGGATAAATCCTCCGGGCCAAGAACCACCTTCATTGCCCAAGGGGGAACATTCAAATCCAGATAGTCCTCATGGAAAAAAACAAAGGCGGTTTCATAGGGGGGACGGCGGCGGGGAAAGGTGCCGTAGCCGTCGGTGAAATAAATCAGCCCTTTGAGGTTTTGAAAGCGTTTCTCTTCCATCAGCTCTTCCACATAGGTAAAAACAGGGCGAAAATCCGTGCCGCCGCTGCCGATGAGGCGGAAGTGCTCCATATAGTCCGCCAAGTCCTCCTGCGAGGTGATGAGGGTATCCTGCTGTACCTTTGCATCGCACTGCAAAAGGTGAATATTGGTTTTATGAAAAAAGGAATCGTTGTTTTTTAAAATGGAGAAGGTCTCCTCTAAAAAACGTTGTACCGTTTCCCCCTCGCAAGATTCGGAGGTGTCTATGGCAATGACCAATTCTTCTATTTTTTTTACTTCCTTATATTCCAATGCTTCGATCAAGGGCATATTTCCGTAAAGGGAAAGGCCGTAGGTATAGAAAATATAATCGTAGGCGTCTTCATCCACCCGTAAATCCTCTTTTAATGTAACAAATTTTTCAAGGAAGCGGCGGTAATCATACTTTTCCCGATTTTCGATTTTCAATAGATGCAGCAAATCCCCTGCATTTTCCCCCATCTCCTTGGAGAAGGTTTCTAAATTGGTTTCCGTTTTTTCGCCGATTTGCTGCCATTTTTCCTCCAGCTGCTTTTGCTTTTCTTGTTGGCTTACAGAATCATCTTCGTTTTCTTGGTTGTCATTATTTTGGTCATTTTGATCCTGATTTTTGTTATCCTCTTTCTTTTGCTCCCAAAAAACATGGTCATCCACCCAAAATGTCAGCTGAAGCCTGCCAAATCCCTGGGGGGTAAAGGTTTTCTCCGAAAGCTTGCGGTAAATACCCTCGGCAGAAAGCACCGTCAAGTCTTGTTTCAGTTCCGCATACAGCTCTCTTCTGCGATCGGAAACCACCAAATGGGTCGCCTTTAGCTTCAAACTATCTATGATGGACTCTACAGCGACGTCGCAGGCCACGCCCCAAAGGGCCGGATCCCGTTCTCCCGTATGAAAAGGATGGCGGAAAATGCAGTGCAAAAGCATATGCAGATAAAGGCGGTTCACCAAAACGGGGTCCGATTGATACCGTTCCACCAAATAGCGGGGGTTGAACAAAACCTTTTCCCCATCAGTGCCTACATAAAGGGAGGAGAGGTTCATTTGATATTGCAGTCCGCTTAAGGCGATATCCAAAAACCGCAGGGACAAATATAGCTCGTTGCGGGAGGCATTTAAAATGGCATTGCCGATTTGTATCAAGCGCTGATGGTTTTCGTTCATGAAAGGCCTCCTTTATAAATCAAAGCTTTTTTTCACGGCAGAAGCAGAATGCCGATGCTGATAATCCATGAAAAAGCTTAGTATCTCCGTTTTTTTCTTTTTTTGCGCAAACTCCATTAATTTGGGCAGGGCTTCCTGGGTGTAAAGCCCCCATTGGGCAAAACGGCGCAGTACCTTCAAATTTTCTTTTTGTATATAATACTCCCCGGCAAAAAGCAGATGCTCCCGCACATAAGAAAGATAGGTTTCTCTGCGGTTTTCCGGCAGGCGGTAAGGGTAGGACAGGCGATAAACCGCCAAAAGTAGCACCAAAACCGCCACATCCTCCCGCCGGGTCAGATAAAACAGCTCATCATACCTGCGGAAGTCGATATCCGAATTGCGGATGCATTGGCGGAACAGATGGCCTGTGCCGTAATTCACCTGATGAAACTGCCTTGCCGGAGTATCCTCAATATATTCATATTGAAAATCGGGGATCAAAAGCTTTACTCTCCCATCGGGAAAATCAATGGTTAAGAGCAAGGCATGGTTTAATACGGCAATCAAATCAGAAACGTGCCGGCATTGTCCGAAATGGATTTCATAAAGATTGTCGCAATTTAAAAATAGCCCTGTTTCCAGCTGTACGGTGTTTTTGGGAATATTGATTTTGGTCAATGCCCTGCAATTATAAAAGGCATACTTCCCCAAAAAGGCAACCTCCTCGGGAATGCGGAGGGTTTTTAAGGAGGCACAACCGTAAAAGGCATAGGCGCCGATGCCTTTTAAATTTTGTGGCAAAGTGAGCACCTCCAAGGAGGAACAGCCCGAAAAGGTGTAGGGCGAAATTTCCTCCAAAAGCGCAGGCAAAGGGAGCGTGCGCAGGGCGTTGCATCCTCCAAAAGCGTTTGCGCCAATGTGGCGGATGGTATCGGGCAGGGTGATGCGCACAATGGCGTCCCCCTCCTCTTTTTGCGCGGGGGCAGTTCTCTCTTTGTTTTCCTCTACAAAAGAAAGCTCTGCTGTGCTGTCCTCCTCCGCCTTGGGCAGTTCCTCTTCTATGGCGAAGGCAAATGCACCGATGGCAGTGACAGGCTTGCCCTCTATGGTTTCTGGGATATGCAGTTGGCTTGCTCTGCTCGAAATACCTGTAATGGTGACACCTTCGTCAGAGGGTTTATAATATAGGATAACCTGTTTTATTGGTTTCATGGCAATGTCCTTTTCAAAATTTAATTTATTTTTCCATTATACTTCCTCGTGAGGGGTGTGTCAAAAAAGGCTGATAGATTGAATGATAAACATCACTTTGTTTTTATATAAAAAAATTTGAAAATCTATAAAGTATATCATTTTTAAATGATATCTTTTATTGAAATTATTATTTTATGGAAGTAAAAGGATTTTATTGACAAATAATATCAATTTATGCAGAGAAAATTAGATTTATAAGGATTGAATATATATATATATATAGTATACTTTAATTTGATTTTCAAAGATTTTTCACGTTGCGATGCTTTTAAAAACATAATGCAATGTAATATTTTTAAATTATAGACGAAGTGAAGGGGTTAACAAGAGAACTGTTTGAACAGCCAATGTGGGAGGATTTATTTAACAGACTTTCACTCTAAACTATTCATTTAGTTCTGTTGTTAATCCTACGTTTATTTAAAAGTAAATACGACAGAGTAACAAATTTCTTTGAATATTATTTTTGTTCAAAACAAGTTCAAAATGTATCTTAATGGAGGCACATTTATGAAATTTTATGGTATCCCGCTATGTATTTGCATTTGCTTATTGTGTCGTCTTCTTGCAAATTCAAAAAATTATAAAAAGAATGAGAAGATATTGTTGTTTGTGTTGCTTGCCCTTACAGGCGTCGCCCTTGTTTATGCATTGAGTATGCTTTTTCAAAATGAAGAGGTTTTGTTTGTGTCTGTGTTTTTTATTGTTGCCCTCATATGCCAGCAAAGTGTGCATCACTTTATAAAAATTCAGGAGGCAGAGAGTTTGTTTTCCCAAAGAAGCTCCTATGGTATATTACTTATCTTGTGGATATCTTTGGTGGTTTCCTTTTACATGGAGGCAAGGGCCATTCAAAATTTTTTAGACACAATACCATAAAAGAGAAAGGGAGCGAATCATGAAATATTATTTGATTGTTTTGATGCTGTGCTTGGGGCTGCTAGTCTGGATGGAATACAAAATAAAAGGGAAACCTGTTATGAATCAATATTTTTTGCATTTTATATGTACAACTGGATTTTTACTTTGTGCTTTCCTTTTTTTTGAGAAAAATTTTTCTCAAGTGATTACAATGAATTTTGATACCATTATGGTTTTCTATGTTATTCACAGTACCGTAAAGCTTTTAGGTGAATACATAGAGAAATTTCAAATTATGAGAGAAAATTTATTTTTTTATTTGTGTATTTTGCTATGGACTGGGTTTGCTGTTAGCTTTGTGCTAGAGCTTCGTAGTATGGCTTTGCCAATATAAAGGAGGGAGGCACATTAGATTCCTCCCTCTTTTGTTAATTTCTATTAATGTCCTCTTGTTTCGATGGCGACTGCGGGACAGTTGGTTTTTGCTTCGATGACCATGGCTTCTGTGCTGGGGGGCACATTCTCGGGGATGGCTCTTGCCAAATTGCTGCCATCCATGGAAAAAACATCGCCGCAAAGGGTAACGCACAGGCCGCAGCCAATGCACTTATTATTCACAAATGCTCTCATACGATCTCTCCTTTTGAAACAATTTTTACTATTGTCTCTCTTTTGCGGAAAGATATGCGCCTTTACAAACAAAAAAACCTGTATTGCAAGGCAGACCTTCTCCATGCAATCAGGCTTTTTTAAAAAATATTTGAAAAACCATAAAGGAACGGTTTTCCTAGGGTGGCGGTTTGCGGATACAGCCGGGCGCTTTTATATGATAGACTTAGTATTCTTTTCCCATCATAAGCGCAACATCCATCCATTCGGTAACCATCCGATAAGCTTCGTTTTCATCCTGAAGACGGGCAAGGGTTTCCTCATCGCTGTCAAAGGTGAGCAGTAAGGCACCGTAAATGTTGTAAAAATCAATCCGCCAGTCCTTTATATCTTTCTTTTCCCTTAAGTGATAAACCATTTCCTCAAGGCCTTCGACTGTGAATTTTTCATGGATCATACCAATCCCTCCTTTTCCCATGGGGTTTGGTTTAGTATATCAAAAAAAAATACATATGAAAAGGGGGAATGTTAAAAATTATACAAGACTACCAAGGGAATCTATGGGGAATACTGTAAAAGGAAGATTTTTCGGTGGCAGGAGAATTATGTATTGCTTTTTTGTTTCTGATATGATAGAATTCTTACAAATAAGAGGGAGTAGCTTTCGCTTCATGCGAAGTCAGCGTTCGTCATCCCGGCTAAACAGCCCGGACGCTGCCCAAAGGATCTGCGTATTCTTAGGAAGCAAGACTTTTATTGTACCGAAAAATTTGTATGGGTGCAGTAAAAGTCTTTTTTGTTTGCACCGAAAGGAGAATGAAAATGGATAAACTCTGGATGAGGAAAAAAGAGGAGCTGTTTCAAGAATATGCAACCTCAAGGCGGGGGCTTTCCCCGGAAGAAGCAAGCCTGCGTTTGGAAAAGTACGGTGAAAACAAGCTGAAGGAGGGCAAGCGCAAGGGCGTTGCCCAAGTATTCTTTGAGCAATTTGCGGATCTTTTGGTGCTGATTTTGATTGCGGCAGCCATTATTTCCGCACTGACAGGGGGCATAGAAGGTACCATTGTCATTATTTTGGTTTTGATTTTAAACGCAATTCTGGGCACGGTGCAGCATTTTAAGGCGGAGAAATCATTGGAGAGCCTAAAGGCCATGTCCGCACCCAATGCCCGGGTGATTCGGGACGGAGAAAAAATAGAGGTTTCTGCCATCCATTTGGTTCCCGGCGATATTTTGCTTCTGGAAGCGGGAGATGTGGCGGCGGCGGATGGCCGTATTTTAGAAAACCATTCCCTGCAGGTGAGCGAAAGTGCTCTGACGGGGGAATCGGAAAATGTAAATAAGTCCGCGGACTTGATTGAAACAGAAGAGCTGGCCTTGGGCGACCGTTTGAATATGGTTTTCAGCGGCTCCCTCATTTCCTACGGACGTGCCGTGGTTTTGATTACCGGCACAGGGATGGACACGGAGATTGGTAAAATTGCCAATTTAATGGCCTCTGCCCAGGAAAAGGCAACCCCACTGCAAAGAAGCTTGGATGATTTTTCAAAGAAGCTTTCCTTTGTTATTTTGGTAATTTGTGTTCTTGTGTTTGGCCTTGGCGTTTGGAGAGGGCAGCCCTTGGCAGAGGCGCTGATGTTTGCCGTTGCCTTGGCGGTAGCGGCAATTCCCGAGGCGTTAAGTTCTATTGTGACCATTGGGCTGGCCATTGGTACCCAAAAAATGGCCAAAGAAAATGCCATTATCAAAAACCTGCGTGCAGTGGAAAGTTTGGGCTGTGTTTCTGTCATCTGTTCAGATAAAACGGGGACGCTGACCCAAAATAAAATGACGGTGAAAAAGGTGTTTACCCTCGGAGGCACCACCGATGCCGATGATGTGGATTGCGGGAAAAAGACCCATGCAGAATTGATTATGTCAGGGGTTTTGTGCAATGACGGCGCCATCAGCAAGGATGCCCAAATCGGCGACCCTACGGAAACGGCTTTGTTGAGCTTTTGCCGAAAAACCGGCGGGAATGAAGGGGATACCCGCATGAAATTTCCCCGTTTGGCAGAGCTGCCCTTTGATTCCGACCGTAAGCTGATGTCAACCCTCCATCAAATTGAGAGAAGCTATGTGATGATGACAAAGGGCGCTCCCGATGTATTATTATCAAGATGCAAAAATGCTGTGGAGGACGGAAAAATTCGCCTCATTACCCAGAAGGATATGGACAGGATTATTGAAGAAAACCAAGCATTTTCCTCCCAAGGCCTGCGTGTTTTGGCATTTGGGAAAAAGGAGATCAGCGCACAGAGAGCCCTTTCTCTTGAGGATGAAGAGGATTTGACGTTTATCGGGCTGATTGCCATGATGGATCCCCCTCGTTTGGAATCTGCGCCTGCTGTTGCGGACTGTCTGCGGGCAGGCATTCGCCCTGTCATGATCACGGGGGATCATAAGGTGACAGCCTCTGCTATTGCAAGGGAAATCGGGATTTTACAGGAGGGGGACAGAGCCGTTGAGGGTGCCGAGCTAGAGCATATCAGTGACGAGGAATTGCGGGATAAGGTAAAGGAGATTTCCGTTTATGCCCGTGTTTCTCCCGAGCATAAAATTCGTATTGTGCGGGCTTGGCAGGAAAATGGCTGTATTGCCGCAATGACCGGCGACGGTGTAAACGATGCACCAGCGTTAAAGCAGGCGGACATCGGTATTGCCATGGGGATTACGGGAACCGAGGTATCCAAGGATGCGGCGTCAATGATTTTGACGGATGATAATTTTGCTACCATTGTAAAAGCCGTGGGCAACGGCCGTAATGTTTATGCAAACATCAAAAATTCCATTCAATTCCTGCTTTCCGGTAACCTTGCGGGAATTCTGACCGTACTATACACCTCCTTTTTGGGGCTGCCTTTGCCCTTTACGGCAGTACAGCTTTTGTTTATCAATTTATTGACAGACAGCTTGCCTGCTTTGGCGGTGAATATGGAAAAACCTACGGGGGATTTATTGAATGATAAGCCTAGAGACCCGAAGGAAAGCATTTTGACCCATGATTTTATCAAGAGATTGGTGTTACAGGGGGGGATGATTGCCGCTGTAACGGTAATCGCATTCTATATCGGCATGGGGGTAAACAATGGCATGGCTTCCACCATGGCCTTTGCCACCCTTTGTATGTCCCGATTGTTCCACGGGTTCAACTGCAGGGGCACACGCTCCCTGTTCCGTTTGCCCAATAATCCCTACAGCTACGGTGCCTTTGCCATCGGCGGGATTTTATTGATGGTGGTACTGTTGTTTTCCGGCCTGCACGGTTTATTTGATATTGACAATGCCCTCACCGGAGCCCATATTTTACAGATCATTGGGTTGGCGCTGATTCCGACACTGGTGATTCAGGCAGAGCGTTTTGCCAGAGGAAAATAAAAAAATGTTTTTTCTACGAAAAAAAGGGTGTTCCGAAGATTCACCCTTTTACTGTAGAGAAAAAGGATTTTATGGAGGAAAGGCTTAGAAAACCAATGGTTTTCCAAATGGAATCGTTTTGCGGCATTTATTTCTCCAAAATGTAAGAGCCCAGCTTGTAAGGATTTACAAAGCAAATCTTCCACGAAAAAAGGTGCCGACAAAGTCTGCACCTTTTTTGTTGTTTAGTCTACGTTTTTCATGGTAAGAGAAATTCTTTTTTTCTCAATATCCACAGAAAGCACCCGTACCTTTACCGTATCCCCCAGCTTGACAGCCTCCAGAGGATGCTTGATGAAGCGGTTGCAGATTTGAGAGATATGCACCAAGCCATCCTGATGGACGCCGATATCCACAAACACACCAAAGTCGATGACATTACGCACTGTGCCTGTCAGCACCATGCCCTCCTGCAAATCCTCCATAGAAAGGACATCGCTGCGCAAAATGGGAAGGGGTGCGTCCTCCCGAGGGTCACGTCCCGGTTTTTCCAGCTCCTTCATAATATCCTGCAGGGTCGGCAGGCCGATTTCCAGGGTCTCCGCCATTTTTTCCGGGGAGGCTATTTTTTTGCCAAGGCCTGTCACCTGTTTTTTTGCCACGTCTTCTAAGGTAAAGCCGCAGGCCGTCAACAGTTTTTCCGCCGCCTTATAGCTTTCCGGGTGAACCCCAGTGTGGTCTAAGGCCATGGGGCTTTCCGGGATGCGCAAAAAGCCGGCGCACTGCAAAAAGGCCTTCGGCCCCAGCTTTGGCACCTTCAGCAACTCCTTTCTGCTTTTAAATCTTCCATTTTCTTCCCGATACCGCAGAATATTTTTGGCAACGGTGCTGTTAATGCCCGCCACATAGGAAAGAAGGGCAGGGCTTGCCGTATTCAAATCCACACCCACGCTGTTTACACAATCCTCAACCACGCCGCCTAAGGCCTCCCCAAGACGTTTCTGGTTCATATCATGCTGATATTGCCCCACACCGATGGATTTCGGGTCTATTTTGACCAATTCCGCCAAGGGGTCCTGTATTCTTCTGCCAATGGAAACGGCACTGCGCAGGGATACATCATACTGGGGAAATTCCTCCGCACCCAGCTTGGAGGCGGAATACACGGAAGCCCCTGCCTCGTTGGTGATGATATACTGCACCTTACGATTGATGCCCTTCAGCACTTGGGCAACAAATTGCTCCGACTCTCTGGAGGCGGTGCCGTTGCCGATGGAAATCAGCTCCACGCCATAGGCTTCAATGAGCTGCTTTAAGGTTTTTTCCGCCGCTTCCTTCTTATTTTGGGGCGGTGTTGGGTAAATGACCGCAGTTTCCAAGGGCTTGCCTGTTTCGTCAATCACCGCAAGCTTGCACCCTGTACGGAAGGCCGGGTCTAACGCCAAAACCACCTTGCCAGCAATGGGGGGCTGTAATAAAAGCTGCTTTAAATTTTCCTGAAAAACACCCAAAGCTGCGTCTTCTGCTTTTTCCGTAAAATCGTTGCGCAGCTCCCGCTCCAAGGAAGGGGCAATCAAACGTTTATAGCTGTCTGCAATCACTTCCTCCAAAATTTCCGCCGTAGGGCTGTTTTTCCGAATAACGCTGCGGCCTATTTTTTCAAAAAGCCGTTCGTCCTCCTCCTGTATTTTTACAGAGAGGAAGCCTTCCTTTTCCCCACGGTTCATGGCCAAAATGCGGTGAGAAGCAATGGTTTTCAAAGGCTCGCTGTATTCATAATACATCTCGTAAACCGAAGGCTCATCCTTGGCTTTCTGTGACACCAAAAGACTGTTTTTTATCCATTCCTCCCGCAGGAATTTACGAATGTCTGCATCATCGGAAAGTTGCTCCGCCAAAATATCCTTTGCACCTGCCAAGGCTTCCTCCGCAGAGGCAACCCCTTTTTCTTCGTCAATAAAAAGGGCGGCATAGTCTCCCAAGGGGGCCGTCTGTGCCCAGATTTTTTCCGCCAAAGGCTCCAAGCCTTTTTCCTTGGCAATGGAGGCTCTAGTACGGCGTTTTGGGCGGTAAGGGCGGTAAATATCGTCAATTTCTGTTTGTGTTACGGCGGCGTCTAATTTTTGCGCCAATGCCTCGGTAAGCATACCCAGCTCTGAGATAGAGGAACGCACTTGTTCTCTTTTTTCCTCAAGACTTCGGAGGGCGGTGAGCCGTTCTGCAAGCTGACGAATGATTTGATCATCCAAGGAGCCTGTCATTTCCTTGCGGTAACGAGCGATAAAGGGGACGGTATTCCCTTCATCCAAAAGCTTCACCGTATTTTCAATTTGTGAGGGCTTAATTGCCAGTTCCTGTTGCAATTGTTTCAAAATATCCATGTTGGTCATCCTTTATGTTTGATAGAGCATTCACTTGAAAATCTACAAGGGAAGCCTTGAAAAGATTTTTAATCTATATACTATATACAGCCCAAAGTGCATTTAATTTTTCTTTGCAGGCTTCGGCGGTATCCGTTAATGTGTAGCCGTTAAATGCACCAAGGGTTTTTCTCACAAAGCCACGCTGGATTAAATAATCCAAGTGGGCCATGGTTTCCCCTACGGCAAACCACCGCTGGGAAAGAGGGAACTCCTCCCAAGCTTTGCCCCGCATGGACCATTTTAAACAAGAGCCGATTTGGGTTGCGTGGGCATCGGGAAAGCTGGCAATGGCATCAATGGTTTCCTCCAGGCGAAGCAGATGATGATGGAGAATTTCTTCAATGCGCACATAAACATCCATCTCATTTTTTCTGTGGGAAGGCAAAACCGTTTTCATATCAAAGGTGCGGATTTTTACCAAGCTGTCCAAATAATTCCCCAGAGAATCCTCCACGCCTACCCAAGAGGTGATATTCGGCGTAATATCAAACAAAATATGATCGCCGGAGAACAGCAGTTTTTCCGCAGGGAGATATAGGCAGGTTTGCCCCGGCGTATGCCCCGGCACAGAAACGCACTGAAAGGTATAGGCGCCCACAGAGAGCAAATCGCCGTCGGCCACAGTGACGGTGTCAAAATAATAATCCGCCTCAAAGCCCCTTGCGGGGTTTTCCTTCATGAGCCAATGAATCTGCTCTTCTGTAAAGCCTTCTTTGCGGTAAAGTTCATCGAAGGTGTCCCAACGGTTGCCGTTTAAAATCCAGCCCAAATAGTCATAATCGGTTTTGCTCATATAAATTTTTCCGGGCTTTCCATGCATCAGCGCAGGGGCAAGGCCGGAATGGTCGGAATGGAGATGGGTAAGAAACAAATTGGTTTTCTCCCAGTTTACATTTAACTCTTGCAGCCCTAAAAGCAGGGCATCCTTGCACTCAGGGCGGTTAAAGCCCGTATCCAAAATCAGGCTTTCGTCTCCATCCTGCACCACATAGCAGTTTAAATTTTTTAGCGGATTATTGGGCAGGGGGACATCTATTTTATAAATCGTCGGATTTTCGTAAACTTTTGTAATCATTTTCAGATTCCTTTCCTCTTTTGCGAAATGCTTTAGTCTACAGTATAATGGGAAACGGTATTTTTCACAAGAAAAACCCTAAAATGCAAAATATTTCATTTTTAATGTAATATATAATTGACATTTAGAAAAATATATTGTATAAATGAAGTGTGAGAAAGGAAGTGGTGAAATGAAAAACCTGAAAATAAAATCGGCACGGGCGTCCCTTGATCTTTCTCAGGAGGAGCTGGCGGGGCTGGTGGGGGTAACAAGGCAGACCATTGGCATGATTGAAGCGGGGAAATATAACCCAACCCTTAATTTATGCATTGCCCTTTGCAAGGCACTGGGAAAGACGCTGGATGAATTATTTTGGGAAGAAGAAAAATAGGAGGGGTTTATTATGAAAATAAAAGACGAAAGAGTGGAACAATACAAAAATAAAATTTATGCAGAATTTTTTCAGTATGTATATCTGTTTATTGTGGCGTCCTTTGTGATAAAGTCATTGTATTTTAAAATGGATTTCTCACAATGCATTACAGAGTATGTGATTATGGTTGCAGCACCCCTTTACCAAATGGTGCGCAGCCGCCAATTAGGGGTGGTGCTTGCCACAAAGCTGCGCCAACAAATGAGCCCAAGGAGAAATATCATAACGGCAATTCTTGGGATTGCACTATTCTTGTTGGTTTGGTTTACCAGCGGTCGTCAAGTATCGGCAGAGTTTGCCATTTCGTATATTGTAACCTTCTGTGTGGTATTTTTTCTGGTGCGCATTGTTTTTATCCGTTTGGAGGAGCGCCGTTTGAAAAAATTGGAGAAAGAATATGAGGAGTAAGGACAAATTGCTGAAAAAATAGAGAAAAGCTGAAAAAAGCCTTGCAGAAACAGGATATTTATGATAACTTATTTTAGTATCGGTAGGTATGCCGATATAATCCTTGTTCTCCCAAATGGGGAGAGCCATATGTCCAAAAGGAGGTGTAACCCACATGAACAAATACGAATTAGCTATGGTTTTAAGTCCCGCACTGGACGAAGAAGGCAGAGTGGAAGAAGTGGCGAAGGTTCAGGCCACTTTGGAAAGATTCGGCGCGAAGATTGAAAAAGTTGATGACTGGGGCAAGAGAAAGCTTGCTTACGAAATTAAAAAAGTAAACGAAGGTTTCTTCAGCTTCACAACATTTGAATCTCCTGCCGAGGCTCCCGCAGAAATTGAAGCTCGTATGCGTATTATGGAAAGCGTTTTACGCTATCTCATTATTCGCAAAGAGGCGTAAGAAGGAGGGAATCCTATGAATAAAGTGATTCTTATGGGCAGATTGACCAGAGACCCCGAGGTAAGATATTCCCAGGGGAACGAGCCTTTGGCAGTGGCCAGATACTCTTTGGCGGTAAACCGCCGTTTCAAACGTCAGGGCGAGCCCGATGCTGACTTTATCAATTGTGTTTCTTTTGGTAAAGCAGGCGAATTCGCGGAGAAATACTTCAAAAAAGGTCAGATGGTTAGCGTTGTCGGCAGGCTTCAGGTGCGCTCTTGGGAAGACAATGAGGGCAAAAAGCGCTGGAGCACAGACGTTGTGGTGGAAGAACAATACTTTGCGGAAAGCAAGGCATCCTTTGAAAGCCATAAAAACGATGCCCCTGCGGCGCCGAAGCAGACAGCCCAGGCCGACGGCTTTTATCCCATTGATGAAAGCATCGAAGATGACGATCTGCCCTTCTAAAATTCAGTTGAGAAGGAGGACTTAGACATGATTCAGAAAAAACGTGGTCGTAGAAAAAAACGCGTTTGCCAATGTTGTGCTGATAAAATAACAACAGTTGATTATAAGGATGTAAATAAGCTGAGAAGATATATTTCCGAAAGAGGAAAAATCCTTCCCAGAAGAATTACAGGCAACTGCGCAAAGCACCAGAGAGCGTTGACAACTGCCATTAAGAGAGCAAGACACGTAGCCTTGATCCCTTATACACAGGATTAAAATAAAAAAGCCCCCTTGCTTGGGCCTATTTGAACTGCCCCAGAATGTACGGACTGTACAAAAAGCGCCCCCGAATGCAAGGAAAAGGAATGAAGCAGGCTGGCACCGAACTTCCATCGGTGTCAGTTTTGTTTTGAGTTGGATGCGTTCATGATTGTAAAAGTAGATATACTCATCAATCTTAATCTTCTAGTACTTTAATGCGCGTATATGTTCGTTTCACAGCAAAATCCCCTAGTGTAGTTTATTATCCTACAGCAGGGGGCCTTTGTCTATTGTCCGTTTTTACTGGTTCAGTTCAATTTGCCCGGCAAGCCGGGATTTTTTTGTTTCCCTGTTTACAAATCCCATAAATTCCAATAGAATAAAGAGACTAGACAAAGCTATATGCAGGGGAAGGGGTTGGCTTAAGTGGTATTCGTTTTGCTTTCTGAAACAGCCAAGCAAACAGAGGAAATGCCGGAGGTGCTGCCTTTGCTTTTGGGATTTTTGGTTGCCTTGGGGCTTTTAAATTTTGGACTGAGCATGGTTCGGAAAAAAGGCCGGAAGGAGAACAAGAAAAGCCAGGAGGAAACAAAGGAAAAGGATGGGAAGCCTTGAGTGTGCAGGGGATTTTTGCCAGCGTATCCAGAACAATGCAGAAAAAACTTGCTATTTGGTGTTGACTTTTATTTTAGAAGGATTTATACTATGGGTGAAATAAAAATATATAACATTCTTCAGGGCAGGGTGAAATTCCCGATCGGCGGTAAAGTCCGCGAGCGCATTGCGCAGGATTTGGTGTGATTCCAAAACCGACAGTATAGTCTGGATGGGAGAAGAATAAAAGTTTGATGCTTTTCTATGAAAAAGATGTTTTTTCTATGGAGTTGCGTCCGCCTTTATTTTGCTTGTACAGCCTGAAGAATTTCAGGCTTTTTCTTTTGCAGAAAATGAAAAAGCTCCCTTATGCTTTTGACCATGGTCTGAAAAATTTAGAAAAAAATGGAGGAGAAGACAGATGGAAAACATATATACAAAGGTTGGAGCGGCAAAAACAAGCAACAAAATGAGTACAAAAATGATGGTATCTCTGGCCATGCTGGCGGCCATTTCAATTGTATTGGTGGCGGCAATCCACTTTCCCTTAATTCCGGCGGCGGCATTTTTAGAATATGACCCTGCGGATATTCCGATTTTAATCGGGACATTTGCTTTTGGGCCTGTGGCAGGCTTATTGCTTACCATTGTTGTTTCTGTGGTGCAGGGGCTTACGGTGAGTGCCAGCGGCGGAATCATTGGCATTGTAATGCATATTTTTGCAACAGGTGCCTGTGCCTTTGTGGCAGGAACCATTTACAAAAAAAATAAAACAAGAAAAAATGCGGTGCTTGCCTTGGTTGTGGGTGCTTTGGTGCAAACTGTAGCAATGGTGATCATGAATATGATTTTTACCCCCTTATTTATGGGGCAGCCCCTTGAGGTGGTACTTTCTATGCTTGTTCCCATTATCATCCCCTTTAATTTATTAAAGGCCGGAATCAACGGTACCATAACATTTTTGCTGTACAAATCCATTTCCCATCTGTTAAAGGGAAATGCATAAATCATTTTTTCAAAGTGTAAAGAAGAAAGGCTTTTCCTTTGTTTGACGGCAAAGGGGCGGCCTTTTTTTGTTTTTACAAAAAGCAAAAAACGATTTATCAATTTTTTTATTGTCACGGTAGAAGAGATTGCATATAATGGTACTGATTGGACTCAGCTTTTAGGAGCAGAAAAGAGGTTTATTTATGAACAAAAAAACGATAGTCGTACTATTCGGCGGACAGTCGTCGGAGCATGAGGTTTCCAGAATGTCCGCAACAACGATGATAAATGCCATTGATAAAGAAAAGTATCAGATTATCCCCGTGGGTATTACCAAAGAGGGGCAATGGCTTATTTATACAGGCCCTACAGAGCATATTAGTACCGGTCAGTGGGAGAAATATGCAACCCCCGCAATCATAAGCCCCGATGCAAAGCAGAAGGCGTTATTGAAGATTGTAAACGGTCATGTAAAGGTAATCCCTGTGAATGTGGTGATTCCCGCACTGCACGGCGCATGGGGAGAGGACGGCACCATTCAGGGGCTTTTGGAAATGGCACGTATCCCTTATGTGGGCTGTGGGGTATTGTCTTCCGCCGTTTGTATGGATAAGGTTTTTACAAAGCTAATTGCAAAAAGCGCCTCTATTCCTCAGGCGAAATATATTTGGTTTCAAAAGGAAGAGTTGGAAGATGGGGGGAGGCTGGCAGAGCGGGTGGAAAAGCGCTTGGGCTACCCTTGCTTTGTGAAGCCTGCCAATACAGGCTCCTCCGTGGGCATCAGCAAGGTGAAAAATAGGGAAGCCCTGTTGGAGGCCATGCATACCGCAGCACAATATGACAGAAAAATCATTGTGGAGGAAGGCATACTGGGCAGGGAATTTGAATGTTCCGTGCTTGGCAACGAAACCCCGGCTGTCAGCGGCGTGGGCGAGGTGCTTCCTGCAGCGGAATTTTATGATTATGACGCAAAATATAACAACAGCGAATCCCGCACGGTGATTCCTGCGAACATTACCCCTGAGGAAGAAAAGGCAATCCGCAAAATAGCCGCAAAAATCTATCAGGCGGTGGATGGCAGCGGCTTGGCCCGTGTTGATTTTTTTCAGGAAGAAGAGACAGGGCGCATTTTGTTTAATGAAATAAACACCATGCCCGGCTTTACCGCCATCAGTATGTATCCCATGCTGTGGGAGACGGCGGGGGTGACAAAGATGGAATTGATGGATTGTTTGATAGAATTGGCACTCACCCGAGATAGCGGAATACGAGGCTGAGAGAAAGAAGGAACCTTATGGATAAAAGACCAATTGGTATATTTGACTCGGGCGTGGGCGGATTGACGGTGGTAAAACAGGTTATGAAGGTAATGCCCCATGAAAATATTGTTTACTTTGGTGACACTGCCCGTCTGCCCTATGGCAGCAAATCAAAAGAGGCAGTGACGAAATTCTCCAAGCAAAATGTACGGTTTTTGCTGACAAAGGAAGTGAAGGCGATTATTGTTGCCTGCAATACAGCCAGCTCCAACAGCTTGGAGGAGCTGCAGCAGACCTTTGCCGTGCCCATTTTCGGTGTGGTGGAGGCCGGTGTGGGGGAAGCCCTTTGTTCTACACAAAACAAGAAAATTGGCGTAATTGGTACGGCGGGTACGGTACGCTCCGGCGCCTATGAAAAAATGATTTGCAGGCAGGATGAAACAATACAGGTGTTTTCCAAAGCATGCCCTCTTTTTGTGCCCTTGGCCGAAGAGGGCTGGACGGAAAATGAGGTGGCCCGGCTGGCGGCAGAAAAATATCTGGAGGATTTTATGAAAGAAGGGGTTGATGCCTTGGTTTTAGGCTGTACCCATTATCCCTTACTTAAGCGGTGCATCGGCGGCGTTGTGGGGGAAGGGGTAAAATTGGTGGATCCTGCCAAGGCTACGGCAAAGCAGGTAAAGCTTTTTTTGCAGGAAAAGAGCCTGTTGAACCTTGCAGAGGACACCGGAGAAAGCACCTTTTATTTGAGCGATTATACGGATATGTTTTATTCTATTTGCCAAAAGGCCTTAAAGCAGGGGTATATGCCGGAAATTATTGACATAGAAAAGTTCTAAAATGAGGAAAGGCTGATGCTTCATCGGGCTGCAAAAGCAGCTCTATTTCTGAAGGACAAGCTGTGTTGCAGGATATGGCACGGGGATCAAAAAAGGAGGTAATGCATGGCTGCGGAAGAAAAAAAGACGATTTTAATTGTGGATGATATGGATGTAAATCGTGCGATACTGCGGGAAACTTTCCGGGAGAGGTTTACCATATTAGAAGCGGCAAACGGCATAGAGGCTCTGGATTTGGTTGCCCGGCATGGCGAGGGGTTAGCGGCCATATTACTGGATATTATTATGCCGGTGATGGATGGGTTTGAGGTTCTTAAGGTTTTGCATGAACGGAAGGTTATGGAGAAGGTACCCGTTTTTTTGATTACGTCGGAATGCACGGAGGAATCCACGCTGTTAGGATATGAATTAGGCGTTATGGATGTGATCGAAAGGCCCATTGTTCCCCATATTGTGAAAAAACGCATTGAGAGCGTGATTGAACTTTCTGCTATGCGCAATCAATTAAATGCTCAGGTTGCAGATCAGGAAAGAAAACTGGATGAGAAGACAAAAAGGATTCATGATCTCAACCATGCAATGATTGGGGCTTTGGCCACGGCCATTGAGTTTCGTGACTGTGAAAGCGGGGAGCACGTAAAGCGGATACACGATTTTACATTATTTTTACTGCACAACACGGCTTTCGGCAAGGGGATGGAGGAGCGGGAAATGGATAACATTGCCACCGCCGCCATCATGCACGATGTGGGAAAGATTGCCATTGCCGATTATATTTTGAACAAGCCGGGCAGGCTCACTGCCGAGGAATTTGAAATCATGAAAACCCATACCCTGCGGGGGTGTGAGCTGTTAGACCAGATTCCGGCGATCCACCATAATTCTGTTTACCGCTATGCTTATGATATCTGCAGGCATCATCACGAAAGATGGGACGGGCAGGGGTATCCCGATGGATTAAAGGGGGATGCCATCTCCCCTTGGTCTCAAATTGTCTCCTTGGCGGATGTATATGACGCCTTAACCAGCCAAAGGGTGTACAAAGAGGCCTACTCCCATGAGAAGGCCGTGGCAATGATTTTAAATGGAGAGTGCGGCGTTTTTAACCCGGTATTGATACAGGAATTTTTGCGGCTTTCGTCGGAAATCAAAGAAATGATGGAAATACGGCAAGGTGGGGATCGAGATGAAGCAGGAGCGGAAGGAACGGCTGACCAAGGCAGGGGTGAATCTGCCTAAGGGAAGAAAGCGGTTTATGGACAACGAGGGGCTTTATGAGGACTTTTTGAATAAATTTCCCCAAGATAGAAATATGTATTTGCTGGAGGAGGCCTTGCAGGCAGAAAAAGCGGAGGAGGCCTTTCATGCAGCCCACACCTTATTGGGGTTAGCGGCAAATTTATCTCTGGAGGCCCTGGCCCAAGCACTGCGCCCTGTGACAGAAGCCTTGCGGGGCGGCGATATTGCAGCGGCAAAAAGCAGTATGCCAAAGGTGAAGGAGATCTATATCGCCATGATAGCGGCATTCAATTAAAATAAAAAGGGTATCCCAACAGTCGGTTGACCATTGGGATACCCTTTTTTAAGGGGAAGAAGTAGAAAGAATGTTATTATATGGGGGAGAATAACATCCTCAGTAGTCAGTATTGCCGGATGGCAGCGGAAATATTCTAAATAATTAAAAAATTCAAGCAGTATCCCATTTCATTTGCAGTGCTGTGGGGACAGGCTTCTTTTTCGGGGGAAAGGGTGATCAAGTCACAAAAACAGTTAAGAATGGTTATTATTTAGTAAAAAATATTGACCTTCTCTTTTTTCTATGCTATACTCAAAAAAAAGAGAATAGACTTTGTAATTTTGGATAAAATCACAAGTAGGAGGAATGAACAATGCTGCAGATTAAATCAGATAAATTTCAAAAAGAAGTAATTGAGAGTAAAGTGCCCGTTTTGGTTGATTTTTCAGCTACATGGTGCGGCCCTTGCAAAATGATGGGCCCGGTTTTGGAACAGCTTTCTGCCGAATATGAAGGAAAGGCAAAGGTTTTTAAGGTTGATATTGATGAATCTTCGGATTTGGCGCAGAAATATCAGATTATGAGTGTGCCAAACATGATTTTCTTTAAGGACGGCAAGCAGGTGGACGCAGTGCTTGGTGTGACCCCTCCTACAATTTTGAAGCAGAAGCTTGATGAAATGGTGTAATAAGGAAAAACACTCCCCATAGATATATAAATGTAAAGCACTCTGGAAGGAATTTCGGGGTGCTTTACATTTATTTTAGCGCAAGCGTGTAGAAAAATTTTTCTAAAGTAAGTATACAGTATACTATAATCAAAAATAATTTGGAAAATTGTATGCGTTTTCATACATTTATCATAAAAGCATTGGTATTTTTGTAGATACAAAAAAAATCTTGTACATAAAATTGTACAATTTGCAAAAAACACCTGAAAAAGATGACGTTGACACCCATAAAACTACATGGTATTGTTTTTCTATTCCATTTTAAGATATGTGAAAAGAGGTTTTTCTTATGCATTGTGTTGGGGCAGTGATAACGCAATATGGCGTTGCACGAGTCATTCGTCTTTTGATTCGTGAAAATTTTGGACAGAGTGAAGTAGCCTGTTGTCATGGAATGCCTCTAAAATATGAAATAAGAGTGAACTAGGTTCTTAGTGATAAAAAAGAGGAAAGGACTTATGGCGATGGCCATGGGTCCTTTTGCTTTTTTCAAAAATGGATGGGAAAACAGAAGTATGCTCAAATGACGAAGAGGAGATGGTTAGAATGGATTTTATCATGGCACTTAGCCCCCTGATGTTTATATTGGCGGGTATTATCGTTTTCAGAATGCCTGCAATGAAGGTAGCACCCCTAGGGCTGGTGTACATTATCCTTCTCGCCTTTACATACTTCAGCCCTGCCGATGCAGTATTTCAAGATACCGTGGCCATGATAGACGGTTTGCTGTGGAAGGGAATCAAAGAGGGCACAAAAATTGTTATGCTGGTTTTCTCCTCCTTTTTGCTGTTGAATTTGATGCAGCGCTCCGGGGCAATGAAGCAGGTGCAGAATACCTTGGCCTGCGTTACCGATGACCGCAGGGCGCAGCTCATTATTGTAGGCCTTATGGTGCCTATTTTCCTGGAGGGCGCCGCCGGTGCAGGCTCCCCCGCCGCCATTGCCGCCCCGTTTTTGGTTGGGTTAGGCTTTCACCCGATTGTTGCCATTGTGGTTGCCCTTTTGGGGGATGCCACACCCTGTTCTTGGGGCGGTGCCGGCCTTACCACCATTACAGGCGGCGCTTATTTGGTGGAGCAGGGGGTGAGTACCGCCGCATTGAATTCCGCCATGGTGGGCAGAATTCATATGTTCGGTGTTTTTGTGATTCCCTTTTTGATTGTGATGATTGCTTTTGGGAAAAAAGGGTTTAAAGGCATACTTCCATATTTAGTATTTTCGGGAATCAGTACTGGCGGCATTATGTTTGTGCTTTCCAATTTTATTGGCCCCGAAATTACCAGCCTTGGCACGGGGTTGTTATCCATTGCTTGTTCCATCGTGTATTTAAAGCTGATAAAAATCAAAACACCGGAGGAATTTCGTTACAAAGGGGAACAATGTGGGTGCAGTGATGAAACAGCCTATCGGCGGTTTTCCTCCTTTCATGCATTGTCGCCCTATTTAGTATTGTTAATTTTACTTCCCGTTGTGCGTTATACCGTACCCTTTTCTATCCTAACTACCTTTGGATATATCGTTTGGGTGGATGTGGTTGTATTTTTATGCGCCTGCATGGGCTGTGTTATTTTGGGCATAAGCAGGGAGGGCTTTTTTGATACAATGAAGCAGACCATTTTGCGGGTGATGCCGGTATTGATTACCATGGGCTCCCTATTGACGGTTTCTTATATTATGCAAAGCAGCCAGACCGGGATGATCCAGTTAATCGCAACCACCCTTGCCGATGCGGCAGGGCCTTTGTATCCCGGGGCGGCAGTGGCAATCGGTTCTGCAGGGGCCTTTATTACGGGCACAGGCCTTGGCTCCAATATCATGTTTGCACCCATGCATTTGAATGCTGCCAATATGCTGGGGCTCAATCCCGTTACGGTATTTGCGGGACAGAATGCGGGGGCATCTTTAGGGAATCTCATTTGTCCCAACAACGTGGTTGCCGCCTGTGCAACGGTGGGCATTATTGGGAAAGAGGGGGAGGTTTTAAAGCGTACCCTGGCGGTATTTGCTGTTATTTTGACCCTATATATGAGTTTGAATATGATTTATACCCATGTTCTTTTTACAGGTTTCGGCTTATAAATATTCCTTTTTGGAATCGCAGCAGCTATCATTTTATACGAGCTTCCTGTGATAAAGTAGAAA
>DCDZ01000003.1:0-25125 GCA_002316675.1 Tyzzerella sp. UBA1042
TATATGTTCGTTTCACAGCAAAATCCCCTAGTGTAGTTTATTATCCTACATCAAGGGGCCTTTGTCTATTGTCCGTTTTTACTGGTTCAGTTCACTGCGGCCGGAGGCCTTTTTTCACATAATTGGGATACAAAAACCACTATGTGGGTTTCTATACTGGTACAAATTTTTTAATATTTAAAATCGTCACTTTCCTCTTCATAAAGCTCCAAATCCTGATCTTCCTCTGCAAGCGCGGTGTCTTCCTCATCTTCATCAGACTCCAACATGAATTTAGACAGCAAATCATTTAATAACTGGGCCTGTGCCGACAATTCTTCGCTTGCCGCAGCCTCTTCCTCCGCCGTAGCGCTATTTGTCTGTACAACAGCCGAAATTTGCTCTACGCCAAGGTTTACCTGTTGAATGGACTTCGCCTGCTCATTGCTTGCATCAGAGATATACTGTATGATTTCACCGGATTCCTCTGTACCATGAACAATTTCGTCCAAAGATTTTGCTGTTACATCCACAATGTGGGTGCCTTTCCTGATTGCAAGCAAAGACTTTTCAATTAATGTAGCGGTATCCTTTGCGCTCTCCGCAGATTTGCTTGCAAGGTTACGTACCTCATCTGCAACGACGGCAAATCCCTTTCCTGCATTCCCTGCCCTTGCCGCTTCCACTGCCGCATTTAATGCAAGAATATTCGTCTGGAATGCAATATCATCAATGTTTTTGATGATTTTCCCAATTTCATTTGAAGTACGGCTAATATCTTCCATGGCAGCAATCATATGCTCCATCTGCTCCTGTCCATGAGCAGTGGCTTTGGAAGACTGGGCAGCAATGTCTTTTGCCTTTGCTGCGTTTTCAGCAGTCTGCACTATTTGATCGGAAATATCATTCATTGTGGCCGACAGCTCCTCGATTGCGCTTGCCTGCTCCGTTGCCCCTTGAGAAAGGGCCTGGGCGCCGCTGGAAACCTGATCCGAACCGGAAGCAACCTGCTGTGCAGCCAAATTGATTTGCGAAAGGGTATCGCTGATCATTGCTGTTGTACTAATCAAGGCATCTTTGATGACGGCAAATTCTCCATCATAGTCTTGCTTAAATTCTAGCTTAAAATTACCGGTGCCGATTTGCTTCAGCAATGCGGCAATTTCATCTATGTATGCAATATATCCTTTCAGCCGCACCACCGTTTGATCAAAAGATTCCGCCAAAACGGATATTTCATCATTGGTCTTTACATCCAGCTGAATATCCAGATCCCCTGCCGCAATATGATTGGAAGCTGTTACCAACTTACGCAAGGGCATCACAATCCGCTTAGAAGAAATATAAATTGCAGCGCACAGAATCAATAAAACAATGGCAAGAATGGTAAACATCATGGTTTGCATCTGCATATAAGGGCGATTCACTTCGGATGTGGATATTGAGGAAACGACTTTCCAGCCCGTTGTACCAACGGAGGAGTTAAAGCCCATCAATTCTTCCCCGCCAAATTGATATTCCACCACGTCCGCAGAAACAGTTTTCATGAAATTCTTTTCTTCATCGCTGGTTGAAAGGGCATCCACATTTTTCATCACCATATCCGGATTGGGATGGTATAATATCACATTGTTCTCTGTCAGGAAGCAATAATATCCATTGTCGCCCAGCTTTAAGCTGCTTAATATTGCTTTCAGCTGGGATAACGAAATATCCACCCCAACTGCGCCCAGCATCTCTCCGTCGTCATAAATCGGCATGGTGATGGATACCACAGCCTCTCCGGTATTTGCATCAACATAAGGATCAGATAAGGACAGGCCTTTCTTCTCCATCATTTTAGTGTACCACGGACGTGCTGTGATGACCCAGTCGGGATCGGAAACATAATTGTCAGAACCAATGCACTGACTGGTATCCAGATCCCCAACCCAAGCGGACAAGATATTAATTGTATCCATGTCGGCAATCTTTTTCAGCTCATTGAGTACCGCAGGATACTTCGGCATTTCAGCCAAATTTGCGCCGGGCTTTGCCTCAGCCATAAATTCCTTAAGCACAGTGCTTGTGGAGGCCGTTTTTACAATGGCCTGGTATGTGGCAAGGTATTGGCTCACCTGCCAGGATGCACTAATAGAGCTGGCTTTTACAACTTGTGTGGATTGTTCATACAAGCTTGTTTTTAATTTACCGGAAACCGCAAAAATAAGGGCTAAAAATAATATCAAGGACGGAACTATGGTAGTAAGAATCATTTTCCTTGCGATACTTTTTGTTATAAATTTCATACCAAACCTCTTCTCTGTTTTTCTCTTTTCTGATTTCCCGCTGAAAAACAAAAGGAACAAAGCCGATGCTCCTTTCTGTTTTTAGGAATCAAAAAACTCTTTTTCTCGGGAGTATTTTAATTGATTGCAGGCTTTTCCCAGCTTATCGTTTTTGCTGACCTCCACCATACACCAAACAAGCGGAATTATATAGTACAAAACTTGCCAAAACCAAAAGCTCATTCAAAAAATGCCTTCACCCCCTACATAGAAATCTCTATTTGCTTTTCAGTGAAACATCCCCGGCAAAACGGAATCTGTACAGCCAAAGAAACCTTTTTCCCTAGCCATGGCTCATTGACATAAACAACTTAAAAAGATATATGGATAAACTTATCACAATTAAAATTATTAATCAATTCTATGGATAGGAAAAATTTCTTTATCTTACATTTTCAGTCAATTTCATAATTTGCTTGACATCTTTATTGAAGCTATGCATAAATCTATCAAATTAAATTTAAAATCGCGTAATTTCAATTGGTAATAATGCTATAATACATAATAAAAAAATCAAATTATATGTAAATTATATTTTAAATCCCCCTTTTGTAATTGCAAAATCATTACATTTTTTATATTTCCGGCTCCATTTTATCAAAAAAAATATACAAAATAGAAAAATATCGCAGCGATAGTTATTTTTGATAAGTGCTCCTATTTTCACTGAAATTTCCTTTTGTATATTAAAAATCTAAATTATAAAGAAACCTTCCACAAAAATCAAAACTCTATGAAAATTTATTTGCATAAACCAAATTTTATTATATAATAAAACGATCGTAAAACAGCATTAGGTTCGTACCTTGCAGGACAAACTACAAAAGGCAAAGCAATGATAAGACTATACGCAAGGAATACGGCCGCAATGGACCGGAAAATACCGAAAATACCAATTTTCTTTGCTTCACAAAAGGGGGTGATTCAGTGCAAGGAATACTTGTTGGGCTCTGCTCATTTTTGCTGATTGGACTCTTTCATCCCATTGTAATTAAAGCAGAATACTATTTTACCAAGGGCATTTATCCTATATTTATTCTAGCAGGCATTCTTTGCCTAATAGCGGCTTTATATGTACATAGCCAATTCTTTTCTTCTTTACTGGGTGTTGGAGGATTTTCATGCTTCTGGAGCATAAAAGAGCTTTTCGAGCAGGAAAAAAGAGTCGAAAAAGGGTGGTTTCCCAGGAATTCAAAGCGAAAATAAATGAAAACTATAGCTGTATTTAGAAAATCACCTCCCATGCATCAGACAAGAAAAGTAATTTCTTCTTTTATGTACTCCCGCCCGCACAAAGGCTGGAGCAATACAAAAGCAGTGCCTCATGATGGCTGTGGAAAAGCTAAGAACCGCCGTAGGATTTTATATCCTGCAGCGGTTCTTAGAAGGTGAAAATTTCATCATAAACACAGGTGTACACACACCGTTTTTCCATTTATAAATAACATCATTGTTGATACATCAAAACTGCCGTCGTACAACCACATACGAATTTATTGTGCAATAAAAATTACCACCGAATCGGCTTTCCTACTTTTTTCCACTGTCTGAATTCTGCAGCAGCAGTAAACAATGCATCTGTGGAAGAATTCAGGCCTGTCTCGAAAGAATCCTGTATTACGCCGATAATAAAGCCCACACCTACTACCTGCATTGCAATATCATTGGAAATACCAAATAAGGAGCAAGCCAGAGGAATCAGCAATAAGGAACCCCCGGCAACACCGGATGCACCACAAGCAGAAATAGCGGCTATGATACTTAATACAATTGCAGTGGGAATATCAACGGTATAGCCTAATGTATTTACTGTTGCCAGTGTCATAACAGTGATGGTAATTGCGGCTCCCGCCATGTTAATGGTTGCTCCCAGAGGGATAGAAACAGAATAATTATCTTCATCCAAGCCCAAGGATTCGCAAAGCGCCATGTTTACAGGAATATTGGCAGCTGAGCTACGGGTAAAGAACGCTGTAATAAAGCTGTCTTTCAGACATTTAAATACCAATGGATAGGGATTTTGCTTGATATTTAAAAATACAATAATCGGGTTTACAATTAATG
This sequence comes from Tyzzerella sp. UBA1042, assembly GCA_002316675.1. GTDB lineage: Bacteria > Bacillota > Clostridia > Lachnospirales > Anaerotignaceae > Chakrabartyella. The sequence goes on from DCDZ01000003.1 coordinate 4,371, forward strand.
CAATGACGATCATACACCCTACCAATAAAATCAAAAGCTTTCCGTAGTCTTTAAAAATTCCCAGACCACTTGTAGAAACCGTTGTAAATACAAGGCCTAAAATACCGAAGGGTGCAAAGCTGATAACCCATCTCACTGCTTGAGAAACACCATCCGCAAAATTGCCCAACATTGTTTTTGTTGTATCTGCAGAATGCTTCAAAGCTAAACCAAAAACAACAGCCCAAGCCAAAATACCAATATAATTTGCCGTTGAGATGGATGTAATGGGGTTTTGAACCACGTTCAAAAGCAAAGTTTTGATTACCTCTCCAACGCCCTCCGGAGGGGTACCGCTCTGAACTGCATCCGGCAAGGTTAAGGATACGGGGAATAAGAAGCTTGCAATAACAGCTACAACCGCTGCTGCAAATGTACCAATTAAATATAAAACAATTACGGAGCCCATATTTGTTTTTGAACCCTCTTTATGCTGGGCTAAAGAGCTCATTACCAGAAAGAACACCAGAACCGGCGCAACACCCTTTAATGCGCCAACAAATAAATCTCCTAAAATACCGATGACTGCCACGGAAGGGATAACCGTACCAAGAATGGCACCGATAATCAAACCTGTTATAATACGCTTTACTAGGCTGATAGAATTCCATTTTTGAAATAAACTATTCATCTCATCATTCTCCTATTTTTTTAATATTATTATGCCAGTAACTATGGTTGTACAAACGCAAAACGAAATTAGCAATGACCAAACACCTTTTCACACAGTTTTTTACCCGTTGGCGTTGCCGCCAGGCCGCCCTCTGCAGTTTCTCTTAATGCGGGAGACATGGCGTCTCCAATTTTTTTCATAGCATAAATCACTTCATCCGCGGGAATTGCACTTTCTATGCCCGCCAAAGCCAATTCTGCCGCCACAAAGGCATTTGCAACCCCCATGGCATTTCTCTTGATGCAGGGAATTTCAACCAAGCCCGCAACGGGATCGCACACCAGGCCCAAAATATTTTTCAAGGCAATGGCACAGGCGTGCTCACTTTGTTTGGGTGAACCGCCGCAAAGCTCAACCAAGGCTGCCGCCGCCATGGCACTTGCAGCACCGCATTCCGCCTGACAGCCCCCTTCCGCACCGGCGATGCTTGCTTTATTGGCAATGACCAAGCCCACTGCAGATGCCGTGAACAAAGAAAGTGCCACCTTCTCATAAGGAATATTTTTATCCTCTGCAATGGTCAGCAAGGCCGCAGGCAAAATGCCGCAGCTTCCTGCGGTAGGCGCCGCCACAATTTTACCCATGCACGCATTTGTTTGGGAAACAGCAAGGGCTTTCACCATTGCACTCCCAAAAATCTTACCGCAAATATTTTTATCCGCCTTTACAGCCTCATTCATTTTATAAGCATCTCCGCCCGTAAGGCCGCTGGCAGAACGCTTTTCTGCGTCCAAGCCGTTTTCCACAGAGTCACGCATCACCGTCAAGGCTCGCTCCATGTTCTCCAACAGCGCAGCCTCCTCGGTTTCTGCCGTCTCAGCCTGATCTTTTAAAATCAGCCTGCATAAAGGCATATTCTGCTCCTCCGCTTGAACTACCAAAGCTGACAAAGAATCATATTTCATCTATAAACCCCTTTTCCAGATATGTTATATCCACGATATGGTATATCACAATCAACATAAACTTAAGCATTGCTGTTCCAAAGCAATATTTCACCGAAAATATCCGAACCATGCACCCAAGCTCATTGTTAAATGCTCCTTGCAGAAACTTGCATTCCAGAAATCGGTGCAGGCTAAATGGCCTTTAAAATTGTGGAGGCCAGTATATGGGGCTGCTGCAAAATAACCCCATTGATAGACGCATCAATGTTGCCATCAATTTCTATGGTCATAACCGCAACACCGCCCTTGTGATCTCTGCATAATGAAAAACCATGAATATTCACACTGTGCTCGGCAAGAATTCTTGTTACGACAGCAATCATCCCCGGAACATCCTCATGGGGAATCACCAACGTGTCTGACTTGCCCGTAATGGAAACAATGGTTCCATTAATTTTATTGATAACAATGTTTCCGCCCCCAATGGAAGCCCCTTGTACCACAATTTCCTTTCCGTCGGCTGCTTTTAAAACAATTTCCGCCGTGTTTGGATGGGCACCGTCAATTTCCGTCTCTTCAAAGGTGTACTCCAACCCTTCTTCCTTTGCAATCTCCAGACTTCTGCGAATTCGCTCATCATCGGTTTCCATACCTAAAATACCGGCAACAATTGCCTTGTCGGTGCCATGTCCTTTATAAGTTTTAGCAAAGGACCCGCTAAAGCGTATTAAGGCAGAACTCGGTGTCTCACCCAGAATAGAACGAGCATACTTTCCAATACGAACCGCACCAGCCGTATGTGAGCTAGACGGTCCAATCATAATAGGGCCAATAATATCGAACACCTGCAACAAGCTTACTCCCCCTTTCAAATCCAACTGCATACTTTACGAAAAATATGAAATGAACTTTTTAATTGTCCTCGCAAAGCAATTATATATGAACTTTTTTGTCAAAGTCAATAGAAAAACCCAAAAAAGTTTGTGTACGACGGACATTTTTTTCTAAGTTCGTACATTTGTTTTTATATGGCGCACATTTACAAAAACATTCGCCAAAAAAGTGAGTTTTTCATTATTTTGTTAATTTATTATGCCTATTCCCTTTTCTTTTTTTAGAATATTTTGTTGTATCTTTATTATTGCTGCATATGCACCGAAAGAATTCTTCTTCTTCAAATTTTTCCCAATTCTTTTCAAAGCCATACATTTGTTTCAAAAGTGATTCTAAAAATACAGTATTCAATTTTTCAATAGGTTCCAACGCTGTTTCTTGGAAGAAGTTTTTTATGATAGACGATAAAAAAGAGTGGTTCAGAATACACCGAACCACTCCCATCAAATTCTGTCTTTTCTATAAAACGTTTTTCAACCAAGGTTTGTTTTTTACATATAACCGCCCATGCCCGGATCCGGCATAGCCGCAGGTGTCTTAGAAGGCAGCTCTGCTACCACGGCTTCCGTTGTCAGGAAGGAAGACGCAACGGAGGTTGCATTTTGCAATGCACTTCTTGTTACCTTGGCAGGGTCAAGAATACCCGCCTCAACCATTTCAACATACTCTTCTGTTAATGCATTAAAGCCAACGCCTTCTGCCATTTCTTTTACTTTATTCACAACAACAGAGCCTTCCAAGCCTGCATTTTCTACAATCTGGCGCAAAGGTGCTTCCAACGCCTTGATCACAATGGCTGCGCCGGTTTTTTCGTCACCCACAAGGGCTTCGCACGCCGCTTTCACCCGGTCAATAACGTGCACAAAAGCTGTGCCGCCTCCGGCAACAATGCCTTCCTCAACCGCCGCTCTTGTAGCCGCCAAAGCATCCTCCATACGCAGCTTCTTTTCCTTCATTTCTGTTTCTGTTGCGGCGCCTACCTTAATCACTGCCACACCGCCGCTAAGTTTTGCCAGTCTTTCCTGCAATTTTTCTCTGTCAAATTCAGAATCCGTTTCCTCAATTGCTTTTCTGATCTGATAAATACGGCCTTCAATTTCTTCCTTAGCACCTGCGCCGTCAGCAATGATGGTCAGTTCTTTTTCAACACGAACAGTTTTCGCGCGGCCCAACATATCCAATGTGGTTTCCTTCAAATCCAAACCGATTTCCTCGGAAATCACCTGTGCCCCTGTCAGTGCAGCAATATCCGCCAACTGTGCTTTTCTTCTTTCCCCATAACCGGGTGCTTTCACGGCAACACAGGTAAAGGTGCCTCTTAATTTATTTACAACCAGGGTTGCAAGGGCTTCACCCTCAACATCGTCTGCAATCAATAAGAGTTTACCATTGGACTGCATAATCTGCTCTAGAACGGGAACCAATTCCTGAATGTTGGAAATCTTTTTATCTGTAACCAGAATATAAGGATCCTCCAAAATAGCAACCATTTTTTCCATATCTGTGGACATATAAGAAGAAAGATAGCCCTTATCAAACTGCATACCTTCCACCAAATCCAGCTCTGTTTTCATGGTTTTGGACTCTTCCACCGTAATCACGCCATCGTTTGTAACCTTTTCCATGGCATCGGCAACCATCTCACCAACCTCATCGTCCCCTGCGGAAATTGCCGCAACGTTGGAAATATGTTTTTTGGTGGTAACCGCCTGGCTTAATTTCTTGATTTCCTCCACAGCCACTTCTGTTGCCTTCTGCATACCTTTTCTTAAAATAATTGCATTAGCCCCTGCTGCAATATTCTTCAAGCCCTCTTGAATCATTGCCTGTGCCAAAACCGTTGCGGTTGTGGTGCCATCGCCGGCAACGTCATTTGTTTGTGTTGCAACCTCTTTTACCAGCTGTGCGCCCATGTTTTCATAAGGATCTTCCAACTCAATATCCTTTGCAATGGTTACACCGTCATTTGTAATCAAGGGAGATGTAAACTTACGATCTAAAACAACATTACGCCCCTTAGGACCCAATGTGACCTTTACGGTATTTGCCAGTTTATCCACACCGGCAGCCATCAAGCTTCTAGCATCTGTGCTATATTTAATTTCTTTTGCCATATCTCAAACGCCTCCTTAAATCAGTCTTTTACAATTGCCAAAATATCATTTTGCTTCATCACCAAATACTCTTCGCCATCAAATTTGATTTCCATGGCACCATATCTGGAAAAAATAACATGATCGCCTTCTTTTAAAACCATTTCCACTTTTGTATCCCCTACCATACCTCCGGGACCAACGGCAACCACAATGGCTTCCTGCGGTTTTTCTTTTGACTGAGATGTCAAAATCAAGCCTGATTTTGTGGTTTCCTCTGCCTCTAACTGCTTTAATACTACCTTATCTCCTAATGGTGAAAGTTTCATAAAACGACCTCCTTATTTCTATATTGTTAGCACTCAATTTAGCCGAGTGCTGATTTCTGTTATTATATTAGCATTTTTTCAAGATTATTCAAATATTATTTTACATCATTTTTGCATCAAATCACTTATATTCCGGTGAATTTTTCTAAAAAAAAGGTTTTATCTCATTTTTTCTAAGAAATACTCTATTTTCCTTTGAATTTCCTATCAATTTAAAACTCGCTTTTTATATAAACCCCCGACGCAAAACTACACTCCATGATTCCCGTTCAAAGAATGCTAAAAAATGCCCTTTAGGCCCTAGCCTTTGGGGAATGCAAAAGGTATCCTAAAAATAAGGACAAGCCTTTGCCCAAATCCTTGTAGCTGCCTAAAGGGAGTTCTTTATTCCTTCTTCATTTTATCTATATCAGAAACTACGGAAAGCGCCGCAATTAAGCCCTCGCCCACTGCCTTTGCAATTTGATACGGCGCACCGGTGCAATCACCCGCTGCATAAACAAAGGGTAAATTTGTAGCCATACGACGGTCTACCTCAATATTTTTTCCATCTGTCTTTAATCCGTAAATTAAGCTGTCCGGCGGCAATGTATCTTTTGCAAAGAAAATGCCATCACAGGGAATCTCTTCCTTGTCTGTCACAAGGGCAGTCAATTTGTCTCCGGTACCTTTTACGGCCATTGGCTTTGCAGACAAAACTCCAACAGAATTCTTAAGGTTTGTGATGGTTTTATGCAGAGGAATATACAGCACCTCTTTACAAATATCCGCCAAGAAATTTGCCTCTGCTTCCCCCTCTTCATTTTCGCTGACAACCACCACTTTTTTGTCTTTATAAAGCATACCGTCGCAGGTAGCGCAATAGCTGACACCCTTGCCCAGATACTCCATTTCACCGGCAATACCCTTGCTTTTGCTTAACCCTGTTGCCAAAATAACCGCTTTTGCTTCTATAAAATTATTTTCCGCATTAATCATATAATGCTCTCCCATATTCAAAATCTGGGTAACACGGCACTCTTGGAATTCCACGTCTTTTTTCACTGCATGAGTATAAAATTGGTTTAACAATTCCTCGCCGTTCACCTCGGGAATTCCCAAATAATTATCCACTTTTTCAGCCGCAAACAATAAAGAGCTGTCTAGGCTTCTGCCAAAAACACATACGGTTTTATTTCTCTGACGGCAGTTGAGTGCTGCTGAAAGTGCCGCTGGCCCGCCGCCTATAATTGCAACATCAAGCATAAGATAACCTCCTACTTTCTTTTCTATTATTTACTATTCTTCTATTTCTCATTCCCGGCATACCGAAAAAAGAAAGAAATCTATGTAAAATTTGAATCACTCTATTTTTACATAGAAACGTTCCTGGCCCTCACAAGAAACACAGACCGCTTTTCCCTACAAAAGTTTCCAATCCCTTCCGTAGTGTATTATACCATATCTTTCTTTTTTTGTCAGTCACTTTGATACAGGATACGTTATCCAGAGCAATTTATTCTGTAAATTCTTTTTGATCCACGACAAAAACAGGCACTTACCATGGGCATTGATAAAATCAAATTTTTTATGGCTTGTGCCTGTATTGATATCATTTACTTTAAAGAATTATTTTCCCTTCTCCGCCGCTCTGCGCTCAATGATTTTTTTCTGAATTTCTGCGGGAACCTCTTCATAGCGTTCAAAGAAGTGCTTGTATTCTCCCCGGCTTTGGGTCAAGGAACGTAAATCTGTAGCATATTTTTGCATTTCCAATGTGGGAACCTCGGCAATAATGCACTTCTTGCTGCCTACGGCGTCCATGCTCAAAATGCGTCCTCTCCGCTTATTAATGTCTCCCATAATATCCCCCATATATTTCTCGGGAATCAACACTTCAATATGCTCAATGGGCTCCAGTAAGGTAGGTTTCGCCTGAGGAACGCCTTCCTTGAAGGCAACGGAGGTTGCCATTTTAAACGCCATTTCCGAAGAATCCACAGGATGATAAGAACCATCCACCAAGGTTGCTTTTAAACCAACCACAGGATACCCTGCCAAAACGCCGCTTAAAACGCATTCCTGCAGCCCTTTTTCCACTGCGGGGAAATATTGCTTCGGTACGGAGCCGCCAAAAATCTTTTCTACAAATTCAAAAGGTTTGGACAGATCGCCGCTTGGTTCAAATTCCATAACAATATCCCCAAACTGTCCGTGTCCGCCGGATTGTTTCTTATACCGCCCTCTGACGGAGGATTTTCCTTTCACAGTTTCTCTGAAGGGAATGATTGGATCAAGCAGTTCCACCTCAATCTTATATTTCGTTTTTAATTTATTTACCATGACATCCAACTGCTGTTCGCCAATGCCGGAGATAACCGTTTGCTTTGTTTCTTTGTTTACTTCCATTTTAATGGTGGGGTCTTCCTCTCTGATTTTTGACAATGCAACAGAAAGCTTATCCTCATCCCCCTTGCCCTTTGGCTGGATGGCCATGGAAAGCACAGAACTTGGCAGGGGCAGCTTTGGCAGAAGAATCGGATGCTCCTTCGTCGCCAGAGTATCCTGGGTTGAGGTATTGGAGAGCTTCGCCAATGCACCAATATCCCCCGTATGCAATTCATTGACCTCAATTTGCTCCTTCCCTTTGACAATATAAAGATGGCCTACCTTTTCCATGGTATCCTTTTCCACATTATAAACACTCATGGTATTGTCCAGTCTCCCGCTCATCACTCTAAACAGGTTTAGGCGCCCAATATAGGGGTCAGAAATTGTTTTGAATACAAAGGCGGAAAAATTGTTGTCCTCGCCGCTGCACAGCACGGTGTCTGTGCCATCAATAAACGCATGGAAATTTTTCCTTGCTTCCATGGCGGGAGGGGTAAATCTTACAATGGTATTCATCAATAATTTTACACCATAGCCTAAGGTTGCCGAGCCGCACATGACCGGTGCAATGCTGCGGTTTTTAATCCCCTCAAGCAATCCGTCATAGATTTCTTCCTCTGTCAATTCTATATCATTAAAGAACTTCTCCATCAGCTCTTCGCTGCTTTCTGCGGCAACCTCCACCAGCATGGAACGGAGAACCTCTACTTCGTCAATTTTATCTTCCGGCATATCACAAGGCTGTAATTTGCCATCCACTTTTTTTCTTGCATCTTTTTTAATTAAATTAATAAAACCGATAAATTTGCCCTCTTCATCATTAAAAGGGATTTGCAAGGGTGCAACGGCTTTCCCAAAATTACTCCTCAAATCTGCCAGGGTCTTTTCAAAATTCGCATTTTCATCGTCCATTTGGTTCACAAAGAAAAATTTCGGAAGATGCAGCTCTTCTGCGTATTCCCAAGCCTTTTCCGTCCCTACCTCTACGCCGGATTTAGCCGAAACCAAAATTAAGGCTGTATCCGCAACGCTCATTGCCATTTTTGCTTCCGAAATAAAGTCAAAATATCCCGGTGTATCTAGGAAGTTGATTTTTGTATCCTGCCACGCAACGGGCAGTACGGATGTGTTGATTGATACCTTACGACGAATTTCTTCTGCTTCATAGTCACTAACGGTATTGCCCTCATCAACCTTTCCGAAGCGCTTTGTTGCGCCGGAATAGAAGAGAGCCGCTTCGGCATATGTTGTCTTACCGGAACCGCTGTGACCCAATAGAACTACGTTTCTAACTCTGTCTGCAGTGTAATTTTTCATAATACCAACCTCCTGATTCAATTTTATTTGGCAAATCGCCCAGTGTATTGCTATGTATACAAAATATCGTTTTTCAACAACATTTACATATATAATTTTCTTCACTTGTACCGATTTTCCTTCAAATTCCATAGAGAAAAATAATATTTAGTATATAGTACCAAAAAACTTCTTATACTTTGTTTCATTTTTCACGTATATCTTGTCAAATTTTGAAGAAAAAACAGGATTTCCTCCTTCCGTCCTTTGAAAAACGAAACGTGTTCTTTCATAAAATTTGGTTTTTTCCCATTCTATATGAAACTTATGCTATTTCCCCACTGTCAAAGACTTCCCTACATGATCAATATTTTTATTGCTGGCCTTATTTAACAGCTCCGGAAATATAGAAGAGTGCAAGAAAACAGGCCTATCCCACCTGCGATTCTATATTCCAATCAACGGCTTTATTTTGCAACGTCCAAAGCCTATGATAAAGGCCCTTCTTTCCCATCAGCTCCTCATGGGCCCCTTTTTCATGGATACCCCCCTTTACAACTAAAATCTGGTGGACCCTCTGAATGATTTCTAGGCGATGGGCAATCATCACCACTGTTCGCCCCTTCACAAGCTGTCCAATGGCTCGCTGAATCAGCACCTCGTTGCGTGCATCCAATCTGGCGGTGGGCTCATCCAAAAGCAACAGCGGTGCGTCCTTGAGCATCGCCCGGGCAATAGAAATTCGCTGTTTCTCACCGCCGGGCTGAATCAACAGAAGCTCATCTCGGGGTTTAAGCAGCTTAACGGCATCCGATTTATGAGTATGTAAAGCGAGTGCGTATGCAAAAAGCCATTGAACTTTTAATGGAAAGCGATATGCCGGTTTTGGAAGTTGCAAGAAGTGTGGGTTATTGCGGCAACAGACATTTTTATGAGGCCTTCCGCCAAGTATACGGAACAACCCCAGGAAAGCTGCGCAAAGCCACCCACTCCATAGAATAACCTCTCATTCTGCATCATATTCCCCGCAAAAAAGGGGGTCATGCCCGAAAAATAAAGCACCCCACTTATTCATTTCAGCATAACATACTGTTTGAATAATTGGGGTACTTTATCCTTGGTGTTTTTTTCGCCGGTAACACATACCGGCGAATTTTCCTATATTTTATTCCTCTTCAGCCTCTCCGTGATGTAATTCATCCACATCATTTACAGGGGGCTTTAATCCTTTGATTTCGATGCCATTTTGCTGTGCATAATCCCACAAAGCCGCATGAATGGCTTCTTCTGCAAGACAGGAGCAATGCACCTTTACCGGCGGCAAGCCATCTAAGGCCTCCATAACGGCTCTATTTGTTACTTCCAACGCCTCTTGCACAGTCTTTCCCTTTACTAGCTCCGTTGCCATCGAGCTTGTTGCTACGGCAGCACCACAGCCAAAGGTTTTAAACTTTGCATCCTGAATACGTCCGTCCTCTATTTTTAAATAAACCTTCATGATGTCGCCGCACTTCATATTACCCACTTGGCCAATACCGCTTGCGTCTTCAATCACACCAACATTTCTGGGGTTCATAAAATGATCCATTACCTTTTCGCTGTATTCCATGGTTTTCTCCTCCTTCGTTCCTTACTTTATGCCTTCTTATTTGCAATTTCCTCATACAATGGAGACATATCTCTTAATCTTTGCACAATTCCCGGCAGCTTATCCAAAATAAACTGAACCTCTTCCTCTGTATTATTACGATCCAGTGTCAATCTTAAAGAGCCATGGGCAATTTCATGAGGCAGACCAATGGCCATTAAAACATGAGAGGGATCTAATGAACCAGAGGTACAAGCCGATCCACTGGAAGCCGCAACGCCCACAGCATCCAATAAAAGCAGTAAGGACTCCCCTTCAATATAGGTAAAGGATATATTGCAGTTCCCCGGCAGTCTTTCGGTAGGATGCCCATTCAAACGGCTGAAGGGAACGGTTTCCAAAATACCATGAATCAATTTGTCTCTCAAATGAACCAATCTTTTGGTTTCAACTTCCATTTCTGATACTGCCAACTCAACAGCCAAGCCCAAGCCAACAATTCCCGGAATATTTTCCGTGCCGGCACGTTTTCTTTTTTCCTGGGCACCGCCGTGAATTAACGGCTGAATCGGGACGCCCTTACGGATATAGATGGCGCCGATTCCTTTTGGCGCACCCAGCTTATGGCCGCTCATAGAAAGCATATCAATATTCATTTCTGTCACATCGATGGGAACGTGGCCAACCGCCTGCACCGCATCCGTATGGAACAGAATGCCCTTTTCATGGGCCAATTTTCCAATTTCTGCGATAGGCTGAATGGTACCGATTTCATTGTTCGCAAACATAATAGAAATTAAAATGGTATCGGGACGAATGCTTTTTTCAAGCTCCTCCAACTTAATTTTTCCAAATTCATCCACAGGCAAATAAGTTACTTCATAGCCATGCTTCTCTAAATATTCACAAGTATGCAAAATTGCATGATGTTCAATTTTTGTGGTAATAATGTGCTTGCCTTTTTTCCCAAGAGACTCGGCAATGCTTCTTAAGGCCATATTGTCACTCTCGGAACCGCCGGCGGTGAAATAAATCTCTTCCGGTTTCGCACCAATGCCCTTTGCCACTTGTCCTCTTGCCTTTTCCATAGCTTTTTTGCTTTCCTTGGCGATGCTGTACACGCTGGACGCATTGCCATAAAATTCTTTAAAGTAAGGAAGAACGGCATTGAAAACCTCATCCCTTACCGGTGTTGTTGCAGCATTATCCATATATATTTTCGTTGCCATATAAATGCTCCTCTCGGCTTCTTTTTATATCATAGTAAACCTATATGATTTGTGTGATTTAAAAATATCATTTTTTTCTAGACTTGTCAATACCTTCTGCGTTTTTTTTGACATAAGACGCAAATAATATTATTAGCTCTCTATCATTTCATAAAGCATGGTTTTTTTTTACTTTTTTCGATTTTTTTTCCGTTTTTATGATTATATCTTTCGCGCAACCCCTTTTCAATCTATAATTGTTCTATAAAAATATGCTCTCTAACTATAACGAGGTGTCTCTATGGAATTTCACGAAAGGCTTAAACAGCTTCGAAAAGAAAAAAAAATGACGCAGGCGGCATTGGCAAAAAATCTGACTTATGGCGCTACCGCTATTTCAAATTATGAATCAGGTCACAATCAGCCTTCCATTTCCGATCTAAAAAAAATCGCATCCATTTTTAATGTTTCTTTGGATTATCTGCTGGGTGTCAATGAAATACGTCGGCCCTATGAGCCTGACAAAAAATCAGATGATTATGAAATTCTGATTGAATATTTTAGCAAGCTGGATGACCGGGGCAAAAAGGAGTTACTATTATATATTCAATGGCTTTCCAGCCGCTCAGAGGATGCTTTCTCAGATCCTTATGCCAATGATACTACTTTTCAGAATTCTTCCCTGCAGGTGGCGCAAAAACCAGAAGAATTCAAACTATAATATACTATAGCCAAACGGCACAATTTGTACCAGAAGTGTGCCGTTTTTTTGTGCCTCCCTAAGCTACTAAAGATTTTTTACTTCCCGCAGCTCCTTGGCAGCTGCCAAGGTAGCCTCTGTTACCGCGGTACTGCCCATCAAACGGGCCACCTCCCGTATGGAGGCCTCTTCCCCCAAGCTGCTTACCACTGTCAGGGTTTGATCGTCTCTTGTTTTCTTCTCGATTAAAAAATGCTTGTCCGCCATGGCGGCAATCTGCGGTAAATGGGTAATGCAAAGAATTTGTCTCTTTTCGCCAATCAGGCTCATCTTTTTCCCCACCTTCGCGGCAGTTCTTCCGCTGACCCCTGTATCAATTTCATCAAAGATGAAGGTTTCAATCTCATCTGCATCCACCAAAACAGCTTTTAGTGCCAACATAACACGGCTCATTTCACCGCCGGAAGCAATTTTAGAAAGGGGCTTCAATGCTTCCCCTTTGTTGGGGGAGATCATAAACTCAACCTTATCCTTCCCCAAATGATTCCATTCCTCCCGGGGGGTTACCCGAATGGAAAATTTTGCATTTTTCATTTCCATGTCCTTGAGGGAGTCTTCAATTTGCCCTGCAATCCGCTCCGCCGCTTCCTGACGAAGGGCAGTCAATTTTTCCGCTCCTTCTTCCAACCGCTGCTGCACCTGCCCTCGTTCTGTATTCAGTTGGATGACTCGCCCTTGGCTATCCGAGAAAAACTCCAATTCCTGGGAAATATTCCGATAAAACTCCAAAACTGCTTCTACACTGCCGCCGTATTTGCGTTTCATTTTATAAATTGTTTGCAGCCGTTCCTCCACAAACTCCAATTCAGCAGGGTCTTCCTCCAAATTTTGGGCATAACGCTTTACCTCTCTTGAAATATCCTCCAACCCCACATAAATGCCTTCCAAGCTCGCAGCATAGCCCTCCAGTGCAGGGTCTAAGCCTGCACACTCCTTTAGATTTTCCACAGCAATGCTTACACTGTCACAAGCCGATTGCATCTCATCTGTGCCGTCATATAAAAGCGCGGTGCTTTCTATTGTTAAGCGAATCAAACGCTCCATATGCGTCAAACGCTTCTTTTTCTCAGTCAGTTCTTCTTCTTCTTCGCCGGCAACCAGCGCAGCAGCTTCAATTTCTTCTTTCTGGAAGGTCAAAATATCCAACCTTTGTTCTCTTTGGGCTTCATCTCCCAGAAGCTCCGCAAGCTGGCGGTCAATTTCTTTTCTATGTTCATAGTTTTTTTGGTATGCCTCTATCACTTCATGAAATTCGCCGGTACAAAATCTATCTAATAGACGAATATGCTTTGATGGGTTTAAAAGAGATTGATGCTCATGCTGCCCGTAAATATCAATTAAATCCGCCGCAAGCTCCCGCAGCATACTTACTGTAACCATGCTCCCATTGATACGACAAACGGACTTCCCTGCATCATTTAAGGTGCGGGTGATCAATACACTCCCATCCTCCTCCGGCGCTATGCCGCTATCCGCGAGCTTCTCCCCAAAGCCGCCCTCTTTTATTGAGAACAATGCCTCCACCAAGGCCATTTTTTGCCCTCTGCGCAAAAAATCCTTTCCCATTCTTCCGCCCAGTGCAAATTGAAGAGAGTCGATTAACATGGATTTCCCGGCACCTGTTTCTCCCGTTAGAATGTTGAGCCCATGGCCAAAAGAAACCTGGCATTCCTCAATTAATGCAACATTTTTAATATGCAGATTTTCCAGCATAGCATTCCCTCCTATCGGAATTTATGCACTATGAATGATACGATACAATTTTTCAATGATGACTGCCGCTTGGTTGTGGGTACGTACAACGCAGAACACCGTGTCATCCCCGGCAATGGTGCCAAGGATTTCAGAATTTTGCATATTATCCAAGGCAACGGCAACGGCCATCCCCATACCCTCCAAGGTCTTAATTACAATCATATTCTGGGCATAATCCATCTTCACCACTGCTTCTTTAAACACCCGCGTAAGCCTTTCCGTAATTTCTGTGTCATTTCCGGAAATGACCGCATATTTCTGCCGTCCTTTTTCCGTAGCTATTTTGGTCAGCTTCATTTCCCGAATATCTCTGGAAACCGTTGCCTGTGTAACCATAAACCCTTCATCACAAAGCCTTTGGGCTAATTCATCCTGTGTTTCAATATCATAATTCTCAATTAATTCAAGAATCTTTGCGTGTCTGGCAATTTTCATGGCTCGTGCCTCCTTTTTTTCTGTGTCTTTTTTATCTTGATAGCTTATGACGCAAAACATCGTAAAAGTTCTGTGGATTTGTCTTTAAAATTGTTGTAAACTCTTTTGCTCTGCGAATTTGCACCACATTTTTCCCCGTCAGGCTCCAATTCTCCTGTCCGTCTGCGCTAATGGTAAAGGCCGTATCCTCCCTCGGATTCACTTCTACCGTAACCACATCGTCTGCCGCAACCACAATAGATCGGCTGGTTAAGGTGTGGGGGGCAATAGGTGTAACCGCAATAATTTGGGCATCCGCCTTCAAAACAGGCCCGCCTGCCGATAAATTATAGGCAGTGGAACCCGTAGGGGTACAAATGATGACCCCATCCGCCCGCAGGGTATCTACGTATTCATCATTTACAAATATGTTGAATTCTAAAATTTTGTAAAGAATTCCTCTTGTGATGCAAATATCGTTCAAGGCAATAATGCCGTTTATGCGCCCCTCATCTGTCACAATTGAGGTTTGCAGCATCATCCGCTTTTCCTTTTTATACGCGCCCTTCAGCACCTTATCAATGGCGTATTCCGCTCTGTTTTTTTCTTCCGCCGTCAAAAAACCCAGTGTGCCTAAATTAACCCCTAATATTGGCGTATTATATTGGCTGGCCCTTCTGCCAACGCCCAGCAAGGTTCCGTCTCCGCCCAAGGAAATGATAAAATCCGAATGCTGATAGATTTCATCTTCTTTTCTGGCATACAAATCCAGCCCCGCAAGCTCGGCAACCTTTTCAGATAATTGGGGAATGCAGCCCTTCTCTAATAAATACCTTGTTAATCGCTTGGTTACTGACAAATCTCTATCCTTATCAATATTGGGAATTAATCCGACTTTTTCCATAGGCTTTGCAATTTCCGATTAAAGCATTTCATGAGATTTGCCCACAATTTCTTTAATCAGGAAATAAACCTCCTCTCTTGTCTTCCTCTGCTGTTTTTTATCTAAATAGATTAAGTATTCAATATTTCCCTCCGGCCCCTTGATGGGCGAGAAATTCAGGCCCAGAATGCCAATATCATGCTGGAATGCATACTCCGCAATGGCCTCGATCACTTCCTTATGCACCTCAATATCCCGCACAACGCCTTTTTTCCCCACTTTTTCACGGCCGGCTTCAAATTGGGGTTTGATCAGGCATACGAGCCTGCCACCGTCCTTCATAATATTCAGCACTGCCGGCAAAACCTTTGTTAAAGAGATGAAAGAAACATCAATAGAAGCAAAATCCGCCGCCTCCGGTACTTCAGCTTGGGTAATGTAACGGACGTTTGTTTTTTCCAGGCATACAACCCGCGGATCATTGCGAAGCTTCCATGCAAACTGACCATACCCCACATCAATGGCATACACCTTGGAGGCGCCGTTTTGCAGCATACAATCGGTAAAGCCACCAGTGGAAGCGCCGATGTCCAAGCAAATCTTTCCCTCCAAAGAGAGATCAAACACCTCCATGGCCTTTTCCAGCTTATAGCCGCCGCGGCTTACATATTTCATTTGCGGCGCCCGCACCTCGATGTTTGCCCCCACGGGAATCTTTGTGCCGGCCTTCTCCTCTTTCATGCCGTCAACATAAACATTGCCTGCCATAATATATGCCTTTGCCAGCTCCCGAGAGGCGGCTAAACTTTTTTCTACCAGCAAGACATCCAGCCTTTCCTTATCTGCCATAGCTTTCTCCTATTTTTTCTTTCATCTTCCGATATATACCATCCGCGTCTAAACCATAGCGGTCAAATAATTGGGCTTGTGTCCCTTGTTCAATAAATTTATCGGGGAAGGCCAAATTGATCACTGTATTTCCATAGCCATGGTCGCTGTAAAATTCCAAAACCCTTGAACCAAAGCCGCCTTTGCGCAAATTATCCTCCACCGTAAAAATCAGCGGACATTCTGCTGCAAGCTCCTGCAATAATGCCTCATCCAAAGGGGAAATAAAGCGCATATTCACAAGCATGGGTGCCAGCAAGCCCTCTGCAGTCAAGGCATCGCAAGCCTCCTTTGCCACAGAAAGCATATGTCCCTCTGCTAAAATTGCTACGTTCTTGCCTTTTTGGATAACCTCTGCTTTTCCATATTGTATTGGCGCCGTATGCGCGCCAAATGCCGTCTCCGCCGTTCCCCTTGGATAACGCACGGCAACGGGCCCCGGACATACATTTACTGCGTACTCCAGCATTTCTTCCAGCTCCCACGCATTTTTGGGGGAGAGCACCGTCATATTGGGGATATGGGTTAAAAAGGAAAGATCAAACACTCCTTGATGTGTTTCCCCATCGGCACCAACAATGCCCGCCCGGTCAACGGCAAATACAACATGAAGATTTTCCATACAAACATCATGTATGATTTGATCGTACGCTCTTTGCAAGAATGAGGAATACACTGCAAATACAGGCACCATGCCTTGGCTGGCCAAGCCTGCGGCAAATGTTGTTCCATGCTGTTCCGCAATGGCAACATCAAAAAACCGCTCCGGAAAGGCCTCGCTAAACTCTTCAAAGCCCGTGCCGCTGCACATGGCCGCTGTAATTCCCACGATATTGTGATTTTTTTTCCCAAGGGCAACCATTTTTTTACCAAAAACCCCAGACCAGCTGGGGGAAGCACTTTTTCCCAAACCTTTTCCGGTTTTTAGGTCAAACGCACCGACGCCATGAAACGGCCCCGGACTTTTTTCCGCAGGCAGATAGCCTTTGCCCTTGATTGTTTTCACATGAATCAGAATAGGCTCTTTGGAATCCTTCACATTTCTAAAAATTTCAAGCATTTCCTGCAGATTATGGCCATCCACAGGCCCAATATATTTGAATCCAAATTCCTCAAAAACAGCTCCCTCCAGAAACAGAAGCTTTGCACTATCCCGCAGCTTTTCCAAAACCAGATACGTGGCCTTGCCCAGCACGGGAACCATATCCCGAAACTGCTTAAAACTTTCCTTTAGTGTGCGGTAATGGTTACTGGTGCGCAGGCTGTTTAAATGCTTGCTGATTGCACCAACATTATGATCAATGGACATTTGGTTATCATTCAGAATTACAATGAAATTTGTTTTGTCCCGTCCGGCATTATTCAAAGCCTCATACGCAAGGCCGCCGGTCATGGAGCCATCCCCGATGACGGCCAGCACGTTATTCTTTTTTCCCTGCAAATCTCTGGCCTTTGCAATCCCCAAGGCCGCAGAAATAGAGGTTGAGCTATGTCCTGCGGCAAAGGCATCCGCCGGGCTTTCTTGGGGCTTTGGAAAGCCGCTTAAGCCGTCTAGCTGCCGCAGGGTAGAAAACTCTTTTTGTCTGCCTGTCAGTATTTTATGAATATAAGCTTGATGGCCCACATCCCAAACAATTTTATCCTCCGGAAGATTGAATATATACTCTAACGCAACGGTTAGCTCCACAACACCCAGATTGGAGGCCAAATGCCCTCCCGTTTTGCAAACATTTTGCAGCAGAAACTTCCTGATCTCCCCACAAAGAGGTTCAAGCTCCTGTTCCTTCATTTTTTTAATATCTCCGGTGGCTTGGATTTTGTTCAGCAATCCGCCCACAGCTTCACCTGCTCTCTTTCTTTCTACACCCAAAGGCCTACCACAATGCCCAAAAGACTTCCGACAAAAACCTCCAGGGGGGTATGCCCCAAAAGCTCTTTCAACCGCTGCTTATTAGGAACCTCATGCTTCAGTAGCAGCATATTAATAATTTCAGCCTGCTTTCCTGCCGCCCTGCGAATGCCCGCCGCATCATACATCACAACAAAGGCAAAAATTAAAGCAACAGCAAATAAATGTGAAGAGAAACCATTGTATTTCCCCACACTGAAGGCCAGGGCCATCACCAGAGATGTATGAGAGCTTGGCATACCTCCCGTTCCCACAATTCTGGTTGCATCAAATCGTTTGTCTATAATAAGCGTCAAAATTATCTTTGAGCCTTGGGCAATTGCCCAGGAAACAATTGCCGCCCAAAGCGGCACGTTATATGTGATTTCCCTAAATCCCATGCTCCCATCTTCTTTCTTACAGTATCCCTCAAAGGTTAATACGTTCTTTTTGTCAAGTATTGTGTTAAATTCTTTAAAAAGTTTCCTTTCTCTCCGAATTCTTCCCATATGGCTATGGCTTCATTGGAAAGGGTATTTGCAATTTCTTTGGATTTTTCAATGCCATAGAGGGTGACGTAGGTTATTTTTTCATTCTTTTCATCACTATGAATGGGTTTTCCCAATTCCTCCATGGTACTGGTCACATCTAAAATATCGTCTACGATTTGAAACGCAACGCCGATTTTTTCCCCTGCTAAAGCAAATTTTTCCGCCGTTTCTTCTGTTGCACCGCCTAAGAGGGCGCCTGCCTTTAGTGCGGCACGAATCATAGCGGCTGTTTTATGAATATGAATAAACTCCAAGGTATCTGCCGTAAGGGGCTTTCCTTCATAAAAAACATCCGCAACCTGCCCAATGAGCATACCATGAATGCCCGCCCCATGGGCAATGGCCTGCATGGCTCCCGTTGTTTTCTTGTTGGGGTTTGCATAACAAGCCTCCGCCATAACCTCCATGGCATAGTGAAGCAAGCCATCCCCCGCAAGAATTGCCATATCCTCTCCAAAAACCTTATGATTCGTCCGCTTGCCACGGCGATAATCATCATTATCCATGGCAGGCAAATCATCATGGATTAAAGAATAGGTATGAATCATTTCCACTGCACAGGCAAAGGGAACCCCATCCTCCTTCTTGCCGCCAACAGCTTCACAGGCGGCCAGAAGCATCATGGGCCGCAGTCGCTTGCCTCCGGCAAACAGACTATACCTCATGGCCTCAAATATCACAGGGGGAAGCTGTTCTTGGGCAGGCATAAAGGCCTCCAGCTTTTCTTCAATATATGCAATCCCTTGCTTCATCTGTTCTTCCAAATGCTTCATTGTTCCCGCTCCTCTGTCTGAAAGGGTTCTTCCTTCCATAATCCCGCTTCCTTACGCAAAAGGAAAATCTCGCCCTCCACTGCCGCCAGCTTTTCCTTACAAGTGCCCGATAGCCCCAAGCCTTCCTTATAAAGGGCCACAGCTTCTTCCAAGGGAACCTCCTCTTGCTCCAGCTTTTCCACGATTTCCTCCAGCCGTTTTATGGATTCTTCAAATGTCTGCCTTTTCTTCGCCAAAATCCATCACCGCCTTTTCCAATATCTTTGCCTTAATTTGTCCGTCACGAAACCGCAAACGGATAACATCATTTACTTCCACTTGGGTTACGGAAGCAACCGAAGCACCGTTTTCCTGCGTCACCATAGAATATCCCCGTTTTATTATCATCAAGGGTGAGGAAGCATTTAACCGTAGCTCCAGACCCGTCATTTTCTCTGTGAAACGCTGCAGCCTTTGATCCGCTGCCCGCATCATATTTATTTCTAATTTTTCCAGCAAAAGCTGTGTGTCAATCACCCGATCCAAGGGGCGCTTAAATATAGGGCGTTCCTTAATATATTCCAGTCTTCGCCTTGCATCCTCAAAAATGGCCATAGTGTTTTTCACCAGACGATCTTCAAGCTGAACAACGGTATTGATTTCTTGTGCCAACAGCTGTGTTGCCAGTTCCGCCGCCGCCGATGGCGTAGGCGCTCGTAAATCGGCAACAAAATCAGCGATGGTAAAATCTGTTTCGTGGCCCACAGCAGAAATCACCGGAGTTTCCGAGGCAAAAATTGCTCTGGCAACCTTTTCTTCATTAAATGCCCATAAATCCTCGATAGAACCGCCACCTCGGCCCAGAATAATCACATCTGCCTTGCCCCATGCATTGGCCAGCCTTAAGGCCTGCACAATCTCCTCCGCAGCCCTTTCCCCTTGCACCAAGGTGGGGAAAATAGCGATATTTACCCTTGAGTCTCTGCGCTTTGCAATCTGAATAATATCTCTAATCGCCGCTCCCGTGGGGGAGGTAATGATGGCAATGTTTTTTGTGTGTGGGGGTAATTCCCGCTTAAAATCAAGGTCGAATAAGCCTTCCTCCTCCAGCTTTTTCTTCAGCTGGTCGAAGGCAATTTGCAAAGACCCGATGCCCACAGGCTCCATCATTTCGGCATACAGCTGATACTGCCCTGTTTTTTCATACAGGGAAATATATCCGTACAGTATGACACTCATCCCGTTTTCCGGAACAAAGGGCAAGCGCAAGGCATCCTGACGAAACATAAGGCAGGAAATGGCCCCAATACTATCCTTCAAGCTAAAATAGAAGTGCCCTCCTGTGTGGGCTTTAAAGTTTGATATTTCACCCTTCACCAAAAGGCTGCTTAATATAATATCATTCTCCATCAGGTTTTTAATATATCTATTAATTTGTCCTACGGAAAAAACCTTTGGTTCAATCATTGGCTGACTCCTTCACCGCA